>JBFLXM010000026.1:0-51113 GCA_040757175.1 Thermodesulfobacteriota bacterium
CCTCAACAGAGTCAGAGAATTACGCATTAACATCCAAAATGAAGCTCGGATTCTGCATAATCACCCCCCAGAGTCTCAGCCTCTGAGGGATTACGCTTTTGCAAAAACCTAACCGGACAGTGCTGGGCATTTGCCGATCTTTGGTCTTTGCTGACCGCTGAAAGCTGACTGCTGAGAGCTATAATATGATTCCGGTACACGTGGTAGGCATGGGCATGTCCCCGGAGGACCTGACGCCCCAGGCCCGGGAGATTATCCGGGAGGCCCAGGTGCTCATGGGGGGGCGGCGCCTCCTGGAGTATTTCCTGGAGCATCCGGCCCGGAAAATCACCCTGGGGAAGGACCCGGAAGCCACCCTGGCCCAACTCCCGGCCCTGGCCGCGGATCAAAGAGTGGTGGTCCTGGCCTCCGGAGACCCCCTCTACTATGGGGTGGGGCCCCTGGTGGTGCGGCTCCTGGGGGCCGGCCGGGTGGTGGTGCACCCCAACATCACCGCGGTCCAGGCCGCGTGCGCCCGTCTGAAAATAGCCTGGCAGGACGCGGAGATCATCAGTCTGCATGGCCGCGCCTGGGAGCCCCTGGCCGCAGCCCTGGGCCGGGCGGGAAAATTGATCCTCTACACCGACCCGGAGCACACCCCGGGAGCCATAGCCCGGTTTCTGCTGGCCCGGGGGCAAAGGGACACCATGCTCTGCGTTTTGGAGGACCTGGGCCAGAAAACGGAGCGCCTTACCTGGCTCAGCCCCGAAGAGGCCCAGGAACGGGAGTTTTCCCCTCTAAATGTGGTGGTGATTCTGTCCGGCACCGAGAAGCAGGTTCCAGGGCTGGCGCGGCTGCATCTGGGGCTGGCGGAAGAGCTTCTGCAACACCAGCGGGGCCTGATCACCAAGGCCGAGGTCCGGGCCGTGGCCCTGGCCAAGTTGGAGCTTTACCCGGGGATGGTCCTGTGGGACGTGGGCGCGGGCTGCGGCTCCGTGGGCCTGGAGGCCAGCCTGCTGCTCCCCGGCGGCCGCATCTTGGCGGTAGAGCAGGATACGGAGCGGGCCGCGCAGATCAGGGCCAACGGGGCCAAGTTCGGAGTCGGCAATCTGGAAGTAGTCTGCGGCCACGCGCCCGAGTGCCTCTCAGACCTGCCCGACCCCCAGCGGGTCTTCATCGGCGGGGGGGGCCGGGATTTGGCGGACATCCTGAAAACAGTTCTGGACCGTTTGGAGGGGCAGGGCAGGGTGGTCCTCACCGCCACTCTCCTGGAGACCCTGGACAAGGCCCGGGAGGTTCTGTCTCAAGGCGGCTGGGAAATGGAGGTGGTCCAGCTCCAGGTGAGCCGGTCCCGACCTTTGGCCGGGGGGATTTTCCTCCAGGCCCTGAACCCGGTGTGGATCATTAGCGGGCTAAAGAAAGGTTTATTAAAATGAAAAAGGATCACTTGAGCGAAAAAGAAGAAATTGAAAAGGCTACTGGGGAGGCATTTATTAGATTATATAACGAAAAAATGGGGACTTCATTTCGAATTTTGGAACATTCTGATGCCCCTGACTTTCGCTGCCTTGATTCAATGAATAATCCGTTTAATTTTGATGTTACCTTGACTGAAGATTTACCAAAGGATATTGCTGCGCTTTGTGGCCGATCAAACCACCGTGATATAGATGGGCTTAAGGAGCATATGGCAAAAGTTAAAGAAGGCAAAGCACATCCACTTGAAAGAGTTAGCTCGTTTAATGGTAATGTAACTGAAACGTTAATCAATAGAATAAGTAAGAAATTAAATATGCGTTATGGAAAAAATACTGCTCTTGTGGTCAGAGATACGTCTCGCCTTGAATGGGATTGGAGTATGGCAATAGAATATATTAAAAAAGCATTAGATTTATCGCACAATACATTTGATAAAGGAATTTGGGTTATTTCAAATTCAAAAGATAATATTTTTCGCATTGTTTAATAAGAATTTAAAAGAACGCAAAACATAAGGAAGCAAATCTGAAATGATTGAGCAATACCCCGTCATCTTCATAGGGGCCGGGCCGGGAGACCCGGAATTGATCACGGTCAAGGGGCAGCGGGCCCTGGCCCGGGCGGACGTTGTCCTCTATGCGGGCTCCCTGGTGTCGGACGCGGTGCTGGGTTGGACTAAACCCGGAGCCGAACTGATCGACACCGCCCCCCTGAACCTGGAGCAGATTGCCCCCAAGATGATCCACGCCCAGCGGGCCGGAAAACGGGTGGTGCGGGTCCACTCCGGGGACACCGCCCTGTTCAGCGCCATGCAGGAGCAATTGGAAATCCTGGAGAAAGAGGGGATTCCCTGCCAGGTGATTCCCGGGGTCACCGCTGCCGCGGCCGCGGCCGCGGCCCTGGCCCAGGAACTCACCCTGCCGGAGGTGACCCAGACGGTCATTTTGACCCGGGCCCCCGGGCGCACCCCGGTGCCGGACAAGGAAGCTCTGGGCGAGCTGGCCGGGCATGGGTCCACCCTGGTCATTTATCTCAGCATCAAGCTCATCGATCAGGTGGTGGCGGAACTCACTGCGGCCTACGGCCCGAAGACCCCGGTGGCGGTGGCCTACCGGGTGAGTTGGCCGGACCAGCAGATCATCCGGGGCACCCTGGCCGATATCGCCGCCAAGGTGAAAGAGGCCGGAATCGAGCGCCAGGCCTTGATCCTGGTGGGCCCGGCCCTGGCCGCCCGGGAAGGGAGCCTGCAGGCCCAGTCCAAACTTTATGACCGGACCTTTGCCCATGGGTTCCGGGCCGGATCGAAAGATTAGAACTTGGTTGCGAGAATCAGAAAAATGTAGGGTGGGCACTGCCCACCAATTCCTTAAAATCGCTAAAGTGAACAGCAATGGATTTAAGTAAATTTTCAGCCGCTTATAAAATCCCCCCTAACCCCCCCTTTTTCCAAGGGGGGAAGAGAAGCAGCATGGAATTAGCGGGTTTATGCGACCAACTACCAGGATTGTAGCCCTCACCCCCCAGGGCGCGGCTTTGGCCCGGCGGCTGTGTAAAAACCTGGCCGGGGCCCAATGCTGGCTGCCCCGGGGCCAGGCCGGGGAGGACCCGGGAGTCAGGGCCTTCCACCAGTTGGCCCCGGTATTCCAGGAAGCCTTTCAGGCCGGCGAAAATCTGGTGTGCATCATGGCCGCGGGCATCGTGGTCAGGAGCATCGCCCCCTATCTCCGGGGCAAGGATACGGACCCGGCGGTGGTGGTGGTGGATGAAGCGGGACAGTTCGCGGTCAGCCTGCTTTCCGGGCACCTGGGGGGGGCCAACGATTTGGCCCGGCGGGTGGCTGAAATCCTGGGCGGTACCCCGGTGATCACCACCGCCACTGACATCCAGGGGCTACCGGCCCTGGACTCCCTGGCTGCAGCCCGGGGTTTGAGCATCGAGAACCTGGCCGCGGTGCGCCAGGTGCACATGGCGCTGTTGTCCGGGAATAAGGTCCGCCTGGTGGACCCGGACGGGTTCCTGGCCGATTTAATCAAGGAAAACCCCGGCCTCTTCAGCCGCGGAAATGACCTGGACGCGGCCTTGGCCGGGGCAGGACCCAGCGTGTACGTGGGTTTCCGGGAACGGGCCTGGCCCCCGGGGTGGCTGGTTCTCCGCCCCCAAAACCTGGTGGCCGGGATGGGTTGCCATAAGGGCACCCCGGCCCCGGAAATTCTGAGTTTCATTAAAGAGACCTTCAGGCAAGAGGGGTTGTCCCTCGCCTCCCTGAAGGCCCTGGCCACCATCGAAGCCAAGAAGGAGGAACCGGGTCTGCGGCAGGCAGCCGCCGATCTGGGAGTGGAATTCATATGGTTTACCGCCGAGGAACTGAAGACCGTAACCGTGCCCCATCCCTCGCCCCAGGTGGTCCGCCATCTGGGGGTGGCCAGCGTCAGCGAAGCCGCGGCCCTGAAGGCCGGGGGGGTGGAGCTGATCCTGACCAAGGTGAAGGGCGCCAACGCCACCCTAGCCGTGGCCCGGGCCGCCTGACGGTGGTCAGCCTGGGGCCCGGGTTTCCGGAGTATATCATCCCCCAGGCCCGGGCCGCCCTGGACGCGGCCCAGGTGGTGGCGGGCTACCGCACTTACCTGGACCTTTTAGGGTCCCTGCTGACCCACCAGGAGGTGGTGGCCACCGGCATGAAGGGGGAGGTGAAACGCTGCCGGGCGGCCATCGACCGGGCTGAGAAAGGAGCCCAGGTGGCCCTGGTCTCCAGCGGCGACGCGGGCATCTACGGCATGGCCGGGCTGGTCCTGGAGATTTGCGCGGCCCGGGGCCTCAAGGTGGGACCGCCCCAAGGCGCGGGAGAAGTGGATTTTCACCTGGAGGTGATTCCCGGGGTGCCGGCCCTGGCCGCGGCCGCGGCCCTTCTGGGCGCGCCGTTGATGCACGATTTTGCCGCCATCTCCCTGAGCGATCTCCTCACCCCCTGGGAGACCATTCACAAACGGGTGGAACTGGCCGCGGCCGGGGATTTCGTCATCGGCCTCTATAACCCCAAGAGCAAGAAGCGGGATTGGCAACTGGCCGCGGTCCGGGACCTGCTGCTTAAGGTCAAAGACCCGGCCACCCCGGTGGGTATCGTCTCCCGGGCCATGCGGCAGGGGCAGGAGGTGGTGATCACCACCCTTAAGGAGATGCTGTCATACCCGGTGGACATGCAGACCGTCATCATTGTGGGCAATTCCCAGACCTTTACCTATGGGCCGTACATGATTACGCCCCGGGGGTATTTGAATAAGTATCAGGTAATGGCAGCCGGGGCTGAGGACGAAAAAATAGCAGGTTGAAGGGAGGGCGGGAAAGATGTGGAGCAGGCGCCCTTGCCTGCTCAAGAACAGCCGAGGGCGGCTGTTCCACATTTTTTCCCCGCAGACTCCCATAATAATAAATAGACGCAGGGCGGCCCGTTGCCGCCGAAAGTTTGAAAACCATATTTAAACTCGTTCCCAAGTACAACTTGGGAACGAGAATATGGGATTCTATGAAATACCGCCCCTTAATGATCTTGGGTTCGGGCTCGGACGTGGGTAAAAGCATTATCACGGCCGGGCTCTGCCGCATCTTCCGCCAGGAGGGCATCCGGGTGGCGCCCTTCAAGGCCCAAAACATGGCCTTGAACAGCTTCATCACCCCGGAAGGCGGGGAGATGGGCCGGGCCCAGGTGGTCCAGGCCCAGGCCGCGGGCCTGGCCCCCCACGTGGACATGAACCCCATCCTGCTCAAACCCAGCAGCCAGGTGGGCTCCCAGGTGATCGTCCACGGGAAGGTCTATGGCAATTTCTCCGCCCAGGAATATTACCGGCACAAGCCCCGGCTGGTGCGGAAGGTGATGGAGAGCTACCGCCGCCTGAGCAACAACTATGAGCTTATCATCCTGGAGGGGGCCGGCAGCGCGGTGGAACTGAATCTGAAGAAAAACGACCTGGTCAATTTCAACATGGCCAAGAAGGCCGGGGCCGCGGTGCTCCTGGTGGCGGACATCGACCGGGGCGGGGTCTTTGCGGCCACCATCGGCTCCTTCCATCTGCTGACTCCCGTTGAGCGCGGCTTGCTGGCCGGGTTCATCATCAACAAGTTCCGGGGGGACCCGGAATTGTTCAAGGAGGGGGAAAGGATCATCGAGAGGCGCACCGGGCGGCCGGTATTGGGGGTGATGCCCTTTGCCCCGGACCTGGTTCTCCCGGAAGAGGACAGCGTGGCCCTGGGGCGCAAACCTAACCCCGGAGACTGGTCCGCGGCCGGGAGTCTGCGTGTCGGTGTGGTGCGCCTGCCCCACATCTCCAACTACACCGATTTCGACCCCCTGGAGCAGGAACCGGGCGTCTCCCTGCGTTACCTGGACCACCGCCAGGGGCTGGACGGGGTGGATCTGCTCATTTTGCCCGGGACCAAGAACACCATCAGCGATCTCCTCTATCTTCAGGAGAGCGGGCTGTTTCCGCAGATTCAGGCCTTCGCCCGCAATGGCGGCTACCTGGTAGGCATTTGCGGAGGCTATCAGATATTGGGGCTGGAAATACAAGACCCCCTGGGGGTGGAAGGCCCGCCCCGGACGGAGCCGGGCCTGGGACTGCTGCCGGTGGTCACCACCATGGCCGGGGCCAAGACCACCACCCAGGTGCAGGCCCGGGCGCTTCCAGGCCCGGGGCCGGTCATCGAGGCCTATGAAATCCACATGGGGGAGACACGCTCCCGGGGGGAGGGCCAGCCGGCCTTTGAGATCATCAGCCGCAACCGCGTTCCCGTGTCCGTGGGGGACGGCTGGGTCAGTCCCGACCGCCGGGTTTGGGGGACTTACCTCCATGGCCTCTTTGACAACGATGAATTTAGGCGAGGGTCCCTGGCGGCAATTGCCCAGAACCGGAGCCAGGCAGGGGCGGACTCTCCGGCCTGGTCTTTCAAAGACTTTCAGGAGGCCCAGTTGGACCGCCTGGCAGACCTGATGCGCCGGCATCTGGATATTGTCAAGATTCGGGCCATGATTGAGCCATGAGAAAAATATCAACGTCTTTTGGTTTCCACGCTGCTGGGAATCCAGAGCGAAGCAGGAGCTTCGCCCCCACTTGCGTTCCCAAGCAGAGCTTGGGAACGAGTTAGAGTCGAGAAATGTGTTCACTTATGAGACTGAGTAAAAGTTTACCCGAAGAGACCCCACTACACGGGGGCGACGTCTACCACCTGGCCCGCACCCTGGGGCTGGACCTCAGGGAACTGCTGGATTTTTCAGCCAATATCAATCCCCTGGGGTTTCCTCCGGGAATACCGGGGGCCATCCAGGAGGCCCTGCCGGAGATCGTCCATTACCCGGATCGCCGCTGCCTGGCCCTGAAGGAGGAACTGGCGGCCTACCACCACCTTAACCCCGGGGAGATTCTGGTGGGCAACGGCTCCACGGAGCTGATTTACCTGGCGGCCCGGGCCCTGAGGCCGAAAAAAGCGGTGATCGTCGCCCCGGCCTTCAGCGAATACGAACATGCCTTGCACGCGGGGGGTGTGCCGGCGGCTTTTCACCTCACCACCGAGGCCCAAAATTTCACCCTGGATCGGCCCCTGGACCCCCAGGCCGCGGACCTGGTCTTCCTGGCCCACCCGGCCAGTCCCAGCGGGGCCTTACTGGCCCCGGACCTCCTGGCGGAGCTGGCTGCGGGGCTGGAGGCCGCGGGGGCCTATCTGCTCCTGGACGAGGCCTTCATCGATTTTGTGGAGGAGGCCTCCTTCAAGACCCGTCTGGCCCAATTCCCCCGGGTGTTGATCCTGCGCTCCTTTACCAAGTTCTTCGCCATTCCCGGCATGCGCCTGGGGTATCTCCTGGGGGGGGCCGGTCTGATCGAGCGCCTGGCTGCGGTCCAGGAACCCTGGTCGGTGAATACCCTGGCCCAGGCCATGGGCCGGGCCTGCCTCCGGGATATCGAATATATGAACCGTTCCCGGGAGTTGGTGCGCCGGGAGCGGGAGCGCCTCCTGGAGGGACTCAAGGCCCTGCCGGGGCTGCAGCCCTTTCCCAGCGCGGTGAACTACCTCCTGGTGAAGCTCAACCGCCCGGATTTCACCGCGGCCAGCCTGCAAAAAGCCCTGCTCTCCAAAAGGATCGTCATCCGGGACGCCAGCAATTTCCGGGGCCTGGATGAGAGGTTTATACGCGTCGCCGTGCGCGGGCGGGAAGAGAACCGGCAGCTTCTTAACGCGCTGGCGCATTTTTTACGATAGGGTTGGTGGGGGGAGGGGCCAGAAATGATAGTGGTCAGTGGCCAGTGGCCAGAGATGAAAGAATATGAGCCCTTCGCAGGGGGCTCATATTATTATTTACAGAAAACCGAAAACCGAAAACGGTATTAACAGGAGCAGACCATGGGCCTGGCCTTCCCGTTTCTGGTGGGTTACCTTCTGGATCTCCTGCTGGGGGACCCGCCCCAATGGCCCCATCCCATCCGCTATTTGGGCCGGGTCATCGAGTATTGGGAAGGGGTCTGCTACCGGTCCCGGGTGGCCGCAGGCGTCCTCTTCTGGCTGGGGGTGATGGGAACCACCTTGATCGGGTCTCTGGGAGTGCTGGGCGCGGTGGCGATACTCCCCCGGATGGCGGGGGCGGCGATTCTCGCTTATTTTGTGTATGCCGGCCTGGCCACCCGGGGTCTGCACTACGAAAGCCGCCGGGTGGAGGAAGCCCTGGCCCGGGGTTCCCTGGATGAGGCCCGGTCCCGCCTGGCCATGGTGGTGGGCCGGGATACGACAGAACTGGGTCCCGTGGAGATCAGGCGGGGGGTCATCGAAACCGTGGCGGAAAATCTGGCGGACGGGGTGGCGGCCCCCATGTTTTTCACCCTGTTGCTGGGCCTTCCCGGACTTTTTCTGTATAAGGCCGCCAATACCATGGACAGCATGGTGGGTTATAAAACCTACCGCTATGGCCGGTTCGGCCTGGTGGCGGCCCGGGCCGACGATGTCCTCAACTTCCTGCCGGCCCGCCTGACCGCGCTCCTCATGGTGCTGGCCGCGGCCGTGACGGGCCTGGACCACCGGGGGGCCTGGCGCATTCTGCGCCGGGACGCCCGCAACGCTGCCAGCCCCAACGCCGGCTGGCCCGAAGCCGCCATGGCCGGGGCCCTGGGGGTGCGCCTAGGGGGGCCCAGCACCTACTTCGGGCAGGTAGTGCCGAAACCCTATATCGGCGACCCCCACCATCCTCTGAAAGCCTACCATTACCCCCAGGCTATCCGCATCTTATACGCCACCTCCCTGATCATGGCCGGCCTGACTTTTTTGGTGCTGTACCTGAGCCGGGCCGGGGCCTGGGGGGTGGTGGGGGTGCTGGTATGAGTAAGCAGTAAGCAGTAAGCAGTAAGCAGTGAGCAGTAAGCAGTGAGCAGTAAAAGAAAGAGCAGTCCCTTTTGTTTTTTACTGACCACTGATCACTGGCTTTTTCCCTACCACTCTATTCCCCGGCGGGACTTTACCCCGGCCTCATAGTAATGCTTGACGGGGCGCATCTCCGTGACCAGGTCGGCCAGGGCCACCAGTTCCGGGGGGGCCTGGCGGCCGGTGAGAACCACTTCCACCCCGGGGGGCCGCTGGCGCAGGACCTCCAGGGCCTCATCCAGGGGCACGAGGTGGTAGGCCAGGACCAGGTTGATTTCATCCAGGATCACCAGGTCGTGCTCCCCCGCGGCAATGATCTTCCGGGCCAGGTCCCATGCCTCTCTGACCAGGGCCAGGTCCTCCGGGTCCGGAGCGCGGAGATTGACCAGGCCGGGGCGGCCGAAGTAGCGCAGAGTCATCTCCGGGGCCAGGCGGGCCGCGGCCCGGGATTCTCCGGTTTCCCGGCCTTTGATAAACTGCACCATATACACCTTGAAGCCTTGCCCCACCGCGCGCAAGGCCAAGCCCAGGGCGCAGGTGGTCTTGCCTTTGCCGTCTCCGGTGTAAACTTGGATCATGCCTCTGGATAACCGTTCTCTGGACATATCCTTCCCCTATCTAAAGTTGCTCGGAAGTTCCGGATTGCGCCTATCTGCCCCTTAAGGGAGAGGCGGGCCTAGGACCCCCAGGGCCAGACTCCCCCACCTAGGTTTAATACCAAGTTGCAATCAAACGACAATTTTCTTGTAGGGGCGAATCTTGTATTCGCCCGGCCTCCAGGGCGAACACCAGGTTCGCTACGGTTCAACGTCTTTTAATCGCGAATTGGTTTAATACCATGTTCGCTTTGAAATGAAACAAAATAACATGCTAACATATTGATATCACTTGTAGGGGCGGGTTTAAAACCCGCCCCTTGTTACAATGCGGACATGGTATAAGTACATGCTGGCCATTGCCAGCAGCCGGTCAAATACTTACCTTTATACCATGCCTGGCCGATTAAGAGCCCAAGAACAGATCAGCTAAGGGGAGGGTATCTCACATGCCGGAGAAAATTTATCCACCATGGTACAGTTTCCTGAAGAAAAAGCATGGGCCTTTCTTTGAAGCCCTGGAACGGCTGGGGGAGGCGGTGAAAACCACCGGGCCCCTGGACGAAAAGACCTCCCAACTGATCCAGTTGGCCGCGGCCGCGGCCATCCGTTCGGAAGGATCGGTGCACAGCCATGTACGCCGGGCCCTGCAGGCCGGGGCCCAGCCGGAGGAAATTATCCACGCCCTGGTCCTGCTCACCAGCACCATCGGCTTCCCCAATACCTCGGCCGCGCTTAGCTGGGCCCACGATGTCATCGGCGAAAAAAAGGCTTGAAGGTCTATTATGGGAGAGGGCCGTTGACTGCCGGCCCTTTCCCCCTCCCTTTAACTTTCTCTCCAATCTTATCACCTGAGTAGTCACGGCGGCAACCACGGCCGCCAAGAGAACAGGCCTGTTCTCACTGGGCCCGGGGAAAATCCCCAACCTCTATCTTCCCGGGGTCGGGCAAGGGGAGTTTTTTGAGGCTATTTGGCCCAATGCCCAATAATCTATAAAAAAACAATAATCAAAGACGGCTGCATTCAACCTCTATCAAATTAGCGAGAAATATCTGGAGTAGAACCCCACTGATAGAAAATCCTGCGGGTCCGAAGGTAAATACCCTCGTGATACCAAGGGAATTAATGTAAAGATTTCCCTAAGCCGATATAGCAACAGAACTTAGCACCCACAACTCCGGAGAACGCCAAGATAGGTTGAAAGCAGTCCGGCAAGGTGAAGGCTGGTCAAAAATATCGTGTTTTTCGGTAAAATTACACATTTAAAGGAGCAAGGCATGAAGAAAAAGGCAATGGTGCTGGCGTTTATCGGTCTATTTTTGATCCTGGGCTACTGTACCAGTTTTGCAGCCGATGCGGGAACCAAAGAGGAAGCCGTGGCCATGGTGAAAAAGGCCATCGACTACATCAAGGCCAACGGCAATGAAAAGGCATTTGCCGAATTTAGCAACCCCAAGGGTCAATTTGTGGACCGGGACCTGTACATAGTCGTTTACGATATGAACATGAAGTGCCTGGCCCACGGCCAGAAGAAAAGCATGGTAGGCAAGGAATTGATGGATTTCAAGGATGTGGACGGCAAGGAATACATGAAAGAGCGGGCCGCACTGATGAAGGCCAAGACCACAGCCTGGCAGGAGTATAAATTCATGAACCCGGTATCCAAAAAGATCGAACCCAAAGAGATGTACCTGGAGCGGGTGGGAGATATCGTCATCGGCTGCGGGGTTTATAAAAAGTAAGTCGCTGACCCATGTTGGGGCGGCCTGCAAAAAGGCCGCCCTGAAATTGAGGTTTGAAGCCTATGAAATCCATGAAGTTAAGCTCCAAAATCTTTGGCGGTTTCAGCATCGTGCTGATTCTGGCGCTGATATTGACCGGGATTTCTCTGTACATTATGAAGACCCTGGCCAAGGAAGCCCAGGTCTTGTCCAACGAGTATATGCCGCAAACCCGGATCGCCAGCGATGTGGAGCGCTATGTCCTCAGAACCATTTCAGAAATGCAGGCCTATCAATTTTCCTATGAGGACTCCTACCTGACCGTATCCAGAGAGCAACTTGGTCTCGCCCAAAAACACCTCCAGGAAGCCGCGGAGTTGGCCGCCAAGTACCCCAATCTGCAGACACTGAAGGAGAATACCGCCAAGGCCGGGGCTAAGATTAAAGAATACGAATCCCTGATCAACGAGACCGAAAAGGTGGCCAAGGAGATCCAGGTAATCCGGAAGAAGCTGGAGGCTGCGGCCCAGGATTTCCTTAAGACCTGCCAGGAGTTCCTGGAAGAGCAAAACGGCAAGTTGCATGAGCTAATCAAGGCCGGAGCCGCCGCCCCCCAACTGGAAGATCGTTGGAGCAAGATCCGGGGCATGGATAACGTGGCGGAACTGGGCTACGCCATCCAACTGGAAACCATTAAAGGCCAATTGCTCCGGGAACCGAAAATTATTGTGGAAGCAACCAAGACATTTCAAGAAGTGGAAAATGAGTTGTCCGCGATTCAAAAGAAGACCACCGAAGACGCCACTATTTCCCAATTGGAAGACATCAGGATCGCGGGCTCTTCCTATAAAACCAATATGCAGAAACTTTTAACCAGCTTTCAATCCTTGACCAATTTGGGGCAGAAGCGGACCCTGGCGGGGAATGAAGCCTTGGAAACGGCCAAGGTCGCAGCCAATGCCGGTATCGGCGAAACCATGAAGAGTGCGGTCAATGTTGACCAGGTGTTGACCAACTCCGCCAGGATGCTGATATCCGGCGGGATAATCGGCATCCTGGTCTGCCTCCTGATCAGCGTCTTGATTACCAAGGGCATTACCAAACCCATCAATTCCTTCATTAACCGGCTTTCCGGAGTCTCCGAACAGGTTGCCTCATCCTCCGGGCAGGTAATGTCCGCCAGTGAGCTGCTGGCCACCGGTTCCTCCCAACAAGCCGCGTCCCTGGAAGAGACTTCTTCCTCCCTGGAAGAGATGGCGGCGATGACCAGAAAGAACGCGGAAAATGCCTTTCAGGCCAATTCGCTGATGAACGATACCAAAGGGGTGGTGGAACTGGCCAGTAAATCCATGGGCGAATTAATCGTGTCCATGAAGGATATTTCTCAGGCCAGTGATGAGACCGCGAAAATCATTAAGACTATCGACGAAATTGCCTTTCAGACCAACTTGCTGGCTTTGAACGCGGCGGTGGAGGCGGCCCGGGCTGGAGATGCCGGGGCCGGTTTTGCCGTAGTGGCCGATGAAGTAAGAAACCTGGCCATGCGCGCGGCCGAGGCCGCCAGGAATACGGCCGCCTTAATTGACGCCACAGTGGCCAAGATCAAATCCGGCGTGATCCTGGTGGAAAAAACCGGGGAGGCCTTCTCCCAGGTAGACACCGGCACCTCCAAGGTCAAAGAACTGGTGGCGGAAATTGCCGCGGCCTCCCACGAGCAGGCCCAGGGGGTGGACCAGATAAACCAGGCCGCCAACGAAATGAACCGGGTGCTGCAGGAGGTGGCGGCCAGCGCCGAGGAAAGCGCGGGGGCCTCCCACGAGCTGACCGCCCAGTCGCAACATATGAAGGAAATGATGGTGGAATTATTAGCCCTGGTGGGAGGCAGCATCACCGGCGCCCAAAATGGCCTGGATGCCAAAGGGCTCAGGAAGTTGCTCCAGGAGAGGCTGTCTGCTTGGAAAGAAACAGGCAGGCGGGCCGGCGCAGAACCGGATCGTCTCACCCATCAACAGGAGCAGGAAGAGGTCAGCCCGGACCGGTTCCTGCCCAGGTAGAAAAATGGGGGAGGAGCAGGGCTGCCCCCGGTGAGGCGCCGGGGCCCCTCCATCCTCCCCCAACCCCTTCCCCAACTCTTAATCTTATTAGTCCTGATCGAGCCTTGAGAACAGAAAGTTATGGATAAACCGGCCCAGTTCCGCCACCTGGTGGGGGGCAAAGACCGGCAGCCGGGACTCGCAGGGTTCTGCGCTCACCAGGGCGATAACCTGGGAATAGTCCGGGAGGACCTCCTCCAATTGGGAGCCCACCAGGGCGATTTTCGGCAGGGAACTGGATTTATAACCTTCCACCAGGATCAGGTCCGCGTCCGGGGCCCAGGCGGCCAGGACCTGCTCCACGGACGGGTCCTCCGGCAGACAGCGGGTGATCTGCAGCAGTCCGGGGCCGGCCAGGGCCAGGTTCCTAGCCCCGGCCTGGCGGTAGCGCCCGGTATCCTTGACTTGATCCCCCAAATTGAGCTTGTGGCTGTGCTTCAATACGGCCACTTCCAGCCCCTGGGACTGAAACCAGCCCACCAGGCGGCAGATGAGTCCGGTCTTGCCGCTATTGGAGGGGCCGACCAGGGCTACGGCTTTCGGGGGATTAACCGGCCGGTTCATAATCTTTATTTTAACCGAAAACCGCAAACTGAAAACTGAAAACCCTCTCATACCATGTTCGCTTTGAAATGAAACAAAATAACATGCTAACATATTGATATCACTTGTAGGGGCGGGTTTAAAACCCGCCCCTTACAATGCGAACATGGTATCAGACGCGCACCAGTTCCCCGGGGGGGTAGGAGGTACGGGCATTCTCGAGCAACTCCGCCTCCCGGTCCCGGCGTACGTGCAACCCCGGTAACTGGTCAATATCCCAGAGACGCTTCATGGACCGGATTTGTGTGGCTATGCCCGGGAGATCCCCGGCCTGCACCAGGGGCTTGATGGCCTTCATCTCCCGGCGCCGGGACCCCTCCAGGGCCGGCCCCCGGTTAAAAACCAGGGACAACAGCATGGCTTGAGCATCCGCAGGCAGATCCTCTATCCCGGGATAGGCCTTCCGGGTCATCCGGGCATAGCGGGGCAAGGTTTTGGAGTAGAAGACGTCTTTAGCCTGGTCCAAGGGGATGTTGATATGCCGCAATTGGTCGAGATATCCCCGAGCCTCCTGGCCCTTCAGCCCCGCGGCGGCCAGCAGGCCGTCCAGGTCTGCGTCCGAAATTTGCTCCCCCCAATCACTTTGGATAGTCTCCGGGTCATTATACCCCAGGTCGTAGCCGATGCCGATGGTCACCCCGCTGGCGCCGCCGGGCCAGATGGGTTTGCATAGATGCTTTTCATAGTACTTTTCCGAAATGACCTCGAAATGCACGATCATTTCCAACCCCAGGCGGGAGACCTCTAAACCATAATGGTTGCCGGTTGCCGTTTGTTTGGCAGTCATGGGAACCCTCCGTTTTTTGCCCCGGGTTTTGCTTTGTCCGGGGAGATGAGTTAATTAAACCCAGTCAATAACTGGGAATTGACCATGGCCCAGCCTGGCGCTAGGATTTGGGGTTATCACCCAGACGATGCAGGGGTATGCTTCTTGAGAAAATGAGGCGTTGAAAAGGACAGCAGCATAAAAAAAAGCCGGGTGGCCCTGCAGCAGGCCATCCCGGCTGCTGGCGGTGAGGGTGAAATGAACCGGGGTGTTTTTCTTTCTGGCATTTTTTCTTAAAAAAATCAATAATAATATATGGTTATCCAAGACATACGGCACACTAATTTAAGGGAAACCTCTTCCCTGGAACTTGATGGGGCTGACCTCGATGACTATCCTGGGAAGGCATCCGGAACCGCCGCCCTGGCTTTATAACCTCATGGCCCGGGGGCCTCTGGCCCGGAGGATTTACCGGCGGCTGGTGGCCGACCTGGCGCCCGGCCTGCTTTCCGGGGGCAGGGTCCTGGATGTGGGCACCGGCCCTGGTTATCTCCTGGGCTATCTTGCCCGGGCGCGCCCTGATGTGCGTCTTTGGGGCCTGGACCTGGATTACCAAATGCTTCGCCTGGCCCGGAGAAGAGAGAACCCCCCGCCGGTCTCCCTGGTGGTGGGGGACGCCCTGGTCCTGCCCTTCGGCGACGGCATTTTTGATCAGGTGGTGGCCACACTCAGCCTGCATATCTGGGCGGACCGCCAAGCGGGATTAAAGGAACTGCGACGCGTCCTCAGGCCCGGGGGCCGGGCCTGGATCTACGAGATGAAACGGGAGACCAGCGCCCGGGCGCTACGGGCCTTTTCCCGGGAAGAGGGACTCCCCTTTCCCCTGGTTTATCTGGCTTTTAAATCCGTGAGTTGGGGGCACTCTTTGAGGGCAGGAGATTTTACTGCCGCCTTGCGCCAGGCTGGAGAGGGAAATTGGCGCTTGAACACGGTGCACCATCTCTTCTGGCGGGGAGAGTTGGAAAAAGGATGTTGAGGGAGGAGGCAGTAGTACAGGCGTTTCGCCTGTGGTCCTCTCAAATCCCCTCAATTGCCAGCCATTACCGCCACCAGACAAGATACCTGGTAAACAGGCCTTCGAGGCTGGGAGTCAACCGGGTGTGGTTATAGAGGTCGCCGGTTTGCCGGATGGCTGCGGCTTGGGTGGGGTAGGGGTGGATGACCGCGGCCAGGGCGGCGTTGTGCCGATCCCTGGGGTTGAGCCCGGGCGGGACCCCCGGGACGCGTAAACCTGGGCAGCAGTATCGTTGGAGGCTGCCATTTTGCCTCTTTTCCCTTTCCCTTTTTTTCCAAGTTAATTCCTCCGGCTGCTCCGGAGAACGGGAGGCTTGGGGCTTAAGAAATTAAAAAGACTTTTATTCCCAAAAGAAAGGGAAGAACCTGCTAGAAATTTTGTTCATGAGGCTGTCCCCATTTTCCCAGGGAATTTTCCCCGGGGGGCTGGAGATAGATTTTTCTAATGTGGAATTGACGATTTTCATTTACATTAAGGTTGATCAGAGAGAATTTGCAGGTGGATTAATGGAGTTACTGGCAAAAATTAAAAATAAACAAGCCCTGGTGGGCATTATCGGTCTCGGCTATGTGGGCCTGCCCCTGGTCCTGCGTTTCACCGAGGTGGGATTTGGGGTCCTGGGATTTGATACGGATGCCCAAAAAGTGGAGCGTCTCAACCGGGGGGAATCCTATATCAAGTACATTCCCTCTAGCCGCCTGGCGGATCTGGTAAAGAGCGGCGCAGGAAAGTGCTTTGAGGCCACCAGCGACATGGGCCGGTTGGGGGAACCGGATGTCTTGATAATTTGCGTGCCCACCCCCCTAACCCGGAAACGGGAGCCGGACTTACAATACGTGGAAGGCACCGCCCGGCTGATCGCCGCCACTCTGCGTCCGGGGCAGCTAGTTTCCCTGGAATCCACTACCTATCCGGGCACCACCGAGGAACTGATGCTCCCCATTCTGCAGGCCGCAGGCGGGGAGGTGGGGAAGGATTTTTATCTGGTCTTCTCCCCGGAGCGGGAAGATCCCGGCAACACTCAATATGAGGTCAAGACCATCCCCAAAGTGGTGGGGGGCATAACTCCCGCCTGCCTGGAACACGGGGTGGCTCTTTACGGGCAGGTGGTGGACCGGGTCATCCCGGTATCTTCCACCCAGGCCGCGGAACTGAGCAAACTCCTGGAAAATATCTACCGGGCGGTGAACATTGCCCTGGTAAACGAACTGAAGATGCTCTGCCTGCGCCTGGGGGTGGATATTTTCGAAGTCATCGAGGCCTCCAAAACCAAACCCTTCGGGTTCCAGGCCTTTTATCCCGGGCCGGGCTTGGGGGGGCATTGCATCCCCATCGACCCTTTTTACCTGACCTGGAAGGCCCGGGAATACGATTTCTCCACCCGCTTCATCGAGTTGGCGGGGGAGATCAACACCAACATGCCCTATTTTGTGGTGCAACGGCTGGCCCAAGCCCTGGGCCGCCGGGGAAAGGCCCTGAAAGGAGCAAGAATCTTGCTCCTGGGCCTGGCATATAAGAAGGACGTGGACGATCCCCGGGAATCCCCGGCCCTGAAAATCTTGGATTTGCTCAAAGAAGAGGGGGCCGAGGTGAGTTATAACGATCCCTATATCCCTCAATGCCGGGGGGGGCGGCATTATCCGGGTCTGATCATGACCTCCGTGCCTTTGACCGACCAGGTCCTTAAAGGCGCGGATTGCGTCTTGCTGGTGACGGACCATAGCGTTTACGACTATGCCTGGATCGCTTCCCAGGCCCCCCTGATTGTGGATACCAGGAATGCCTTTAAAGGTTTGCCGGGGGACCATATCGTCCAGGCTTGAGGTGATTTCCAGGGAGGGCGGCAACCGTAATCGGTAATCCGTAATCAGTAATCAGTGAAAAAGACTGGACTAAAAGGCATTGTTTTTACTGATCACTGATCACTGATCACTGATCGCTGGTCTTCTGGCCCTCCCACTACCCCACTAAACTTTCCGGAGTCTGAGTGCATGGATTTTATTGATCTGGCAGCGCAGCAACGGCGCATCAAAGAGAAACTCGAGGAGCGCATCCAACGGGTGCTGGCTCACGGCAAGTACATCATGGGCCCGGAAGTGCCGGAGCTGGAAAAACGGCTGGCCGGCTATGTGGGCACCAGACACGCCATCGGCTGCGCCTCGGGCACCGATGCCCTGCTGCTGGCGCTCATGGCCTACGGCGTCGGCCCGGGTGACGCGGTTTTCACCACTCCCTTTACGTTTATCGCCACGGCCGAAGTCATTTCCCTCCTGGGCGCGACCCCGGTCTTTGTGGACATCGACCCGGAAACCTTCAATCTGGCCCCAGCCTTCCTGAAAAAGGCCATCCAGGCGGTCCAAGCCCATGATCCCTCGATTTATCCGCTGCCTTCTGGCCGCCAGGGCAGCAGAAGCGGGAATCCGCGGCTGCGGGTCCGGGGGGTAATCCCCGTGGACCTGTTCGGCCTGCCCGCGGACTATGATCGCCTCCAGGCCATGGCCGCCGACTATGGTCTCTTTATCATTGAAGATGCCGCGCAGTCGTTCGGAGCCCAATACCAGGGGAGGAAAGCTTGCGCCCTGGGCCATATCGGCTGCACGTCCTTTTACCCGGCCAAGCCTCTGGGGGCCTACGGGGAAGGGGGTATGTGCTTTACGGATGATGACGCCCTTAAGGAGACCATGAGTTCCCTGCGCATCCACGGCCAGGGCGGCGACCGCTATGACAACGTCAGGATCGGCCTGAACGCGCGGCTGGACTCGTTGCAGGCCGCCATTCTGCTGGCCAAATTTGAGATATTTCCGGAAGAAGTGGAGTTGCGGCAACAGGTGGCGCAACGCTATACTGAATTACTCGGCCCTTGCGCCACGCTGCGGGCCCCCTCCATACCCCCAGGATATGTGAGCGCCTGGGCCCAATATTCCCTGCTGGCGGCAAGCGAAAGCCATCGGGCCGGGTTGCGGCAGAAATTGCAGGACGCAGATATTCCCACCGCCATCTTTTACCCCAAGCCCTTGCATCTCCAAACCGCATTCGCCGGCTTGGGATACCAGCCAGGGGATTTTCCGGTCAGTGAGGATTACGCCACCCGCATCTTCAGTGTGCCCATGCATCCCTACCTGCAAAAAATGGACCAGGAGCGGATAGCCAGACTTCTCTGTCAGGTCTAAGAAGCATCAAAAGGAGAAATAGTTTCCATGACTATTTAGGTTACCGTTATCAGCCTGGACATCTTAATATGGATGACAAGATGATTAACTTGGGTAATGGTTACAGGCACTTAACACTGTCTGCTTCTAGGTGCACAATTTAATATACGAATTTGTCTACCATTTTGATAATTATTAGAGATTATCGCTTATCCATTTTTTATTACAAATTCTCTCGCAAATATCCGTTGGGAAAGAAGGCAAGGACGTTCTCATAATTAAATTATTTAGATTTTAACTATCTCTATTATTTATCAAAACCCTACATGTGGAATAAATTTATTGTAAAAATATATTTGACAGGTTGATGTTGATCATCTATCTTTTACCTAGTAAAGCTTTGGAAAAGGGGCTAGGAAAGGTGGTTGGCGAAATTTTTTAATTATTGGAAGGACATGAATCACGGTCATGGCGATGACCGCCGCGGATATTGGCGAGAAGACGAACCACCGACTGTGCCTGAGCAGGAAATTTTATAAATTTGTTAATCATACGCTCAAGGAGCTGAGCAAGGTTTCCTGGAGGCGTTTGACATAGAGGGTCTGCCTGTCTTTGATGTGTTGAGCAACACAATGAAGCACTGCTTTCCCCATTATCCCCCTTGCCCAGAGCCTTTGTTCCACCGGAAGCCAGGGTCTTTCACCGAGGATAATCCAATCATAAAATTTAAATCTAAATGCAACCCATTCGTGCGGGGATATACGGGAGATAATTTTTTCTTTCTTCTTGCAAAAAGGACATTTTTGCGTAAAAAATTTATAAACTTAATCTCTGATGGGCACCTCGGGGAGTCAATCTGCCGGAAGGCATGCCTAAATCGACAGGAAGGATTTGCAGCATCAACGGATCCAGGCCGCCTGGAAGTATTCTGCTTTTGGCCAGGCTCGTCCTGAAAAGCGGAGAGGGTCAGGTTCTGCAATGGCGATGAACTCTTCCCTTCCCTGGATCCCGTTAGTTCGATCATTTGCTAAATTTTAATCAGCCGCATTTAGGCGGCTATTTAGTCAACATATCAGGCGTAACTATCTAATTATTCGTATGAAATATTCAGTTGCGTTATGTAACTGACGGGGGCGAAGCATGCCTGGATTCAGGGAAACCAAGTCCAAGGAATAGGTGGTCTCGTGACGGCAACCGGTTTTTGTGGCGCCGCAATTCCTTGGTACGTGATCCATACCTGCTGCCATCATGAAGCGCGGGTGGAGGAGCGGCTGCGGAAAAAGGGCCTGGAGGTCTTTCTGCCCCGCTTCATCCAACCAAGCCGTCGCCGCGACCGCAAATTACTCCTGTTTACCCCCTTGTTTCCTGGTTACCTCTTTGTGCAGGACGCCCTGGAGGCAAGCACTTACTACGACATCATTAAGCTTCCAGGGGTGGTGCGGATTCTGGGCGGCAGCGGCCAACTGCAGCCGGTGCCCCAGGAAACTATCGAGTCCATCAGACTGATCATAACCGGCGACCGCCCCTATTACCCTCATCGTTGTCTGAAAAAAGGTGAACGGGTGCGGGTGGCGGAAGGGCCCTTGGCCGGTGTGGTCGGCAGGATTGTGGAGGCCAAAGAAAAACAACGCAAAGTGGTCATCGAAGTGGAGCTTTTCCGCCGCGCCATGGCTGTGGAACTGGCAGACGAGGCCCTAGAACCTTGGCACCAATAGTGCATTTTCTTGTATCTCTATAAGTAACTACCAATAATAATTTAAGGTTTTAGTTAACTTTAAATACGATTGAGTTTTTGAGCAAACAAAGCGAGGGATAAATGTTAAAAAATATTGGGATCATGCCATTTATTCTTGGCATTATAGTTATGGGTTCGATTCTAATATGTAAATATTTTAATAGCCCGTTTATCTTTTTGATAATAATTATTATAGTATCTTTCTTATATCAAATAGATACCAACAGGAAGACGAATGAAAAAGCAGATTTTGAAAATACATTAATCAATTTATCAAAATTTATTATAATTACCGGAATCTCTGGTTATATTGTCGTTAGGATAGTAGGCATTTTTTTCTCTGGCTTCAGTTAAGTAGCATGTTGGATACTCGCATAAGCATTGGCAGGATTTCGGAAATTGTGTAAAATTAATTAAATTAGAGACGGGTATGTCTCGTTTAACTTGACGGGTCTTGGTGGTCTATGGAGATTCATTGTTCACAAGGTTCGACTTCTTCTCTCACCGCTAAAGCCCGATGGTTGGTGATTATATTAGTATGCCTTCTGCTATTCTCTTGCACCTCTCTCAGTAATCGTAATTATGTCCAACAATACCCTGAGTACCATGGCATTAAGCGGGTAGCTCTTTTTGTGCAGCGCTGGCCCGCTTACCTGCAATTGCCCAATCAAGATAGTCCCGGAGCCGATTTTATTAAGGAGGCGACCCTGTTTACTGGCCCCTGGCAACCAGCCGGTTTAATCAACCCCAGGGGGGTGGACATCCAGGATATTAATGACGAGGTGGTGGAAAATCTTTTCCTCCAAGTTCTGACAGAAAAAGGTTATCAACCTTATGTAGCCGGGGTATTCCCCTCCCAGGCCGGCCATATTACGGTGGCGGAGATCATGGCCAAATGCCAGGCCTTGGATCAGGAGGTTGACGCTCTCTTATTCTGCTTCTATTCTCCCGCCGCGTTTTGTGCTGAGGCCAAGGCTACCCCAAAGGATCATCAAACGCGGTCTTATGGCTTAGGGGAGCTAATCGGGATTTTAAACCCCGGGGGTAATCGGGTTATTTGGGCCGGACCACAGGCGGTTCAGGCTCCGCCCAACTCCATCAGCCATGCTTTCATTTATGTGTCGCTGACGATGTTCAAGGCTTATGATTGGCGACCGCTCTGGGAGGCGGCAGACTCGCATACCGGAGGCAGGCTGCGGGTAACCGTATCGGCCTGCCCCCCGGGGGCCACAGATCAAAATTATTGGGCTGATGCCGCCATCATTCAACGTCTGATGTGCAACAATTTGCGCTGTCGGCTGGAACGTCTGATTCCCGATGCCTTTTAGAAGGATTCTCCGACCTGGCAGAATAGCCCTGGCTTCTGAAAGTTCTTGCCTCGACCAATGAGATGCCCCATAATCCCGTTACGATTGACGATCTCCCATGATTAAGAGAAGAGCGATTTTATGACGGGCAAGAAGATAGTCAGCATTATTTTATGTATTTTCATTTTGGCGCCGCCCACGCAGGGCTGGAGTCAGAGATATGAGGACCAGGCCCAGTTTTACTTACAGCAGATAGGGCCGGGTCAGGCCCCCAGTCCGGCTCCCCAAAGGCAACAACCACTGCCTCAGACCATCCAGCCCAGACCGGAATTGCCCTCCCAGGCGATCACCCCCCCAGCCCCAGCCCAGATATTGACTACCGCCCCGCGCCAGCCGGAGGAGATTTCCCAGGTGGAAAGGCGGGCCTGGGCCCAACGCATGTTTCTGAAACAATTCGGCTACAGTTTCTTTTACCAGCCGCCGGCTTCTTTTTTGCCGGTACAGGCGGTGCCGGTGGGTCCCGATTATATTATCGGCCCCGGAGATTCCATCAAAATAATCGTTTGGGGAAGCGTCCAAGGGGAATACAATCTCACCGTCAATCGCAGCGGCCAGATAGATATTCCCAAGGTGGGGGTGGTGCACGTGAGTGGCCTCACCTTTGGGCAATTACGTCAGGTGATGGACCGGGAGTTTGCCCGCCAATATGCCAATTTTCAAATGAATGTGACCCTGGATAACTTGCGCACCATCCAGGTGTTTGTGGTGGGACAGGCCAGATTTCCAGGGAGCTATGCGGTATCTTCCCTTTCCACCCTGGTGAGTGCCTTGTTTGCTGCCGGGGGACCCAGCAAGTCCGGTTCCCTGCGCGATATTCAGGTGCGTCGGGGCGGTAAGGTGGTAGCCCATTTCGACATGTATGATTTTCTCCTACGGGGTGATAAGAGAAAGGATATCCGGCTGCAGTCCGAAGATGTCATCTTTATCCCCCCCATCGGCCCGTTGGCGGCCATCGGCACCCCCAAAAGCATGAAAGAGGTGGGGGAGGTGCTGGCGACCATGGCCCGGGCTCAATTACAGAAAAAGGCAGAAGATCACTATTATACTCCATCTCCATCTCCGTCCCCATCCCCATCTCCATCCCCATCTCCAGGTTCCTCTTTGCCCCCTTCCGCCAAGGCCTGGCAACAACAAGAGGACCTGAGGATCATCACCGGCCGGAAGACGCCCGAAGAGCTGGCGCACAAGCAACAAAAAGAATTGGAAATAAAACCTTTTCAGAAAAAGCCGGCTCCTAAGAGCTGGTTGGAGGAGGATTTTTCCAGAAACGAGGCTCAGTTTGAAGAGCAGTTTGGCATCAGTTTGCCGGAAGCGGTGAACAAACTGGCCATGAGCAAGGGGTTGGATTTCGGAGGACCGGTTAAGTTACCAGGGATTTATGAACTGAAGAACGAGAAAAGTCTGAGTGATCTTTTAAAGCTATCCGGGGGATTGGGGGACACGGCTTTTAAGGGACGGGTGCAGGTGCTCCGGGTGCAGAACCGGCAGGCCATGATCCTGTTTGATGAGGATTTGGGCAGGGTCGAATCCGGGCGACAAGACTTTCGCCTGGTGGACGGCGATTTTGTGGAAATCTTCCCCGTCCCCAGCCTGGTGGAGAAAAAGGTGGCCATCGCCGGGGCCATCAAGAATCCGGGGGAATTCGGGTATCGGGATAATATGCGGGTCAGTGATTTAGTGGCCTATGCCGGCGGCTTATTGCAGCAGGCCGATAAGAGCCAAGCTGAAATTACTAGGGTGACCATCACTCCCCAGGGGCCGGAAACGACGCGCCTCCAGATCAGACTTTTCGCAGCTATGAACAATGTTGTCCGGGACAATGTGGTTCTCAAGCCCAATGATTATCTCTTTATCCGCACCCTGCCGGATTGGGATATCTATAAAACCGTGGAAGTTGCCGGGGAAATTAAGAGCCCGGGGACCTATGCCATTAAGAAGGGGGAAACCATTAGTTCGGTGCTGGCCCGGGCCGGGGGTTACACTGATAGGGCTTATCTGCTGGGGGCGGTGCTCCTGCGGGAATCCACCAAGGAGATCCAGAAGCAGCAATTGAAAGCGGCCATCGACCGCCTGGAAGCCAGGGCAGTAGCAACAACTGGAGAGAAAGCTGCAACCGGTGCCGGAACGGAAGAGGCCCAACGAGCTGAGGTGATGGCAAGACAGCAGCAAGTGCTGATCACCTCCTTGAGAAAGGTGGAACCCCTGGGAAGGGTGGTAATCAGACTTAGTGATCCTGAACGTCTGCGGGGGACTCCGGAAGATATCACTTTGCAGGAAGGGGATCGGTTGGTGATTCCCCAGGCGCAAAGTACGGTGAACGTCGTGGGTGCGGTCTTTGCGCCCACGGCCCTGGTGTATGCCCCTTATAGGACGGTTAGAGATTATCTCACCATGGCGGGGGGGACCACGGAAATAGCCGACGATAAAGAAATCTATGTGATTAAAGTTAATGGCAGCGCCGTAAGTCGCAAGGGGTTCTCCTGGCTGGGAGCCGGTTGGGACGGGACCAAATATGCCTATCATCCCGGCGGCTTGAGATCCATGACCCTTGACCCGGGGGATACTATCGTGGTGCCGGAGAGGGTGGAGCGCATCGCCTGGCTTAAGGAACTCAAAGATATCGCCACCATTTTAGGGAATATCGCCTTAACTGCCGGGGTGGTTTTAGTGGGCCTTAAAAGGTAGGTTAAGAATTGCGCCAATGCCTAGCAATTATAGTTATCTGCCTCGTCCTAATAACCCTTGGGGCCGGAGATTCAGCGAGGGCTGGCTTTCAGCCCTCCCTCGATCTTCCGAATATTGTCGGCTGGTCTGCGGCGTTTATGGCTCTGTCAATCGCAGCCAACTATATGTATAAAAACAGCCCATCGGAAAGAACCAAAGGTTACCCGGAGAATCTGGGACTTGGGGAGTGGTACCTTGCCGGGTACACGGGCCTCTCGTACTTGCCGCCTGCGGACTGGGCAATGTCGCAGGATTTTGGTTCCAATTACGGGCTGCGGACGGCTAAAAATGTTGTCTATCAGCCAGGAATATTGGGGGGAATTAAATTCGGACGCTATTTCGATAGTTATCCCTGGTTTGGAGTGGAGGTGGAGACCACTTTTTCCCGCAATAATATCCGGGGGAACCAGGGCCGGATATCGCCTCCCGTGCCAGGAGGACCGGCCAACGCCCTGGGTGGGGCGGATTGGTTTATGATCTGGGACACGCAAATTAATCTCTTGGCCCGCTGCGGTTTCCTGAAAGATAAAGAAATCCCCTTTGGGCGCTTGCAGCCATATATGGGTATTGGTCCAGGATTTGAAGTGATTTATGCCAGGAAAGACTCTGCCAAAAATCTTGCTATCGAAGCGCAAGCTGGCGTCCGGTACATGTGCACCCAGAACATCGGCATTTTCGTGGAATATAAGTTCAGTTATCAGTTTGATGTAGAATACGCGAACTTCCTAATTGCCAAGCGAAGTGATCTTGGCCCTCAAAATGGTGGAACGATGGTTTTTGATGTTCCGCACCACCGATTTATTGTTGGAGTTTCTTACCATTTTAAGAACCTTTACGGGAATTAATTTCGACAATCCAGTATGGCCACAATATCAGGCAGAATTGGTAATAAAAGCAAGTGGTTTTTTCCAAGCTTAACGATTTTGATCTTAGTCGGCAGTTGGCTGTGCGATATTTCTCTAGCGCAATCCCAGTCTTTTAAGAGAATTTGCAAAAATGGGATCATTTTTTATTATTTTTCTAGCCGAGGAGAGAGCGGATCGAGACAAGCTTATTTCAGTCTGGGTGAGAATAAAATTATCCGGCTTCCGCTAGACAGGAAGGTGCCGCCCCGGGAATTGGAGCCAGTGGTGGAGGAGGCCAGCCGCCACTATAACCTGCCCCCCACCTTAATCAAGGCCGTGATCCGGGTGGAATCCAATTTCGTGCATACGGCTACATCTCCCAAGGGAGCCCGGGGGCTGATGCAATTAATGCCGGGGACTGCCGAAGCACTGCAGGTTCGCAATCCCTATGATATCAAAGAGAATATTTGGGCGGGCACCCGCTATTTAAGCATATTGCTAGATAAATTTGGTTATCGGTTACCGCTAGCCCTGGCGGCTTACAATGCCGGTCCCCAGCGAGTTGAACAATATCAGGATATCCCCCCCATAAAAGAAACCCAAGGTTTTGTGCGGGACGTGTGCGTCAATTTTCTGAACTACAGTGGCAAGCCATGACCTCCCCAGTGATTGGTTGTCCAACATATATTCCTCTCGTAGTAATTACTTTTTGGGCATTGATAATAATTCCAAATACCGGGAATTATCTTTCAAAGGATTAATCAATGAAAGACACTGATACCAATCAAGGCTCAGTCTACATACTGGAATACCTCATCATCCTGGCCAAACACGGCCGCATGATAATTTTTGTCAGTGCGGCGATGACGGTACTTGTTTATTGGGTCTTCTTCATTCTGCCAAATGAATATACGGCCACCGCCCGCTTGCTGCCGCCCCAGCAAAACCTAACCCTGAGCGGACAGATCTTAGACAGTTTGGGGGGAAGTAAAGGGAGTGCTCTCGGGGGGGGCGGCGGTTTTGGGGGTATGGGGGGTATGGCCGCCAGTTTGCTGGGTCTCAAGTCCCCCGGGGAAATATTTGTTTCGATAATGTATAGCAATACGGTGGAAGATCGAATTATTGAGCGATTTAACTTAATGAAGGTTTATAAGACAAAATATTTTGAAGAGGCCAGGAAGAGATTGGGTAAGGAGGCCAAGATCTCGGTAGGGAAGAAAGACGGCCTCATAACTATTGAGGTGACCTCCATTAATCCAAAGCTATCTGCTGAAATAGCGAACGCTTTTATTAAAGAATTAGAAAGATTACTTCAAGAATTAGCAAATATCGAAGCAAAAGGACGGTTGGCCTTCCTGGAGAAAGAGCGACAACAAACAAGCCAAAATTTATCCAAATCGGAAGAAGCGTTGCGTAGTTTTAGCGAACGCAACAGTGTCCTGCAAATAGACACCCAAACTAGAGGGGCCTTGGAATATATCGCCAGGCTGCGCGCTGAGATTGATAGCAAAGAAGTCAGTATCCAAGTCCTGCGCCAACAAGCCACCCCCTTTAACTATGATATGGTGCGCTTAGAAACGGAGATCAAAGGTTTAAAGGAGAAGCTACGAACCGCTGAGTGCCAATATGATAGCAATAACTCCGATGTCTGTTTGCCAACGAGCAAAACCCCTGGTCTAGCCATGGAATATATTCGCTTTTATCGGGAGACCAAGTTCCAGGAAAGTCTCTACCAGCTTTATAACAAATTGGTGCAAATCGCGCGCATGGATATGGCCCGGGATATTGCAGTGATCCAGACGGTAGATGTCGCCCAACCACCGGAAAAAAAATCCAACAGACGTTTATTCCCAGCTTTCCTGGCAGGAATGGTAACCTTCTTTATAATGGTTCTGGTGGCTTTCGTGCTGGAATATATTCAAGGTATGAAAAATAGAGAGAATGAAATCCAGCGACTTTCGGTATTGAAAGATTATCTAAGACCGTGGAGAAATATATTCAAAAAATGAACGAATGTTTCTTGAGATAGGAACAAATAATAATGAATAAGGAGTGACAGTGGTGAAGATATTCGTTACTGGAGGAGCAGGCTATATTGGCTCGATTCTCGTGCCGAAATTATTGGCTGAAAATTATGAGGTTACAGTGGTAGATTCCCTCATGTATGGGCAGACTTCCTTATTAGAATGCTGCATTCATCCTGGATTTGAATTTATTCATGGTGATATATATAACAAAGACCTGATGTCTCGGTTGATTCCTAAGTTTGACGTAATTATTCCCTTAGCGGCAATTGTCGGTGCTCCAGCCTGCAAACGTAACCCGGTATTAACCAAGATGATAAATTACGAAGCCCAGATGTTTTTAGTGGATCAGACATCATCGCAACAATTAATCGTCTTTCCCAATACCAACAGTGGTTATGGCATCGGCGAGAAAGAGGCATATTGCACCGAGGATTCGCCTCTTCAGCCCTTATCGCAATATGGACAGGACAAGGTAGCAGTAGAGCAGGCTCTATTAAGTCGCGGCAATGCGGTTTCATTGAGGTTGGCCACTGTTTTTGGGGTGAGTCCTCGCATGCGCCTGGATTTGTTGGTTAATGACTTTACCTATCGCGCTTTTAAAGACCGGGTAATCGTCCTTTTCGAAGAACATTTTCGTCGTAACTACATTCACATCCGAGACGTAGCCAAGGCTTTCATATTTGCCATTAAGAACTTTAGCCGCATGAAAGGCGAAGCCTTCAACCTGGGGCTCAGTTCTGCAAATCTCACTAAACGGCAGTTGGCAGAAAAGATTAAGGAATATGTCCCGGAGTTCCATATCATTTCAGCGGCTGTGGGAGAGGATCCGGACAAACGGGATTATTTGGTAAGTAATGCCAAGATCGAATCCATGGGCTGGTCACCGGATCATACCTTGGATGATGGCATTCAGGAGCTTTTGAAGAGTTTTCAAATTTTACGACCCAATAAGTTTGCTAATGTCTAACAAATCTTCCCGGAATGAGTCTATCTGATATTACCGCAGTAATATTGGCAGGGGGAAAAGGGACCCGGCTGCAGGCGGTTTTGGCGGATCGCCCCAAGGTGCTGGCGCCTGTTTGCGGAAGGCCGTTTCTCGCTTACCTTTTGCATCAATGGGAAGGAGCAGGCGGGCGGCGGGTCCTGCTATCTACCGGATATATGGCGGAGAAGATTCGGGCGGTTTTTGGAGAAAGCTACGGTAATCTCCAACTTACCTATTCAACAGAGGATGAGCCCCTGGGAACCGGGGGAGCCTTGCGGTTAACCTTGGAGCGCGAAGTTTCGGACCCGTTTTTGGTGATGAACGGCGATTCCTTGATCCAGGCCGACTTCAATGATTTTTATCAATGGTTTACCTCTGCCAAACGAGAGGCCGGCATGATTCTAACCCAAGTGCCGGACGCCGGCCGCTTCGGCAAGGTGGTGGTTGGGGAAAATGGCCTAATCCTGCATTTTGAGGAGAAAAATCCAGGGGCCGGGGCAGGCTGGATTAATGCCGGGGTTTATCTTTTAACGCACCGGCTGGTGCGCGCCATCCCGCCGGCGAGATTCTTTTCTTTGGAGCGGGAATTGTTTCCACAACTGGCAGGGCATAGTCTTTATGGCTATCAGTGCCCCGGAGAGTTTATAGACATCGGCACACCGGAGACCTGGCAGTCAGCCGATCAATTTTTTGCCAAGATTTTTCCGGCGCCGTGGCCGGCCAAAAGTTCGTAAAGAGAATTTCTTTCCTCATTAACTGGGATATTTAACCAAGATACTTAAGACCTTTATGAGTTCTAACACCCCCATGGCCTTGACAATTATCACGGTTTTATGATCCCGGCCAGAAATCGAACATCTGGGCAGTTTGTCCTCCTGGACCGGGATGGCACCATTAATAAAGAATGCCACTATCTATCGGACCCCGACCAGATTAGGCTGATTCCCGGTGCCGCTGAAGGGCTACGGCAACTCATGGCCATGGGACTGGGCCTAGTGGTGATTACCAACCAATCCGCCATTGGACGAGGTTATTTTGATGAGCAACGGCTAAGGCTGATTCACGAGAGGTTATGCTCCCTGTTGTCAGCAAGGGGTGTAATTTTGGATGGAATTTATTTTTGCCCTCACACACCGGACGACGATTGCTCTTGCCGCAAACCGCGCCCGGGTTTAATTGAACGGGCAGCTCGGGATTTTGGCTTTGACCCACGGCAAAGTTTCGTAATCGGCGATAAACCTTGCGACATCGAATTGGGGCAACGGGTCGGAGCGACCAGCATTCTGGTGCGGACCGGCTATGGGGCCCAGGTGGAGAGCCGCCAGGAGATCGCGGTTGATTATATTGTCGATGACTTGCAGGCGGCAGCGGGGATTATCAGAACCCTGGTAAGTCCCGACCAAGGTTGAGATGGATTGCAGAGCTGAGCAAATGTTTGCCAAAAATACTGCCGATACCCATACGCTGGTGCGGGCCGGAGTCGGGGTTTTGGTGAGAGATCAGCGCGGCCGGATTCTCCTTGAAAAAAGAAGCGACTGCGGACTTTGGGGGCTTCCTGGGGGTAAAATTGCACCGGGGGAGTCGGTCAGGTCAGCAGCAGAACGGGAAGTAAAAGAAGAAACCGGCTTTGATGTCAAGGTTACCCGTCTGATAGGGGTTTATTTAGACCCTGAGGATCGGATTGTCACTTTTCTTGACAACAGCGACGTGGTTCACTTGATTGACATTATCCTGGAAGCACAGATCATCTCCGGAGAATTGGATTGCAGCCAAGAGAGTGAAGAATTCCGATTTTTTACCCCAGAATCGTTCCCACCCTTAACCGCCCTGGCACCTCCCGCCAGGGTGCCTATCCACGATTATCTATAAATTTTAACCTGGATTATCCGCTAAGAAGGGGAATAATTATGATCATCAGCCGAACCCCATTCCGTATTTCCTTCTTTGGAGGCGGGACGGATTATCCGGCTTGGTATCGAAAGCACGGAGGAACTGTGCTGGCAGCAACTATTGATAAATACTGCTATCTTACCTGTCGTCACCTTCCGCCGTTTTTTGACCATAAGTATCGGATAGTTTACTCAAAGATTGAAAACTGCCAAATGATTGAAGAGATAGCCCATCCCTCGGTGCGAGAGGTCCTACGGTTTCTGAATATGCAGCGCGGCGTGGAAATTCATCATGATGGAGATTTGCCCGCCCGGAGCGGCATGGGGTCCAGTTCTTCATTTACGGTGGGTCTTTTGCATGCCCTTTATGCCCTCAAGGGCCATATGCCCAACAAACAGAAGCTTGCCAAGGAGAGCATCCATATCGAGCAAGAATGTCTAAAAGAAACGGTTGGCTCTCAGGATCAAGTATCTGCTGCCTATGGTGGATTCAACCATATCATTTTTCATCGCAATGGAGAAATTACCGTAAGGCCGATGACCCTGGCGCGGGAGCGGGTTAAGGAACTCAACTCCCACTTGATGATGTTTTATACTGGCATCAAACGTACGGCTTCAAATATTGCCGACAGCTATGTCCAGAGAATCGACCAGAAAAAGCGACAATTGCGCATTATGAAAGAATTGGTGGAAGAGAGCATCTCTATCTTAAATAGCAAGCAGGATATCGCCAATTTTGGTAATCTGTTGCACGAAACCTGGCAATTCAAACGCAGTCTGAGCGCCGAGGTTTCCAATTCGCAGGTTGATGAGCTTTATAATCAGGCGATGTCGGCCGGGGCTCTAGGCGGCAAGCTGACGGGAGCCGGAGGGGGCGGTTTTTTATTGTTGTTTGCTCCCCCGGACTGCCATAAGAAGGTAAGGGAAGTCTTGGAAAAGCTCATCTATGTACCCATCAAATTCGAATTTTCCGGTAGTCAGATTATTTTCTATGACCAGGAAACTGATTACTCTGCCGAAGAGGAAGCCCGGGCCGGTCGGCCGATTGCAGCCTTTCGGGAACTTAATGAAGATAATGAAGATGCAGAGGATAAGGAAATTTCTGCATGAACTTGCCTCGTGAGATATTGATAAACCTTTTTCATGAGATGTTGCGCATCCACAAAGTCCAGTTGCGCATTGAATCATTGTACCATTTGGACGAAATGAAGACCCCCATCCATCTCTGCATCGGCCAGGAGGCGGTGGCGGTGGGAGTGTGCGCCCACTTGCGTAAAGACGATTACATTACCAGCAATCATCGCGGCCACGGCCACTTCCTGGCCAAAGGCGGTGATCTGAAAGCTATGATTGCCGAGCTTTACTGCAAGGAAACCGGCTGCTCCAAAGGCCGGGGCGGTTCCATGCACCTGGTTGATGTGGCCGTGGGTCACTTTGGGAGCTCATCCATTGTCAGCGGGGGCATCCCCATCGGCACCGGTCTGGGTTTCGCCATCAAGAGGCAGAAGCAACAGCGAGTGAGCGTAATATTCTTTAGTGATGGAGCGGCCGACGAAGGGGTGCTTTACGAGAGTGTGAACTTCGCCATCCTGAAGGAACTCCCGGTCATTTTTGTTTATGAAAACAATCAATTTTCGGTCTGTTCCCATATTTCCAGCCGCCAATGGGGCGAGCTGATTTTTCACGCCATTCCCCGTGAAAAGATGTTCACCCAGATTGTGGATGGGAATTCCATCATGGATGTCTTTGAGGTGGCGAAGATCGCTGTTGATCGGGCTCGCCAGGATCAAGGGCCGTCATTAATTGAATGCAAGACCTACCGGATGCGGGGCCACGCCGGTTCCGGCAGTGATGCGAAGCTGGGATACCGGACGGCCGAAGAAATTGCCGCCTGGGAAGCAAAATGCCCTGTAACCTTGTTCCGCCATCAGCTTTTATCTGAGCAGGTACTGACTGAGCAAGAGATTGCCGAGATGGACCGGGATATTGAAGCGGAGATAGAGGCAGCCTTTCGATTCGCCCAGGAGAGCGCCTTACCCAGAGAGGAAGATTTACCCTTATACCTTTTCAAAGAGTAAAGAGATGCCTTGGTCTAAAGTTAAACCCGAATATGACGAGCCAGATTTCTATCAGCAGTCCGAAGAAAATCTTCGCCGTGTCACTTACCCACAAGCGATCCGCGAGGCCTTGGACCAGGCTCTTGCCCTGGATGACAATGTCTTTGTCATGGGGCAGGGGGTTGATGATCCGTCCGGCATGTTTGGCGCTACGGTGGATTTGCATAAGAAATATGGGTCCCAGCGAGTCTTCGACACCCCTTTGGCTGAAAATGGCCTCACCGGCATCGCCATCGGCGCGGCCCTGGGAGGTATGCGGCCGGTTTACTTTCATAACCGCCCGGATTTTCTCCTGCTGACCATGGATCAGCTGGTTAATCATGCCTCCAAGTGGAGTTACATGTTTGGCGGCGCGGTTAATGTTCCCCTGGTGGTTTGGGCCTGCATCGGCCGGGGGTGGGGGTCCGCGGCCCAACATTCCCAGGCGCTCCAGGGTCTGTTTATGCATGTGCCGGGCCTCAAACTGGTTATGCCGAGCACTTGCTATGACGCCAAGGGTCTGATGTTGGCCGCCATTGCCGATGGTAATCCGGTAATTATTTTGGAGCATCGCTTTAATTTCAAACACAAAGGATTCGTTCCGGAAAATCTTTATCAAGTTCCCTTCGGCAAAGGCATTGTGAGAAAAGAGGGGAAAGATGTCACTTTGGTGGCAATTTCACACATGGCCACCGAGGCTTTTAAGGCTGCCGAGGAACTGGCCAAGGAGGGCATTGACGCCGAGATGATCGATTTGCGGACCCTTCGGCCGCTGGATGAAGAAATCATCTTGACTTCCGTGGCGAAAACGGGACGTTTGGTTATCGCTGATACGGGTTGGAAGACTGGAGGGGTCACCGGGGAAATTGCTGCCCTGGTCGCGGAAAAAGGGTTTCCCTCTCTCAAGGCCCCGGTCCGGAGAGTTGGCAGCCCTGATGTTCCCACACCGGCAGGTTATACTTTGGAGAGAGCCTTTTACATGGGGATGCCCGAGATTTTGCAGGCGGCCCGGGAACTCGTGGGATGGACAAGATAAGCAAGGTAAGAATCCCCTTGTTCTTTAGGCCAGGAAAGTCCGCTTGCGCCAGCGGACAAACCGGGTCCGGAATGCTTCGCTTCCGTCCCCTCGAAAATTTATGATAAGTTAACTCCTTTAAGTATCTCAGTCTGCTTTGGCAGCTAATAAACTGATTACAAGCGAAGGGAAAAAGTGAAGGATTCGATGATGCAGAAAGGCAAAAAGAAGATCAGAATTCCCTTTGGAACAATATCCATTCCGGAAAAGACTAAGCAACTGGTGAATAAGATCCTGGAAAGCAAGCGGGTCTCCAGTGGCAAATATGTGCGCCAGTTCGAAGATAAGTTCGCGGAATTGCACGGGGTAAAAGAGGCCGTGGCTGTAAGCAGCGGTACCGATGCCGATGTTTTGGCTTTGGCGGTCCTCTATGATTATGGGGCTCAGCGTAATGATGAAGTAATTATTCCGGCGCTTTCCTTCGTGGCTACGGGCAATGCCGTGGTTCACGCCGGCTTTAAACCGGTGTTTGTCGATATCGACCGGGAAACCCTGAATATCGATGCCAGTCAGGTCGAAGCGGCCATCACTGAAAAGACTCGGGCTATTATGCCGGTGCATTTGATGGGCAAACCGGCGGATATGGATGCAATTAATGCCATCGCCCAGAAACACGACCTTCTGGTGGTGGAAGATGCCGCCGAAGCCCACGGCGCTAAGTATAAGGGTAAGCCGGCCGGTTCATTAGCCGACCTGGGGGCCTTTAGCCTTTACGTGGCCCATATCATCACCACCGGAGAAGGCGGCATTGTCACCACCAACAATGAGGAGCACGCAGAAATTCTCCGGTCCCTGCGGTCTCATGGCCGCGCGTGCAAATGCAAGCAATGCACCCTGAATACTGCTTCCAAATACTGCCCCAAGCGGTTTGCCTCGGAAGATGGGGAGGATATCCGTTTTATGTTCGAGCGGGTGGGATATTCCTGCAAGATGAATGAGCTGGAAGCGGCCATCGGTTTGGGTAATCTGGAGATGTACCACCAGATCCTGGGTAAGCGCCGCCAGAATTTACTCTATGCACTGGAACGGTTCCATCTTTTCAGCCCCTATCTTGTCAGTATTAGCGAAAATCCTGGCGAACAAATCGGTCCTCACGCTCTCCCCATCATTATTCAGGAGGAAGCGTCTTTCTCCAGGGCCGACTTGACGCAGTACCTGGAAAAGAACGGCATTGAAACCCGGACGCTATTTGCTTCCATTCCCACCCAATGCCCGGGATTCGCCTATCTGGATTATAAGCTGGGGCAGTTTCCTAATGCGGAATACATGGGGAAATATGGCCTTCACCTCGGGGTTCACCATGATCTGGGTCTGGAAGAAATGGAATATGTCTTAAAGGTTCTTGGCCGGTTTCTTGAGGAATTCCAGAGGTAAGGCCACATGAACAAAAACGAGTACGATATTGATCTAGTCTTGGTCAATCCCGGGAATAGGGCTCAGTCCTACCAATCCCGCAATGCTTCCCTGGCGACCAAGGGGCCTGTGGTGGGGGCCGGGCTAATAGCGGCCTAGAGTCGAAATAGCCATGGAACTAAAGTCAAAGATTTATGTGGCCGGGCATCAAGGTCTGGTGGGCAGCGCTCTTCTAAGGCGCCTGCAGGCCGGCGGCTTCACCAATTTTACTTACCGGACCAGGGAAGAGTTGGACCTGCGGGACCAAGGGGCGGTGGCGGCCTTTTTCCAGCAGGAACGGCCGGAATATGTGTTTCTGACAGCCGCCAAGGTGGGGGGGATCAAGGCGAATGCCAGTAAGCCAGGTGAATTCATCTACGACAACCTCATGATCCAAACCCATATTATTCACCAGGCCTACCTGCATGGTGTCAAGAAGCTTTTATTCCTGGGAAGCTCCTGTATCTACCCCAAGTTCTCTTCCCAACCTATGAAAGAGGAATATCTGTTAGAAGGTAAATTGGAACCAACCAACGAACCTTATGCTGTGGCAAAGATTGCTGGAATCAAAATGTGCCAGGCCTATAACCTTCAGTATGGCACTTGCTTTATCTCGGTAGTACCTGCCAATCTTTATGGTCCGGGAGACAATTTTCACCCGGAAGATTCCCATGTCATTCCTGCCTTGCTTCAAAAATTTCACCTAGCCAAAGTAGAAGGGGCACCGGAGGTGGTAGTCTGGGGAACCGGCAGCCCCCGGCGTGAATTTCTCTATGTAGATGATATGGCTGACGCCTGCGCCTACCTGATGGAGCATTATAACGATAGTAAAATCATTAATATCGGCGGGGGCCAGGATCTAAGCATTAGAGAACTGGTGGAGACGGTCGCGGCCATCGTCGGCTATAGAGGCAGACTGGTTTATGATTCCAGCCAGCCAGATGGTATGCCCTTGAAATCCTTGGATAACTGCCATCTGGCTGCCTTGGGCTGGCAGGCTCAGATTACACTGAGGGAAGGGTTGCAGCGGACTTACGATTGGTTTTGCCAGAGTCCATGGATTCGAAGATAAGTGGCAACCAATATCAGGAGTTATTAATGAAGCCTAATAAGCGTAATTTAAAGATATTACTGTTAATGTTGGAGTTTCCCACCTGGAAACTGGCCCGCAGTTGGTCGTATGGAACAGGCTTGGGTATTGAAGAAGGATTCGCTGCCCATGGGGTGCAATACCTGACCATTACCACCCCCTGGTTTGATCGAGCCCGTGAAATTTGCGCCGGACGGCAATTTGACCAGGTCTGGCTGGATATTGGGCGCCATGACCACCTCGATGAATCTTGGCTAGAGTGGATCGCTACCTTAGCCCCTGTTCGGGTGGGCCTCATCGCCGAATCCATTTTCTGCCATTCTGGGGAAGATGCAATTCAGCCGCAATTTTTAAAATGGCAGCAAAATGTCATACAACGCTTGAAATATGTAACCCACGTGGTGACTTGCGATGAAAAAGATGTGGATCACCTAAACGGCATGACTTCGGTACCGGCGATGTGGTGGCCCATGTGCGTCCCCCCGCGCATCTTGAAGGCAAGCAAAGGGGGCGGAAATGATTTTGCCGTGTTTTACGGCCGTATTTATCCGAAGCGGGCCAAATGGTTGATCAATCCCGAATTGGAGAAATGGCTTGCTGAGCCGATATCCGGGAGTAACGGCCTCTCCTCTTCTTTCATGTCCAAGGTGAAATATCGCTTTCTGGAATCCTTTATGAAAGGTAGATCATCCTGGTGGGCCTGGCTGAAACATCCTGAATTAAGGGATATATTTGTTAATTTCCCCTCCCCCGAGCGTTATACTGCCTATCCGTTGCTTTTCAACGGCCTGCACTTGGCTGTGCGTGCCTTTAACCGCACTGGCTCCCCGAACTGCGACAAGGCCCTTTCCTGGTACCTGCCGATGCTCAGGCTGACCAGACGAGCATGTTATGCGCAATGGCTGCGAGCATTAGAAGTAGGTTGTGCCATGGTTAATTTGCCTCATTACGTGAAAACGTATGCCTCACGAGTAGTGGAAGGGATGGCTGTAGGCCGGCCCGTGATTTCCTGGGAGATTCCGGATCGGCCGATGAATAAGGCCCTCTTTGAAGACGGCAAAGAGATTCTTCTATTTCAGGCCAATGACCCGGTCCAGTTGGCGACGCAGATCCACCGAGTTCTCAAGGATCCGCAATTACGAACCCGCTTGGTGGCCAATGCCTTTAAAAAGATGAAACAATTTCATACTTGGGATATAAGAATCGGCCAGATCTTTCGTTGGATCGATACAGGTGAATCTGCACAATTCTATTAATCTTAAGGGCCGGTAAATTATAAGTTGCCGCTTTACATTGAAAATTGAGTTGCTAATGCTAATTGTCCAAAAGTGATTAGAATATTTCATGACCTTAAGCAAGCACCGAATCATTCAAAATGTTTTAAGCTTATCGGCTCTTCAAGGATCTACGTATGTTATATCATTTCTTACTATTCCGTATTTGGTCCGGGTCTTGGGCCCAGAAAAGTTCGGGCTCATTGCCTTTGCCCAGGCGCTTATTCAATATTTTGTAATTTTTACTGACTATGGCTTTAATTTCTCAGCCAGCCGCAGTATTTCAAAAATGCGGGCTGATATGGAAAATGTCAGAGATATCTTTTGGACCGTAATTACTATCAAAATAATTATGACATGCATCGCCTTATTGTTATTATGCGCTCTTATTTTTCTAATCCCTTTTTTTAAATCCGAAAGGGCAATTTATTTCTACACTTTTGGAACAGTAATTGGTAGTGTGCTGTTTCCCGTCTGGTTTTTTCAGGGTGTGGAGGATATGAAATTTATCACGATATTTAATATAGTTACTAAATTATCCGCTACTGCCTGTATATTTATATTTATTAAGTACCAAGAAGACTATAATATTGTCCCAATAATCAATTCCATTGGTCAAATTGTTGGAGGATTTTCAGCATTAATATTTGCCTGGAATAGATTTGATCTAACATATCGTCCTCCTACGCTAAATTTTATTATTAATCAATTGAAAGAAGGCTGGCATATTTTTACTTCAATGATTATCAGTACTCTCTATACCTCAAGCAATACCATCATAATAGGAATTTTAACCAACAATACTATTGTCGGCTATTATTCAGCAGCAGAGAAATTGATCATGGCGGTCACGGGATTAATCAACCCTGTTTGCCAAGCAGTTTATCCCCATATAAGTTTCCTGGTGGGAAAGTCCAAGGAACAAGCTATTGCCTTCCTTTCTAAGTTAGCTTACTTAACTGGGATAGTAACTTTCTTTATTTCTATAGGACTTTTAATATTAGCTTCAAGTATCGTACGACTGGTTTTGGGAGACCAGTTTGAGGCATCCATTTCGGTTGTAAAAGTATTATCTTTCTTGCCGTTTATCATAGGACTTAGCGGATTAACGGGTGTAATTACCATGTTTAATTTCTCTATGGAGTCTTTATTTTCTAAAGTTCTTCTAACGCGCGGTATTCTTAATGTTATATTGGCATTTGCCTTGATTCCGCTATATAAACAAAATGGGTTGGCAGTATCGATACTAATTACAGAAATATTCACTACGAGTACAATATTTTATTTATTAGAACGGAGGGGAGTACATATATTTGCAAATAAATATCGCATGCAATTGCAATAGAATAGCCATTTAATTGATATGAGGAGAGACTTACCAATTACTGTGCTGGGAGAAAGAAATGCAACCTTATAATGTAGCATTCTATAAGCGGTTTCTCAATGGCATGATCCTTTCAGCAAAAGAAGTTGTTCCGATAATGATGGATCTTATTCAGCCCAAATCCGTGGTTGATGTTGGATGTGGCGTCGGAGCCTGGCTATCAGTTTTTTTGCAAAATGGTGTAGAAGATATATGTGGCATAGATGGGAACTACATTGACAAGAGCATGTTGCAAATTCCTGATAATTGTTTCATCTCCCATGATCTGAAGGATCCATTGCCATTAAGTTTAAACAGGCAATATGATCTAGTTACCTGTCTTGAAGTCGCAGAACATCTCCCAAAGGAATATGCTGAATCACTGGTAGATTCACTAACTAGTCTTGGCCCTGTTATTTGTTTTTCTGCTGCCATCCCATTTCAGGGCGAGTCGAGTAGCCATCACGTGAATGAGCAGTGGCCGGAATATTGGGCTAGATTTTTTAATAAAAAGGGATATATCACTATAGATTGTATTAGAAAAAAGATATGGAAAAATGATAATATAGAATTCTGGTATGCTCAAAACATCTTGTTGTATGTGAAAAAAGAATATCTCGGCAATTTGCCCTTACTGGAGAAAGAATACGCCGCCGATACTTCCCAGCTTTCTGTTGTACATCCCAAATGTTATCTTACTATAGCCAACCCCAAGGCTTCTCTGATAAGAGTGTTATGCTCGATATTACCAGTATCTATTGTTAATAAAGCTATTGATATTGTTAGGAGTATATATAAAAGAAGGACTATCTAAAATATTATTTGGTGTAACAAAGCAGAAAATACGAGATAGGTAGAAACGATTTGGGTCAACACTACGTTTTCGAATTTGCCGATGAAGGCCCTGATGCTCAAAGTTTGTTTGATCCAGCGGTAGAAGGTTTCAATCTAATATATGAGTAATTTGATAATTCATCCTTTATTTATATGGAGTATGATATGGGGCAGTGCTATATTTTTAAATAATAGATATTATAGCAATTTATTGGAGCCTTTTGGTTGCACTTTCTATATTGTAGTATCTTGTATTTTTATTGGCAGTTTATACCTTGTGGTGTTTCGTACAGTAGCACATGCTGCTATATTGTTGCCTGATCAACTTATCGATAGGAGACCAGATTATGATATATCTAAGCTGCAGAAATATTTATTAAATATATTCATTATCTTGTTATTTGGATATACTATAGAAATCATAATATGTGGTTGGATTCCAATCGTTTGGTATCTAGGAGGAATAGCTAGTGATATTTTAAACTATCATGAGTTTGGAATAAAAGGGTTGCACGGCTTATTTCAATCGTTATACTTTCTCGCAACCACAGGAATATTTTTATGCTATCTTAAAAAGGGGAATAAAAAGTATTTAATATATTTTGTGTTAGCATTATTTATATCAGTTATATTTATAACCAGGCAAGGTATTATTGTTGTCTTGCTGCAGTCAGCGATATTATATTTTCTAAACCGTAAGGTAAAAATAAGTAATATAATATTAACCATAGGAATAATAATCGCTAATGTTATGCTTTTTGGTCTAATCGGAGCCTTTAGGACCGGGACTGAGAGTTTTATGGCTTTAGCACAATTTACAGATAAATGGCCCTCGTGGTTACCGTCTGGTTTCGCTTGGGTTTATATTTATATTACTACCCCGTTATCCAATCTTGATAATACTTTTAACACTTTTATACCAAGACATACTTTATACCACTCGATATGTGATTTACTGCCAACCCCAATAAGAGTAATAATATATTCTGAAGAGGAGTTGGTGAAGGGAAGTTTGGCCTCAACGTTCAATGTTAGCACTTACCTAGTTGAAACATTCCAGGATTTTGGTATAGTCGGGCCAATATTTTTTGGGATTTTAGCGTTTGCTCTGTGTTACTATGTCTACTTAAAAGCTGTAAACGTGAAAACCATTGATTATCAACTGATGTATGCAATATTAGGGCAATGTTTGATATTATCAATATTCTTTAATCATTTTACTTTTTTGCCTATAATGACCCAATTCGTTTGGATCTGGATATTTAGATTATATGCCAATAAATATTCACTGACCCATATGGATACATTTGATAAAAGTGAATGCATTTTGCAAATAGTCGGCAGATAAAGGATTTAAGAAAATGCCAATAGAAATTGTGAAAGACTTGCGGAAAACCGCATCTCTTAGCATCATAATAAGATGCAAGAATGAGTTACCGAATATTTCACGGTTGGTAAAATCTATAAAAAGTCAAACTTACACTGATTATGACATTATATTTATTGACAGCGGAAGTATAGATGGAATAGTAAAATATTTAAAGAAGATACCCTATTCGATATTCACGATGCCGCCCGAAGATTATAACCATGGGACAAGTTGTGATCAAGGAGCAGGTTTAGTTGATTCACCTTATATAATGTTCCTTTCAGCTCATACTTATTTGGTCCATAAACAAATGATAGAAAATGCTATAGGTTATATAAGCAAGAACCCTAAAATAGCTGGAATATATTTTCGCCAAGTACCAAACAAATTTACGGGCTGTTCTTGTTTGGAACAGGCATATCTAAGATATAGATTTCCAAAAGGAGATGAATGTAGTATTAGAAATGGTAACTACATATCAAGAATAAGTTTTTCTAATGCAGCCTCCATAGTAAGAAGATCGGTATGGGAAGAAGTCCCTTTTGGTTACTGTTTAGGCAGTGAGGACCGTATTTGGGCAGACAAGGTGATAGGCTTAGGGTATAGTATAGCATATGCGCCGCAGTTCTGGGTAGAACATTCGCATGAAGAGACTTCTTCTATGGTCGAAAATAGAGTATTTATAAATCTTATGGCTTGGAATCAATATGTAGGCTGTAAAAATATAACAGAATGGCCGCTACTGTATGCTATGAAGAAATTAATATTAATGATTGTCTTCGGTCAATTAAATGATTGGCGAAATATGTGGAACTTCACTATGGCTTCTTATCGCGGTGCAAAGAGAGCATGGGAATCGTCTAAGGGATAATATAATAAATGTGATAAATATCATCACACTAATAATATCAAAGATAAAACCGTTGATGGAGCAATAGAAGCTGAAGTATGGAATCAATAGATAGAGGGTGAGGATTATTTAGATATTGAGGGAGAAAAATAATGATTTGTAACTTAAACCTCAGATATAGATTTCAAATTAGCAAATATCGGGAGCAATTCATAACTCTTTACCATTGGTATAAACGAATCGCCTATCCTTCGGTGCGAATCGCTTTTGAGAAGAATCAACTTCTTAAGAAATCGAATGATTACACAGCAAAAGACATGGAATTATTAAGGAGAGTCTCTATCAATATTTCTCCTTGTGACACAATGCATGCTGGAGATACCAGGAAGTATTTTAATGTGGGCTTGTCAGCTATTCACTGTATTGATGATGTCCTTAGTAATATTTCTCAAACGCCTAGCATAGGCACTATCCTGGATCTCCCGAGCGGTCATGGGCGAGTATTGCGTTTTTTAGTTCAGAGGTTTCCTCAAGCTGAAATCACGGCTTGCGAAATAGATAAAAAAGCTGTGGATTACTGCATCAAGCATTTTGGTGTGCGCGGGGTCTATTCTAGTCATGATCTTAGAAATATGTCCCTTGATAGGCAATACGATCTGATTTGGTGTGGATCATTAATAACTCACATGAATGCTAGTGTTATTAACGACCTTTTGGCATTTTTTTATCGTCACATTGCTTCTAATGGTATTTTGATATTTACTACTCATGGTTCTTTGATCGCGGACCGTATTAAAAAGAATTCTTTTGATTTGAAAGTGACCCGGGAAGGTGCCCCTACTTTGCTCTCTTCTTTTCAGCAAAACGGATTCGCTTACATGGAATATCCTTGGAAAGATGCTAACTATGGGATTTCTCTCACTTCCACGGAATGGATTAAAGAGCAACTGGCCAAATTTAAGGACCTGCGGATTTGCTATTTTGGTGAACATAAATGGGATAGCTGGCAGGATGTTTATGGAGTGATTAAAGTCAATTGAAGTCGCAGAAAGGAAAGACATTATCATTTTATCCGCATTGCTATGAAAATCGCTTTATCGATTCCTACGCTTAATGGGGGAGAGACATTTGAAAGGGTAGTTTATGCCCTTTCAACGCAAACTATCAGGCCCGAGAATTTTCTGGTAATTGATTCCGGGTCAACAGATAATACCGTAGATGCGGCTCTTGCTGGCGGGGCAAAAATATATAAGATAAGGAAAGAAGATTTTAACCACGGGGGCACGAGAAATATGGCCTGGCACCTGGTTGAAGCTGATGTTTACATCTTCATGACTCAGGATGCACTGCCTGCCGACCCGCATACCATGAAGAATTTGCTCCGCCCCTTTAGCATGTACCCGAAAGTGGGGGTGGTCTATGCCCGCCAACTTCCTCGGCCCCGGGCGGGCCCCATTGAAGCCCTAAGTCGATTTTTCACTTATCCTGCGTCATCCCAGTTAAAAAAGATCTCTGACAAGTCTCACAGCGGGATTAAGACGGTGTATTGCTCCAACGCCTGTGCCGCTTACCGGCGGGAGGCCCTGGCATCCGTGGAAGGCTTCCCGGAAAACGTGATCATGTGTGAGGATGTTTATACCGCGGCGAGAATTATGGAGGCAGGATATGATATCTATTATCAGGCCGACTCCTTAGTCTATCATTCCCACGATTACTCAATCTTGCAGGAATTTAAGCGCTATTTTGATTTGGGGGTTTTTTATGAAAGCCGGGAACGATGGATTATCGACGCCTTCGGCGGGGTCAAACAGCAGGGGATGCGTTTTTTTCTGGAAGGGTTGGGGTATCTAAAAGAGAAGGAGTGCCAATACCTTTTCCCGGAATTTTTGGTGCGCACTGCGGCAAAGTTATGCGGCTATAAGCTTGGCAGTATAGAACGATACTTGCCTAAGCAGATTAAAACATCTATCAGCATGCATGAAAACTATTGGCGGCAGGTAGAGGGGTTATAATCGGTGGAGAGCACTAATAATATAAGGACCAAACAGCTTAAGGTGTGTAATCCTGATGAAGTAAAGGCAGATCGGCGAGGAAACGAGAGTTCAAAATTGTCGCCGCCTTCATGGGCACGCTTTCTCTCCTGGCCTTTCGTTCAACCCCTGCGCCTGGCCCTAACCGTTGGCTGCCTGGATATAGTGGCCGCCTCAACGGCACAAGTAGCTGTGTTTGCATTTTGCAAGAATCTTCTCGGTGTGGCAGGAGAAATCGTCAACTATGTCCCCTTGTGGGTAATGTATAATATTTTGTTGTTATTATTCATATATCAGGGTGGCGGATATGGAGGGATAAGAGACAGGCGGTCTGAAGAAGAGCTGCGGCTGGTGACGATGGGGAATATCCTGGCCATAGTCCTACTTATCGTCATCAATTTTATTGTTAGCAAAGATGAACCAGCTTCCCGTTACATCTACATAACCGGCTTTATTTTCTCTTTAACTTTGACTCTATCGGTACATTTCGGTCTCCGGGGACTGCTGAAGAAGATGTGGCGATACGGACTGGCTAGGGAGAATCTCTTAATCGTCGGAGACTCAATAAGGGATATCCGTTGGTTCTTAGATCATCTGCACATTCAACGCTATCAGGGGCTTAAGATTCTTGGTTATGTAGCTGAAATACCATCTGAAAATGGTATCCGTGGATTGGCATATCTGGGAAAATTTCAAAATTTGGAGGAGATTCATGAAAAGGAACACATAGACAAGGTACTGTTTGCCATGCAAGGCTATAGCAACAACCGCCATCAATTGTTGACCACCAGATTAGAGGAATGCGCCAAGTTAAAAATTCCCGCATTGATTTTGTCACAAATATTGAACGATTACCATTTCGATTTATCGCTCGATGGCTATTCAGGAATTTTTTCCATTAACAGTAGAGATCCAATCTATGCGCGGCCTTTATTCTGGTTTACCAAACGTTGTATCGATATCATCTTCAGCCTACTAATCTTGGTGTTAACTGCACCTCTCTGGTTTGTGATCGGCGTTTGTATAAAGTTACACGATGGAGGGCCAATTTTATTTAATCATCGCTTGGTCGGAAAAGACGGCAAGATATTTAATCTTATTAAATTTAGAACTATGGTAACAAACTCAGAGGAAATATTACAAAACGATCCGGAATTATTAAACAGGTTTCTGATAAATTATAAACTAAAAGATGACCCGCGCATTACTCGTATCGGTAGATTGTTACGGAAGTCAAGTATTGATGAGTTGCCCCAATTAATTAATATTTTAAAAGGGGAAATGAGTTTAGTCGGTCCGAGACCCGTAAAGGAAGGAGAATTACCGCGATTTGGGGATTTTCAAAAAGAACGGTTAAAAATCCGACCTGGGTTGACAGGATATTGGCAAGTCAATGGCAGAAGTACAACCAGCTATGAAGAAAGGGTGCAGATGGACAAATTTTATATGCAGAAATGCACCATCTGGATGGACCTGATCATCTTGCTGAAAACCCCTTTCGTTGTCCTCAAAGGCCACGGCGCTGCCTAGCCAATCCCGCCGGGTATTATCCCGATCAATTTGTGGAAATGTTGCCACTCTCAACAGATTGCCAGTCATAATCCTTCCGGGTTCTAAAGCTGAAAGGTCTGGCTATGAAATACTATAAAAATAAGTATTTTCTAAAAATTATATTATATTTATTCATCTTGATATTGGGTATGCCGTTACCCGCATCTGCCTATATTGATCCCAATACCGGTAATATCATATTTCAAATTCTTTTCCCCATTATTACTGTGCTTGCGACCGTTTATCTTTTCTGCAAAAAGGCCATTCTGAGAACGATCGAATCTCTTAAATCCCGTCTTACTAAAAAATCTAATAATAAAAATCAAAACAACTTAGTCTGATACCCCTACAAGAAAGGCTATTGTGTAATTGACGCTATTTAGCTGTCTTAACACTTAAGACAGAAAAGCGATCCATGATAGCGGCCTGTAAAAATCTTCACCCCATCAAGGTCCGAAAGGGAGCCCTAAGATAAAAGCGCGTAAGGTTATTTTCCTGGGGATGGACGGGCTTGATCCCATTATCTTGGAAGAGATGATGGCGAAGGGCAAACTTCCCAATTTTTCCCGGCTAGCTGCAAAGGGACTTTACCATCCCCTGGAAACGGTATTCCCGCCGCAGAGTCCGGTGGTGTGGACCAGCATCGCCACCGGTTGCCCCCCCTTACAGCATTCTATCCATGACTTTCTTTCCCGGGACCCCGGTGATTATACTCCGAAGTTATCGGTTCTCCGGCAAGGAAAACTGGGTTATGTGCGACCTTTTGCCGGCAAGACTTTTTGGGAAGTTGCATCGGCAAGGGAGATACCGGCAACCGTCATCAAGTGGCCGCTGACCTTTCCTGCCACTCCCATGATGGGAACGGTGCTCTCCGGCTTGGGAACTCCCGACATTCGCGGCACTCTAGGCCGTTATACCTTTATTTCTAGTAGTGACGTGCCGAACCCCGAGAAGAAAAAGGGGACCGTGCTCAAGGTCGATGCCTCACGAGGGGTGATTACCACCCTCCTTCCCGGCCCCCTGGGGCTCTCTTTTCAGGGGAAAGTTGAGACTAACACCCCTCTGGAGATCCAACGGGATAACGGCCGCATCCTCTGCCGGCTCGGGGGAGCATCCTTTTCCCTGGAGGAAGGCTGCTGGAGCGCGTGGATCCCGGTGACTTTCAAGGTGGGCTTCATGCGCACCGTGACCGGCATATGCCGGTTTTATTTAGAAAGCGTGGAACCGGACTTCAACCTCTATGTAACTCCAATTAACCTCGATCCCCAGATGAAATTTATGCCCCTTTCTTATCCGTTGGCCTACGCTCGACAACTGGCGGACGCACTGGGTTCTTATGCCACCCTGGGACTGGCAGAGGATGCCAATGCCTTGAATGATGAGATCATCAGTGAACGGGGCTTCCTCTCCGGCTGCGACTTGGTGATGAAGGAGCGGGAAAAAATCTTTTTCCACGAACTATCCAGGTTTCATCAGGGGATTCTGGCTTGCGTTTTCGATACCACCGACAGGGTTCAACACCTGTTCTGGCGGCACCTTGACCAGGACCACCCCCGGTATAACCCCCAAGAGGCCCGGGAGTATGGAGCGGTGATCCCCGGCTGGTATCTACGGGTGGACGACGTCTTGGGGCGGGTTTTAGAGCGGTTGGCTGACAATACCCTCCTCATCGTTGCTTCGGACCACGGGTTCACCAGTTTCCGGCGGTCTGTCCATCTAAACACCTGGCTGGTGCAAAACGGGTTTATGGTCTTGAGAGAGGAAAAAACTGCGGGCTCCGGGCTCTTTGCCGATGTTGACTGGTCCAGGACCGTGGCCTTTGCCTTCGGCCTGAACAGCCTCTGTCTCAATCTCACTAACCGGGAAAAGCAAGGTTGCCTGGACGGCGAGCGGTTGGCGGCGGTCAAGGAAGACCTGGTGCGACGGCTATTAGTCATGACTGACCAGGGCCGGCCGGTCATCAATGATGTCTCTGACTCTGGAGAGTTCAAAAGCTCCGACTCGGCAGCGCCGGCTCCCGACCTGGTCGTGGGGTACGCCGCTGGATATCGGACCTCCTGGCAGACGGCCTTGGGTGAGGCCCCGGGGGGAGACTGCATCGAGGATAACCTGGCCAAGTGGAGTGGAGATCACTGCTGCGCCCCCCAACTGGTTCCCGGCATCTTCCTCAGCAATCAGAAGAATCTCCTAGGCAAACCCCACGTTCTGGATATCTGCCCGGCAATCCTGGATTTTTTGACTTGAGTCTCCTCCATGAAACCAAGCCTGCTGGGAAGCTACACTTAAATATTTTACCAGCTATTCTTGGCTACCCGGGGTAATGATGAAACAAGGATTTAAAACTGATATGGAGCAATCTCCTCAAAAGACATTTGTTTCTGTATTTAAATGGTGGCTTTTTATTTTTATGACCGTCCTCCTGCCGCTTGATTTTCTCTATCGTCAGGGGTCACTATTGGCATCTCTCTCCCCCTTACAACTCGCCAGGGATTTTGCTTCAATTGTCGTCCTCTGTGCTATTATTTCCTTAAGCGTTGCAACTATTGCTTATTTGCTTTCTCTGTCCATTTTTAGTAAAGGGGCAGAAAAAATAATAAAAATAAGCACTATTGCCGGATATTTATTTGCATCTACTATTATAGTAGACTATTCTTGGCAATGGATGAAAGGAATGTTAGTAAGGCTAAATATCTCATATTTTGTCAATTATGAATTACGACTATTGCTATCAGTCTTAATATTTATAATATTGATTGTAGTCAGTGTGTTTATTTATAAGAAGCATCAGTATGAAAAAAATAGTAAATTGTTTGAACTTATTTATATAATTAATATATTCATCGTAATATCATCATTATTAGTAACAATATTAAGTGCATATTTCTCCCATGCAGAAAATCAACCTGTTAAGATCGTTAACAAAGATAAATCTGTTGTGGCCCATCCCAACATAATTATTATTACCTTTGACTCTTTGGCTGCCCAGTATACATCTTTACATGGTTATTATCGGCAAACAACGCCCAACCTGGACAAATTAGGGCGTGAAAGCTATGTGTTTGATTGGATGTATGCAAGTTGCAATTGGACGGAACCGAGCTTGTCCAGTATAATTACTGGAAAATATCCATGCAACCATCGAAGAAATGAACAATATTCTTATATTATTGGCAAGTTTAGAAACCATAATTTGGCATTGCTTTTAGAAGAATTGGGATATGAGACGGCGATGGTTTGGTCGAGTGATTTTTCTAATCCATTGTCAAGTAACATTAGAGGGTTCTACAAATTATTACCAAGGGATACGTTAAAATATTTTCTATGTGAATCGGGGCTAGGTCCGAATCCTTGGTTATTCAGCCTTATTTATGACAGCCGATTTTACAAATTCATCGATAATTCACGTCATTGGCTATTAAAGTCTTCTCCTGAAAGTAACCAGATCCCAAGGCCGGAAACTTCGTTTTCTATGGCGAAAGAATTAATTGGTCAGTTGAAACCCCCATTTTTCTTATGGATTCACATATATCCTCCGCATTTGCCCTATATTTCCAATCCTGATTTTTTATACACCATACTTCCAGAAAAGGTATTTGATAAGAGGCCGAGTTATGAACGTCTGCCGGTTTATGATGTAAAGGATCAGTCGAATATCGACAAGCTATTAATGCGATATGCTGAGCATATCTCTTATGCTGATGCCGAATGCGGGAAATTTCTGGCCTCCCTGAAAGAGAGCGGCGTATTCGACCAGACGATCCTTATTGTCTCATCAGACCACGGGGAAATGTTCGAAAGAGGGTTCTGGAGCCATGGGGGCCCTTATCTCTATCAACCCCTGATTCATGTGCCGTTGATCCTGCATCTGCCGGGGCAAACTCAGGGGCTACGGGTAGGCGCGAATGTCAGCCACGAAGATATTGCGCCATCTATCCTGGACTTTCTGGGCGTAAAGCCGCCGGATTGGATGGATGGAAAATCCTTCAAGCCGGCCATGGAGGATAAGAACCTGGATACCGGCGTAAAATTTTCCATGCAGTTAAGCACTACAAACAGTCTGCCCAACCTTATGACCCGATCCATTGCCGCGATAAAAGGAAATCACAAGCTAATAAAATACCTGGATTGGAACCGATATGAATTATATAATGTAAAAAAGGATCCTCGGGAGAAAGTCAATTTGATTGACGAGAAACCCGAAATCTTCTCTGTACTAAAGGCCGAGATTGACCGTCTTCCAGGGAGATAGATGATAGAATATGATTCTGGCTGAAAAGATCGAGGAAAGTTTAAGCGTCTTACGCTATGCGCTGGATGCCTTTAACGGTTCCCTGGCTGTCACTTTTTCCGGGGGCAAGGACTCTTTGGTAACTCTGCACCTCATCCATACCCTTGGTGGTGGGACCATCCCCTTCCCCGTATTCAACCTGGACACCACCGTCAAATTTCCGGAGGCGATCCAATTTCGGGACTACCTGGCCGATCTCTGGGGTCTGCACCTGGTAGTGCTCCGGAATGCCGAGGCTGCCCGGGGAATGAAGATCGGTAAAGACAAGAAAGCTTGCTGCCTGACGCTTAAAGTCCAACCCCTTAACCAAGCTATCGTTGAACACCGCATCCGCGGCCTCATTACCGCTATCCGCTGGGACGAACAGGAGGCAAGAGCCCAGGAGCAGTACCTCTCACCCCGGGAACTTCCACCCCATACCAGAATTCACCCCATCCTCCACTTCACCGAGGCTGATATCTGGGACTATATCCATGCCTTTGACCTGCCATATTGCCGGCTTTATGACCAAGGATACCGGTCTCTCAGTTGCATCCCCTGCACCGGAAAAAATCGGGGAGAAGGGGATGAGAGACAGGGGAGGTCTAAAGACAAAGAAAACATCATGCAGGAGTTAAGGTTATTAGGTTATATCTAGCTCGGAACCCCTGGCTTCTCCCCTGGCGCACCATTAACGAGCCGTGCCGACCTGGTTACTGAAGATTCGTCGCCTTAATGTATCTGGGTTCGAGGAAGTAGGCATTTTTGTAATTAAAGATCAGCCTTATACTAGATCTATTCTGACAAAGCTCAGGTAAGCTCGGGTTGACTTTTATCAGACTTTAAATTAAAGTCACTTAAAAGATGGTGCCGATTAAATTCCAACAGGCATTTGTTGAGAGCATGGGGTAATGGGTATTTTTACCTATCTGATTTCAGGTAATTTTACCTATTGATTTTTGCCCTTCGAATCCTGATTATAAAGACATATCGAAGGGAATCAAACCCCCATGTTTCTGTTGCAGGGCAAGAATCCCTGCGGAGGGGTACTGATTCCTGCGTAAATCAGGGGGAACACCTCTAAACTGGGGTGAGTTGATGGGAGGCTTAAACAAGATGTCAATGGTGGCAGCAGGTCAGTCTGGTTATATGAAGCGGCGGGATTTAAAGATTTTACTACCCGTCGGCATTGGGGCGATGGCGTTAACGTTATTTTTTCTCCTTCCCGGTTGCGGTTCAGAAAGCAATACTGGAGGGACGGCTAAGGTAAAACCTCCTAAAATTACTAAAAAATCTGGGAACACGAAACTGCCATCAGGGTCATCGCTGGTTATGGAACTGGAAAAACCTGATTCTGCGGGAATGGCGAAGGCGAAAAGGGACCCCAAATTAATGCAGGCGGAAGCGTTTCCCGGCGCGGGGATAACCATGGAGCAGCTACAAGCCAAGATCGCCGCGGACCGGGCCAAGAATGACCCAAGGAAGATGGAGGC
>JBFLXM010000026.1:51213-122856 GCA_040757175.1 Thermodesulfobacteriota bacterium
CGGACCGGGCCAAGAATGACCCAAGGAAGATGGAGGCGTTTCCCGGCGCAGGCATAACCGTGGAGCAGCTGGAAGCCAAGTTTGTGGCAGACCGGGCAACTTATGGCTCCAAGCGAATGGAAGATGCAATCCCGAAGTAACTGAAGGGAAAACCCAGAAGGCCGTGAAAACGACACGTATGTTTGTGGTCAGCAGGAGAAAATAACGAAGCAGGCTCTTACGATTGGTGGGAAACGATTCCCGAAAGAGAGCCTTATAAAAGGAAATTGAAGACATCTTTAATAAAAAATGGAGGATGAAAAGATGAAGAAAATGTTGTTAGTGTTACTGTTATGTGTTATGGGGATGACTGCCATATCTGCCGGTAACAGTGATGCTGCTACCCCACCCTGGTATGCTTGTACAATTGCGATGGTCGGCGCTAATTCCTGGGGGTATCTGGTCACCATTACGGATACCGCGGCGACACCCGCATTTACCAATCAAACCTTTATTGTTGGTGATCCGAGTAGTAACCAAGGGAAAGTGATGATCGCGTCGGCGATGACCGCCTTTTCCTCGGGTACCCAGGTATATGTGCTACTTAATTCCACCACCGCTTATAGTACCATAGAGGCTTTGTTTGCTCTCCAATAAAATGCTTTTTGGAAACCGCCCGCACGCCTACCTGCAGAATGCCATCGTCACGCGTGCGGGCGGATCTATTTTCCCTCCCCTTTATTGATATTCGCCAAAACCCTTCTCTCCAGTAGCTCTTCAATAGCCTCATTTCCTACCTAATTCCTCGTCTATACAATTTTTTGGTAAAAAAACTGGAGAAAAAATCCAGTCTGCCGATGTAGAGGTTAACAGGGCTGGCAGCCCGAATCTGAGCTGATTAGGAACAGGCTACTCTTCTCTCCTCAGCCAAAGACACCTGCGGATATTCCATTCCTATCAGTTAATCCAATCTGTTGGGCCGACCGGAAATGAAATTATGGCTAATGATCTGGTATTGCATCGCTATGTACAATAATGTATCTAGACGCTAAATTGGGGGGAATAATTCATGATTTTTAAAAAACTGGCGGTTTTTGTTATACTCTCATGGTTGACAATCTGCCTCGCCGGCCAAGCTTCTGGCGCGGGGAAAGGGTCCGAACTGCAACAGGCTGCTGCATCCTCGGGAAGTGCTGGCGGGGGGTGGTTTCAGCCTGCCTTTGTTGGCCCTTCGGGCCCGGCTGGCCCTCCAGGTCCTACCGGCCCTCCTGGCCCCCAAGGCGCTAAAGGGGAGAAAGGCGATAGCGCTCCTGCAACGACAAGTAGTTCAGCTGCGGCTGGAGATTCCTTATCCCCGGGGAAGGCCATTCCTCCGGGCCTGGTTTCAAGTCAAGTTCAATCGGGTCACTTTATAAACCCGCAGCAGGTGGCCCTACTAAGATGGTATCCAGCGAACAACGCTTCTGTTAGAATTCCGGTGGGTAAAGGTCCCATGGGCATGGCCTTCGACGGCGCCCATATCTGGGTGGCCAATTCCCGCAGTAATAGCCTTACCAAGATGAGAGTCAGTGATGGTACGGTAATGGGGACGTATCCTGTGGGCGTCACTCCCATGGGGTTAGTCTTTGATGGCTTTCATATCTGGGTCGCTAATTCTGGTAGCAACAGTCTCACAAAATTGCGGGCCGATGATGGCATGGTGGCCGGCACCTATGCGGTGGATACGAACCCCGTGGCGGTGACTTTTGACGGCGCCCATATCTGGGTGGCCAATTCGGGCAGTAACAACCTTACCAAGTTGCGGGCCACCGACGGAGCGGTCACCGGCACCTATCAAGCGGGAACTAATCCCGTATCGGTTATTTTCGACGGCGCCCATATCTGGGCGGTCAATTCTTGCAGCAACGACATCACCAAGTTGCAAGCTAGTGACGGTACGGTCACCGGCACCTATCAAGTCGGTATTACTCCATTGGCCGCGGCCTTTGATGGCGCTCATATCTGGGTGGCTAATTCCGGCAGTAACAACCTCACCAGATTGCGGGCCAGTGACGGCGCCGTCACGGGGACTTATCCCGCGGGCACCAATCCCGCAGGGGTGGCCTTTGATGGGGTCTCTATCTGGGTGGCCAATTCCGGTGGTAACGACATCACCAAACTTTCTGCCCGAGATGGAAGTAACCTAGGAACATTTAGCACGGATAATAACCCTTGGGGAATAGCCTACGATGGAGCAAATATCTGGGTGACAAACCCTAATAGTAATGCTGTTTGCAAAAAGTAGACTTGATTTGGAGCCAGTATACAATTCATCCGGGGAGGAATTTAAAATTCGAGGGAGAGAATAATGAAGTTACTAAGAGTTAAGTTCATAGGAACCATTATTGCTTTATGCCTGGTCAAAATGGCAATTGCCGGGACTTGGGCCCCCAATAATTTCGTTTATAGGCCAAGCTATGGGGAATCCGGCACGACATCCTATAATAATTTCACCACCGGATTGACTCGGATAGACACCCGTTTGGGCTATGAGGTCTGGGTGGGCGATCCCAATTACGGCACTACATTATCAGCGGTAGTCGCCGCCATAGGCACCTCTAAGGCAACGTTACATTTGACGCGGGGAACCTATAATCTCACCAGCAATCTCACCATCCCTGCCAACATCACCCTCAAACCGGAACGAGGAGCCATCATCTCCATCGCCGACGGCAGAGCCCTTACCATCAGAGGGGACCTGGAGGCAGGTCCTTTCCAGGTATTCTCCTGGACGGGTACCGGCACAGTGAGGGAGTTAAAGCAGGCTATCCCTGACTGGTTTATTGACCCCTCTTCGACAGATGATACAGCCGGGGTGCAAAAATGCCTGGATGTATGTACAAACGTGGTTTTTGCACGAAATTATAATGTCAGTCACATAACCATTAGTGGTGGTGATAAACACGTTAATTTTAATGGGTTTTGGTTAATTGCTAATAGTGATACTCCGGGCAATGATTCTTTGCTGGAGTTTACTGGAATAAGCTGTACTCTCTATGATGTTCGGCTGAACTGCAAATTCAAACCTCTTGCTACCTACAAATGTGCTCTTCATTGGCATAGTGGGACAATCCCCAGCCAATATAACAAAATCTTCGGTTTATCCATTTATTATGCAGTTCGCGGGATGGTTTACGGCTCTCACCCTGGGACGACATCTGTACCTACAGCGCAATCTGAGAATGTGGTGTTTGGTTATCATGCTTGGGGGGTGCAGAATCCTTTTTATGGTAATCAATCCCAGGGGTATATCTTCTTCGATACTCCCATTTTCAATTGCCATGCTAACGAATGGGCATCTGGCTTCAGTTATGCAGAAGGCCAAGCTTTTGAAAATGTGGAAGGATATCTGCTAATTAATCGGGGAGAAGTTATCAAGAGTCAATCCAATCTGGGTTATGCCGCTACCTTAGGAGGCGAAGTTGATTGTCTTGGTCTCACTTTCGAAACCGCCTGCCCCATTTTGATAAAGAATGGTGTCAAGGCCAAGATTCGCCACGGCAGCAATGGAACAATGACAGTTAACGCTAGAAACTATTTCGAGGTCGAGGATGGGGCAATAGGGTCCTTGGAACTGCAGGATGTGCCGATAAAAAGAGTCCAAGGGATAGCAGGCATCTCTGCAAGCGTGGTGGTGAATGCCCCTAACGCCCCAAATTTCCTTGTACGTCTGATTAATTGCCATCTGATAAACTGGCGCTGGACTCGAGCCTATACCAGTGTCATGCCGGTGACCGGCTGTCTTTCGGAGTGGATAAATACAATTTTCGAAGTCACCGATCCTCCCTTGGCTATGAGGGCCGTCATCAATACGATCAATAAGCCGAATCTGCTGAAGGAAGCAGGGGCTGATTTTCTCGGGCTGTCGGTCCAGCCTTCCAATATTGGACCTGGCGATAGTTCCGGGGGGTGGACCGTTGATGGCGAAAGTTATGGAAGCGGCCTTTATAGCAAAGGACAGGTTGTTGATAATCCACCGGGCTATTTAAAGACGCTTGAGTACTACAGTCCCGGGTCATGTCTCTTAAGGACTGCTTCTGGAACCAGCGGCATCAAGGTCATACCCAACCAATATTACTATCTTTCTGGTTATTTTAAAGGAACTGGAGGCAATAGCAGGATTTATATCCTTTTCTATGATGTAGCTGGTGCTGTCATTGGGGAAGGGCTGCTTGTCGACAACCAGATTAATGATTCATGGCAGAAACATGCTGTTCTGTTTCGCACTCCTGCCAATGCAGCGTTTATGGCTGTGGGATTACAGGCTGCGGATGGATCGATTGCAAGGGCCACTGACATTAGGGTTCATGAAGCCTTTTGATAAATAAAGTTTTGTATCCTTGAAATGGGGAGAAATGGATGGCATCATTAGTGATACCGCGGAGACAAGCTCCGACTAGGGCCCCTGATCACAGAAATGGGCCAAGGTGGTAAATAGTTTTCAGGAAAGCAGTATGGCCAAAGCCGAGCCCACTTCCGGGAGCCGGACTTTGAACGGATGAGATCCCTGATTAAAGCCCCGGTTATTTTGATGGTCGCAATTTTTACGAACCCGGGAAAATGTGAAAATCAGGATTCGAATATTTCTATTTGGAGAAAAAAATTAGGTGCGTCATTTTTGAGGGATATCATAAGTCGCTCCAAGGACAAGGTTTTTCTCCGATGCCCGTTAGGAGCATTAATCCTGGACGGCGATTGTGCCATTGGCAAGCGGAGATCGGTCGATCTCTCACCGACCTGTTGGCCGATTTACCCTCAGCCTGCGTTGCCCCGGAAATTCGGCGGGACTGTCCTGATAAGATTAAATTCCAAGAGGTTGAGGCCGTAAAAGCCCGCTTAAAAAGGCAATTCCCGGTTATCGAGGTGGATGGCGCCAGGTTTTTGCACCCGGAGGGGTGGGGCTTGGTGCGGGCCTCTAATACCCAGCCGGTCCTGGTGCTGCGCTTTGAAGCCGCCAGCCAGGAAACGCTTCAGGAGATTAAGGACTTGGTGGAAAAGATCGTGTCCGCAGAAATAGCTCTGCATGGGGGGTGCGATGCTGGCGCCTGGTGAGGGCCTGCCCCTTTTTGGGGTCATTCTGGCGGGAGGATCGGGGACCCGCTTCTGGCCGCTGAGCCGTTCTCAATACCCCAAACAGGTGCTGCGGCTCCTGGGCCCGGAGTCCTTGCTGCAATCCACCATCGAGCGTCTTTTGCCCCGCATTCCTCTGTCGCAACTGGCAGTAGTATCCAATGCGGCCCAGGGGGACGTTATTCGTCTGGATCTTTTCCGCAAGGGTTGGGGTGATATCCGGGTCTGGCTGGAACCCATGGGCCGCAATACCGCGGCGGCCGTGGGGCTGGCGGCAGTGCTCCTGGACCGGGAAAAGGATGCCGATATCATGGCGGTTTTTCCCGGGGATCATTATATCGGTAACCAGGCCGGTCTCTTCCAGGCATTGGACCTGGGAGCGGAGCTGGCCCAACGGGGCCGTCTGGTGACCTTTGGCATCACTCCCACCCGTCCGGACACGGGCTACGGCTATATCAAGGCCGGCAACAGGGTGGAAGGACCGGAAGGCGGCTTTCATGTCGCCGAGTTCATTGAAAAACCGGAGTTGAGCCGGGCCCGGGCCTTTCTCCAAGATGGCGGTTACTATTGGAACAGCGGCATGTTCTTGTTTCACCGGGAGGTGATCCTGGAGGCCATGGCCCGGCATTTGCCGGAGCTCTATCAGGCACTGCGCCTGGTGGGAGAGGGGAAGCAGTCCATAGAAGCGGCATATCAGAATATACCCAGTGTTTCTTTGGATCACGGCATCATGGAGAAGGCAGAAAACGTGGTGGTGGTGCCCGCGGACCTGGACTGGAGTGATGTGGGGACCTGGGAGGCCTTTTATAATCTTGTGGATAAGGACAGCCGGGGCAACGCCATGGTGGGCCGGGCAGAGGATCTGGATAGTCGCAATTGTCTGATCTTCGCCCAGAATCGTCTGGTGGCCACTATCGGCCTGGAAGACGTGGTGGTGGTGGATACCGTCGACGCGTCCCTGGTTTGCCGCCGGGACCGGGTGCAGGATGTGAAAAACCTGGTGGAGAGACTGAACAGCCAAAATTTGACGGAATCGGTGCACCACCCCACGGTGGAGCGCCCTTGGGGCCGTTATACGGTAATCGATGCCGGCCCGGGTTTTCAGGTCAAACAGGTGGAGGTGGCTCCGGGCAAAAGACTCAGTTATCAATGGCATCACCATCGGGCCGAGCATTGGGTGGTGGTGCAAGGCACAGCCCTGGTGACCATCGGCACAAAGACCAGGCAGGTAGCCAGCAGTGAAAGCGTCTTTGTGCCCTTAAAAACTCCCCACCGCCTGGAAAACCCGGGGGCGGAGCCGGTACTAATTATCGAGGTCCAGACCGGATCTTATCTGGGAGAAGATGACATTGTGCGCCTGGAAGATGACTTTTGGCGCCTATCCGAAGATGCCGATAACCAAGAAAACCGAAAGTGATCCACTATTTGAGAGATTGACTTACTACTGGTCTAAACATGTTCAACCCCATGAAATCCCCTGATATTCTCATCATTGGCGGGGGTATTATTGGACTGGCTTCCGCCTATAATTTCCTCAAACAATACCCTCAAAAATCTGTCATTCTCTTGGAAAAGGAGAAGGAACTTGCTGTCCATCAATCGGGCCGCAATTCCGGAGTCTTGCACGCAGGTATCTATTACCGGCCGGGATCCCTCAAGGCAATCAATTGCCGGACCGGCAAAGCGGCTATGGAAGAGTTTTGTGCTCGGGAGGGAATCAATTACAAAATCTGCGGCAAGGTGATCGTAGCTGTTGATGCCAGTGAATTGGCCGCATTGCAGTCAATATATGACCGGGGCCGGGCTAATGGGGTCAAATGCGAACTTATTGACCGTTCCCGTTTACGGGAACTAGAACCCTATGCCGCGGGAATTAAAGCAATCCATGTCCCGGAGACCGGGATTGTCGATTTTAGCCAGGTCTGCTCACGTCTGGCAGACATTATCAAGGCCAAAGGACACCAAATTCTAACAGGAGTTAAGGTAACCGGCCTGCGAGAAAAATCCGGGGAAGCAATTGTCGAAACTACCCAGGGAGAATTCTACCCCCGGTATATTATCAACTGTGCCGGACTCCATTCCGACCGGATTGCCGCCATGGGTGCCCAGCCCTTGTTTTCGAAGATCATCCCCTTCCGGGGAGAGTATTATAAGCTAAAACCTGAAGCGGAAAAGTTCTGTAACACTCTCATTTACCCGGTCCCGGATCCCAGGTTCCCATTTTTGGGGGTGCATTTTACCAGAAAGATCTCCGGGGAGGTAAAATGCGGCCCCAATGCGGTCCTGGCTTTTGCCCGGGAGGGATACCGCAAGACCGATGTCAATCTCCAGGATTTATTCGAAAGTTTGACCTACCCGGGGTTTGCCAAGATTGCCGCCAAGTATTGGCGCACCGGGATCTGGGAAGTTTGGCGGTCGCTTAGCAAAGACGCCTTTGTCAGGGCCCTGCAGCGCCTCGTTCCCGAAGTCGGTGCAGACCACTTGCTGCCATATCCCTCGGGGATACGAGCCCAGGTGGTGACCACGGCTGGACAGATTTTGGACGATTTTGCTTTCCTGGAAAGCGCCAGAGTGGTCAACGTCATTAATGCCCCCTCCCCCGGGGCCACCGCCTCCCTCAGTATCGGCCAGGCGGTGGTGGAGAGACTGGCTAAGAGATTCCCATAACCCCTTTTTTAAGTTGGGGACGGTTTGAAGACTAAAAAGGACAAGGGGTTAGGCCATCAGCCTAACCCCTTGGTTTTTCTGGCGGGCGATGGGCGACTCGAACGCCCGACCTTTGGTTCCGGAGACCAACGCTCTATCCACCTGAGCTAATCGCCCGCGCCTAGAAATATTATCAAATGCGGGTCTTATGTCAAGGAGGTTTGGGGGCGCGAGCCCTGCCCCCTGCCCTTAAACTACCGCCCCTGGAACTCCTTATCTAATATTTAACACCATAGCCGGATTTCCTGAAACGGCCCCTGGCACACCGGGGGGCGGGTACCCCGGGCCACCCACATCTTGTGCGCTGCCGGGGCAAAGACCGCGGTGACCACGGTGCCGGGATTGGCCAGGCCGGGGGCGGCCAGGATTTTCCGGATTTTCCCGGGCCCCAGGCGGGTCCCATCAGTCAGCTCCTGAAGCCGGGACAGCCGGGCCTGGCTGTAGGCCTCCGTGAAATGGTAAGAAGAGAGGATGGAGAAGGGGGGCCGGGGGGGAAACCGGCCTTTGAAAGAGGCCATGGGGCCGCTTTGGTAATGGTTGGTGGCCAGGAGCAGCCCGGCCTCGGGGTAGCGGATCACTCCCCGCCGCGCGGAAATTTCCAGGCCCGCGGCCTCCTTTGAGGAACAGAGCAGCAGATTATTGCCGATGGTCCCCGGGGCCTGGAGGATCAAAGAGGCCGCGGTCAGGACCTCGGCTCCCCCCTCCAGGGCCCGGCGGAAGCGCAGGGCCGCAGGGATACCTTGAAAGGAGCGTTCCCGGCTCATGGCGGAAAGCTGGGCCAGGGCCACCCCGGCCCGGTTCATGCCGGTGCACACACCCACATAGCCCGGCCAGGCCAAAGATGCCAGGGGCAGGCCCTGGGCCGGTTCCAGCAGGAAAAGGGTCTGGTATTTAACCATTACCTCGGTGAACAAGGGGTAGTCGAGATTGCGGCCCAGGAGAAAGGTGCCGTCTCCGGTATAGGGGCCGCCCGCGGCCAGGGCCGAACAGCGGGGGCTGTTATTGGCCAGGTCGTCCAGGACGTTGATGAGCAGGACCGTACCCAGGCCCACTCCCGCGCCCGCGGCCACTCCTTGCATCTCCTCCTGGAGGGGGGTGGGTATCTGGGACCAGAAGCGCCGGGCCAGAAAGAGCAGCAAGGCATAAAGGGGCAGCGCCCCGGCAACCAGACTGACCTGCGCCAGATAGGTCAGCAGGGCCCGGCGCAGGACGCGGATCTCCCGGGCCCGGGCTTGCCCGTGCCGCAGGCCCAGTTCCCGGGGGGTGCCGGACAATTCCAGGATGGGCAGGGGGGTGGGTAGTGGAGCGTCAGTCATTTACGAGTCCTCTGGGGCGAGGCAGGCAGCAAAGATTCAGCTTTCCCGGGACCACTTCAACCACAGGGCGGTGGCAATGCCCCAGATGAAGCCGAAAAACAGGATGAGCACCGGAGTGGTATAGCCCAGGCGCAACCCCAACAGGCCCCGGTGCATCTGGGGCATCAGGACCAACAGGGCGACGAGCGTTTGGGGCAAGCTGTAGATTATTCCCAGACTGACGTAAGACAGCCGCTTGAGGGGCAGGAGAAAGAGAAAGGCCCAGAGGCCGCCCCAAACTACGTGCTGGTACACCCAAAAGGGGGTTAGGGCCGGCGCGTATTGGGACCCCAAAAGGGCATTGATCCCCCAGGCGCCGCCGAGCCAGGCGGTCAGGCCTTTAAGCAGCCCGCCCAAGGCGCCGGCCGCGAAGATGAGGCTGAGATTTTTCAGGGTTATGGGCACAACATGCTCCTAATTTCAGGATGGCCGGGCATTGATGAGCATCAGGGGCCGGGTAGCGCGGCAGAGGCGTCAGGCGCCCAACAGGTAAGCAAAATTTTAGGATATTCCCGCGCTCAAGGCAAGGGGTGAGGAAGTAAGGGGAGGGGCCAGGCGTGTCCAACAGGGAAAGGCCTGGGCCACTGGCCCAGCCTACGAGGATGATTGCCGCCGGATGCCCCGGTTTTGTGCCGAAGGTCAGGGGTCAGGGGCCAGGGAAAAAACAACTGGTCCCTGACCCCTGAACCCTGGTCCCTGCTTTTAATTACCCCAAAATCGCTTTCAGATCCTCATCCGGGGTGGTGATGGGTTTGATATCAAAGTTCTTCACCAGCACGTCCAGGACGTTGGGGGTGATGAAGGCCGGGAGACTGGGGCCCAGACGGATGTTCTTGATGCCCAGGTAGAGGAGGCTCAGGAGGATGGCCACTGCCTTCTGTTCGTACCAGGAGCAGATAATGGACAGAGGGAGGTCGTTCACCCCCACGTTGAAGGCGTTGGCCAGGGCCACGGCGATCTGCACCGCGGAGTAGGCGTCATTGCACTGGCCGATATCCAGCAGCCGGGGAATGCCGCCGATGTCCCCCAGGTCCTGGTCGAAGAAGCGGAACTTGCCGCAGGCCAGGGTGAGGACGATGCAGTCCTGGGGCACCTTTTCCACGAACTCGGTGTAGTAGTTGCGGGTGGGCTTGGCGCCGTCGCAGCCGCCCACCAGGAAGAAATGGCGGATTTTTTTGTTCTTCACGGCCTCGATGACCGTGCCGGCCACGGACATCACCGTATTCCGGGCAAAACCGGAGTTGACGAAGCGGCCGTTGACGTCATCGGTAAACCCCGGCAGGGCCAGGGCCTTGTCGATCACCGGCTGGAAATTGCGGTCGGCGATGTGTTTGATGCCCGGCCAGCCCACCAGGCCGGTGGTGAAGAGGTTGTCGGCATAGACCTCCTGGGGCCGTTGAATGCAGTTGGTGGTCATGAGGATGGCCCCGGGGAACTGGGTGAATTCCTTGGCCTGGTTCTGCCAAGCCGTGCCGAAATGGCCGTAGAAGTGGGGGTATTTTTTCAGGTTGGGATAGCCGTGGCAGGGGAGCATTTCCCCGTGGGTGTAGACGTTGATGCCTTTACCGGCGCTCAGTTTGAGGACCTCCTCCAGGTCCAGGAGGTCGTGGCCGGAGACCAGGATGGCCTTGCCCTTCTTGTGGCCCAGGGGGACCTTGGTGGGCACGGGGTGGCCGTATCGGCCGGTATTGCCGGCATCCAGCAATTCCATGGCCCGGAGGTTGATTTCCCCGCATTTCAACACCAAAGGCACCATCTCGGCGAGGCTCAGGCCCTCGGCCGCGGTGGCGGCCAGGCCTTCATGGACGAAGGCATAGACCTTTTCGTCTTCCTGCCCCAGGATCTGGGCGTGATCCGCGTAGGCGCAGATGCCTTTGATCCCGAAGAGGAGGGTATGCTTCAGGGACAGGATATCCGGGTCCGCGGCGGGATAGGATTTCAGGCCCACGGATTCGGCCTGCTGCACCAGGGCCTCCTGGGTGGCCCCGGGCTGGAAGGCGGCCGGGCCTCCCGGAAAATCGCCCTGGCCGCCCGCGGCCTTAACCTTGGCTTTCAGGCCTTCCCGGAGCTGCACGCTTTGGTTGATCAACTTGACAAAGCGCGCCGGATCGAAATCCACGTTGGTAAGGGTGGAAAACGCGGCCTTGACGGTAAAGACGTTAACCTCCCCATCATTGACGCCCACTTTGCGGCCTTCCACCGCCACCTGGGACAGTCCTTGGAGATTGTAAATTAGAAGGTCTTGCAACGCGGCCACCTCGGGGTTCTTGCCGCAAACTCCCTGAACAGTACAAGCCACGCCCTTTGCCGCTTGCTCACATTGATAACAGAACATAATCTTTCCTCCCCATGGGGTAATAAATTGCTGGTGGCGGCCAGGCTCACCGGTTCTTTCTGTTGCTTGAGGATACTTTAAGGCCTGGGGCAGAGCCTGCCCTTGACTTAAGACAAAAAAGCCAAATTTTTTTCCGCCGCCAGATGGGGGAACTTGATGAGGAAGACGGAGTAATGCCAGGGAATCGTAGTGAAATTAATGTCTTCCAAACATCTTGGCGGTTAGCATAAAAATAAGTATTTTTTTTCAGATAGCCAGCCCCCGGAAGTTTATGTCCCCTTGATAGAGAATCTTTTTAATTTTCTTCAACCTCGCCTTAAGTTTTTTGGGGTGATGCCCGAAAGGGAAGGTAGGCGGAAAAGGTATGAGAAAATTGATCCGGTGGGGAAGATTTCTGTTATTGCCGGCCCTGTGTCTGCTCCTGGCGGAGCCGGTGGGCGCTCAACCTTCAGGGGTGCAACCGTCAGGTACGCAACCGTCGGGTACGCAGCCGTCAGGTACGCCGCCGGCAGGCATGAAGACGCCGGTGGTGAGGCCGCCGGTTGATAGGTCGGCGCTCACGAAGCCGCCGGTGACCAAACCGCCAGTGACCAAGCCGTCAGCGACAAAACCACCAGTTAAGCAGGCCCCGGCGGCAAAAGCTCCGGTGGGCTTTTCTGATTATGATAGTTCTCTGGCGGAATTTCAGGCCGCGGGCGCGTTTAAGTTCTATGACAATACCGAGGCAATACTGCGTCTGGCCAATTTTGAGCAGGCCCTGATGCGGTATCGATTTCTCAAAGGTCAGATTCAGGGAAAAGCTGATTACTACGGCCTGCTGGCCAGCGTCAACCGCCGCATCCAGTTTCTGAAAAAGCAGTTGCACTTGCGGGATACGGAAGTGGCCGCCATTCCCCCCCGCAGGATGAAGATGATCAAGGCCAAGCCGGCAGTCAAACTGCCGGAAACCCTGCCTCCGGAAAAGCCCGAGGCCGCTAAACCCAAAACCCCGGGGGAGGCAGGCCAAGAAGTCGTCAAAACCCCAGAGATTCCTGGGGCTGTGGTCACTCCCGGCCCTCCGGCGCAAATCCCGGCGGCCGCGCCCTTGCCCACGCTCCAGAAACCCCCACCCGTGGTAACGACTGATGCCCAGCCCAAGGAAGTGGAAAAAGCCAAGGAAGAGGAAAAAGCTAAAGAAGAGAAAGAAATAGAAGAACCCAAGCCCAAGGTTCCCCCCAGTTTCTGGCAGAGGCTGAAATTACGGCTCCACTTGGGGAAAAAGCCGGATACTGTCACAATTGAATAAAGGAAGGTTCTTACCGCAGGAGGCCGGGGGCCGCAGGTCCCTGGCCTCCTCTTCCTCAACCCTGCTATTCCAACAATTCCTTTAAAGCCCGAAGTTCGTCCCGGATGGTCCGCAGCAGGGCCAATCCTTCGTTTTCCGGAGGTTTCAGGGGCAGGGGCGCCTGGCGGGGGGCCATGGGCCCCCGGCCCTGGGCCTGGAGCTGGCGGCGCATGGCCGCCAGGGTCAGCTTCTCTTCATCCCGGAGACGCTTGATTTCGAAGATCAGTTGGATGTCCGTGGTGCGGTACAGGCGGTGCCGGGAGGTCTTGCGGTAGGGCCGGAGGATCTTGCCCTGGGTTTCCCAGTAGCGCAGCACATGCGGCCGCACTCCGGTAAGGCGGCTCACCTCGCCGATGGTGTAGAATCTTTTGGGGGATAATTCCGCTTCAAAATTCACATTAACGCAGTTCCGCTCCTAGTTCTTCCTGCAAAGCCTTCACCAACGCCTCATGATGCCGGTTGACCGCCTCATCCGTCAGGGTCTTCTCAGGGTCCCGGTAGGAGAGGCGGAAGGCCAGGCTGCGCTTGCCCGGGGGGATGGGCTGCCCGGTGTAAACATCAAAGAGGCGGGCTTCCACCAGCCAGGGGGCGCCGTGGTACAGGAGTTCCTGGGCTACCCGGCTTGCCGGCACCTCATCGGCGACGATCAGGGCGATATCCAGGTAGACCGCAGGGTAGCGGGGCAGGGGGGTAAAGAGGGGGAAGGGCTGGGCCGCCGCGGCCAGGGTCTGGAAGTTAAGCTCAAAGGCCCAAACCGGGCCTTCCAGGTCGAGTTTTTCTGCGGCCCGGGGTGCGAGTTCCCCCAAGACCCCCAGTTCCAGGTTGCCGGAAAAGACCCGGGCCCCCTGCCGCAGATAAGCAGGCAGCCCGTCTCCCCGGAAACTTAATTCCGGGATGAGCAATCCCTGGAGCAAGGTTTCCACCACGCCCTTCAAGTCGAAAAAGTCCAGGGGGGCCTTGGAGGCCAGCCAGGAACTCTCTTCCCGGGCGCCGGACATCACCCCGGTGAGCCACTGCTCCTCCCGGGGCAGTTCTGAGCCGGCCTGGGGGATAAAAATTTTGGAGAGTTCAAAGAGGCGGACATCGGCTATCTGCTTCAGGTGGTTGCGCCGCAAGGCGTCCAACAGGCCGGGCAAAAGGGAGGTGCGCATCAGGGCCTGCTCCTCGCTCAAGGGGTTGGCCAGACGCAGCGCCTCCCCCCCGTCTCCCGGCAGGGCCTGCAGCTTTTCCGACTGGAAGGAGTAATTGATGGCCTCAAAAAAACCCTGGCCCAGGAGGAGCTCCCGGGCTTCGGCCCGCAACCGGTCCTCGGCCGGAGGACGGCGGGTTGCCAGCTCTCCCCGGGGCAGGCTCACCGGCACCTGATCATAGCCCGCCAGGCGGGCGATCTCTTCGATGAGGTCGATTTCCCGCTCCAGATCACCCCGGAAGGGGGGCACCTGCACTTCCAGGGTGACCGTGTCCCGCTTGACCACCGGCAGATGGAGCCGGGCGAGCAACTGTCGCATCTCTTCCTGGGGGAGAGCCGTTCCCAGCACCGCGTTGGCCCGGGAGGCCCGCAGAGTCACCCGGGGCCGGTGGATGGGCTGGGGATATTCATCAATGCGACCGGCCAGGACCCGGCCGCCTCCCACCGCAGCCATGAGCTGGGCGGCCCGCTCCAGGGCCTGGATGGTCCCATCCGGGTCCACCCCCCGTTCGAAACGGTAGGAGGCCTCCGTGCTCAGCCCCAGGCGTTTGGAGGTGCGGCGGATGGACCCGGGGTTGAAATAGGCGCTTTCAATCAACACCTGCCGGGTGGCCGCGGTGACTTCCGACTCCAGGCCACCCATGACCCCGGCCAGGGCCACGGGTTTCTCCCCGTCGCAGATGAGGAGGGTTTCGGGGGTCAAGGGCCGTTCCTGGCCGTCCAGGGTGGTGAAGTTTTTCTCCCCCTGATGGGGCCGCCGCACCACGATCTCCCCGCCCTGGAGCTTGGTGAAATCAAAGGCGTGCAAAGGCTGGCCGAATTCCAGGAGCACGTAGTTGGTGACGTCCACCAGGTTATTGATGGCCCTTAAGCCGGCCAGTTGCAAGCGCCGCCTGAGCCAGAAAGGTGAGGGCCCCACGGTGAGGCCCGTCAACAGGCGGGCGGCGTAACGGGGGCAGCCCACCGCATCCAGGATGGTCACTTTGGCCAGGGGATGGCCCGGTTCCACCACTTCGGCAAGGATCACCTCCGGGTGGCGCAGGGGCTGGTGCAGCAGCGCGGCCACCTCCCGGGCCAGGCCCAGGATGCTCAGGCAATCCGGGCGGTTGGGGGTGACGGCCACTTCCAGGACCACGTCCGCCAGATTCAGGGCTGCGGCCAGATTCTGCCCTAAGGGGAGGTCCTGGGGGATCTCCATCAGGCCCACGTGGTCCGGGGACAGGCCCAGCTCGTCCTCCGCCAGGAGCATGCCTTCGGAAGCTATGCCCCGGAGTTTTGCGGCCTTGATCTTCTGCCCCCTGGAGACCACCGCGCCCAGGGGGGCAAAGGGATAGAGCTGCCCTGCCTGGAGATTGGGAGCGCCGCACACTACCCGGTAGGAGGCGCGGCCATCCGTCACTTCCGCCAGCCGCAGGCGGTCCGCCTGGGGATGGGGTTCCACCCTACTCACCCGGGCCACCACCACCCCGGAGAAATCCGGGGCCACCTCTTCCACAGCCTCAACCTCCAGACCGGCCAGGGTCAGGCGGTCCGCCAGGTCCGCCGCCGGGACGGTGAGGTCCACAAAATCCTTCAGCCAATTGATGGACAGGCGCATAATGAATTAATTTAACCCTCTTTGCGCGAGAACTCAAGGACCTACACAGCGCGGGATAAAAAACGCGGGAGATGAAAAGGAATAAAGGCGGTTTTGAACACGGGGGGACCGATAAGATCGGGGGAAAAGGGGAAAAGGGGAAAAGAATTATTAAATTAACTGTCCTCTTCGCCCTTTCCCCTCTTCGCCTTTTTCCCCAAATCTAAGTAGTTTTGGCCTTGCGGCGGAAGCCCTTCGCCCCGAGCCCCTTCTCTTTGGCCAGTTTGCGGCGCTGTTCCGAATATTCCGTGCAGACCAGGGGGAACTTTTTGGGATCGAGGCCGTATTGGCGGTAGTATTCGGCGGGCGCCAACTTATGGGCTTTCCGCAAATGGGCCTTTAAGGTCCGCATCTTTTTCCCGCATTCCAGGCAGACGACGTATTTTTCTGTAACAATCTCTTCCAACGGGATCGAGGGTTTCTTAACTACTGCTTCCTCTTTACCCTTTCCTGGGGCAGGAGCGGCCTCGGCCAGGGAAATTTCACCCTCCAAGGAGGCCAAAAGACTGTATATATCTTTAATCTCTTCCACCAACTCCTTGGGGGTGAGTTCGCTCATGGAGGCATGGGACATTACAATCTGAGCCGTCAATTTCATAACTTCGCTAGCCATGAAAACCGTTCCTTTCGTTATAATTTATTAAAATACGGTGATGCATCAGGGCAGGCAGTACCTATGGGAAGAAGTTATATTTAACTATTACTTATCTTGTCAAGATATTTTTAAAAACTTTATAATTTTTTCCACACTTTCTATAGTTTTATTCCTGATTATATGAACGAATATCACGAATAACCTCCACAACTCAAGATTTACTTCCCTTTGCCATATTCTGTAAGAGGTGGGGGTCACCGATAGTAATCTTTCCCTTTTCCATCTCTATCGCTCCCAAACTTTTAAATCGGGCCAAGGTGCGGGAAAGGGTTTCGCTGATAGTGCCCAGATAGGCTGCAAGGTGGGTTTTTGTGGTAGGTAATTCAAAGGTCAGTCCCGGGGCGATACGGCCATGAGTTTCCGTACATCTTTCCAGAAGATAACGCGCCAGTCGCGCCGATACTTCCTTAAGGGAGACATCTTCCAGTTGCCTGGTCAGGTGATAAAGCAACCGGCTCAGAGTGGCGAGCATATTGCGGGCCAGGGCCGGAGAAGCCGCCAGGTGTTGCAGAAAAGTCTTTCCGGGGAAAAAGAGGGTTTGACTCTCTTCCAGGGCGATGGCCGTGGCCGGATAAGGACTGGCGGCAAAGACCACCGCCTCCCCGAAAGTCTCTCCGGGCTGCACCAGCCGGATAATATATTCCTTGCCGTCCGGGGAGCTTTTCACCAGTTTTACCAGCCCGGTCACCAGCAGGTAGAAGCCCTGGGCCTCCTTCCCCTCCCAGAAGATGGGGGCCTGGCGGGGAAACTGGCGGGTTACCGCCAGAGCCGCCAGGGCCTCCAGATCAGGTTCCGAAACCCCGGAGAAGAGATGGGTCTGCCGTAATATCTTCTCTTTTTGAATAACCCCTCCTGCGGTCCTGCCGGCCTGGACCCGATTTTTGTTTAATTTTGCAGTAACCGCAGCATTTGACAAGAAAAATATCACAGGGGACGTCCTCTTTGAGTAAGAAGCCCTGGCTCGCCTTTGCAGTTGACGGGGCCGGAGCCGGTTTGGTAGAGTGCTAAGGCTGCGAACAACAGGGACCTCGGAGGCCCTGTGGCCCGGGGGGCTAACTTCACGGCCGAAAGGAGTAAGGCATGATTCCGTTTAGATGGGCTCTGATCGTTTTCCTGGCGTTTACCTGGCTGGCAGCCGGTTGCGGCTCCAAGGAGGAAAATGTCATCCGTGTCGGCGTCAACGCCGAACTTACCGGCAGCAAACCCACAGTGGGCGACTCCTGCAAAAAGGCTGCGGAACTTCTGGCCGCCCAGGTGAATCAGGCCGGGGGGATACAGGTGGGGGAGAAGAAATATCCCCTGAAACTGTTCGTCGAAGATAACGAAGATAAGGCCGAATCCGCCGCGGCCGCGGCCCAGAAGCTCATCAGCCAAAATACCGTCCTGGCCATCATCGGCCCCAACGCCTCGGGCAACGCCATCCCCGCAGCCCGCATCTGCGAAGACGCAGGGGTGATCATGATCACCCCCTGGTCCACCAACCCCAAGACCACGGAAGGCAAGAAATTCGTCTTCCGGGCCTGTTTCATCGACGATTTCCAGGGCCAGGTGATGGCCAAGTTCGCCCGGGACAACCTCAAGGCCCAGACCGCCGCGGTCCTCTATGATGTGGCCTCGGAATACAACAAGGGCATTGCCGAATTTTTTAAGAAATTCTTCGAGGCCGCGGGCGGCAAGGTGGTGGCCTTCGAATCCTATACCAAGGACGACAAAGACTTCTCCTCGCAGCTTACCACCATTAAGGCCGCCAATCCCGATGTCTTGTTTTTACCCAACTATTACAACGAGGTCCCACTCCAGGCCCAGCAGGCCCGGCGCCTGGGGCTGACCTGCCCCTTTATCGGCTCCGATTCCTGGGGCAGCGAGGAACTTTTGAACCTGGGGGCCAAGGACCTGGAAGGCTCCTATTTCAGCACCCATTACGCCCCGGATATCGCCACCCCCAAGGCCCAGAAATTCATTCAGGAATATGAAGCAAAATACGGCAAAAAGCCTGATGATGTCGCGGCCCTGACCTATGACGCCGGCCAAATGCTGGGTGCGGCCATCAACCAGGCTGGCTCGCTGGATCGGCAAAAGGTGCGGGAGGCCCTGGCTTCCATCCAGGAATTAGATGGGGTAACGGGGAAAATGAAGTTCACCGGCAACGGCGACCCCACCAAGAGCGCGGTCATCCTGCAGATCAAAGACGGCAAGTTCAAATATCACGCGGCGGTGCAGCCTTAGCTTGAAGAAATTGGGTTAAAAGGGGAAAAGGGAAAAAGGGGAAAAGAGAAAGAACAGCTCTGGACTATGGTTAATCTTTCCCCTTTTAACCTTTTCCCCTCTTCCCCTTTTCCCCCTGACAAATGCAGGCTAATCATCAATGCTCCAAATTCTTGGCCAAAACATCTTAAACGCCCTCCAACTGGGAAGCGTCTATGCCCTCATCGCCCTGGGCTATACCATGGTGTACGGCATCCTCACCCTCATCAACTTCGCCCATGGCGACATCTTCATGGTGGGGGCCTATTTGAGTCTGGCGGCAGCGGCCTTTCTACTGGGGCTGCCCCTGGGCCTGCCGCCGGTGGTGGTGTTTGTGGGGGCCATGTGCTTCAGTATGGTGCTCACCGCGCTCTTAGGGGTGACTATTGAGCGGTTGGCTTACCGGCCCCTGCGCCAGGCCCCCCGGGTCTCCGCGGTGATCACCGCCCTGGGGGTGGGCCTCTTTCTGGAGAATTTCACCCTGGGACTTCTGGGGCCGGAGCCCCGGCTTTTCCCTTCCCTGATCCCCATGGGCGCTTGGCAGGTGGCGGGCCTCACCATCACTCCCTTACAGGTCCTCATCATCCTGGGAGCCGCGGTGCTGATGGTCTTGCTGGACCTGCTGGTGGGCCACACCTTGCTGGGCATGGCCATGCGGGCCATATCCTATAACCGGCCCATCGTGCCGTTGATGGGGGTGCCGGTGGACCGGGTGATTTCCCTGACCTTTGCCATCGGCTCCGCCATCGCCGCGGCGGGGGGCCTGTTGTACGGCCTGGCCTATCCGGTCCTGGACCCGTACATGGGCATCCGCATCGGCTGGTGGGCCTTCATCGCCGCGGTGGTGGGGGGCATCGGCAACATCCGGGGGGCCATGCTGGGGGGCTTTATCCTGGGCGCGGTGGAAATCTTCACCCCCATGGTGCTGCCTTCTTCCACCTACCGGGACTTCGTGGCCTTCTCCTTGCTGCTTCTGCTTTTGGTCTTTAAGCCCACGGGGTTATTGGGCCGCCCGGTGTTTGAGAGGGTGTGATAGTAGTGGCCAGTGGCCGGTGGTCAGTGGTCAGTCGTGTATAATCTTCGGTTCTTAACTGGCCACTGGCCACTGACCACTGACCACTTAATGGCAATTTCAGATAAAAAGAAGAAGTTAATAATCTGGCTGGGCGTAACGATACTCCTGTCCTTGGCCTGGCTCCTGCCCGCGTCCGGCTTCCTCAATCCTTACGTAGTGCAGATCCTCATGTACGTGGGGATCAACATGATCCTCACCCTGAGTCTCAACCTGGTGAACGGCTACATGGGGGAATTCTCCGTGGGCCACGCCGGGTTCATGGGCATCGGCGCCTACGCGGCCTCCATCCTCACCGTCTGGGTGCTGCCCCGGGCCTGGGCCCTGTGGACTTTTCCGGCGGTCCTGGTGGCGGGGGGCCTGGCCGCGGCCCTGGCCGGACTGGTGGTGGCCTTCCCCTCCTTTCGCACCCGGGGGGATTACCTGGCCATCGTCACCCTGGCCTTCAACATGATCGTCAAGAGCGTGCTGGAGAACCTGGAAATCCTGGGGGGCCCCCGGGGGTTTCTGGGCATGCCCCGCCTCACCAGCCTCTTTTGGGTGGCGGTCTGGGTCTTGATTACCTTGTTAGTGCTGCGCCGCCTGGTCTATTCCAATTTCGGCCGGGGCATCACCGCCATCCGGGAAGATGAGGTGGCCGCCAACCTTACGGGCGTGGATACCCGGCGCCTCAAGCTCTATGCCTTTCTCATCTCCGCATTCTTCGCGGGGGTGGCCGGGGGGCTCTTTGCCCACCTGCTGCAATTCATCAACCCCCGGAGCTTCTCCATCCTCAAATCCACGGATATGCTGGTGATGGTCTATCTGGGGGGCGTGGGCAGCCTCACCGGCTCGCTCCTGGGGGCCGCGATCTTCACCCTGCTCATGGAGATCCTGCGGCCCCTGGGCCTGTGGCGCTGGGTGGTGGGGCCGCTGCTGTTGGTCCTGTTGATGATCTTCCGGCCCCGGGGGATTATGGGGTTTAGGGAGTGGAAGTGGTTGAGGGAGGGGTCAGGGGCCAGGGGACAGGGGCCAGGGGCCAGGGGGCAGGGGGCAGTATTATAGGGCGTGCCGTGCACGCCGTGGCCGTGGCCGGGGGAAAAGGGGAAAAGGTTAATAGGGAAAAACAACTTTCAATAATTATAAGTTGTGCTGTGCCCACATAATGCGGCGGCCGTGACCCGCCCTATGTCGATATCTGGGAGAATAGCGTAAGAAGGTAAAGAGGAAAGAATTTGGATTTGATCTTTTCCCTTTTCCCCCTTTCCCCTTTTAACCTCTTCCCCTTCTCCCTTAGATAATGAACTTATGCCTTCACCTTTATTAGAAATTACCGGCCTATCCCACAACTTCGGGGGCTTGCGCGCCCTCTCCGATTTTTCCCTGGAGGTGTCAGAAGGGGAACTGGTGGGGCTCATCGGCCCCAACGGCGCGGGCAAGACCACCATCTTCAACCTGATCACCGGGGTCTTTCCCGTGAGCCAGGGGAGCATCAAATTTCAAGGAGAGGACATCACCCACTGGCGCAGCCACCGCATCAGTTCCCGGGGTATTGCCCGCACCTTTCAGAACATCCGCCTCTTCAAGGAGTTGAGCGTTCTGGACAACGTGCGCTTGGGGGCTTATGCTCGCCATGCCTACAGCCTCCTGGACGCGGTGGGGCGCAGCCGCAATTTTCGTAAGGAAGAGGAGCGGCAGCGGCAGCGGGCCGATTCCCTCTTGGCCCGCTTTAACCTCTCCCGCTATGCGGAGGCGCCGGCCCGGAATCTCCCTTATGGGGAGCAGCGGCGGGTGGAGATGGCCCGGGCCCTGATCAGCGGTCCCAGGCTTTTGCTGTTGGATGAGCCCGCGGCGGGCATGAACCAGAGCGAGGCCCAGGAACTCATTCGCCTCATTCTGGAAATTAAAAAGGAATTTTCCCTGACCGTCATTCTCATCGAACATCAGATGCGGGTAGTACAAAATCTCTGCCAGTGGGTCAAGGTGCTGGACTTCGGGGAGACCATCGCTTCCGGGCCCCCCCAGGAAATTCAGCGCCACCCCGCGGTGCTGGCGGCGTATCTGGGAAAAGATGGCACCCTGGAGGAAGAACCGGCCGCGCTTGAACCTGTGAGTATGGCATAAAGGGGGGGCAAGGATGGGGGAAAAAGGGAAAAAGGTTAAAAGGGGAAAAGGGAAAAAAAAATACTTATTCCGTCTCTTTTTTCCCCTCTTCCCCTTTTTCCCTTTTAACCTTCCAGTATAAATGCCGCTGGCTCCATAAAGAAGATATTATTAAAAATGAGCAACATACCCTTACTGGAAGTAACCGATCTGTGGATCGCCTATGACCGCATCAACGCGGTGCGGGGGGTCTCCTTTGCCGTGGGGGCAGGGGAGATCGTCACCTTGATCGGCGCCAACGGCGCGGGCAAATCCACCATCTTAAGGGCCATTTCCGGGCTGCTGCCTGTGGCCCGGGGGAGTATTACCTTCGCGGGGGAGGACTTGCTCAGCCTTCCGGCCCATCTCCGGACCCAGCGGGGCATCGCCCTGGTGCCCGAAGGCCGGGGGATTTTCGGCAACCTGACGGTCCTGGAAAACCTGCGCCTGGCCGCGTATGCCCGTAAGGACGGCGAGGTTTCCCGGGACCTGGAAGAGGTCTGGGAGATTTTCCCCCGGCTGGCGGAACGGCGGCAGCAGTGGGGCAATACCCTCTCCGGCGGGGAGCAGCAGATGCTGGCCGTGGGCCGGGCCCTGATGAGCCGGGGACGGCTGCTGCTGCTGGACGAACCTTCCATGGGCCTGGCCCCCATGCTGGTCCGGGAGATTTTCCGGGTCATCCAGCGCCTCAACCGGCAAGGGGCCACCATCCTCCTGGTGGAGCAGAACGCCCACCTGGCCCTGGAAACGGCCCACCGGGCTTATATCCTGGAGACCGGGGAAATCTCCCTGTCCGGCCCCAGCCTGGAACTGAAAGACCACCCCCGGGTCCAGGAGGCTTATCTGGGAGGATGATTAGAAGTGAGCAGTGAGCAGTAAGCGGTGAGCAGTAAAGATGAAATAACCCGAAAGGTTTTTTTCTGCTCACTGCTCACTGCTCACCGCTCACTTTTTTCAACGCACCACCCGCCCTCGCAGGTCGTGGGCGTGGTGGTTCACGGCTTGCCACAGGTCCTGGTGTTCCCCGTCGTGTTCGTAACGGCAAAGGAAGCGGTCCCCCAGTTCCTGGCGGCAATCGCAGCAGAGTTGGTGGAGTTCGTCCAGTTTCTTTTCCATACGGGTGAGGAGCCGCCAGAGGAGGAAGGCGCTCACCCCCGCGAAAAGGCCCACCAGGGAGACCAGAGTCCCCGTATGTTCCCCCAGATCCTGATAGGACATATCTTAATAACCTTTATCCTTTAACTAAAAACTAAAAACTAAAAACTAAAAACCGTATTTAAGGCTTGGACACTCCGGCCCGGAGGGCCGCCAGGCCCATGGCTCCGGCCAATCCCAAGATCGTGTTGTATTGGCTCTGATCAATCCAACCCATGCTTTGGGCAAAAGTGGCCAGGGCCAGCACCGCCGCGGTGATGTATGTCTTTTTTCCCGCCAGCATATCCCAATTCCCCTTTATTATTAAACTCGTTCCCAAGCTGTGCTTGGGAACGCTGGTGCGCCCCAAGCTGTGCTTGGCTTCGGCAAGGCCCCCAAGCGCAGCTTGGCTCCTATTTAGGTTCCCAAGTGCAACTTGGGAACCAGAAAGAAAACGAAAAACGAAAAACGAAAAACCGTCTTACTCCTCCCAGCCGGTGATTTGCACCACCTGATTGGCGGTGTTTTCATTGTTGAGATAAATGCGGCTGCCTTCCAGGAGGCGGCAATTAAAGGGCAGCGCGCCCCGGACTCCCTGGAAATCCCCGGAGGGCGGCGCACCATGGAGAATCAGGGCCGGATTGCTGCCGTCATAGGATAAGGCCAGTTTCAGATCCGCGCCCCCGGCCGCCGCGGCATTACCCCGGAGCACCCGGGCCGTGGGCGGGACCAGGAGTCCCAGATCGTATAAGGTGTAGCCGTTGATGGCGCCGCTGGCCGCCTGGCGGGGTGTAAGGTAAGAGAAACGCCTCCCCTCCTGGTAAAAGGGGACCAGGTTGCTGTCGCTGCCGTTCAGGACCATCCCCAGGTGACGGAAATTGGTATTGGGCAGCACCATGAACCAGTCCCCCGGGGCCAGGGTCAAAGCGCTGCCTCCGTAGGTGACGGTGCCCGCGGTGCCGTTGTCGTTGTTGTTGGCGGTAATGAGGCGGACCAGGCCCCGGGAGGCGCCGCTGAGCAGCAGGATTTTCCCCCCCGCCAACTCGTCCGCGGTGAGGCCGTAGCCGATGTCTCCGGTGTTGCCGTTATTCCGCAAAGTGATGATCTGGGTGGCCTGGGAAGAGACCCGCATCACCGGCAGGGCCTTGAGGGTGAAGCTGGTGTCGGCCGCGCCCGCCAGCGCGTACACGGCGTACCACTGATTGGCCTTCTCCGTGCCCCAGAGGCTCCCGGAAGTGGCGAAATTTAACACCAGGGCCGTGGAGTTTTCCCGGTAACGGCCGTCCGCCAGGCCGCCGGAGACCCACTGCCCCGGATGCAGCGGCGAAGGGAAGCCGCACAGCATCAACCGGGCTTTGCAGTCCGCGGTGGCGTTGACCCGGACATTGGCCGCGTCCACATATTCCAGGGACGGGGCCAGGGCCAGTTGGCAACCCTCCAGCACCGCCTGCTCGATCTTCTCGAAATCACTTTTCAAAATGACCTGGCGGCCGGTGCCGCTGCCCCACTTGTTCTGGGGGAGATGGATCAGGGACATAGGGTAACCTCCCGATTAATTTGGTTAATATGGGTATAGAAGAGGGGAAAAGGCAAAAAGGGGAAAAGGGGAAAAGTCGAAAACGGTAATATTTTTCTTTTCCCCTCTTCCCCTTTTCCCCCTTTAACCCAGGATAAAGACCACCAGTATCACCCACCATAAGCCCGATATTGCCAATTGGCGTCATAGGGGCTGTTCTGGTCGATGGCGTAGTTGTCGTAGCCGGTGCCGAGGTTGTCCACGGCCCAGGAACCGACCCGGTTCAAGGGCCGGGTTAAGGAGAGGAGGGTGGTGCGGCGTCCCAGGTCCAGGTCTTTGCCGGTAACCGAAAATTCATCCCGGTCCAGGCCGTGGAAGTCCGAAGATACCGCCACCGTATCCCCCAGCTCGATTCTGGCCCCTTCCAGCCAGGTCTCCGCCTCCGCCAGTTCCCAGGGGTTGGCCAGGCGCTGCAGCAGCCGGGAGGCCAGCAGTTGGGCGACTTCGGGGTTTTCCAGGACCACCGGGCCGCCGTAGCGGCAATCCAGGTCTGCGGCCTGTTCGCCCCAGGCCTCCATGGCCGCCTCGTCCCGGGCTTCGGCGTATTGGCTGTTGTCCTGGTCGTAGTCCGCGTAACGCAGGCGCACCAGGTTCTTGACGCCCTCCAAATCGTAGCTCATGGTCAGGGAACGGATCTGCCCGGGGGCCAGCTCCACCAGGTTGTCCAGGAGAATGAAGCGGAGCAGGCGCTGGAACCAATGCCACTCCTCCCGGCGTTTGGCATACTCCAGGGCCGCTCCCAGCATCAACACCACTCCTTCCAGGGAGCCCATCTGGGCCAGGCACAGGTAGTGGGGGACGTAGTCCCAGACATCCGCGGCCTCGCTGATAGTGAAAGGAATCAGGTCGGAGTTGAGGACATTGGGCTTGCCGTCCCCGGCCTGGCTGAAGGTCCAGGATATGAGAGCGTCAAAATGCGCCGCATCCTGGGAGGTGGAGGGAAAAGGGTACGCCTGGCCCGCGGCCCCGTTCACCGCCAGGCCGAAGGCCTGGAGCACCAGGGCGTTCAGCCAGGCGTAATGGTAATCGCTCTGATAGCCGCCGAAATCCTGGTCTCCCCGGTTTTCCCGGAGATCGTCCAGGAGGCGCCGGGCTAAAGTTTCGGCCCGTTCATCGCCGTTGCGGAGGTAAACATAGAGGCAGCCCAGAACCAGGGACGCAGCCATGCCCGGGTCATAGGGAGAGCCGGAAAGAAAGCCGTATTCGGAGAAGGCCTGGGGAAATTGCCAACCCGGGCCGTCCGCCAGGACAAAAATATCCAGCCAACCCAGCCAGTGGTCCAGGATGGTCCAGGCCTGGGGGTCATTGCTGAGGAAATAATACTGGGCCAGGCGCATGAAGGCCCAATACTGCCCCAGGCCGCCGCCCACCTCCGGATAGGCGCTGCCGTTGACCGCGCCCTGGACGATGCCCCAGGTATTTTCATACTCCCCCGCCGGCAACACCCGGCGCTCGTACTTGAAGTAATCCAGGGAGAAGACCCCGCTGGAGCCGATATTGAGGTAGGCGGCGTTGGTGAGGCCGTTGCCCGCCCCCAGGTTATCGCTCCCCAGGAGGGAGCCGTCTTTGACCTTGTAAATCTTGCCCTCTCCAGGGGCTATCATCCAGGTGACCAGATGCCAGTCGCCGTCCAGAACGCCGGGGATGTCGGCGTAGGAGTCTCCAGCCGCGGTAGTCACCCGGAGCTGCAAGGCCGCGCTCCCCGCCTCCTTGGTCTGGATCACCCAGCCGTCCGCCCCCATTTTGTCCACCAGCCAGCACCAGCCGCTCCCTTGGGGCGAACCCTTAATGATCAGGGTCAGGGAAAAGGGGTCCAGACCCGGTTCGAACAGGGAGTTGCTGGGCAGGTTGGCATGGGCCGTGCCGCCAAAACTCACCGCGGTGTTCCCCGGCTGGCAGACGCCGGGGACGTAAGCGGGCGCGCCGCTGCTCCACCACAGGGTGTGGCCGTGGCCGGAGGCGTCGGTGAGCTGGCCGTTGAAGTGCCAGGCCCCGCTCACCAGGCCGTAATGGCGGTACTTGGGCCACCAGGAAAAGCCGGTGAAGTCCTCTTCGCCGCACAAGGCGATGTTTTCCACGTCATTGCGGGTATGCACGGGCATAATGGGGCCTTTGACGCCCCCATAACGGCCCTGGAATTCATCCTGCGCGTCCCGGTGCAGATGGAGGTAATTCTGGCTCAGGTTCATGGCCCCCACCAAATAGGGAGCCAGGGGTTGGGCGTAATGCACCAGGGTGGGGCCCCGCCAGGGGTTCTGCCCATACGGGGTGAGGGAGATGGCCAGTCGGGGGGCAAAGGGGTAGGGGTCTGCGGCCTCCAGATTCAGGCTCACCTCATCCAGCCACCATTCATGCTCCGGCAGCCCCTGCTGCTCCATCTTGAATTCCAGGAGCCGCAGGCGGTCGGCCCCGGTAAAGGTGAGGTGCTCCCCGAATTTGAGGTCGGTAAGATAAAAGGCTCCGTTGGTGGGAGGCGCGGCCGGGATGCCCAGGTCCACCGTCTGCAGGGGGTGGGTGAGGGGGGTGGTGCCCCAATCCAGGCTCATTGCCCCGAAGTTCACCGTCACCCGCTGCCAGGAATTGACCTGGACGTTCACGTCCTGATAAAAATAGCTGCCCTGGGCATCCTTGACTTTGACCCGCAGATTCAGGGTGTTGGCCCCGGAAACCACCGGTTTGATGAGAAAATTGAGGTTGGTGTGCCCGGTGGAATCGCAGCGCTGGGGGTCGATCCCCACCCACGCCCCCCAGGCGGTGGCCTGGGAAGAGAGGTCCCAGGTGATGAGCCTCTGGGTATAGAAGGTGTCTCCCAATAAGACCTGGGTCTCTTCCCAATCGCCGATGGTGATGTCGCTCTCATCCGGCGCATACCCGGAATACCAGGCTCCCCACATGCCCCGCACCCGGTCGCCGTCGTCAATGATATTATCCCGGCGCCAGAACTGGTCGAAGGGGATGTCAAAGGGGGTGGTCTCGGTATAGCGGTCCGGCAGGGCGTGCACATACACGTGCTGGGGCCCCCAGGGGTCCGGGTCCCCGGCGTTGGAGTCATTCAAGGACACCAGCAGGCGCCGGGGATATACGGCCGGGTCTCCTCCCCAAAACTGCCAGTAGTCCCCGGCCACCAGGTCCGTGCCAGCCGCGGACTCCCAATACACCTGGATGCCGCCCCACAAGTCCAGGGGGTGGTCCCGGTCCCCGGTGATCACGCCATTGGCTTCCCAGGTGCGGCCCGCGTCCTTGGACCAGCGGCAGGTGGCCTGGCCCACCTCCCCCCCGTTTTCTATCTGCACCACAAACTTCCGTTTTTCTTGACGGGTGTAATCTCCGGCAATCACCAGGTTGGCGCTGCCGCTTCCCACTTTCGCCAGATTATGGACCCTCCTGGCGCCGCCCGGCCCCCGCAACTTGAGCTGTACCCGGTCTATGGCGTCAAAAGGGCTGGGCGTCAGGGACCAATCCAGGCCGTAGCCGCACCAGGCGGCATCCTGGAGGCCGGGCAACTCCACCCGGAGATGGAGCTCCCGGGCGGAGGCGCCGGGGGCCTGGGTAATTTCAAAAACCTGGAACCCAGCCGCGCCGGCGGTGGACCCCCGGTAGAGCAGATACGCGCCCTGATCCCAGCTCTGGCGCTCAAAAGAATCGAAGATCAGGGGGGAGGCGCAGCTTTCCTCCCGGGGGTAAAAGGCATTCCAGAGGAATTTGATGAGGGGCTGATAATCCCGGCCTTGCTCCCGCCCTGCCAGGTGCAGGAAGACCATGAGGTCCAGGATCCGGTCCACCGCAAAATCATAGGTATAGTCATCCCGGGCCCGGTAAGCCCGGCGGACGCAGGGATAGTTGTTCAGGGGCTCGTATTTGGCCGCCTTTTCGCCGGTAAGATAGAGGTAGTATAGTTGCACCGTGGTGTCCGGCGGCAGCGCGGTCCCCAGGGTGATGACGGTGGTATTCCCCAGGTTGGTGAAGGACCCGCCCGGGTAATAGTTGGTGAGATCCCCGGACAGGGGGTCGGCCCAGAACCCTCCCCAAGGGAACTCGGTCTCCGCCGGCCACACCCCCCGGATCAGACAGACCTGGCCGCCACCGGCATTGGGGCTGCCGATGGTGACCCGGCCATCCCCCTGGACCAGGGCGGCGGCGCCGCTCCAGTTCCCCGCCACCGCCTCCTGCAGGGGTGTCCCCCCCATGTTGTCGAAGACCCAGTTGAACTGGGACGCCCGGGCCCACTGGATACGCGCCATCAATGCTCCTTGCGTCTTTGCGCCTTGGCGTCTTTGCGTGAGGTTTTTCTTTTCTGCCAAGACGCAAAGAACGCCGAGTTACTCTTCCCCTAAATAGGCCTTGATCCTGATCTCGCCGAAGTCCACCCAGAGGTCGTAGAGGCAGCGTTGCAGGATTTCCCGGAGGGCCTGGGCCGCGGTCACATTCTCAAAGCACACGCCGATGGCATAGCTGGGGGTAAGGCTTTTGGCCAGGTCAAAGGTTTCCTGCTGTCTGGCCGCACCCAGACCCACTGCGGCCAGGATGTCGGTAATGATATCCACCGGGTGGGTAGTGGCGTCTTTTACCACCCGGGCCTCCACCTGCCCGGCGCGGCCGGTGATGGTGATTAACCCCGTTTCCGCATCTGCCGCCACCCGGTCCTGGGTCTGGGCGCTGTTCAGGTAGACCGCGGTCATGGCTGCAAAAGGGCCGCCGTAGACCTGGTAGAGATAAACCGGCGGCTGGGCCGTGAAGGTCCAGTGATCCCCGGCCACTAGGTCCGTGCCGCTGCCGGACTCCCAATACACTGCCAGGCCGTCTTCCAGCTCCACCGGGTTCTCCGGGCCGGCGGTGGAGACCCCGGTCTCCCGCCAGCTCTGCCCCTGGTTCACGGACCAGCGGCAGGAGGCCGCGCCCACCTCTCCGCTGTTTTCCACCTGCAGCAGATAATCCCGGACAAATTCACCCCGGTAACTGCCGGTCACCTTTAAGACCGCGCTGCCGGAGCCGCTTTTCACCGGCTCCCCCACCTGGGCCGCGGTGGTCTCCGTAAGTTCCGCCCGGCTCCGGTAAGGGCCCCGCATAAAGGGCTGCCTCACCCCCTCCAGGGAGGGAGCGCCCAGTTGGGTCTGCAGCCGGGCCGCCACCCAATCCCGGCTGTCCAGCTGCACCCGGTGTTCCCCGCTCCAGGCGTGGGCCATTCCCGACAGGCGCTCTATCTCCCCCTGATAGGCCAACTGCCACTCCACCTGGCCGCTGGAGAGTTCCCAGCCGTGATAGAGGGCCAGCCGCTTTTGCCTCCAGGGCAGGCCCAGAAGATAGAAATTTTCCGCGCCTGCCAGCCACTGCCCCCGGCGGTTGTCCAGAAGCAAGGTATGATCGCCGGCCCGCAGCTCGCTGAAATCCCGGGCCAGGTCCACCCGCACCGCGCCCGGGTCCAGGACCTCTCCCTCCGGCAGACTCAGGCGGCCTTCCAAGCGGAGATCGGCCAGATAACCGGGAAACACGCCCTCCGCGCAGTAACCTTCATACCCCCCGTCCGGGGCTTGGTCTGGGGCATAGGCCGTGAACTCCCCCGCGTCTTCCACGGCCTCCACGGCCCAGTGCCTCTGGGTTTCCATAAACTCCACCTTTACCTGAAAATAGGGGAGCAGGGCGGATTCCTTAGCCTGGCTCAAAGGCAGATAGGAGGCGCTGCTGACTTCTCCGGCGCTGGCCGCGGTCCGCAAAGACACCCGAGCTTCCATCTGTCCGGCCTGGTCATCCCAAGAGGCCGTCACCAGATTGAGATAAGGGGAATAAGTATGTAAAACCGGGGAGGTCCAGGAGGCAGTGGTGAAATAACCTGACGCCAACACCAGTTTCCCTGCCTCGCCGCCATAAGCCGTATTGGTAAATTCCCCGGAACCGGCAGCCAGCCCGTAATCCAGGTCAAAAGGATATAGAACCGCCTTCACCCGGGGCCTGGCCCCCCGATTGCGGGCTTCTTCCTGAAGGTATTCGCTGCTGGTGGTTCTCATAGGCTTGGTCTGTGCGGAGGCTGTAGGGGCGGGTTTAAAACCCGCCCCTACCCCCCCCAGAGCTCACACCTCTTCCAACACCATACTCCCGGACCAGAGGCCGGGGGCCGACTCCCGGAAGTCCAGGTCGCTGGTCCAGGCGCCGGTAAAGGTTTTGGCGCCCGCCGCGTCCCGATAAAAATCGATGTCCGTTTGGGCCTGTTTGATGGCGGCGAGCTGGTCCTTCTGGGCCGTGGAGATATACTGGAACTTCAGGACCCAGCGTTGCTTCAGGCCCCGGGAATAGCTCCTCAAAGTGCCGTCCAGGGCCCGTTCCCGGTCTGTTTCGTCCTGAAACAGCTCCTGATAATCCCAGGAGAAGTTGACCGGCAGGGTATAGCTCTGGCGGCTGCCCCCCACCGGGGTCCATTCCATTTTGGCATTGGCCATGGGGTCCTCGTTACCAGCGGCGGCCCGCTTCTTTCTGGAGCAAGGGAAGGATGTGGCGCTGCACCAGGCGGTCCCAGTCCAGGCGGTTTACCCCTGCGGCATCCAGGCTCTGCACCTGGATGGAGATGTCGTAGCGGGGCGCGGCTCCCGGAGACGACAGATCGAACCGCCCGGATCTCAGGGCCTCGAAATTTTTCTCCCCGATCCGGGCCATGGTCTCCCGGGGCAGGATGCCCTCCCCGGTTTGGGCCAGAATCAATTGTTCCTCGCTGCCCCAGGCCCCCGGAGAGACAGCCAGCCCCTGGTGGGCGGAGACGATACCCCCCTGATGGAACCAGCCGCCGAAACCCAAGCCTCCGGTCAGGAAGGAGAGCCAGCCGCCGCCGTCGCCTCCGCCAAAGAAGCCCAACCAGGACTGGCCCACCTTTTCCAGGGTGCGGAGGAAATTCTCGCTCCAATCCTCCAGGTCACTGGCAATCTCCCCCAGGGCTTTCCCCAAACTCTGGCTCAAAGAGCTGCCCGTGGCTTCTCCTTGGGCCGCCAGGTCTGCGAACCTGGCCTGGGCCAGGCCGGACATCTCCTCCAGGGAGCCTTGCCAATCCCGGGAGAAGGCGGCCCAGCTCTCCTGCATCAGCCGCATCTCGTCATTCCAGGCGGCCAGGCGGCTGCGGCTGTACTCCCGGCTGAGATTCAGCATCTCTTCCTGCCCGGCCCGGAAATCCGCCAATTCACTTCTGCTAAATCCAGTCTTGGAATTTTCTCTGGGCATCTTTACCTCGCTGGCACTGCCCCAAAATCCGCCGTACGAACCCCAGCAGCAGCCAGGTTTCCAGGCTCAGGTCATTGGCCCGGAAGGGATAGCCCGCCTGGCTGAGGCGGTAAAGGAACAGGAGGTGCCAGGTCCAGGGGGAGAGGTTTTCGGGAGGGAGGTACTCCTCACAGGCCCCACAGGCCCAGGCCGCGAAAACACCGTTCTCCGCGCGGCAGCGCCGGCGTTCCTCCGGCCCGCAGAGCCTGCCTTGAGCCACTGCTTGCAACTCCCGCGGCAACGGCCAGTCTGCGAGAAGACTTACCCCGGAACCATCTATCTCCCCTGGCTGGAACACCCCTGGTCCTCCCGGGGCACCACCCGCAGCCCCTCAAAAACCTGTTGGGCCAGGTAGGAGACCAGGTCCGGCGCGTGTTCCCGCAGACGTTCCTGCCAATCCGGGTGGCGCTCCGGGTCCAGGGGCATCTCCTCCCCATTGGCCATTACCAGGAAATCCGCCGGGCCGAACCCGGTGAGAATCTCCAGACCAAACTTGAGGCGGGTCTCCCCTAAGCAGAAACGGCGCTGCCCCCCCTCCAGGCGAAAGGCCGACAACTGATAAGCCACCCGCTCCTCCGAAGTGGGCCGCCGGTAGTAGAGAGTCACCTCCGACCCCGACACCGGATCGTGCACCACCAGGGAGTGGACCTTTTCTTCTAAAATCCTGGCCATGGCTAATCCTTGCTTGATGGTTCTCATGGGGAAAAGGGGAAATGGGGAAAAGGGAAAAAGGGAAAGAATGAGAAGTTGTATTCATTCCCTTTTCCCCTTTTAACCTTTTTCCCTTTTTACCCCCTCCTAAGCCGCATAACCGCTCACCTTATTCTGTACCCGGGCGATGACGGAGCCGTGAGTGTCGTCTTCCAACACCGTGAATTCCACTTCTTCGGCCAGGCGGCGCTGGGTTACTTTTACGGGTGCGGCCAGGACCGCTACCCTAGGGAAGATCAACTCCACCTGGTAGTATATGCCCGGCTCCAACTCCGGCCCCCGGGCCAGCAGGTAGACTACCAGGGTGTCGTTATCCTGGAGATGTTGGGCCAGGAGAAAATCCCGGAAGTCCCGGTCGAATTCCAGTTTCTGCTCCCGGCCGGACCTAAAGACCCGGTTGGCGTAGCCCACTCCTGCTCCCGGAGTACGTTCCGGGGTCAGGTTGTTGTTAAGGGTCCAACTCAGACGGCGCAGTTCCGCGGCCAACTGGTATCCCCCCAAAATGGCGTTGCCGTCCCAGCGCCCCCCCAGGTTCACTTCCACCTGGCTCACCTTCAGGGGCGGCTCTTCCACCCGGGACGGGAGCAGCATCCAGCCGCTCTCCGGGGGCAGGTAATAAATCCGGAAGGTGGAGGCCGTGGCGCTGCTCCCCGGCGGGGTGATGGTGATCACCGCCGGGACGGCCGCGGAGACCGCGCTGTAAGCCACCTCTTCCCACGCCTGGCTCTCCGGGTTGAACACCTGGATGGCTTGCAGGTTGCTTAGTCTCTCGGCCGCGGTGTCGCCGGCCACGCCGTTGGCCGCCAGGGTCAAAGAGTTGGCATTAAAGGCCGCGGAGATATCCTCGACCTCGGTGTTGTCGCTGATTTTGCCGGTGCCTTTCACCGTGGCGCTGATCTTGGCCCAGCCGTCTTTGGGGAACTCAGCTTTAACCTGATCCAAAAAGCAGGAGGCAAAGCGCCTCTTTAGCACCTGGCGGCCGAAGCGCAGGGCCGCGGTGAAACTGGGATTGGACCGGGCCGGGTCCACTTCCCCGGACCGGGGCTGGATGAGGTGGCGATAGCCGCTGCTCCCCTGGGAGGTGGTCTGCACCTGCCCCAGGGCATAGGCCAGCAGGAACGCGAAATGCTGGGGCTGCGCCCGGGAAAAGGTGAGGGTGCCCCCCACGGTCCCCCCCAAATCATAGACGCGGTCCGCTTCCTCCTTGCCGGTCATCTCCTCCCGGTTGGGAGCCTTCAGGCTCCGGTAATTGAGGAGGCTGTTCAGATCCGCCAGCAGCAGGGTATCCAGTTCCTGTTCGGAGTTAAGCGCGGCTTCCTGGTGCTGCGCGGAGACTGCCAGCAAGTTGTGGGTGGCCAAAAAATTGCGGATGGACCGGGTCATAATCCCATCTCCTTAATTGATACCCCGGAAGGAAACTCAGAAGTCTTTTACCAGAGAGGTGCGATATTCGGCCCCGTAGACGGCCAACTCCCGGGTATAGAGCCAGGGCTCTTCCTTTTCCAGGGAAAAGGGGGTTATTGCCAACCCTAAGTCCTGGTGCCACAAAGCCCGGCGCACCCCCTCGAGAATCTGGTAGATCCCGCCTTCTTGGACCCGGGACTCGGTCTCCCCCCTTAAGGGGCGTACGGCCACCAGGACGGTAAAATCCAGGATCAGGTTCGCAGAGCGCATCGCCACCTCCTCGCCCCGGGCCTTTTGCAGCCTGACCAGCACCGCGGGCAGCCGCCGGGCCTGATGCTGCAAGTCATGCAGCCAATTTCCCTGATAGGTGGCCACGGTCTGGACCAGGGAGCCCAACTCGGTTTGCACGGCCTTCAGCAGCGCCTCTTCGACGACACTCCAGGTGAGATCGGCCATCAGCAGCTCCGGCTGCTACCACTCTCCCAGGGTGTCCCGGGAGAAAAGGCGTTGGTTGCTGTCCATCTCCGCGGCTTCCCGGGTCGCGGCCGGGGGCTCGCCGCCGCTTCCGGCCAACGTCGCCTGGCCCGCGGCTACCTGTTTCAGAAAGGCCAGGGCGTCCCTGTACTTTTGCTGCCAGACTTCCGGGGCGACACTGCGCCGGCTGTAAAGATGGTAAATGGCCAGGTCCGCGGACAGGGTCTTCACCCGCTCCGGCACCGGAGCCAAGGGCACGGCATACCGCAGGCCGCAGGCCGCGTCGATTTCCGCGTCCGCCCGGCTGATGGCTTCCGCCACCACCTGGCCGTCGGGGACCTCTCCCGATTCCGCGGTCAACGCCGCCAGTTCCCCCTGGGAAATCATGGTGAGCAGGTCGTCTTGGGTAGAATAGGCCATCACTTCCTCCCCTGGTTGCCAATTGAGGCTTTGCCTCTTGGGGCCTAAACCGTAACGGCCCGTTCAATGCTCAAGGCCAGGTCGCCGCTCTTTTCCACGGTGACCGGGGCCGCGCCCGGGAAGATGACTTTCAACTCCCCCACATAAGGCCCGGGAGTCTGAGTGGTATCGGTTTCCCCTAGAAAGACGGAGACGATGCCCTGGTCTGCCCGGCTCAAGTTAAAATCGTTATGGTCTTTCGAGAAGGCGTAATCTTCCCCTTTGGGCGCCTTCACGCCCAGAAAAAGGGTGCATCCGCTCAGATTTACAGCCACGCCGTTCTCATCGCTCACCGTCAGGGTCAGTAGCTTGGCCTCGCCCTGTTTGAGGGTAATAGTCTCAGCCATTGGGAGTCACCTGCAATCTGTGAAATAGGGGAACCGCAGACAGTCGACGGATGTTTATGCCATGAGCCAATTTAGGGATATCAATGTCTAAAGCCAGTTTTTGGGGAATCCAGAAGATCGAGGGGGTCCCCCATGCCTCTGCTGCAGGAATATTACCAACTCCATTGATAGTCACCGGCCCAGGATTGACCGTAGATATCCCCAGGGCCGCAGTGCTGGGAATATTGCCCACATTGAGAAGGTATTGGGGGTCGATACCGTAAAGCAGGCCGGTGGCATAGAGTTCCCCAGTTCCGAATTTAGCCATGTTACCCCTTTGGGCTCTGGGAGTTCTTCTCGCTGCCCAGCAAATGGTTCAGTTCTTGCTGACTCTGCTGCCGCCACTGGGATAAAAGATGCACCTGGAAGTCAATGCGAGTAATCCGCTCTTTTAACAACTCACAGGACAAGTTTTTGATCTGCCTTTTTAGTTGATCACCGTCCTGATCTTGATCCTTGCTTTTTTCCTTGGCGGCTTTCATGGTTTTTCTTTAGTTAAGTTTTGCTTGAAAGGCCTCAATCTGCGTCTGCTGTTCTTTGATGGCCTGTACTAAGTAAAGGGTTAGATTGCTTAAGTTGGTGGTGAGATATTCCTCACCATCTGGTCCTTTGGCCTCACCCACCATGTCCGGAAAAAGCTCCTGGAGTTCTTGGGCGATAAAACCATAAAGCCTACGCTCTCCTGGCTTCTCCCCCCAAGGGTTTTTATCATTGTAGGAGAAAGTGACCGGATTCAGCTTAAGTACCTTTGCTAAGATGTTGTTTTTTAAAGGAGTAATGTCTTGCTTGAACCGGATATCTGAGTAATTTGTCCAGGCAGTATAGCCGTTGGCTCCAGGCTCGCCATTGCAAGTGAGGAGGTATCCTGGATTTGTTGTATTGATGCCGACTTTGCCATTTGATAGAATACGCATTCGCTCAGATAAAGTTTCTCCGCTAGTTGTGAGGAAAGACAAATAAGAAGATGTAGTGGTGCCGCCTAAACTCCCATCTGCTGCGGCTAATATTTTTGCTCCGATTTGGGCGTTACCGGATGTAGGCTGAGATGGGTAAAAACCTATTTCCCCCCAAATACTATCGGCGGGCCATCCTGTATTGTCTCTCTGAACATTATGGAAATTTATTTTACCGCCATTTGTGCCAGATTGTCCTATGTTTCTTATATCTTGATGTTCAATACGTATTTCTGGCATTCCAGTAGCAGCTCCGGTATCATCTCGTTTAAAAATATGAAGTTGAGTTGCTGGAGTCTCTATCCCTAGGCTAACGTTTCCCAATGAGTTTACCCACACAGCTTGTGGACTTCCATCAGAAGCCCACAAAGCGCTATGCTTGTGGCCGGGGTCCTGGGCCGCAATCCATTCATCATAACGCACCGCTTCCCCGGTCCCGGAGGCCGCGGCCAAGCCATTGAATTTATGATTATTCATGGCAATATTGCCGGCCATGTTGCCCCCGGCCAGGGGCAACATCAGATCCACATAGGCCTTCCGGGCTAACTGATTATCGGTCGTGGGATTGCTGGCGGGACCGATAGGGATGGTGGTGAAGGTCTTAACGCCGTCGATGCTTTGATCCCCGCTCTTGGCCACTAACCCCGCGGCCTCCGGTGTCCCCGGCCCCCAAGCGCCCGCCGCTTTATAGAAAACCTCCCCATCATTACCGCCACTCAGGGCCCCGGCAGTGTGCTTGTGACCGGGATCGATGCTGGCCACATTTTTCAATAAATAGTCGAGAGAGGTTGTCACCGCGGAGTTGTCTATTCCTACTTTGGCTTCCAGGTTGTTTAAATGCGCCGCGACAATTTCCGTAACGCTGTCAATGGCGTTGCTCAATTCTTCCGGGAAAGACATAGTAGAAAGACTCCCTTATAACTTGAAGATTCTGTTGACCCCGTCATCCCAGGCCACGCTGATGTCCCCCCCGTTAGGGGTCACCGGCAGACCGGTGGCGGTGTCAATATAGGCGATGAGCCGGGAGGTACTCTCGGCCCCGGTGTCTTGATAAATCACCAGGGCCTCCGCCGGGTCGCCGCTCACCGCAGGAAAGGTGAAGTCAGCGGCGTCGGCCACCCCCTCGGCCACCGTCTTGCCGGTGAGCGCGTCGCTGGTGGCCACCCGCGCGGCCAGGGGGATGTCGCTTAGATACTGGTGGGCCGCCAGGTTAACGGTGTAGTCCGCGGCATCAATGAGCACCGCCTTGATCACGTCCGTATCCCAATCGATTTCGCCCGCCAGGAAACCTTCCCGGGCTTTATCGTAAAGTGCATTGGGCATAAAGGTTCTCCTGCCGTTAATTTTCTGATGCCGGTTTGGATGCTTAAAACCCCGGTCCGTTCTCCGCTTTTGGACTATCGATGCCCCTGCGTCCTTCCCAGCCCATCGGCTTTCGGTTTCCTGTTTCCCACAGACAACAGAAAACCGAAAACCGAAAACAGTCTTTTAAGCTAACTCCGGCACCACCAGCAGGTCCGCGGTGCCCTGCCAGACATTGGACTTGCTGCCGCCGCTGGTGGGATCGCCGATGATGAACTGGGCCTGGAGAATCTCCCGGGCCAATTTCTCCAGGGAGGGCGGCACCACCATAAGATTGGGTTTAATCCCCAGGGGCCGCCCCTCGGAGTTGGTGAGGGACATCATGGCCGCCCGGGTGCTGGCGTAAGCGTCTGCCGAGAGGGTCTGCTTGGAGGCGTAAGCCAACTGCCAGAGGCCGTAAGCCGCCGCGCCCCGGTAGTCCACGCCGTAGCGGAATTTCTTGCGCATGAACGCGTGCTCGTCGTCGGGCCGGTCCATGCGCACCAGCTCCACGCCCCGCCGCAACTGGAAGATAAAGGGTTTGACGGCCCGGGAGGTGTCCAGCAGATACCAGGCGGTGCCGGAGCCCCCGGCGCTATTGGCGGCAGTCCCGGCGCCCACCGGGTGGTCGGTATCAAAGAAATACTGGCCGTCGTAGCAGGTGCTGGTGAACGCGTCTTGCAGCAGATCGGCGATCAGCTTTTCCGGGTGTTTCCTGGCTTCCTGGGCCAGGGCCGCGACAATGGGGTTATAAAAACCCAATTGCTCGTCTTCGATGTCGTTCCGCTCCACTTCGATGGTGGCTTCCCAGTCCTTGCTCTCAATCTGGTAGGCCTTGGGCTCTAAAGAGCTGATCTGCCGGTCCCCCAGCCATTCCCGGACCATGGGGAAATCCAGCAGGAATTTGTAATCCATGATCCGGGTGTTGGCCGGCACGGTCATGGCCACCCGCTCGTACCAGGTCTCGGTCTCCTGGAACGCGGCGTTGAACACTGCGGTAAACGCGGTGTATAGTCTCGCTAAAGCCTCGGCATTGACAATCATCAGTCAGCTCCTCCCTTTACCTGGCGATGTCGATCCAGCCCTTGGTGGCGGACCCGTACTTGACCAGAATCCCCACTTTGACGTCATTGGTGGGGCCGGCTGCGTCGTCGAAGGTGTGGTCGTCCACCGCGTACATGGGGTCGCCCACCATGGCTTGGGTGATGCTCGCCGCGTCGAATTCAAAGATGCCGTGCCGCCGCACCCGTACGCTTTTGTCCCCATCCGCGCCGCCTGAGTTGTCCACCTGCTCCAGGGCCACCCCCACCAGCCGGTAGCCGCTGGTGTCGGCCGCGGGCGCAGCAAAGCCGCCGGCGTTGGCGCACACCAGGGAACCCGCGTAGATCTTCACGGCCGCGGCCACGGAATAAGCCACTTCGATGCCTTCCCGGTAGGGTGTGGCCCGGTCTTTAGTCAGCGCTGCCATAATTTTTCACCTCCCCATTTAATGGGCCCGGTCGGTCCGGGCCTTGGCCTCTAGGTATTGCTCCGGGGAAAGATTCAGGGAGCGGCAGAGAACCAGCTCTTCCGGCAGCAGATGGCCCGGAGCCTGGACGTCCTGTAGAAGCTTCAGTTCCATCCTGGTGGGCACCAGTTGGGGGGCCCGGGCCACAAAGGTCTGGAAGCCCCCGGGGTCCTGGCGGTAATATTCCAGGGCCCAGGATTTCTGGGCCGGCGCGATCTTGCCCGCCTTCATGGCTTCTTCCACGGCCCGGGCCGTGGTCTCCGCCGCCGCCCGGGATTTCTGGGTGCGCAGCTCTGCCTCCACTCCCTTCAACCGGTCGACCTCAAGCTGCATGCCCTTCGCGGCTTCCAGGATTTGTAAAGCCGTGGCCTCCTCCGGCAGCTTCAGGAGGGCGGCCAGATTCTGCCATACCTCCAGAACCTTTCCCCACAGGGCCTGGTCCTCCGCATCCGGGGGCAACCCCATGATCAATTTGAGTTTTTCCACTTCCTCACCCTTTCTGGTCTTTTCTTCTTTAACGACTTGTGGTGGAACTGCCACTGCTTCCTTTTCCCCCGGTGGCGCCGCGGCCTCCCATTTGGCCACCAGGGGCGGCAGCCTCTTGATGGCCGGCACGTTGGTCAACCCCACCTGCAACAAGGCCTGGGGTTTGCGGGTCGCCGGGTCCAGTTGCAGCACCGGGGAAAAATAGCGGTACTCCCGGTTGCGCAGATACTCCTGGGCCTGGGGGGTCCACTCCACCCGGGCCCAAAGGCCGTCCCCCCGGGCCTCCAGGTCCTTGATCCAACCCGCGGCCGGGGCCTGCCGGCCTTGCAGGGATTGATGTTCATAGTCGATGACCAGATCCACCCCCCGGGAGCGGAAGGCCCCCACCAGCGCGGCCAGGGATTCCGGGTCCAGGTGCAGAGGGTCCGGCCGGTCCACCAGTTCCACCCGGCCTGCCGGCAGCAGCAGAATCCACTCCGGCAAGGTTACGCCCACGTCTTGTTTGGTCATATCCATGGCGACCGGTGTCCTATTTCCCTGAGGCTCCGGCTGCTTTCAGGCCCGCTTCTTGAGCCAGTGCCTTGGCCTCCTGGGCCTGTAACTGCAACTGCTCGGTCTGTCCCGGGTCCGGGCACCATTGGCGCTGTAGCTCCCCGGCCACCATCAGGGCGGTATCCGCAGCCACCACCGCCCGCCGTAGTTGGTCATTATTCTGCCATTCCTCCTGGAGCAGCGGCGTATAGTAGCTCTGCACCGTCCCCAGAGACTGCTGCACCTTCTGAAACAGGCCGGGTTGCTGACAACAACCGGCCAGCAGGCTTAGGGCCAGGCATACGGCCCCTAGACTTTTGCCCATCACTTGCCTCCTTCCGTAGTTTGGCGCTCCCCGGCCTGGGGCAGGGGGATGCCGAAGCGCTCCGCCACCTGTTCCCCACGCAGGGGCACGCCGATTTCCTTTAAATTGCGGTAGACCTCGGACAAGGCCTTGAGGTCCTCTTCTTCCGCCAGCTTGAAGCGGAACCAGGGGCAGGGCCGGTCCCAGCCGAAGTTGAAGCCCACCAGGGGCCGGAGCAACTGTTCCCTGAGCGTCACCGCCAGGGTCTGGGCGTCGGCCTCCACCAGGTCCCGGCGCACCTGGGCGTGGACCCGGGCCGCGCTGTAGGTGCCGGTGGCCCCCGCGGTGTCGGTGGTCAGGGTCTGCCCCAAAATCGCCTTGGACATCTCCCGGTTGCAAAACTCCGCCAACACCTGGTAGGGATTGGCATTGCCGGAGAGCCGGGACGCGGCCTCCACGAATTCGATCTCCGTGCTTTTGCTGATGATCCCCGCGGCGTCGGAGCCCAGGCTGCGGATGGCCCGGACCAGGGCCTCCCGGTCCGCGGCCGAGGCCGTGGGGTCGTATTTCCCCAGGCGCAGGGGCATGCCGAAGACTTCATTAAACGCGGCCCAATCCTTCAGCGCGTAATTCTTCAGGAGGTACATCCAGGCCACCACCCGGAGCACCCCGGCCCGGGGCGCGTGGCCGCTCCTGGCCTTGAACCGGTGGTAGATCACTTTCCAGGGGGGCGGCTCCACCCCCTGCCAGGGGGCTTCCGGGGTGAGGAGCCGGGGTTTCAAGTCCTGGATAAAGGTCACCCGCTTTTGGGGGAGCCACCGGAGTTCCATGACCCGGGCCCGGCCTCCAACCACCTCCCAGATGATTTCTGAGAGCGCAAAGCCCTTGCCGATGGCGTCCAACAGATCCAGGAGCGCGCCTTCCAGGTCCGGCAGGGCGTCCAGCACGTCTTGGACCAAGGCGGAGACGCGCTCATCCTCCGGGGTCTTGGCATAGGGCAGCACTTCGTAGTCCAGGCTCAACACCGCCATTTTCCGGGTCTGAAGCAGGGAGGACAGATGCGCGTCCTTTTCTTCCATTTCCTCGAACAGCTCCATCTGCCGGTAGACGTCCCCCTGGTCCGCGAGCCGGAAAATTTCCACCAGCCGCTCCGGAGTAAGCCCGGCACTGGGATAGGTGCTCCAGCGTTCCGCCAGGCTGACCGCGGCCAGCTCCCGGGTCTCCGGCTTGGCCTGGGGTTTAAACACCCTGCCGAATAAATCCTTCAGGCCCATTTTTTCTCCTGTGTAGGGTGGGCACTGCCCACCAATTCCTCAGAGCAGGCAGCAACCAGTTTTTCAAGGCCCTATCCATACTTAAATTTTTGAGATTGTTTTAAGCCTCTTATGGCGGGCAGTGCCCGCCCTACACCACTGACCACTGCTCACTCTCAAAATGCACCCCGGCCCTGAAATCGCCGGGAGTCCAGGGAAAGGTACGGCTCTTCCACCGCCACTCCCGGCAGTCCCTGGGCCAGGCGGATGGCCCCCTCCAAGGCGTCCGGCCCGTCGTCGTGCAGGGTCCGGGAAGGGAAATAGAGCAACTGTTCCACCAGCAGTTCCTGATCCGAGTGGCCCCGGATGAAGCGAATCTTGCCCCGCTCCAGCAAGGGAGAAAGACTGGCCACCCGGGTTTCCTTGGCCAGGCGGCTGGTCACTCCCTTGATGGGGAGCAACTGGCCCCGTTCCTGGCCCAGGCGCTCAAACTCTTTGAGGAGCAGGCGCTGGAACAGGTTGTCCTCCACCCCGAAAATCAGGTAGCCGTATTCCTGGTGCCGGTTGAAGATGGCCCCCAGGGTCTGCTCCAGGGTGGTCTTCTGGATGAAGGCGTCCATTACGTAAAACATCATCTCCCGGCGATCCCAACCCACGGTGACCGCGGCCTTGTAATCGGCCCCGGCGCCGCTTTCCAGGGAGGGGTCGAAAAAGCCCACCACCACCAGGTCCCGGTCTTTCAGGCTGTCCGGGTGGTAGTAGTGAATCCACTCCTCCTTGAAGAACCCGGATTCCGGCACGGGCTCATTCATCTTTTCCCGGTTGAAGGCCAAGGAACCCATCATTTGCTTCTGCTGGGCGAGCCTGGCCGCGGGATGCCGGGCCTCCCAGAGGGAGGTGCCGTCTTCCTGTACCGCCCGGTAAATCCACCGCTGAAAGTGGCAATAAGGCTCCTCCGGGCTGGTGAGCATCAGATGCAGGGCGCTCCTCCACCTGAGGATGGTGCCGATGACCATCAGGGTGCCCCGGGCGTCTATGGCCGGGTAGACCGCAGATTTGACCCAATCCAGGATCTGCTGCACGATCTCCGGGTTGCGGACGTTGACGTCGTTTTCCAGGTCGTCCAGGATCACCAGGTCCGGCCGCCATTGCCGGTGCTTCAGCCCCCGGAGGCGCTGGCCCCGGCCCCGGGCCTTCACCCGGATGTCATTGGCGGTCACAAAGTCATCCACCGCCCGGTTGGCCTTGACCAGTTGCCCGAAATCCTGGTGCAGCCTCTCGTTGTAAAGGAGTTCCAGATAGAGGTAACCCGTCAAATCGCTGGCCAGATCGTCGCTGTCGCTGCCAATGAGGATGAAATGCCGCCGCTGGAAGCAGATTTGGTGCAGCACGTAGCCAAAGGCGCAGACCGTGGTCTTGGCGAATTCCCGGGGTGCGGCCACCGCCACCGGTCTAACCACCTCTGCCCCCCGCTCCTCCAGGAAGCCCACCAGCTCGTAGTGAAACGGGGCGGGGGTCTTGTCAAAGTAGTGGGGCAGATACTGGCGGCAAAAATAGAGGGGATCGGTCGCGGCCCGCTCCAGCCGCCGCTCCCGGTCTTCTTCCCGGTCTTCCCGAAACGGCGTCACCTCCAGGGTGAGACGCATCAGGATTTTATCGGCCCGCTGGCGGAACTCCGCTTTGGTGAGCTTCTTCTTCAGGGTCATGACGTCTTGGGGCTTGCTTTTGCAGTTATCCATCGTTTTCCAAGTCCCGGAAAAAATCCTGGATACGGGCGGTAAAGATCTTCAATTCCTCGGTATCCTTCACCCAACCCCGCAAGAATTCGCTGAACCGGTCCATCACCTCCAGGGCCGCGCCCCGCAGGTCAACCCCCTGGGAGCAGAGGCGGTCAATGAGGGTGAGGATCTTGGTGAGTTCGTCCAACTCCGGGGTTTTCAGTTCGCCCTTAACCAGAAGCCTGCCGGTCTTTTCCCGGAGCAGGCCCTTCAGGGCCTCCCCCAGCCACCTGGGGGAGACCAGCACCTGCCGCCGCTTTTCGTCCCAATGGCCTTCCTGGTGCCAGCGCTGCAAGGAAAGCAGGGATACGGGAAAAAGCGCCTGAATCTCTTCCAGGCTTTTGCCGGACAGGTAAAGGGATTGGGCTTCATCAAAATAGAGGTCTCTCTTGCCGGGTCTGGCTTTCTTGCGGTTGGCCGTCATGGTCCCCCAGGGTATAGGGGAAAATCGCCAAAACCTCCAGCACACCTGGGACTGTTGACCCAGGTTTGGCGCTTTGCTGGCTGCCCAGGAACAATGGGCACCCTCCCATCCCCACCCGCATATTAGTGATTAGTGATCAGTGATCAGTGGCCAGTGCATTGCGATCAATTCCATTTCCTGATTCCTGATTCCTGATCCCTGACCCCTGGCCCCTGACCCCTGGCCCCTGACCCCTGGCCCCTGGCCCCTGCTTTTCAATCTCCCTCCGCCAGTTTCCGGAGCACCGCGCTTTCCAGGATGCGCACGGTGCCGCTGCTTAATTTGACCCCCTGGAGTTTTCCTTCCCAAAACCAGCGATAGACCGTGGACCGGGAGACGGCCAACTGCCGGGCCACCTCCCGGGGGCGCAATAGTCGTTCTTGGGTCATCCGCATAACCTCCCTGGGTCTTTCCTCCCAGCCTTTCAAGAACCGTGGCCCCGGCCGGCACAGATGTCCTGCCCTGTCCCGGAATCGGCCTTTTCCCCTGTAGGGGTGGACCGCATGTGCGCCTGCATTGTGGCGGACACTTGGGTCCGCCCCTAAACACAACTGCCGTCCTTTGACAGCAGGCCAGTATCGGGAGTTGCCGGAGCTGTCCGGAATGGCACCGCCCTGCCACCGCCATCTTGCACCTAGTGCGCATCCTGTTCCGGAAAGGAGGTGGCACAGGCTTTCCAGCCTGTGCGAATTGGCAAGGCGGGCGAGACGCCCGCCCCTACAAGTTTTCATGCTTTAGGGGTGGGCCATCTGGCCCATGAGGAACTGCCTTAAAACTTTGAACCTTGAACTTTGAACTCCTCAAGGCAGAGGATGGCGGGAAAGGGGAGGGGAAAGGCAGGAGGACCGCCCATGAAATCTTCTCCCTGACCTGGCCCCAACCGCTTCCCCCTAGGGTTGATCCCTTGCCCCTAGGGGCAAAGATCAAACCCCCCGCCTTGAATCTGGGGGTATGGAATAGGCGGGACTTTCCCCTGCCAAAGGGAGATTTTCGGGACGGGCATTTGGAGCCGGGAAGGGAGCCCCAGGAGGGTAATACCCTAATGGGGGCCTTGGCCCTCCCTTTGCATCCAGGATTCAGGAAATTCTTTTCTAATAAGAGGAGGGTAATATGATATTATTAAACGATAAGCGGTTTTTCCGGCCCGACGAGGTGGCCCGGCTGCTGGTGTTGTCCCGGCGCACCATCTATCGCATGATCCGGGATGGCCGCCTGGCCGCGGTCAAATGGGGCTCGGGACCCTGGCGTATTCCCAGGGAAGCCCTCATGGCCTTGCTGCCGCGGGCCGCTGTGGAAATCTGAGAGAGGCGCAGTTAGGTCGGGTTTGCCCCTCAAACCCGCGCTCTGAGACGGCTGCCGGTCTCGCAGCCAATTTTCTAATCTTCTATTTAACTGTGCCGATGATTAATCAGGATGACTGCACGCTATCTAGGCGAGCAGATTTTAGTCCAAGCCTATGTCCCGACCGCCCGGATCCCGTAAGACCTCCAAAGACGGGGGCAATAGCCTCTTTGCTCCCTTGAGCGTTTTGGTGGTGGATGATATGCCCGGCATTCGCCGGATGCTCCGGCAGATGCTCGTGCTTTTGGGATTTGGCGGCCTCATCGGCGAAGCCAATGACGGGGTGGAAGCCTGGGAGATTCTTCGGGATATTCCCTATGACGTGATAATTTGCGATATCAACATGCCCCGGATGAACGGTCTGGAACTTTTGCGGCTCCTGCGTTCTTCCCCCCGTTATGAGACTACCCCTTTCCTGATGATCACCGGCGAAGTCTCCGAAGAAATCGTGGCCGTGGCTGCGGAAAGCGAAGTGGACAGTTACCTTCTCAAACCCTTTCAGACTGCTTCCCTGGAGAACCGTCTCAGCGAGATCATTAAAAAGAAGCTGCACCCCGGCGGCGGAGAGGCAATTTTCCATCAAGCCCAGAAACTCAAGCTGGCCGGACAAATTGAGGAGGCCCTGCGCCTGCTGGAAAAGCTCACCAAGCCCCCGTATAAAAGGCAGGCCAAGACCTTCAGCCTGATGGGTGAGTGCCTCCAGATCCTGGGGGACCATCTGCAGGCCGCGGAGTATTACGCCCAGGCGCTGGAAATCAACCCCAAGTACTTGAAAACTTATCAGAACCTGTCCGCACTGCTGGAAAGCCAGGGCCGCTTGGAAGAAGCCCGCCATTGCCTGGAGCAGGCCCAGGCTTTAAGTCCTTTGAACACGGAACGCCTCTATCATCTGGGTCAGCTTTGCCTGCAGAGCGGCAATAAGGAACAGGCCCAAACCTATTTGCATCAATGCCTGAAAAACGGCCATAACTTTTCCTCCTCCCACTGCCAGGAAGCCGCGGAAACTTTCCTCCAGGCCGGGTTGTCGGCGGACGCCGAGAAACTTTTTACCCAGTCTTTGCAGGAGGACCCCAAGAATATTCACCTTTATAACCGGTTGGGTATCGCCTTGCGGCAGCAGCAGAAGCACCGGGAGGCCATGGAATGTTATGATAAGGCCTTGAAGGTGGACCCCAAGAACGAAAAAATTTATTATAATCTAGGTATTCTCTTTTTTGATCTTGGTGAGAAGCATAAGTCCCTGGATGCCTTCCGCAAGGCTTTGAAACTACGGCCCAATTTCCCCGAAGCCCGGAATTTTGTAAAGCAAAATTTCCCCAATCAGACCATTACCTAGCCATGGGCCCAGGTTATTACAATTCCTTCTAGACTTTCGAGTTCCTCCGGCAAACTCACCTGCCTGCCGGGCTTTCCCCGGGGTGGGCATTACCCGCCGCACCGGGCCGGACACTGTGCTTGACCCTTTATCCCTGCTTCAACTCTAAGATTCACTTGATTTTCCCAGCTATTCAGCATAAATTATAATAGTTAATCTAGCATATGTGTCTTTTGGCTTCCCAAAGGCAAGGTTGAGAATGAATAATCGTTTAAGTCCCTTTTATAAGAACATTGCCCTGTGGTTACTCATTACCCTGGTCATGATCTTTCTGTTCAATTATTTCAACACCAGCGAGCATGCCCGGGCGCGAGCCACCATTACCTATAGCCAGTTCCTGGAGCTGGTAAAGGCGGGGAAGGTCAACCGGGTTACCCTCCAGGGCGAAGAGATCACCGGCGAGCAGACGGACGGGAAGGCCTTCAAGAGTTATTCCCCTCCGGACCCTGACTTGGTGAAGGTCCTTCAGGCCAAGAAGGTGGAGATCACTGCCAAGCCCAAGGATGATTCCCCCTGGTACACCACCCTGTTGATCTCTTGGCTCCCCATGCTGGTTTTGGTGGGCATTTGGATCTTCTTCATGCGGCAAATGCAGTCCGGGGGCGGCAAGGCCATGTCTTTCGGCAAAAGCCGGGCCCGCCTGATGACCGAGAGCACCATCAAGATCACCTTTAACGATGTGGCCGGGATTGAGGAAGCCAAGGAAGAGACCGCGGAGATCATCGAGTTCCTCAAAGACCCCAAAAGGTTCACCCGCCTGGGGGGCCGCATCCCCAAAGGCGTCCTCCTGGTAGGCGCGCCGGGGACCGGCAAAACCCTGTTGGCCCGGGCCATCGCCGGCGAGGCCGGGGTGCCGTTCTTCAGCATCAGCGGTTCGGATTTTGTGGAAATGTTCGTGGGCGTCGGGGCCGCCCGGGTCCGGGATCTGTTTATCCAAGGCAAGAAGAGCGCGCCCTGCATCATCTTCATCGATGAGATCGACGCCGTGGGCCGGCACCGGGGTGCGGGCCTGGGAGGCGGCCATGACGAACGGGAGCAGACCTTGAACCAGCTCCTGGTGGAGATGGACGGTTTCGAGGCCAACGAAGGGGTCATTCTCATTGCCGCCACCAACCGCCCCGATGTTTTGGACCCCGCGCTGCTCAGGCCGGGGCGCTTTGACCGGCAGGTGGTGGTCCCCATCCCTGATTTGAAGGGCCGGGAAGCCATCCTCAAGGTGCACACCCGCCGCACACCGGTGGCCGACAGCGTGGACCTCTCCATCCTGGCCCGCAGTACTCCCGGCTTTTCCGGGGCCGATCTGGAAAACCTGGTCAATGAAGCCGCCTTGTTTGCCGCCCGGGCCAACAAGGAGCTGATCACCATGGAAGACTTCGAACAGGCTAAGGACAAGGTCCTGATGGGCTCGGAACGGAAGAGCCTGATCCTGAGTGAAAAGGAACGCTGCAATACCGCTTACCATGAAGCCGGGCATACTCTGGTGGCCAGACTCATCCCCGGCACCGACCCCATCCACAAGGTGACCATTATTCCCCGGGGCCGGGCCTTGGGCCTCACCCAGCAACTGCCCCTGGACGAGCGCCACACCTATCCCAAGGAATACCTGGTCTCCACCCTTACCGTCCTCCTGGGGGGGCGGGCCGCGGAAGAGATGGTGTTCCAGCATTACACCACGGGCGCGGGCAACGACCTGGAGCGGGCCACCGAATTGGCCCGGAAAATGGTGTGCAACTGGGGGATGAGCGAAGAACTGGGGCCGGTCACCTTCGGCAAACGGGAAGAGCACATCTTCCTGGGCCGGGAATTCGCCCAAGCCAAGGATTTCAGTGAGGAGACGGCCCGCCTCATCGACGGCGCCATTAAGAATTTGGTCATGAGCGCCTACCAGCGCGCCAAGGACCTGCTTGCCAGCCATCGTGCCGAGCTTCAGGCCCTGGCCCAGACCCTGCTGGCCAAAGAAACCCTGGACGGACCGGAAATTGACAAAATTCTGGCCTCTTTCCAGGAACCTGCCACCGCTAAGGAGCCCCAGGACTCCGCCGTTGACCTGTCCTTAAGTCTCCAACAGGCGTAAGGATGACGGGTGCTCCTCAAGTCTTTCGGAGTCTTGAGAGCGGGAAGCGCCGTGCGGCCTGGGCCAACCTCCTCCAGGCCCCCCGCCCCCTAATCATGGGGGTGGTAAACATCACCCCGGACTCCTTCTCCGACGGCGGCCGCTTTTTCGACCACCAGGCGGCCCTGGACCAGGCCCGGGCTCTGGCCGCGGCCGGAGCCGATATCCTGGATATCGGCGGCGAATCCACCCGTCCGGCGGCAGACCCCGTGCCTCTGGAGGAAGAACTGCGCCGGGTGGTTCCGGTCGTTGCCACCCTGGGCCGGGAGCTTGACCTGCCCCTCTCCATTGATACCTACAAGGCCCCGGTGGCCCGGGCGGCCCTGGAAGCCGGAGCCTCCCTGATCAACGATATCAGCGCCCTGCGCTTCGATCCGGAGATGGCCCCCTTGGCCGCGGCGCATGAGGTGCCCGTGGTCTTGATGCACATGCAGGGCACTCCCCAGGATATGCAGGTCCACCCCCGTTACCACGATCTGCTGGGGGAGATCAAGACCTTTTTTCAGGCGCGTCTGGAGTACGCCGTCTCCCAGGGCATCCCCCGGGAACTGGTGATCCTGGACCCGGGCATCGGCTTTGGCAAAACCTGGCGGCACAATCTGGAGATCCTCAATCATTTGGATACCTTTTTGGAGCTGGGCTGTCCCTTGCTGGTGGGTCCCTCCCGCAAGGCCTTCATCGGCCATATTTTGGGTCTGCCCAACGGGGAGGTTCGGGACATCGGCACCCTGGCCGCCTTGGGAGTGGCGGTGCTCCGGGGCGCCCGCATTATCCGCACCCATAACGCCGCTTATGCCCGGCAGTTTCTCACCGTGCTCACGGCCATCCGCACCGGCGAACTGCCGGACGACACCCCTTTGCCTGCGGGTTGACCATGTGGACCTACCTTTCCCAATTGCGCTGGCAGGACGCCGCGGACATCATCCTGGTGGCCATCATCATCTACCAGGTCTTCCTCTTTTTGAAGGGCACCCAGGCCCTCCAGGTGTTGGCGGGCATGTTCCTCCTCTTGCTGGTCTACCTGGGAGCCAAACGGCTGGAACTTTTTACCCTGGAATGGCTCCTGGACGGTGTGGTCAAGAGCTTCCTGCTCATTGTCATTATTCTCTTCCAGGCCGATATCCGCCGGGCTCTCAGCCGTATGGGCCGCAAAGCTCTGGCCTCCGCCGATTCTTCGGAACCGCTGATTGTGGAGGAAATCTGCGACGCCGCGGAGAATCTGGCTACCCAACGCATTGGCGCCCTCATCATCCTGGAGCGCCATATTGGGCTTTCCGATTATCTGGAAGGGGCCGTGAAACTGGACGCCTTGGTTACCAAGGAACTCCTGGTCTCCTTGTTCTGGCCCCATAGCCCCACCCATGACGGCGCGGTCATCATCCAGGGGGACCGGGTGGTGGCCGCCGGTTGTTTGCTGCCCCTCTCCGCCAACACGGAATTGGACCCGACCCTGGGCACCCGCCACCGGGCCGCGGTGGGTATCACCGAACATAGCGACGCCCTGGCCCTGGTGGTCTCCGAGACCTTTGGCCAGATCTCCCTGGCCCGGGGAGGCAAGCTCCTGCGCAACCTGTCTCGCCTGCAACTGCGGCAGACCTTGAAAGATATCGTGGAACCCTCTGCGACTAGAAAAGGCACCTGGATTGAAAGACTTAGTCGGCTCTTTTGGGCGCCATAAGGCTCTAAAACTCCTGTCCCTGCTGCTGGCGGTGGCCCTGTGGGCCGCGGTGGGGGTGGAAGAGCCCACCGAGACCACCCTGAGCGTGGCCCTGGAACTGGCCAACCCGCCCCATCAAATGATGATCACCAGTGAGATTCCTTCCTCCCTCCAGGTGCGGGTCATAGGCCCCGGGAGCGTCATCCGCAGGCTCACCCAGGCCCGCCTGGTCCAGACGATTGATCTTACGGGATATAAGAGGGGCCGCCACTCCATCCCTCTGAGCGCGAAAATGTTCAACTTTCCCCGGGGGGTACAGATCACCCGGGTGCAACCCAATCCCCTCAATATCACCCTGGCCCCCACTGTGGTCAGGACCCTGCAGGTGCAGCCTGTCTTGGAAGGCAAGCCCCCGGAAGGTTACGAGATTACCGGAGTGCGCGCCCGGCCTTCCCAGATCAGCGTCAAAGCCCCCACCACGGAGATTGCCGACCTGAAGTTTCTTCCCACCATTCCTTTGGACATCAGCCAACTCACGGTGGGGGCCACTCTGGCCGCAGAGCTGGATTTAAAGAACCTGCACTTCACCCTCCAGGATCAGTCTCCCATTCTGGTGGACATTAACGTGGAACCCAGGAGAATTACCCGCACCATCTCCGGGGTGCCGCTGGCGGCCGCTCCCCAAAAGGCCCGTTTGAGCGCCTCCAGAGTGGCCCTCACCCTCCGGGGTCCCTGGCTGCAGTTGAAAGACCTCAAGCCCGGTGATCTCAAGGCCACGGTGAACACCGCAGACCTGCCCCCCGGCCGCCACCGCTTGCAGGTCTCCATCAGCCTGCCCCCTGGATTCACCCTGGAGCGCCTTAATCCCGAAACCGTTACCGCCAGGATAGAAAAAACGCCTTGATCCGGAGAGCCGCCTTGCCCTTTCCGGCCCCCCGTGCTAAATAACACCGATGCATCCTCTAATCGCGATTTTCCTGGGGGTGGTGCAGGGCCTCACCGAGTTTTTGCCCATCTCCAGTTCCGGCCATCTGGCCCTCCTGGAACACTACCTGAAGGTGGAAGCCGGCGGCCTGAGCTTCGACATCCTGCTGCATGTGGGCACCCTGACGGCCTTGGTGGCCTATTTTGGCCGTGACTGGTTGGACATGGGCCGCTCTCTGGTGCGGCCCTCCCCCCAAAATCAGGGGGAACGGTATCTCTTTCTCTACCTGGTGGTGGCCACCATCCCCGGGGCCCTGGCCGGGTTGCTTTTGGAAAAAAAGGCGGAAACCCTCTTTCGCCAACCACTTCGGATCGCTCTTCTTATGGGTCTTGTGGGCCTTCTCCTCCTGGTGGGAGAGAAGGTGGCCCGCCATCACCGGGGCTTTTCCCGCTTCACCATCTTCGACGCCGTGCTCATCGGCCTTTCCCAGAGCCTGGCCGTCATGCCCGGAGTGTCCCGGAGCGGCATCACCATGACCTGCGCCCTGTTTCTGGGTTTCACCCGGGAGGCGTCGGCCCGCTTTTCCTTTCTCCTGGCCACCCCCATCATTGCCGGCGCGGGCCTGCACCACCTCCCCAAATGGTTCAAAGCCTCCCCCAACGATCTGCCCATCACTGCCGCGGTCCTGGGCCTGCTGGCCTCAGTGGTTTCCAGCTATCTCACCATCAAATACCTGCTCCGCTTCTTGCAGCGGCACACTTTCAAGCCTTTCGCCTATTACCGTCTGGTTCTGGCCGCGCTCATCGTCGCCGTTAGTCTTCTTTACCCATCCTCTTAGCCGGGGATCGGGCCGGGACCGGCAGGGTCTTGGGACCCGCTTTTCCCAGTCAATAATAAACACCTTGGGATTAATACCATTTTCACCTTCAAGTGCACCAAACTCTATACATAACCATACGATATTTTATTGTTTTTCAACCGAAAACCGAAAACTGAAAACCGAAAACGGTATAAGGGAGGCCCACTGACTCTTGCTCACATCATCCTCTTTTTAATGGCCGGCCGCCGCGCTTGGCAAATTCCTTGACATCTTTCTCCGCTCATGTTAACGAAATCGATTAAATCTAATAACTTAACCTCAACCTGAGGCGGCAGATCGAAATTTTTTCCGGAAAAGCCCCTAACGCCGACCCCTGCCAGTTCATTATCGGCTGCTGCTGGCCTTGCGGTCCAGGCTCGAGAAAGAGATAATTACTTGGAGGACCATCGCCATTAACTCATTAAAGGACGAGGCCCATGGAGCCCACAAAGGATCAGCATCAGGCATCTGAAACACTGGCTGCAGAAGATGATGTCATCGATCTAACAGATATTCTGGAAGATGGCGCCAGTGAGACGGTGATTGAAATCTCTTCCAAGATGGAGGATTTGGATTCCCTTGATCTCAAGACCTTGCTCACCCAGGAGGCCGAGGCTGAGGTCGAGCCTGAGGCTGAGCCCCCGGAGACTGCCGACGCTGCCCAGGAAAAAAAGGAAGAATCTCTGGAGGACCTCCTTTATTCCTTGAAAGAGGAGCCCGGGGAGCCGGCCGCGGCCCCGCCCGTGGAGATCGCCTTTGAGCCCCACCCGGAGCCCGGGGAGCCGGTGCCTCTCCCGGAGATGGACATCCCCCCCGCGGCCGCGGCGGTCTCTGAGGAGGAGGTGCGTCAGCAGGCCCAGGCCGGCCTGAGCGAAGACCGCATCCTGGAGATCGTCCGGGACCTGGTCCGGGAGACGGTGGAGAAGATTTGCCGGGAGCTGTTCCCGGCAGTGGCCTCCCAGGTGGTGGACCAGGAGATTGCGGCCCTGAAGAAGAGATTGAAAGAAGAAACTTAAGCCGCGGGGGGCAGGCTCCCTGTTCCCGGGTATTAACGCTGGCCGGAAACGGCAAGGGTGTCGGCCTTGCCTTTTCCGGCCAAAAATATATGAGGAAAAAAAGAAGGTCACTTTTTTTTCTTTACCGAAAACCGAAAACCAAAAACCGGAAACTGATAAAAATGGCGGAAATTCTGGATAAAGTCTACGATCCCCAAAAGATCGAAGCCAAGTGGTATGACTATTGGGAAAAATCCGGGTTGTTCCACGCCCGGGCCGACGGCACCCAGCCTTCTTACTGTATCGTCATTCCCCCTCCCAACATCACCGGCTCCCTGCACATGGGCCACGCCCTGAACAACACCCTCCAGGACATCCTGGTCCGCTGGAAGCGCATGCAGGGTTTTGACGCCCTGTGGATGCCGGGCACGGACCATGCGGGCATCGCCACCCAGAACGTGGTGGAGCGGATGCTGGCCGCGGAAGGCGTCAACCGGCACAGCCTGGGCCGGGAGGCCTTCATCGACCGGGTCTGGCAATGGAAGGCGGAATCCGGCGGCACCATCATCAACCAGCTCAAGCGCCTGGGCTGCTCCTGCGACTGGTCCCGGGAGCGCTTCACCTTGGACGCGGGCCTCTCCCGGGCCGTGCGGGAGGTCTTTGTCCGCCTCTATGAAGAGGGCCTGATCTATAAAGACGACTACATCATCAACTGGTGCCCCCGCTGCCTCACGGCCCTGGCCGACCTGGAGGTGGAGCACGACCCCCACGAGGGCTACCTCTATTACATCAAGTATCCCCTAGTGGGCCGGGAAGGCTCCATCACCGTGGCCACCACCCGGCCGGAGACCCTCCTGGGGGACACCGCGGTGGCGGTGAACCCCGGGGACAAGCGCTATCAGGCTTACCACGGCGCGAAGGTGCGCCTGCCGGTTTTGGGCCGGGAAATCCCGGTGATCACCGACCCCTACGTCGCCATGGAGTTCGGCACCGGCGCCCTGAAGATTACCCCGGCCCACGATCTCAATGACTTCGAAGTCGCCCGGCGCCATAATTTGCCCGCGGTCAAGGTCATTGACGAGGAAGGGCTGATGACCAGGAAGGCCGGCAAGTACCGGGGCATGGACCGCTTCGGCTGCCGGGAGAAGATCGTCAAGGACCTGAAAAGCGACGGTCTCCTGGAGAAGATGGAGCGCTACCACGTGCCTGTGGGCCATTGCTACCGCTGCCGCACGGTGGTGGAGCCCCTGATTTCCAAGCAGTGGTTCGTGGCCGTGAAGACCCTGGCGGCCGCCGCCATCCAAGCGGTGCAGGACGGCCGCACCCAACTCATTCCCGCCGGTTGGGAGAAAAGCTACTATGACTGGATGACCAACATCCGGGATTGGTGCATCTCCCGGCAGATTTGGTGGGGCCACCGCATCCCCGCCTGGACCTGCAAAGCCTGCGGCCGGGTCATCGTCACCCGGGAAGACCCGGATAAATGCCCCCAGTGCGGCGCTTCCGGCCTGATCCAGGAGACCGACGTCCTGGACACCTGGTTTTCCTCGGCCCTCTGGCCCTTCTCCACCCTGGGCTGGCCGGACGCCACCCCGGAATTAAAACTCTTCTACCCCACCACCGTCCTGGTCACCGCCTTCGATATCCTCTTTTTCTGGGTGGCCCGGATGATGATGATGGGCCTGCATTTCATGGAGCAGGTGCCCTTCCGGGAGGTCTATATCCACGCCCTGGTCCGGGACCCGGAAGGCCAGAAGATGAGCAAGTCCAAGGGCAACGTCATCGACCCCCTGGACCTCATGGCCCAATACGGCACCGACGCCTTCCGCTTCTCCCTGGCCGCGTTCGCGGCCATGGGCCGGGATATCCGCCTCTCCGAAGAGCGCATCTCCGGTTATCGGAACTTCGCCAACAAGGTGTGGAACGCCTGCCGCTTCACCCTCATGAACCTGGAGGATTTTTCTACTGCCGCGCCCCCCGGAGACCGGCCCCTCACCGTGGTGGAGGCCTGGGTCCTGAGCCGCCTGCAGCAGGTGGCCCGGGAGACCGCGGCCCATCTGGAGGTCTACGACTTCGACCAGGCCGCCAATGTCCTTTACCAGTTCATCTGGCACGAGTTCTGCGACTGGTACCTGGAACTCATCAAGCCCCAGCTTAACGATAAAGACGACGCCCCGGGCCGCCGCCACTGCCAGGAGGTCCTCCTGAAGGTGCTGAGCGCCATTCTCCGGCTGCTCCACCCCTTCATGCCCTTCATCACCGAAGAGATCTGGCAGAAGCTCCCGGGGGCCTCCGGCAGCATCATGGCCGCGGCCTACCCCCGGGAAGATCAAAATCTCGTCAATCCCCAGGCCGAAGCCGAGATGAACCTGGTGATGGAGGCCATCACCGCCATCCGCAACCTCCGGGGGGAGATGAACGTGCCACCCGCCTCACAGGTGGAAGTCTTCCTGCGCAGCCATGACGCCTCTTCCCTTGAGGCCCTGGAACGCCATCGCCAATCCCTCATGCTGCTCTCCCGGCTCAAGGAACTCCACGCCGATGCGGGGGACACCCCCGCGGCCGCGGCCAAGGCCGTGGTGGAGAAGGTGGAAATCTTCATGCCTTTGGCCGGCATCATCGACTTTAAAGAGGAAGAGCGCCGTCTGGCCAAGGAAATGGAGAAGATCGGCAAAGAACTGGCCCAGGCCCAACGCAAACTCGCCAACGAGGACTTCCTGGCCAAGGCCCCCCCGGAAGTGGTCAACAAAGAAAAAGAGCGGCTCCAATCCTGGAGCGAAAAACTCGCCAAACTCAAAACCCACCGGGAACGCATCAAGGAATTGATGGGGTAGGGGCATTCTTATACCAAGTTGCAATCAAACGACAATTTTCTTGTAGCGAATCTTGTATTCGCCCGGCCTCCAGGGCGAACACCAGGTTCGCCCCTACGGTTCAACGTCTTTTGATTGCGACTTGGTATTAAAGTCCCCCTTTCTTAAAGGGGGATTTAGGGGGATTATCAGGCGCTTATCTAATACCCCCTGCCCCCCCTTTAGAAAAGGGGGGAGATCTTTTTCCCCCCCAAAACCCTATGATCCCAAGTCGAGACCTCTGCGAAAGTCTCATTTGCTGGTTTTTTTATCAAAATGTGGAGCAGGCGCCCTCGCCTGCTACTAAATAATACCATGTTCGCATTGTAGGGGCGGGTTTCAAACCCGCCCCTACGAGTGATGTCAATATGTTAGCGTGTTATTTTGTTTCATTTCTAAGCGAACAGGGTATAAGAGGTGGACAGCCGGGGGCGGCTGTTCCACATGAGACTTGGGCCTGGGACTTTCCTGTAAACTTCACTGTAAACATCACTGTAAACTTCCCGTAATGCCTCGTAAAAATTATCTTTTTTGGATAATTAAGTGCTTATGTTTCCCCCTCCCCTGCCGATAAGAAACTAAAGTTCAAAATTGCAGATAGCCTGCGGAACAGTTCTTCATGGGCCTGTAGCCCACTCATAAGTTATGAAAAGCTTTAGGAGGCCGCGGTTTTATAGCATTTGCAAAAAGTTTTTTCCTCTTATCCCCTCTCCCCCCGGCGGGGGGAGAGGGTTAGGGTGAGGGGGGAGGCGGAAGGAACTTTCGACAATGGGTATAACTTTGAACTTGAACTTTTCAGAACAGTTCTCCATGGGCCATATGGCCCACCCGCAAAGTATGAAAAGGGGAACGTAGGCGCGGGCGTCCCCGCCCGCCCGGGTAACATAAAAAGCGGAGTCATGGTGGGCAGTGCCCACCCTACAAAAAACTTTTCGGAGCAGAAGGAGAATTGCCTGCGCCCGCGCCCCGGCCCTCAAGGATGAGAGGGGGTTAACGCGGGACAAACCGGAAGGTTCTTAGCACTGCGAAAAGTTCATGTGGCGGAGTTAGCGGAGGATGGCCGCGGCCCGCCCCTTCACCTCCTACGGAAAGGGACTCACGGATGAGCCTGACCATCAATCACAACCTCATGGCCATGAACGCCGCCCGCAGTTTGAGCATCACTTACGGGCGGCTCTCCACCTCAGTGCAGCGCCTCGCCTCCGGCCTGCGCATCAACTCCGCCGCGGACGACGCCGCGGGCCTGGCGGTCCGGGAAATGATGCGCACCGACATCCGGGTCCTCAACCAGGGGGTGCGCAACGCCAACGACGCCATCTCCATGATCCAGACCGCGGACGGGGCCTTGTCCGTCATCGACGAAAAGCTCACCCGCATGAAGGAGCTGGCGGAGCAGGCCGCCACCGGCACCTACACCACGGCCCAGCGCCTCATCATGGACAGCGAGTTCCAGGCAATGGCCTCGGAGATCAACCGCATCGCCAACGCCACCGACTTCAACGGCGTCAAGCTCCTGGACGGCAGCCTCTCCGGCGCCGGCCTGGACGGCGCCACCGGCAACCAGATGAAGATCCACTTCGGCACCGGCAACGCCTCCGCCGAGGACTATTATTACGTCAAGATCAGCGGCGCCACCACCAGCGCCCTGGGCCTGGGCAGCGCCGGCGGCACCGCCGCCCAAGCCGAGGCGAATTTTGTGAGTTCTCACGGTTTAAGTTACGATAGTACGCTTCCATACAGCGTTATATCTGGTACACCTGCAAGTCTCGACGCGGTATTTAATCCCACGGACAATTTGAATCTCTATGAAATAGATCCCTTTAATGACAGATATTTTATCGGTACTGGCAGCGATGGGAATATGTACGCCATAAGGGTAGATGCTATGATGACGACTTACTTGAGTCATGAAATTATCTGGTCCCCCGGCAGCGGCTCCTCTGTGGTCATTAATACCCAGCCCCAGGCCCAGCAGGCCCTGGAGAAGCTGGACAGCGCCATCGCCGCCAAGGACAACATCCGGGCCAACCTGGGGGCCCTGGCCAACCGCCTGGCCAACACCGTCTCCAACCTCGCCATCCAGGCGGAAAACCTCCAGGCCGCGGAATCCCGCGTCTCCGACATGGACGTGGCCACGGAGATGACCGAATTCACCCGCAACCAGATCCTGGCCCAGGCCGCGGTCTCCATGCTGGCCCAGGCCAACTCCCTGCCGCAGTTGGCCCTGCAGCTTATCAACCAGGGCTAAGGCTGCGCCCCGGGGTTATGTATGACTGAAAGCTGCTTCAAAACGGATTGCCGGCGATGAATATAAACTTAGACGGCGGAAAATGGACCGGGCCGGTTTTAATATCAATTTGCCATCAAAGGGCCTTTGGCAAAAAGTCATTTCTTTGCCTTGCTGCGGCGAATCAGTTTCTCGCCAAGGCGCCAAGGACGCAAAGAAAGAATAACAAACTTGGCGCACTTTGCGTCTTTGCGAGAAACTAATCATCGAAGAGACGCAGAAGACCCAGAAGGAACGCAAAATAGAAGATCTGAATTTTGCCAAAGGCTCATCAAAGACAAAATTTTTAGCTGTCATTCTGAACGGAGCGGAGCGGAGTGAAGAATCTCGCTGTTTGAGACTCTTCGTTCAGGATAGTAATGACAATTTTTACTCTTTTGACCGCCTTTTATGATAATACTATCATTAATCTCCGTAATCTCCGTTCCGGATAAATCCCATGAACCCCGACCTCGCCCCCCACTGCCCCCTCCCCAACATCGGCCCCTGCGTGGGGGAGCGCTGCAATTTCTGGGACCCGAAGGAGAGCTGCACCGGCGAGGGCGTCGCCTTCGCCGCCGATCCCTCCCTGGAGCGGATAACCTACTATGACCACGAAGACCTGGAGTGATCCCCTGGGTATGGTATCAGGTTGTGGAAATACTTTCTGCCAATGAAGAATCTGGACATCATAGAAAACCATGGTTATTTAAAGTCCCCCTTTGAAAAAGGGGGATTTAGGGGGATTTCAGGCGCTTAGCAAATCCCCCCTAACCCCCCTTTTTCAAAGGGGGGGATAAAGACTGCCTAAAGCCAGGCCCAAAACCTATTTTTCACTGGCGTGCAAAAGATTCAAACTCTATAGGTTTTGTTGACGATCCTCATGCTTTTTACCGAAAACAGAGAGCAGTCGCTCATGAGCCGCTGGCTCTCTCAAAAGAATGAAAAGGCTAGTGGGGCGGGCCTCCGTGCCCGCCAAGCGACAGGCGGCCAGGGACGGCCGCCCCACCATTTAATGCTGTTTATTAACTTTTCGTAACAGTAAAAATGGTTTTTAACCGAAAACCGAAAACTAAAAACTAAAAACTGTTCTATGAACTCCCCCGGCCAAACCCTCTGCCCCATCCCCCATATGGGCTACTGCATTTACGACCGCTGCCCTTACTGGGATCAGGCCCGCCAAGAGTGCGACGCGGATTGTCTCCAGTCCGGGGAATCAAGCCAAACTGAACCTTCTGAAGGTCCCTGCACCATCCACTGGACCGAGGACTACGACTGAAATGACTGCCCTCCCTTCCGCCCCCCAGATAGAACGCCTCATCGGCCTGGCCCTGGAAGAAGACATCGGCTCCGGGGACGTCACCACCCAGGCCCTCATCCCCCCGGACCTTCAGGGTGAGGCCCAGATCCGGGCCAAGGAAAAGCTGGTGATCGCGGGTTTGCCCGTGGCGGCCCGGGTTTTTGCCAAACTGGACCCGGAGGTGCAATTCGCGCCCCAGGTGCAGGACGGCCAGGATGTGGAACCAGGTACCGTGCTGGCCATTCTCACCGGCCCCGTGGCTCCCATCCTCACCGGGGAGCGGGCGGCCCTCAATTTTCTCCAGCGCCTCTCCGGCATCGCCACTTTCACCAAAAAGATGGTGGAGGCCGTGGCCTTTCTGCCCGTGGCCCTGGTGGACACCCGCAAGACCACCCCCGGCTGGCGGGTGCTGGAAAAGTACGCGGTGCGCCTGGGGGGCGGCCGCAACCACCGGCGCGGCCTCTTTGATGGCGTGCTCATCAAGAACAACCATCTCACCGCGGTGGGCTCCATCACCGAAGCGGTGCGCCGGGCCCGGAAGAGCGCGCCCCACACCCTGAAGATCGAAGTGGAAGTCACCAATCTGGAGCAACTGCAAGAGGCCCTGAATATCGGCGCGGACGTCATCATGCTGGACAACATGAGCGACCGGGACATGGCCCGGGCCGCGGACCTCACCCTGGGCCGGGCCCTGCTGGAAGCCTCCGGCTCCATGACCCTGGAGCGCCTGCCCCAGGCCGCGGCCACCCGGGTCAACTTCATCTCCGTAGGGCAAGTCACCCACAGCGCGCCCGCGGTGGATATCCACCTGCGGTTGATCAAGACCTGGAGCTAGGTTTTTGGGGGAGGGGGTTAAGGGCAGTTAGAATTTGGCCCCACCCCCCACCCCCAATCCCTTATTATATTTTAGTAAGAAAGGCCGAGCCTTGACAGCCAACCTCTTATTTGATTAAAATTATTATCTAGGTTTGAAAATATCTTACGGCTTCTGGCCCGGAATCCATCGGCAGGAGATGGTTTATTCCCGCCGATTTTTTTGTGCCCCACGAAAAACGCCAAACCAAAAACGAAAAACGGTACTAAAGAGGTTAAAGTCAATGAAGATATGTTTTGCGGGCTTTGATCTTCCGGAAGGGAAGATCAAGTTTCAGGACGAAAAGGTCATCACCCTGGAAAATAAATTCGCCCCCCAGAAAACCACCCCTTTTTACGCCGAATTCATCAAGAACGACTTCCTGAACTGTGACGCCATTTTCATCGCCCAAGACCGGATCCTCGATCTCCTCATCCTGGATATGGAGAAGCTGGAAACCCGCCGGGACCGGACCAGCGATGCGAGCGAGAAAAAGCTTCTGGACAAGTGCCTGGAATTCCTGGAACAAGAAATCCCCTTGTGCCAGGTGCAGTTCAGTGAAGAAGAGATGGCCCTTTTACGGGGGCTGGCCCCCTTAAGCCTGAAGCCCACGGTGGTGGCCCCGGAGCCGCCGGAAGTCAATGACGTCATCCAGGCCGTCCTGGAAGCCGCGGGGATCGTCTTTTTCTATACTGCCGGGAAAAAAGAAGTGCATGCCTGGCCGGTGGCGGACGGCGCGGACATCGTCACCTGCGCCGGCAAGATTCATTCCGACCTGGCCCGGGGATTCATCAAGGCCGATATTGTCAGCTATGACGACCTGATCAGCGTTTATAACCTGCAGGAAGCCCGCACCAAGGGCCTGGTGAAGCTGGTGGACCGGGACTATGCCATCCACCCCGGGGATGTGGTGGAGATTCGGTTTAATATCTAATAGCTCACTTCCCTCCCAACTCCTTCGACCGGGCCGCGGCCGCGGTCACCGCGCTCATGACCAGGCCCCGGAACCCGCCTCTTTCCAGGGCATGCAGGCCCTCGATGGTGGTGCCCCCGGGGGAGGCCACCAGGTCTTTCAGCCTGCCGGGGTGCAGGTCTTCCTCATGGAGGAGTTTGGCCGCGCCCCTCACGGTTTGCACCGCCATATTGTGGGCCAGGAGCCGGGGCAGTCCCGCTTTGACCCCGCCGTCGGCCAGGGCTTCGATGAACAGGGCCACAAAGGCCGGCCCACTGCCGCTCAGGCCGGTGACCGCGTCCATGAGCCTTTCCTCCACCACCGCAGCCTGGCCCACCGCCTCAAAGAGCTCCAGGGCCAGGGCCAGGTCCTCCGGGGTGGCCCGGCGGCCCGGAGACAAGGCGGTCATGCCCGCGGCTACCAGCGCCGGGGCATTGGGCATGGCCCGGATGATCCGGGACTCGGGCAAAGCCGCTTCCAGGGTGGCCAGGGTGGTGCCCGCGGCAATGGAGATGAAGAGGTGGTGGGGCCGGGCAAAGTCCTTGATCCCGGCCAGCACCGGGCCCAGCAGTTGGGGCTTGACCGCCAGGACCACCACCTGGGCATGCATCACTTCCGGGTTATCCAGCGCGGCTTCCACCTTCAACTCATCCATCTTCTTCTGCCGGGCCGGGTCAGGGTCGTAATAGATCAGGTCTTCCCGGGCCACCCTGCCTTTGGCCAGCAGCCCCCGGATAATGGCTCCGCCCATGGCCCCCGCGCCGATGAACCCCAGCTTCACTCCCCGCAACCATCCTTTGCCCGCTTCTGTCATTGACCCGCTCCGCCTCTAATCGTATATTTAGTTAACCCATATTGTGCCACACTTACCTGGATGATTGCATGGAAAAAACTCAATCCCGGGTGCAGGTTCCAGGTTCTGATGGTCGACCCCTTTAAAAGTGACCGGGCCTCAATTCAGGTCCGGCAATGGGAATAATACCAAGTTCGTTTTCTACTGCAACAAATCATATGGATAACTTATTGATAATTAGCAATCTTTTAACCGAAAACTGAAAACCGAAAACCGAAAACGGTATAAGTTATTCATGAGCCCGCAGTTCACCCATAAGTCATCAAAGAGCGTTGGGCGGGCGTCTGCCTGCCCTGGTAATCCACACAGGCTGGAAAGCCTGGGCCACCGCTAGCAAATTTCAGGGGAGCTTTTTCCCCCGACTTTGAACTTTGAACTTTGAACTTTGAACCTTGAACTTTGAACTTGAACAGGACAAGGCAAATTATGACAGCATACGAAATCAAACCCATCCTGGCCCTGACCATGGGGGACCCGGTGGGGGTGGGGCCGGAGATTATAGCCATGGCCCTGACTGACCCTGAGGTTTACCAGGTCTGCCGGCCCCTGATTATCGGGGATTTACCGGCCCTGGAGCGGGCCTGCCGCAGATTGGCTCCCAAGCATCAGATCCAGGTGGTGGACCGCCCTGCCGCGGGCCGGTATGAACCGGGAACCATGGACTTATTGGCTTTGTCCCGCTTAAGCCCGGAGGACCTCGAGTACGGCCGTCCCACCGCGGCCGGGGGTGGGGCTATGGTCTCCTATATCCTCACCGCCATCGACCTGTGCCTGAGGAAAGAAGCGGCGGGCATGGTCACCGGCCCCATCAGCAAGGCGGCCATGAACCTTTCGGGCTATTCCTATCCCGGGCATACGGAACTGCTGGCGGACCGGACAAAAACCCCGGAAGTGGTGATGATGCTGGCCGGGGGGGAGTTCCGGGTGGTCCTGGCCACCATCCACTGCGCCCTGGCCACGGTGCCGGGACGTTTAACCACCGAGGGCATCCTGCGCCTCTGCCGCCTCACCTCCCGGGCCCTGGAGCAAGACTTCGGTCTGGTGTCTCCTTGCCTGGGGGTAGCCGCGCTCAACCCCCACGCCGGGGAAGGGGGCATGTTCGGCCGGGAGGAGGAAGAGATCATCGCCCCGGCGCTCTCCCAGGGCCGGGCGGAGGGCCTGCGCCTGGAGGGACCCTTCCCCGCGGACACCCTGTTCTGGCGGCACGCCCAGGGAGAGTTCGCAGCCATTGTCTGCATGTACCACGACCAGGGGCTCATCCCCTTGAAACTCCTGCACTTCATGGACGCGGTGAACGTCACCCTGGGCCTGCCCATCATCCGCACCAGTGTGGACCACGGCACTGCCTACGACCTGGCGGGCACGGGCAAGGCCCACCCCGGCAGCTTGAAGGCCGCGATCAAGATGGCTGCGGAGATGGCGGGGAGGAGAAGAATTGGGGAAATGGGATAGGTCCGCAGGGCCCTACCTTTCCTTCGAGCCCATGACCTCAATACTTCCTTGACAATCTAATTCTCACCCAATATACTTATTACGTATTTATGAAATACGTTAATTACAGGGGTTAATGCCATGCCCGTGGTTAAAATTCTCCGTCATGGACAGATAACCTTACCCAAAGAGGTAAGGAAAATTTTGGGCGTGGAGGAAGGAGACCTGCTGGAGTTAAGTTTGGAAAATGCCAGGGTTTTTCTGCAGCCAAAAGTCTTGGTGGATAAGGAAACCGTGCTGTCAGAGTCTGGCAAGATTAAGATTAAGAAAGCCTTGGAGGCACTAGAGAAGGGTGAAACAAAAGAGTTTGATGATATAGAAGACCTCATTAAAGAATTAAATTCTTGAGATTATTTATTCAGATATTACAGAAATAATAAACGAGATTGACAGTTAGAAGGTATTAAATTAATAAGAGGTGTAATAATCTCACGAAAGGGATTACCTGTATAATCAGGCCCCGTGACTGAGGCGGTCATAAACCCAACGGATTACCGCGAATAGCGGCCCGGTTTTAACTTTTAAGTTAAACTGCGGCCCCGCCCCTGGATGGCGGACTAGCCGGAAACGTAAATAATTTTCGGAGGTTCGCCATCATGTCTGAAGGGATCAAGACCCGGATAAGGGTATTAAGAACTGACCCATTCAAGCGAGATTTTCAAAAACTTCCTGAAACAATAAAACGCAGGACTGAGGCAGCAATACGTTTATTGGTGAGTAATCCTCATCATCCTTCACTGCGGGTCAAAAAAGTGAGAGGGGAGATTATCAAAGGATATGATAATATCTTTGAAGCCAGGATTACCAGAGATTACCGTTTCTTCTTTCTCGTCGCCACCAACGCCTATATTCTTCTGGCCTGTGGTAAACATGAAGACTATCTGAAGTAAAAGAAAAGCCTGGGGAGAGGCTTTAGTGAGTGGGAGCCTCATTTCTTCCCCTCCCCCAAAAATCTTTCTTTCAGACTATAGCTGGTGTCTTCTGGGTTTCCTCATTAGCGCCGCCATCCAGATGGAGGCCACCAGGAACAGGAACGCGGAAAGACGATGGCCCGGTTTCAGGAGGAGGTCTTCCTGTTCCTGAAAAGTCAGGCCGTTGGCCAGATCAAAGGCATTCATGGACAATCTGATTTTCTTTCCCCGGGATTCACTTTCCGATAGAACCATCGACTCAGGCGCATCTTTCTTTTCCATGGGGCTCTCAGCCTGAGATCTTCGTTCAGAGGCGGAAAACACCTGGGTGCCCCAGGTGACGCTGCCCAGGAATAGGCAGACAAATACCAGTATAAATGCGGCAACCGCTTTGCGCATTGCTGACTCCTTTGGGTTTACGGCAGGAACTCGAGGGGTGGATGGGAGGCGGCTGGAAACAATTACCGAAATGCGAAGAGAAAATGCCCCTGCTTTAAACTTAATGTGATGCTTGTTATCTCTATCGGCAATCCTCACCGGAAACCTGAGGGCCGATGATTTAAATGTTTTCTCCAAATGAAAAAGAGGGGCACAGCCCTCGTGCCCCTTTAATTTATGCGAATTGGGGGGATTCTGTATCCGCTCTTAGTCCTCCAGCCCTCCCTCAAAGACTATCGACAATCTTTGCAGACGAAGAAGCTCTCCACCGGGTCGCCGGTGATTTTGGCCCAATGCTCCAACTGGTATTTGGGGGCAATGTAGTTGCCGCAGACGTTGCAGGCCTGGAGTTCGAAGTCCCGGCCCCAGATGGTGCGGACGCCCTCTTTCTCGGTGTAGGGGATGACGTTGGTGGGGCAGACGAAGGCGCAGGAACCGCAGCCGATGCAGGCCGAGGATTGTTCCATGAAGGGCGTGGCCACCTGTTTGTCCGGGGTGCGGCCTTTCATGCTGATGGCGCTGACCCCCACCACCTCCCGGCAGGTGCGGACGCAGAGGCCGCAAAGGATGCAGAGTTCCTCCGGGTCGTCGGTCTTGAACCGGGATTCGTAAACGCCGTGGGCCGCGGCCATCTCCTGGATCAACTTGGCCTTGGGAGTGCGGGCCAGGAGCAGTTCCAGGACCAGGCGCCGGGCCTGGAGCACGGTTTCCGAATGGGTCTGCACCACCAGGCCGGCCTGGGTGGGATAGGTGCAGGAGTTGACGATCTGGGTGCGGGGGTGCTCCCCGATTTCCACCACACACAAGCGGCACTGGCCCTCCGAGGGCAGATCCCGGTGGTAGCAGAGGGTGGGAATCTCGAAGCCGTTCTGCCGGGCGGTGACCAGCAGGCTTTGATCCTGGGGGGCGCGGATGGTGACGCCGTTGATGGTCAGGCGCACTTCCTCGCCCAAGGTGTCATAAGCAGTTTCATCACTGATCTTCCAAACCATGTTATTCTCCTGAACAGCTAACCGTCAACCGCGTGAGTCGCCGGATTAATGGGCTTACTGCTTACCGCTCACTGCTTGCTGCTTACTCTATTTTCACCGCCTCAAACTGGCAGGCTTCATAGCACAGGCCGCATTTGACGCAGAGTTCCTGGTCGATCTCCTGGGCCATCTTCTTCTTGCCGCTAATGGCCCCCGCGGGGCATTCCCGCACGCAGGCCAGGCAGCCGGTGCAGGTCTCCGGATCCACGGTGTATTTGAGCAGGGGCCGGCACACCAGGGCGTGGCACTTTTTGTCCCGGATATGGGCCAGGTATTCCTCCCGGAAATACTTCATGGTGGAGAGGACGGGATTGACCGCGCTCTTCCCCAAGCCGCAGATGGATGCGCTGGCCATGGCCGCGCAGAGTTCTTCCATCAGCGCCAGTTGCTCTTCCGTGCCCCGGCCGTGGATGATTTCATCCAGAATGAAAAGAATTTGCTTCAAGCCTTCCCGGCAGGGGGTGCACTTGCCGCAGGATTCCTGGTAGAGGAAATTGATGAAATAGCGGGCCACGTCCACCATGCAACTGCTGGTGTCCATGACGATCATGCCGCCGGAGCCCATGATGGAGCCCACGGACTGGAGGCTGTCGTAGTCCACCGGCAGGTCCAGGAACTGGGCGGGGATACAGCCCCCCGAAGGGCCGCCGGTCTGCACGGCCTTGAATTCCCGGTTGTAGTGGATGCCGCCTCCCAGTTCATAGACGATCTGGCGCAGGGTCGTGCCCATGGGCACTTCCACCAGGCCCGTCTGATTCACCGCGCCCACCAGGGAGAAGACCTTGGTGCCCTTGCTCTTTTCCGTGCCGATGCCCGCGTACCATGCGGCCCCCAGGTTGATGATCTCCGGCACGTTGGCCCAGGTCTCCACGTTGTTGATGACCGTGGGTTTCTCGAAGAGACCGGCTTGCACCGGATAGGGCGGCCGGGGTCTGGGTTCGCCGATGAAGCCCTCCATGGAGTGGATGAGTGCCGTCTCTTCCCCGCAGACAAAGGCCCCCGCGCCCCGGGAGATCTTGATATCGAAGTCGAACCCGGACCTGAGGATATTTTTACCCAGGAAACCGGACTCCCGGGCCTGGTCGATGGCCAACTGCAGCCGGCTCACCGCCAGGGGATACTCATGGCGCACGTAGATGTAGCCTTTGGAGGCGCCGATGGCCCGGGCGCCGATGATCATGCCCTCCAGGACCGCGTGGGGGTCCCCCTCCATCACCGCCCGGTCCATGAAGGCCCCGGGGTCGCCTTCATCCCCGTTGCAGATGATAAACTTGGGATCCTCCAAGGCGTCCTGGCAGATGCGCCATTTGCGGCCCGTGGGGAAGCCGCCGCCGCCCCGGCCCCGGAGGCCGGATTGGTCAACGGCGTCGATGATGTCATCCGGCTTCATCTCCAGGAGGGCCTTGCGCAAGGCCCGGTAGCCCCCCAAAGCCAGGTAGTCGTCCAGGCTGGTGGGGTCGATGATGTCCAGCTTGCGCAGGACGATGGGCATCTGCCCCTGGAAGAAGGGAATTTCCCCCTTATGCGCAGCCTTCTCCTGGGTGTGGAGGTCTTCATAGATCAGGCGGTCCACCACCTGCCCTTCTTTCAGGGTCTGTTCCACGATCTCCGCCACATCCTCGGGGGTGACGTGCTGATAGGTGATTTCCTGGGGGCGGATGAGCACCCGGACCGCGCCGGCGCACAGGCCGTGGCAGCCGCACTCTTTCAGGAGGACCTTGGCGGCCAGGCCGTTTTTCTCCAACTCCTCCCGAAACGCCGCGGCCACCTCTTCGCTGCCCATGGGCAGGCAGCCCGGACCGGCGCAGACCAGTACCTGGGGTTGGTTGGGATCCCTCTTGGCAATGAGCTGGCGGCGGTATTCCCGCAGGTGGTCTATTGATTCAAATCTGGGCATAATGAGTTCTGCCTTTTTCAAATTGGGGGAAGAGGGGAAAAGGGGGAGAGGGGAAAAGAATGGGTCTTCAGATTTTTTCCTTTTCCCCTTTTACCCATTTCCCCTTTTTCCCCTTGTTTATTTATAGAGTTTTAGGATTTTGGGCACCTTGTCCACGGTGCTGCGGCCGAAATATTTCTCGTCCACCATCATTACCGGGGCCTGGGCGCAGGACCCCAGGCAACCCACGGTCTCCAGGGAGAACTGCATGTCCTTGGTGGTATAGCCCACCTCCACTCCCAGGCGGTGGCTCAGAGACTCCACTACCCGGCCGCCGCCCCGGAGGTGGCAGGTGGTGCCCAGGCAGACCTTGATCTGATGCTTGCCCTTGGGAATCAGGGAAAACATCTTGAAAAAGGTGGCCACACTGTAAATTTGGGTCAGAGGCACATTTAAACGCTCGGCGACCACCTGCAATTCGTCCTTGGGCAGATAGCTGTAGGAATCCTGAATATCCTGGAGCACCGGGATGAGGTCCCAGGACTCCCCTTCATAGCGTGACAAGATGGATTCGAGGCGTGGCAGGTCCATTATTCCTTCTCTTCTTCAGGTTCAGTCATCACCGGAAATTCCGGATAGGGCGCTCCACATTTCTCCAGGAGCAGTTCGTATTGAGCCAGGGTGTGCTTCTGGATAAAATCCCGCTCTTTCTCCCGGAGGTGCCGGAACCGGCCTTGGGGTTTGAGATAATCCTGCACGGGCCGCATCTTGGGTACTTCCACGGTGAGGCGGTACTTGCCGTTCACCACCTCAAAGAGGGGGAAGACGCCGGTTTCCACCGCCAGGCGGCCCAGGCGCACGCTCAAATCCGTGGCCGAACGCCAGCCCGTGGGACAGACGGACAGCACGTGCACATACGCGGGGCCCGGCGTCTCGATGGCCTTGCGCACCTTGTAGTACAGGTCGAAGAGGTAGCTGGGGGAGGCGGTGGCCACGTAAGGGATGCCGTGGGCCACGGCAATGGCCGTCATATTCTTCTTCTGGGTGTGCTGGCCGATGCTCAATTTCCCCGGGGGTGAAGTGGTGGTCATGGCCCCGTAAGGGGTGGAGCTGGAACGCTGGATGCCGGTGTTCATATAGGCTTCGTTGTCCCAGCAGAAGTAGGTGAAGTTGTGCCCCCGTTCCAGCGCGCCCGAGAGGGACTGGAGGCCGATGTCGGTGGTGCCGCCGTCTCCGCCCATGGCCACCACCTTGGGCATGGGGCCCTTCAACTTGCCCTTGCGGTGCAGGACTTTGAGGGCCGACTCGATGCCCGAAGCCACCGCCGAGGTGTTTTCGAAGGCCACGTGCAGCCAGGGGTGCATCCAGGCCGTCTGCGGCCAACCGGAGGAGACGATTTCCATACAGCCCGTGGCGTGGGCGATGATGGCGTCCTTGCCGATGGCCTTGCAGACCCAGCGCACTGCCAAGGCCTCGCCGCAGCCCTGGCAGGAGCGGTGTCCGGAAGTAAAGTATTCCTCCCGGGGCATCAGCCGGGAGGCATAAGTATCGAATTTCTGGCTTTGGGCGTAACCGAATTTATCCATCAGCCTCTTACCCCAAATATATGGTATTCCGCGGTGGGTTTATGCTGGGCTTCTTCCTGGGCCTGGGCCACAATATCTTTGAAAGCCCCGGGGGCTACATCTCGCCCTCCCAGGCCGACCACGAAGCTGGCGGTCTGGGGGCGGCCCCGCATGGCGTAGAAGGCGCTGCGCACTTCCGCCAGCACCGGTGGGGCCGCGCCTCCCAGGGACAGGGCCCGGTCGCAGACAATCAGGAGTTTGGCGCCGGCCACGGCATTTCTGAGGTCCGCAAAGGGGAAGGGCCGCCACATCCGCAGCTTTAAGAGGCCAACCTCCAGGCCCTCCTCCCGCATCTCGTCCACCGCCACTTCCGCCACTTCGCTCAGACAGCCCATGGTCAACAGCAGAGTCTTGGCCCCTTCTGTCTTGTACTTCTCCACCGGCTGGTAGTGCCGGCCGGTGAGGTCGCCCCACTCCTTCCAGACCTTGAGGATATAGTCATAGGCGCCGGTGAGGGCCATCTGGTGCCCCATCTTCACCTCGGTATAGACCTCGGGCATGGCAAAGGCCCCCATGGTCACCGGCTTGTCGGGGTCCAGATAAAACCGGGGATGGTAGGAGGGCAGAAACTTATCCACCAACTCCTGGTCCGGGAACTCCATGGCCTCCACCACGTGGGAGAGGATGAAGCCGTCCAGGTTGATGATGGTGGGCAGCAGGACTTTATGATTTTCGGCAATCTTGAAGGCCATGACCGAATGGTCGAAGGATTCCTGGCCGTTTTCCACAAAGATCTGAATCCAGCCGATATCCCGGGCCCCCATGATGTCGCTGTGGTCGTTCCAGATGGACAGGGGCCCGGATAAGGCCCGGTTGGCCACGGTCATGACAATGGGCAGCCGCAGGGCGCTGACGATATACAGAATCTCATTCATCAAGGCCAGGCCCTGGGAGCTGGTGGCGGTGTAAGTCCGGGCGCCCGTGGCGGACATGCCGATGCAGGTGCTGATGGCCGAGTGTTCCGACTCCACGTTGACGAACTCCGCGTCCAACTCGCCGTTGGCCACCATGGAGGAGAGATGTTCCACAATGTGGGTTTGGGGAGTGATGGGATACGCGGCAATGGCTTCGGCCCGGCACATCTGCACCGCGTGGGAGATCGCAATGGATACTTCCATGCCTACTCGGTGGGCCATTATTCTTCCTCCGGCACCATGCTGATGCAGCCGGTGACGCATTCCTTGGCGCAGATACCGCACCCTTTGCAGTACGTGTTCATGTCGAAGTAGCCCCCCGGCTCCTCGGAGATGCCGGCCTCGGGGCAGACGGTCCAACAGACGCCGCAGCGGATGCAACGGCTCTTGGTCCACACGGGATGCTGGGAGCGCCAGTCGCCGGTATTGTAAGCCCGGGCGCTGCCGGGTTCCGTGAGGACGGCCCCCACTTCGATTTCCTGCCAGGTGACCTGATCCATGGGTTTACTGCTCATGACCGCCGCTCCTCAATGACAGTTTGCTCAAAGGCCGCCTTCAGGGCGTTAAAGTTTTTCACCGCCAGGGGGCCGAAGCGTTCCTTCAAAGGCAGCTCCAGGGACTCCAGCATTACCACCCCGGTGGCCTTAATCAAGGCCCCCATCATGGTGGTGTTGACAATGGGCACCCCCAGAATTTCCCGGGCCACCTTGTTGGCGTCCACCAGGGCCAGGGAGTGCTTGAAGCCGTATTCCCGGCGCACCTCCTCCGGGGTCTTGGGGGTGTTCAGGACGATGATGCCGTCGGCCTTAAGATCCGCAGGCGGGTTCTGGATGCGGATCAGGCTGGGGTCCAGGACCACCACCACGTCGGGGTTGGCGATCTTGCACCGCAGGCGGATGTGCCGGTCGTCCACCCGGCAGAAGGCCAGTACCGGCGCGCCCCGGCGCTCCGGCCCGAAGGAGGGGAAGCCCTGGGCGAACTTTCCTTCATTGATGGCCGCCAGGGCCAGGAGCTCCACCGACGTCACCGCTCCTTGGCCACCGCGGCCGTGAAAACGGATTTCTATCATATTCCAAGTCCTTACATCAGGTTAAGGTTAGCGCCGCCAGGCTTCCTTTCTTCAGAACCAGGCGCTCGGGCAGCCCGCCTGTTACTGGTAGTCGCAGGCTTTACGGGCTGTTGCCTAAATACATTTTCTTTGGACTGTTTTGACCACTTACTGATGGTCGGGCTGCAATCTTGGGACGTCGATTCAGAAGCAGCCAACCCAGCGGAAATAGCCTTTAGGGCTG
>JBFLXM010000027.1:0-20392 GCA_040757175.1 Thermodesulfobacteriota bacterium
TCAACAGAGTCAGAGAATTACGCATTAACATCCAAAATGAAGCTCGGATTCTGCATAATCACCCCCCAGAGTCTCAGCCTCTGAGGGATTACGCTTTTGCAAAAACCTAACCGGACAGTGCTGGGGCAAACCTGGTGTTCGCCCGTTGCGTCCAGGGCGAACACCAGGTTCGCCCCTACAGAAAAAATTTTTCGTTATAAACTGGCATAAATAAAGCCGCCTCCCAAATGACCCGCTCTTCCAATTCCAACCCCATTGAGTTGTTCCAGGAAGGAACCGCGGTCCTGGGACTGGAACTCCCATCCCAGACTCTGGGACAATTCCGCATTTACCTGGAGGAACTGCAGCGCTGGAACGCCCGGGTCAATCTCACCGGCCTGAAAACCGGCCAGGACATCGTGGTCAAGCATTTTCTGGATTCCCTGGCGGTTTTGCCTTATTTGGGGGACGCGGCCTCCCTGGCGGACCTGGGAAGCGGCCCGGGGTTTCCCGGCCTGGCCCTGAAACTGGTCCGGCCTGCCCTCCACCTCACCCTGGTGGAGTCCCGGGCTAAAAAGGCGGCCTTTCTCCAATACCTGGTGTCTCTCCTTAAGCTTCAAGGAGTGGAAGTGGACCAGGTCCATCTCACCCCCGCGCTGGCCCGGCAGTGGGGCCCCCGGTTTCAGGCGGTGGCTTCCCGGGCCGCGTTTCCCCTGCTCCGCTTTCTGGAGCTGGCGGCCCCTTTGCTGCTTCCCGGGGGCCGGGTCCTGGCCCTCAAAGGGCCGAATCTGCCGCCATCTGAACTGGAGGCCGCCCGGAAGCAATGCCTTTCCCTGGGCTTGGAGCCCCCGGAGCTCCATCGCTATCAGTTGCCCCTTACCGGAGAGCCACGGCTCCTGGTATCGGCCCGGCAGGTTTGCCGGGCAATATCCGCACCGGCCGCGGCCCTGCCGTAAATCCTTGCCGTCATCCCTGCTTCGGGGTTAGAATATAGGGCAACAACCTTCTCCAAGGGCTGTGCCTGCATGTCCTTCATCACCTGGCAATATCTATTATTCCTGCCCCTGGTTTTAATCCTTTATTGGCAATTGCCGGGAAGGTGGCGGCTGGTTCTGCTCCTCATCGCCAGCTATATCTTCTATGCCTGCTGGGACGTGCGCTTCCTGGCCCTGGTGATGACCACCACGGCCATCGACTTTGTCTGCGCCCTGAGTATCGAAGGAAAAAAGACCGGGGCCCTCCGGGTGCTGATTCTGGCCCTGCTGCCCGCGGCCTGGCTGGCGGTCTGCTCCTTGTTTCTGCCCTCCTCCGGCATCAACCTGGTCATCATTGCGGTGGCCGCGGCCCTGGGGCTGGCCTTTTTTGCCGGGCACGAACTCATCTGGCGCTGGGGCAGGGAAAACCGCAGCCGGGGTTTCCTGATCTTCAGCGTCGTCTTTTGCCTGAGCATCCTGGGGTTCTTTAAGTACTTCGGCTTTTTTGTGGATTCCGCCCGGACCATGCTGGAATTCCTGGGACTGCAAACCAACCGGGTGCTGCTGAACATCATCCTGCCCGTGGGTATTTCCTTCTATACTTTCCAGTCCCTGGGTTATGTCATCGATGTCTACCGGGGGCAATCCCCGGCCTGCTCCAGTCTCCTGACTTTTGCCACCTTCGATGCCTTCTTCCCCCAGATGGTGGCCGGGCCCATCGAACGGGGCAGGCACTTAATCCCCCAACTGGAGCGCACCACGGCTTTCACGCCCGCACACCTCCATGACGGCCTGCGCCTGATCCTGGTGGGGTTCTTTAAAAAGGTCTTCGTGGCTGACAATTGCGCCATTCTGGCCAACTATGTCTTTACCCCCCAGACCCCCCTCAACGGCTATTGGGCGGTTCTGGGGGTGGTGGCCTTTGCCTTTCAGATTTACGGGGATTTCTCCGGTTACACCGACATTGCCCGGGGCTCCGCCAAGCTCCTGGGCATTGATCTGGTGGTGAACTTCCGCTTCCCTTATTTTCCCCGGAATCCTTCGGATTTCTGGGGGAGGTGGCACATCTCCCTATCCACCTGGTTCCGGGACTACCTCTACATCCCGTTGGGGGGCAACCGGGGCACGAAATGGGAGACTATCCGCAACCTGGGGGTGACCATGCTCCTGGCCGGGCTCTGGCATGGCGCCAACTGGATCTTTGTTATCTGGGGGGCTTATCACGGCGCGGTGTTGATTCTTTACCGGGTGGTCCCGGCCTTACGGTCCTTGGGGGACGAAAAGGCGTCTTCCTACCTTAAGGGGGTTCTGGCCGTGGCCCTCATGTGGGTCTTGACCCTGGGGGGCTGGGCCATCTTCCGGAGTCCCAATCTTCACCAGTTGGGGGTCTGGCTGACGGCCCTGGGCCACTGGCAGACGTCCCTCGCCCTCCCCTGGGTCTCACCCTCCATCTGGCTCCTGGTCCACGTCGCGCCCCTGATTCTCCTCCAGCTCCTGACCTGGAAATACCAGGATGAAACCAACCTGGGGCGCCTGTCCTGGCCGGTACGGGGCCTGGTCTATGCCCTGATGCTCCTGTTAATCGTCTCTTCCACGGAACACGATACCGAGTTCATCTACTTTCAATTCTGATGAAAAGACTGTTCACCCCCGCTTTTCTTTTTGCGCTTCTGCTGCTGGGCCTGGGCGAGTTGGGGGCCCGCGTCTTTTTTGCCCAGGACATCTCCGGGCGCTTCGAATACGGCTATCACCCGGATGCCGGCTTTGACATCCGGCCGGACGGCACGGTCAAGCTCTTTCGGGCCGGGGGACGCCGCTTCCATCCCCAGTCCTTCCCGCGGCACCGCCCCCCGGGGACTTTCCGGGTCTTTGTCATCGGCGACTCCGTGCCCCGGGGTCCCAGCTTCCAGGGGGCCTATCCCTGGCTCCTGGCCGGGGAGCTGGAACGCCACCATATTCAGGCCGAGTCCGTGAACATGGCCCTGCCCGGCTATGGGGCCCGGCGCTGCCAGGTGGTGCTGCGCAAGGCCCTGGAGTTTGAGCCCAGTCTGATTATCCTCCATGTGAACGACTCCAATAAGTATGAAGATGAGCGGGAATACCGGCGCAGCCAGGAGTTCAAATCCTGGCATCCCCGCAATTGGCCCATGAAAATCTTTATCTTCCGGCGGCTCTATGAGGCCAAGATGGAGAAGGCCTTTTGGCGGCTGGTGCCGGACCAGATTCGCGTAAAATTCGCGGCCAACGACCCGGACGCCCAGTTGGCCGCCAACCCCGACCCGGAAGAGGCCAAGGCCCGCATCCAACTGGCCCGGGAGACTACCGCGGAAAGCGCGGCCCTGGCCCGGGCACACCATGTTCCTTTGCTGATCATCAGCCAATGCCGCCTAATGCGCGACGGGCCCCGTTCTTTTCACTTCGAGGACCATGGTCTGGATGCCCTGGGCCAGTCCCTGGCAGGGGACGGGGTTTATTGGCTCTCCATGAAAGATGTCTTCTCCGGCCTTCCGGATCCCCGGCCCTATTTTTCCGACACCGGCCATTTGCGGGAATCGGGACATCTACTGATGGCCCAGGCCATAACCCGAAAAATCCTGGAAGACGAGCAGCAATTGGGCCTCACGGCCCTGAAGGGGGAAAAGAAGGATGGGGGAGGCTGAAAGTACGGTTTTCGGTTTTCGGTTTTCTGTTAGGTTGTTAAAATTGTTATTATTACCTTATGATGAATAGATTCTGGGGTTCAGTCGCGATAGTTTTAATGGCCCTGGGAATAGGGCTGGGCCCGGCCGCGGCCACAGACGCCGACTCCTATCAGTCTCTCCGGGAGAGCATGGTGGCCCGGCAGCTTCAGGGCCGGGGCATCAGCGATCCCCGGGTGCTGGCGGCCATGGGCCGGGTGCCCCGCCATCTCTTTGTCCCGGAGCGTCTCGTCCCCCTGGCCTACGGGGACCATCCCCTGCCCATCGGCTCCGGGCAGACCATTTCCCAACCCTATATTGTGGCCCTGATGAGCGAGTGGGCGAAGCTCAAACCCGGGGACAAAGTCTTGGAGGTGGGCACCGGCTCCGGTTACCAGGCCGCGGTCTTGGCCGAACTCACGGATAAGGTCTGGAGCATCGATATCCGGCCGGAACTGGCGGCCAAGGCCGCCGCCACCCTTAAAACCCTGGGTTACCCCCAGGTTCGGGTCAAAAGCGGCGACGGCTATCTGGGTTGGCCGGAAGAAGCCCCCTTTGACGCCATCCTGGTCACCGCCGCGGCCACCCGGGTGCCCCCGGCGCTCACGCAGCAACTTAAGGAAGGAGGCCGCCTGGTCATCCCCCTGGGACCGGCGGGAGGGCTGCAAATCCTGACGCGCTACCGCCAGACCCAGGGCAAGCTAAAGGAAGAAACCCGCCTGCCCGTGAGCTTCGTCCCCCTGGTGGAGCCGGGGGAGGGGAAGTGAGCAGGGAGCAGGGGTCAGGGGCCAGGAGAAAAGCAATAAAAACTCACGATATCCGGCTGGCTGGTTGATAAATTTATGAAAATTTGTGGTATTCTGCTTCACACACGGCAATTTGGCTGAAAAAGCGAAACATGGCAGGGGTAATCTTGATGAAAGAGGCACTCAAACCGTTTTTTGACTGCGGCGGCCCAGACTGCCGCATAATCTCAGTTGAGACCTCTGCGAAAGTTGCCACTTAATGTAAAAACAATAAGGAATTTAAAGCAATGTTCGGCGGGCAGTGCCCGCCCTACACTTGATTTCCAGAATCCGCTGCAGGAACAGCATAGAGATGCCGCTTTTCTGGCGTCCCATCAACCAGATCATCCAGAACCATTTGGTCAAAGGGGTTCTGGTCTTGTGGAACACGTTGCCGGCGATCAAATAGGCTTGATAGCCACAGGCCTTGAAATGATAGAGGTGACGGGTGCGATGAAAATAAGCCTCACCAGGTTGGCAACGGGGACAACGAAATCCTTAGGGACAGCGTCGGCGAAACAAATGTTTTTGACAGGCTTTCTCGTTGCCAAACTTTTTCTGAAGTTGCATCAGGATGAGTTGTGTTTATTGTATCGCCTTGCTACATTTAATCAATTGGTTAGGATTATTATACCATATTATTCAAGGCAAAGGAAATAATCATTAGGAGCTATTATGGATGGTTTTTTCTCTAAAGATAGAAATAGATTAAAAGTGTCAAAATTAAGCAATATTCTTACAATTAGAATTATTATTGAGAATTTATTTATTATGCTTCCATTATTAATCGTTGCAATAGCTTCTACAGTATTCACAATATATTTTATAAGCAAATCACCTTCGGGAAGTCTTTCTTATCCAGGGGACAAAAAATTTTATAGCGTTCAATCAGACACCTATTTTTTCGGTGGTTATGTTGCTGTTAAGGGTAACGGTATCTTCAAAATTATTGAACCAGTTTATATGGAACCAAAAGTATGGGTAGCTTATGGAAACGATGAAATATATTGGGAAAGTGAAGGTAAAATTCTTCATTCATTTAGAATGCCCAATGGTTCTACATTTTCCAACTATAAGGAGGGGACTCTGAAAGTATTTATAGATATTCCTGATTTAAATATAAAAGAACCTTTAGAAATAAAAGGATATCTTGAGATTCCATGTATAATAGCAAGTGTTACAGGAAAATATTATCATAATAAATTAACTAATGTGAAATCAAAACTGATTATAATCAATTTATTACCTAAATATATGCGGGATGATCTAAACAAATTAGATCGAAACGGAAAAATATCATTGTTAGTCACTTTCTTAAGTTGGATTACTATTTTTTTCACATTAGGCTTTTATGAGAATAAGCATAATATGCAATAATAGTTTCTTGCAATGTTTTCGCCTAATAGGTTGTCATGTGAGTTAAACCCACAGATGTTGCATTCCTTATAGGAACCATTTAGTGGTGAGGAACAGAAAGTACAAGTTTCCATAACCTGTCCAATTGGTAGAAAGGTTGCCCCGCCTTTTCGCCTCCTTCAGAGGTAGGCCAGTATTAATGTTATTAACTTTGGACCTTGAACCTTGAACTTTCCCACCCAATTGTCCCTCAAACTCATCTCCAAACATTTCATTCCACCCTCAGGGAGGAAGAGGCGTCCAGGGACTTGATAAGCTGGGTGAGAAGGGCGTTGACGGGGGTGGGCACGCCCAGGGCCGGGCCCCGGGCCGCCACCTGGGCGTTTAACGAGTCGATTTCCGTGGGCCGGCCGGCCAGGATGTCCTGGAGCATGGAGGAACGGTTTTTGGCCGTGGCCCGGCAGACCTGGAGCAGGCGCTCTTCCGGGTCTCCGGCCACCATCAGCCCTTGGGCCCGGGCCAGGGCCTGGACCTCGGCCGCCGCGGCCACCGCCAGGGACCAGGCCTCCGGCAGGTCGGGCAAGGCCCCGTTGGTGACCCTGAGGAGAGCGGTCAAGGGATTGATCCCGGCATTGATCATCAGCTTATCCCAGATCAACACCTGGATATCGGCCGCGGACCGGCATTTGAACCCGGCCCCCTGGAAGAGGGCCACTAACGCCTCGATTTCCGGGGCAGGGACGGTTGATCCGGGGGGTGGGCCGACAATCACTTCTCCCTGACCGGCGTAGAGGATTTGCCCCTCCGCCTGCCGGGTTACCCCCAGATAAGTGATCCCGGCCACCAGGCGTTCCGGGCCCACTGCCCGGGCCATTTCCTCCAGGTTGCCCAGGCCGTTTTGCAGGCTGAGGGCCAAGCCACCGGGAGCCAGCAGCCGCGGCAGGGCCCGGGCCGCAGCCGCGGTCTGATGGGCCTTGACCGCCATGATGGCCAGCCCGCAGGCCCCCACTTCTCCGGGCAGCCAGCAAGGCACGGGCAGCAAGCGGCTTACCCCTCCGGGGGTCTGCAATCGGAGGCCCTGCTCCCGCAAGAGAGCCACCCGTTCGGGGCGGTAATCCACCAGGTGGACGTCTTCCCCCGCTTCTGCGAAAGAAACGGCCAGCAGGCAACCCACGGCCCCGGGCCCAATCACCGCGACCTTCATTGTTTCTCCTTATTCCTCAAACAATAGAGGAAAATGGACGGGGAGCAAATTAATTTCGGGGTTTTTAGAAAAAACCCTGAAGATTTTGGAAAATCGCTTTAATATTCTTCCGATCTAAACCGAATTATAGTAATATACTAAAACTCTCAGGGAAAATCTTCCGAAGGGGGCGGGAAATGGCAACTCCCGTGAAATTGCCCAGGCAGTTCGATCAGGAATTGGATGATTTGAAACAGAACATGTTGCGCATGGCGGAACTGGCGGAGATCGCGGTCAGCAGAAGCGTGATTTCGGTCATGGAACGCAATAACGAACTGGCCAGGGAAGTAATCACCGACGATATCAATCTCAACCGCATGGAACTGGCCATCGACGATCAAGGGCTGAAACTTCTGGCTCTACGCCAGCCCCTGGCCACGGACCTGCGGCTGATTACGGCGGCCATGCGCATCGGCACCGAATTGGAGCGCATCGGGGATCAGGCGGTCAATATCGCCGAGCGGGCCCTGGAGCTCAACAGCCGGGAACCGGTGGAACTTCCCATCGACCTCAAGGTGATGGCGGATATCGCCCTGGGGATGGTGCGCACCAGCATCGACGCGTTTGTGCAGCAGGACCCCCGGCTGGCTATCCGGGTCTGCCAGCGGGATGTGGAAGTGGACCTGCTGGATGATGAATATACCCAAAAGATACTGGCTTGTATGATTCAGGAGTCACGCTGGGTAACGCGGCTGCATCACTTTATTATCATTGTCCGCAATCTGGAGCGCATCGCCGATCTGGCCAGCAACATTGCCGAGGACATCGTCTTTATCGTGGAGGGCCGGGTGATTAAGCATCGGTGCGAAGAGTGGATGCTCTCCTCCACCCCCCCTTGACCTTGGCTTGGGCCAGTTTACCCTCCAGCAGTTGCACCTCCTGAGCCAGCCGGGGTTGCGTGCGGCGGTCCCTCTCCAGGGTCTGCAGGGCATGCACCACGGAAGCATGGCTCCTCTTGAAAAGCTTCCCTAACTCCACCATGGTTTTTTGCGTATAGAGGCGGCAGAAATAAAGGGCCAGGCGCCGGGCGTTGACCAGACGTTTCTGCCGGGACCGCCCTAACAGTTCCGGCAGGCTCACCCGGTAGTAATCCCCCACGATCTTTTGGATTTCCGGAACGCTCAGACGGGTATCCACCGCCTGCAGGTCCTGGAGCACCTCCTCAGCCAGCCGCAGGCTGAAAGGTTCATGCAACAAGGTGGCCCGGGCCATCAGACAATCGATGGCGCTCTCCAGGCGGCGCACATCCTCGGTGACATATTCCGCCAGATACTCCAGAATTTTCGGGGAGACCTGGGTGCCCCGGTTCTCGGCTTTTTTGGCCAGGATGTTGACCCGGGTGGGGAAATCCGGAGGGCCGATGGGAGTGATGATCCCCCCGGTAAGCCGGGAGCGCAGTTCCTGGGAGAGCTGGCTGATCTCCCCGGGCAGGTAGCAACTGGTGAAGACCAGCCGGGTTTTATGACCCATCAGGGCATCCAGAGTGTTACAAACCTCCGCCTGGATCTTCTCCTTGCCGCTCAGAAACTGGACCTCTTCCAGGAGCAGAACCTCACAATCCCTGCGGAAGCGCTCCTTGAATTGGGACATATGACCGCTTTTCAGGGCCCGCACCATCTCGTTGGCGAAATTTTCCACCGAAAGATAATGTACTCGCCTCTTGGCGGGAGATTGGCACAAAAAGTTGCCCACAGCCTGGGACAGGTGGCTCTTCCCCAGACCGGGTCCGGAAGTTAAAAAGAGGATATGGTTGTAGAAGGTGTCATTGTGGGCCAAAGCCTGGGCGGCCTGGAAGGCCAGGCGATTGGAAGCCCCCACCACGAATTGATCAAAGGTGAAATGGCGGTTTAATCGGCCGGCGCCGCTGCGTTTTTCAGCCACCAGGGGCAGGTCCGGTTGGCAGGCCCGGAGGGCGGGCGTCTCGGCCGCCTTCCCGTTGGCCGGCACAGTCAACTGCACCGCTAGTCCCTCACCCCCCACTTGGACCAAGGCCTGGCGGATCAGGTCCAGGTAATGGGATTGAATCCATCTGAGGGCAAAGGGATTGGGGCAGGTGAGAATGAGTTCGTCTTCGAACCCGGAGACCGGCCCCAGGGGCTCAATCCATAGCTGGAAGCCGGAGGGAGAGATTTCTTCTTGGAGCTGGGTTTTGACTTTTTGCCAGATTCCTTCCATTGGTCTCCTTCCGGGTGGGTCCTGCTTTCAGTGAAGGTGATATTAGCTTTCCACCCCGATAAAGGTCAAAGGAGGTGTAGCCAGATTTAGGTTAGCCCCGCCAGCTTCTCCCGAAACAACGATCCCTGCCAGGGCCGAGCACCTTGGCGGTTTTATTCCTGATTATTTTTATTATAATTATATCAATAGGATAAGAAGCGCCATCCATAGGGCTTTGACGCCCTCCCCAGCCCCGGAAGTCCCTTCCCCTTTTTTATCAATCTTCCATTAGCTGACTTTTCCATCGATTTTCATAGGGCACAAAAATTTATCAGGTCAAAAATCGCTATCCCTTGAAATTTAATTCAGAATATTTTGAATAAAATTATTATTACTGGATAATCAGATAGTTAGCCATAACGAAGCCCAGGCTGGGCAAAAGCCCCCTTTTCCAAAGGGCAGGGGGGGCCTGAAGACACCAATCATCACCTTAACCCCGGCTGTTGCCTTGACAAATTCGCCGGAGGCGTTATGATGAGCTTGTAAAATCTTTTCCGAGGCCAGTAATGCTTAATTACGTGTCTTACCGCAAGTTCGTCACCCTGAAAAACGGTAAACGGGTGATGTTCCGCTTCCTCAACGACCATGACCGGGAGGGGCTCATTCAACTCTTTAAGGAGGCCCCTGATGAAGATACCCGGTTTCTGAAACAGGACGTCAAAGACCAGAAGATGATCAACTACTGGGTCGATCATATCAATTACCGCAAGGTATTGCCCCTGGTGGCCGTAGACCTGGAAGGCAACCGTCTGATTGCCGACGCCACCCTCCACCGGGGCAAACATGCTTCCAAGCATATCGGCGAGGTGCGCATCTTTGTCTGCCGGGGCTTCCGCAATCTGGGTTTGGGTTCCATGATGTTGGAAGAGATCATCAGTCTGGCTCTGCAAGAAAATTTATACTGGCTGAAAGCAGAAGTCCTGGCAGACCATAAAAAAGTGATCAAGGCCTTCCGGGCTAAAGGCTTCGAGATCAGGGCCACTCTGGACGACTACTTTATCCGCAAAGACGGGGTGACCCACGACGTGGTTCTGATGATGCGGCCGGTGATGAAGAAAGACGAGGCGGAGTTTTAGGGGTCAGGGGCCAGGGATCAGGGGTCAGGGGCCAGAAAAATACCTCAGATCTGTTGCATGCTGTTGTCTTCAAGTGAAATTTCCCGGGGGGCTAAGGGCTGGTGGCCTTTAGCCTCAAAATATTTTTAAAAATGACCCGCGTTGTTTCCGGCTTAGAAGTCTTTGTCCATGATCCTCCCTCCTGGGCCAAGGGAGCCCGTCTGGGGCTTTTGAGCCATCCCGCCAGTGTTGCCGCCAATCTCGAAAGTGCCCGGGAACTGATCGCCCGCCGCTTCCCCGGCCAGTTGCAGGTCCTGTTCAGCCCCCAGCACGGACTTTTGGGGGAAAAGCAGGACAACATGATCTCCTCCCCGGATTTCCGGGATTCCCGGCTGCATCTGCCGGTGATCAGCCTCTACGGCCCCCGTATGGCCCCGCCCCCCGCTTCCTTGGAGAAGGTGGACGTTATCCTGGTGGATCTCCAGGACGTGGGCACCCGGGTCTATACCTTTGCCGCCACAGTGGCCAAAGTGATGGAGGCCGCAGCCGGGGCAGGGGTGAAAGTGGCGGTCCTGGACCGCCCCAACCCCATCGGCGGGGTGCAGGTGGAGGGGAATATGCTGCGTCCCGGGTGGGCCTCCTTTGTGGGCCCTTATCCATTGCCCATGCGCCACGGTTTTACCTTGGGGGAACTGGCCCGCTACTATAACACCACCCAAAAGATGGGCTGCGATCTGGAGGTGGTGCCGGCCCGGGGCTGGCGGCGGGGTGATTACTTCGACGCCACCGGCCTCCCCTGGGTGCTCCCCTCCCCCAATCTCCCCACCCTGGAGGGCGCGGTGGTCTATCCCGGCCAGGTCTTGCTGGAGGGGACGAATTTATCGGAAGGCCGGGGCACCACCCGCCCCTTTGAGCTTTTTGGGGCCCCTTTCCTGGAGCCGGGACGCATCCAAAGCAGGCTGGCAGAAATTCCTCTTCCCGGGGTGATATTGCGGGAGGCATTTTTTGAGCCCACCTTCCATAAATGGGCCGGGGAGTTGTGCCGGGGGTTCCAGTTGCATGTAACGGATCGTCTGACTTTTAAGCCCTACTTTACCACCCTGGCCCTGCTGGGGGCGATCCGGGAGTTATATCCCCAGGAATTTGCCTGGCGGCAGCCTCCCTATGAATACGAGACGGAACGCCGGCCCATCGATCTCCTCACCGGCGACGCGGCCATCCGGAAGGGACTGGATAAAAACACCCCGGTGCCGGACCTGGAAGCCGGATGGCAGAAGGAACTGGGGGAGTTCTTGGAAGTGCGGCGGGAGTTTTTGATCTATGGGTAAAATCGTGAGGGGGCGTCCTCGTCTTGGTAATCCGCACAGGCTGGAAAGCCTGTGCTACCTCTTTTCGAAGCAGCCCGGCTGCCCATGAATTGGTGGGCAGTGCCCACCCTACATATATTTGCGTCTTTCTTTGCGTCTTTGCGTCTTGGCGTGAGATTATCTTTTCGGGTCAGTTCCTCATGGGCCGTATGGCCCACCCGTAAAGCATGAAAAGGTGAACGTAGGGGCGGGCGTCCCCGCCCGCCGGGGTATCCCGCACAGGCTGGAAAGCCTGTGCCACCGCTCGGAACTCTTCAGGAGGGAACGCATGCGGTCAAGAATCTTTGCAGTTTTTTTATTTTGCCTAATTATTTTGATTCTTCCCCTCACCGCCTACAGCGGCGAAGTCCTTTATCAATACTCCACCATCGACGCCCTGCTGGCCGGGGTTTATGACGGGCAGTTGACCAACGGCATATTGAAAAAGCAGGGGAACCTGGGGTTGGGGACCTTCAACGCCCTGGACGGGGAGATGGTGGTCCTGGACGGCAAGGTTTACCAGGTCCCGGGGGACGGCAAGGTCGCCCTGGCGCCGGATGACGGCAAAACCCCCTTTGCCGTGGTGACTTCCTTTGCCCCCAAGATTTTCAAGAACATTAAAAAGGCAGCAAACCTCGAGGAGTTGACGAAAATCATAGATCAATCCCTGCCCACCAAGAATATTTTTTACGCCCTGAAGATCGAGGGCCGCTTCTCCCAGGTGAAGGCCCGCTCCGTGCCTCGGCAGACCCGGCCCTACCCGCCCCTGGCCCAGGTGGTGGAGAAGCAGGCGGTGTTCAACTTCGCCGACGTGGAAGGGACCATGGTGGGGTTCCGCTGCCCTGCCTTTGTCAAAGGGGTGAACGTCCCCGGTTACCATCTCCATTTCTTGACCAAGGACCGAACCAGGGGCGGGCATGTCCTGGATTGCGCGGTGGAGAATCTCACCGTCCAGATCGACCCCACCCATAAACTCACCCTGGTCCTCCCGGAAGACCCGGAATTTTACCGCTTGGATTTGGACCAGGACAAGAGCGGGGATTTAAAGAAGGTGGAGAAGTAATGCGGTTTTTAGTTTTTAGTTTTTAGTTTTTCTGTAAATGATTTGACCGGATTATTCAGGGCTACTTAAACCAAAGCGCAAAGGGAAATACGAGATTCTTCACTCCGCTGCGCTCCGTTCAGAATGACAGAAAAACAGGATTAGCCCCATAGGTCTTGATTTTTCTGCTCACTGCTCACTGCTTACTGCTCACTTTCTGGCCCCTTCCCTCCAAAAAATTATCTCGGCAAGATGCTGCGGATAGCCGCGGCCAGGGTGTCCACGCCCAGAAGTTCCAGGCCGGGGAACTTGCCCAGGCGCTCCTTCTGGCGCTCCGCCAGGAGGGCCCGGCGGAAGCCCAGTTTATGGCCTTCCTTGAGGCGCAGTTCCGGCTGGCTTACGGCCCGCACTTCCCCGGTGAGCCCCACCTCTCCGAAAATCAGGGTGTCCGCGGGCACGGCCCGGTCCAGCAGAGACGAGGACAGGGCCAGGGCCACCCCCAGGTCCACGGCCGGCTCCGTCAGGCGCACACCTCCGGCCACGTTGACGAACAGGTCCTGGCCGCTCAGGGCCAAGCCCACCCGCTTTTCCAGCACCGCCACCAGCAGAGAGACCCGTCCGGGGTCCACGCCCATGCTCTGGCGCCGGGGCAGGGCCAGGGAGGTGGGGGAGACCAGGGCCTGGACCTCCACCAGGATGGGGCGGGAGCCTTCCAGGCTGGGGACCACCACCGCGCCGGGGACCTCCAGAGAGCGCTCCGCCAGGAAGAGGGCGGAAGGATTGGGGACTTCCAGGAGCCCGGCTTCCTGCATTTCAAAGACCCCCAGCTCCTGGGTGGGGCCGAAGCGGTTCTTGACGGTGCGCAGCAAGCGGAAGGTGTGGCTGCGGTCCCCTTCCAGATAGAGCACCGTGTCCACCAGGTGCTCCAGGACCATGGGTCCGGCCAGGGCCCCTTCCTTGGTGACGTGGCCGATGAGGAAAGTGGCGGTGCCCGTGAGCTTGGCCTGCTGCACCAGGCGGAACGCGGTCTCCCGCACCTGGGTCAAAGAGCCGGGCGCGGCCGGCAGGGTGGCGGTGTACAGGGTCTGGATGGAATCCAGGGCCAGGAACGCGGGTTTATACTCCTCTAAAATCTTGAGGATGTTTTCCAGGCAGGTTTCCGTGGCCACCAGCAGGTCCGGGGATGTTAGATGCAGGCGGTCGGCCCGGAGTTTGAGCTGGGCCTCGGATTCCTCCCCGGAGATATAGAGGCTGCGGCGGTCCGGCCCGGAGAGGCGGTCCAGGACCTGGAGGATCAGGGTGGATTTGCCGATGCCCGGGTCGCCCCCCAGCAGGACCACGGAACCGGCCACCACGCTGCCTCCCAGGGTGCGGTCGAATTCGGTGAGACCCGTGGCCTGCCGGGTCTCCGGGGGGGCGTGGAGGTGGACCAGGGGCTGGGGCGGGCGGCGCCGGGGAGGCAACTGGCCCTCAGGAATGGGGCCAGCCGGAGAAATCACTTCTTCGGCCAGGGAATTCCAGGCGCCGCAATCCGAGCAGCGCCCCAGCCACTTACCTGCCTGGTAGCCGCAACTCTGGCAGATGAACACCGTTTTTGCGCCTCGGGCCATTAGTGCTGTTTTCCGTTTTCCGTTTTCCGAAAAGTTTCTAGCGGCAGCACAGGCCTTCCAGCCTGTGCGGATTAACGGGGCGGGCGAGGACGCCCGCCCCTACGCTCATGAGCGATTGTTTTCGGGAATACGGTTTTTTGCCGATTTTACCCGAATATCTGGCGCCTACCCAAGGGGAATCTCAAGGAGAAGGATAATTTCCGAAAATCTGGTAGGAAATGGGCCTTAACCTGTGATAATTGAATAACTTGTTGTCTATCATTATCTGCGTTTATTTTTTCACGGGGAATCAGGTGCCCGCGACTTTTCGGCAATTACCGCAATTAAAGAAAAATATCCTGCAAGGTGCTGGTAATCTGGCCGGCAGCCGCTCCCTCCAGATTCTGGGGGAACTGGCCGCGGCCCGGGGCGTGCAAGTCTATCTGGTGGGAGGCACGGTCCGGGAGCTGGCCCTGGGCCGCCCGGCCCCGGACCTGGACCTGGCCGTGTCGGCCCGGACCCTGGACCTGGCCCGGGACCTGGCCCAGGCCCTGGGGGGCACCTTCGTGCTCCTGGATGAGGCCGAGCGCACCGCCCGGGTGGTCTGGCAGGGAGAGATCCTGGACCTGGCGGAATTCCGGGCTCCTACCCTGGAAGAGGACCTCCGGGCCCGGGATTTCACCATCAATGCCCTGGCCCTGGACCTGGAGGCCCTGCTGGGGCGCCAACCCCTGGTCCTCATCGATCCCTGGGGGGGCCTTAATGATCTGGCCCAGGGACTGATCCGGGTAGTGCGGCCCCAAAATTTTCACAAAGACCCCCTGCGGCTCCTCCGGGCTTACCGTTTTGCCGCCACCCACGGCTTCCGCCTCACCCCGGAGACCGCGGCCGCCATCCCCGCCTATCTTCCGGAGTTTGCCCGGGTGGCGGGGGAACGGGTGCGCCAGGAGCTGTTTATTCTGCTGGCCGCGCCCCGGGCCGCAGCCATCCTGCAAGACATGGAGCAGTCGGGGCTTTTGACCCGGATTTTTCCTGAATGTCTGGACATGCAGGGGGTGGAGCAAAACGGCTTCCACCACCTGGACGTGTTCCGCCATTCCCTGCTGACCGCGGCCTATGTGGAAGAGGTGCTGGCGGCCCCGGAAAAATATTTTGGGAAGCTGGCCGGGGCCCTGACAGATTATGTCCGGGCCCCCTCCCAGGCAGTGCTCCTGAAGCTGGCGGCCCTGTTCCACGATGTGGGCAAACCCCAGGTGCAGGGCCGGCGCACCGACCCGGATCGGTACACCTTTTATTACCACGAGCGGGTGGGGGTGGAAATCTTCACCGCCGCGGCCTTGAGGCTGCGCCTCTCCCAGGCGGAGACCAAAACCGTGACCCGCCTTATTTCTCTCCATATGCGGCCCTTTCTGCTGCTGCCCGCGTTCCGGGAGGGGGAGCTGACGCCCCGGGCCCTGGGCAGGCTGGTGCGGGCCGCGCGGCCCGACCTCCCCGGCCTCTTCATCCTGGCCATGGCCGACAGCCTGGCGGGCCAGGGCCCCCAAAAACCCGCAGACGCGGAGACCATGCTGGCAGACCTGGCCGCGGCCGCCTACCGCTTTTTAAAGGAGCGTATCGAGCCCCAAGAGCGGCAGCCCCGGCTGCTCACCGGGCATGACCTGATCAAGGTCCTGGGGCTCCAACCGGGCCCCCGCTTCCGGGAGATCCTGACTGCGGTGGAAGAAGCCCAATGGGAGGGGGCCATCCAGTCCCGCCAGGAGGCCCTGGAACTGGCCCGAAGTTTGGGAAGGGAGGAGCCGGGATCCTGAGCACCGGCGAGAAGCCTGGGCTTCTGGCCTTAGCGCGCAAAATCTCTTTTGGAGATTTATTTATCTGCCGATATTTTATATAAAATATTTTTTTAAAAAAATTGACAGGTAATAATTTATTATTAATATGAAACCAGGAGATCACATGATGGACAAGGACAGTCCGGCTTCTCCCGGCCGGGACCCTCAACCCGGAGCCCTGATCCGCCTGCGCGGTCTTTACCCTTCCCTGAAAACCGCGTTGAAAAAGGTGGCCGATGTGATCTTGCAGCAGCCGGAGATGGCCATTTATGCCTCCGTTAATGAAGTGGCGGCCGCGTCCGGGGTCAGTGAGGCCACGGTCATGCGCATCTGCCGCATCTTGGGTTTCCGGGGGTTTCAGGATTTTAAGATCGCCCTGGCCCGGGAACTGGTCTCCCCGCTCCCGCGATTTAATGAGGAAGTGTCGGAAGGAGATGATCCCGCCCTGGTGGTCCGCAAGGTCTTCCAGGCCAATATCGCCGCGCTCCAGGACACCTTGGAAGTCTTGAATATGAAGGCCATGCAGCAGGCGGCCCTGCTCCTGCTCCAGGCCCGGCAAATCCTGATCATCGGCGTGGGCGCCTCCGGTCCCGTGGTCCTGGACGCGGGCAACAAATTCCTGCGCCTGGGCCTGGACGTCCATTGCTCCATCGACGCCCATCTGCAGATGATGGCCGCGGCCCTCCTGTCTCCGGAGGACGCGGTGCTGGCTATTTCCCACTCCGGCAGCAGCCGGGATGCGGTGGAGACCGCCCGGGTGGCCAGGGAAGCCGGGGCCAAGGTGATTTGCCTCACCAACAACTCCCTGTCGCCTTTGACCCGGTTTGCCGACCTGGTGCTGGTCACCGCCTCCCAGGCGACCCGGTTCCGCCAGGAGGCCATGGCCTCCCGCCTGGGCCAGACCAGCATCATTGACAGCCTCTTCACCCTGATGGCAGTGGCCCGCCCGGAGAAATCCCTGAAAAGCCTGGCCAAAATTGAGGGCATCATCGCCGCCAAGCAATATTGAGAGACATCATGAACACTGAATGGCAGTTGAAAGAGGACATCGTGCGCATCTGCCGGATGCTGCACCGGAAAAATTACCTGGCCGCCACCGACGGCAATGTGAGCGTGCGCCTGGGGGACAACCGGGTGCTGGTCACCCCCAGTGGGGTGCACAAGGGCCTCATGGAGGCCTATCAGATCCTCATCGTCGACCGGCAGGGCCGGGTCTTGAGCGGCGAAGGCAAGCCCACCTCGGAGGTGCGCATGCATCTGTTGGCCTATGAGCTGCGCCCGGACGTGCAGGCCGTGGTGCACGCCCATCTGCCCTACGCCACCGCCTGTACCCTGGCGGGGATCGATCTTTTGGAACCCATCCTGCCGGAGGTGGTGATCACCCTGGGGGGGATTCCCACCGCGGCCTATGCCACCCCCGGCAGCGAAGAAGTGCCGGAATCCGTGCGGGAATTCATCATGGACTACGACGCCATCCTTTTATCCCGGCACGGGGCTCTGACCGTGGGCGGGGACGTGACGGACGCCTACAACAAGATGGAGAAGCTGGAGCACACGGCCCGGGTGGTCCTGGCGGCTCGGCTCCAGGGACCGCTGCCGCCGTTGCCGGCGGCGGAGGTGGAGAAGCTGAAGCGCCTGGGGGAAATGTATAAGGGTGGTTGATTTATGAATGCACTATCCTTATAAAGTCCCTAATGAAAAGAGGTTGGAGCCAGGGACATCCTTCAAATCGGCGGATATGAGCGATGTTTTATGAGCCACTATTAATAAAATGAAATTGGTGTAGGATAATTCAAGTGGAAATAAGATTTTCTCGTCATGCTAAGAGAAGAGCGGAGTTATATGAAATTCCCCAGACAACCATTCTCACGATTTTGAAAGAAAAGGACTTGAGCCCGGGAACCCATGAAATTATACAAGAAGTTGAGGGTTTCGCGTATCCACTTAAAGTCGTTGTTACCGTGATGGATGACAAAATAAACGTAATTACTAATTACCCTTTGAAGAGAGGATTTATAAAATGAGGGTATACTACGACAACGAGGTCGATGCTTTGTATCTGAAGCTTGGGGATGAGTCTCCCGAGGGGGTCATAGAAATCGCTGAAGGCGTTAGCTTGGACACAACTTCTGGCAACAGAATAGTGGGCATAGAGATCCTCAATGCCTCCAAGAAGATCGACCTAAAGACAATATTTTCTTACACACTGGAATTCGACAAGGATTTGATTACTCAGGAGACGGCATAACCGTTCCGTCGAGGCGGCTAAAAAATGTCTGAATTGGACTATAAACCGGTTCCCCACGACCATGATGAATTCCTGCAGAAGGCCCTAAAACGGTAGAAATTCAGAGAAGCATATGAGGGATTGGCAGAGGAGTACGCCCTGGCCCGGGAGATGCTGGCCGCCCGCTCCAGGTCCGGTCTCACCCAGGAAGCGGTGGCAGAGTTGATGGGGACGACCAAAAGCGCGGTTTCCCGCCTGGAAACAGGGGGAAAGCACGCGCCCTCCCTGACCACCTTGAAAAAATACGCCCACGCGGTGGGCTGCCGCTTGGAAATTAAACTGGTTCCGGAGCCCGAGCTAACAAGCGAATAAACCAGCAGCACAGCGATGTGACGGTAGGGTAGGACGTGACGGACGCCTTCAACAAGATGGAGAAGCTGGAGTACACGGTCCGGGTGGTCTTGGCGGCTCGGCAACAGGGGCCGCTGCCGCCCTTGCCGGCGGAGGAAGTGGAGAAGCTGCGGCGTTTGGGGGAGAAGTATAAGGGTGGGGGGTGAGGTTTCCCGTTCCCAAGTTCGGCTTGGCAACCAGAATAAACGGCTTGTTAGGCACTCCACACATCAATGGTCTCCGTCTGGAGGCGAACCATCGCTCTATCAATACGCTGCCTAAGGTCCTTCACTTCTTCGATACGGGCGCGCAGCGGGACGGCATCCGTGACGAAATGAACTACAAAATTTACTGGATCAAATCGCTTCAGTGCGATGGCATTGGGCTTCGGTGGTGTTGCTGCGACGTGGATATGCGATAGTGTTCCTTGCGTGAGCGATGGGAGGATTCTGTCGAGACGGTCGTCCAGGTGTTCCCATGAGTTTCTGACGAGGGCCGAGCTCAGGCAAGGTAGCTCTGGATCACCAAGAAGATTCTTCAATGCGACGCGCCGACGATTAGCTCGCGGGTTTGACTCACCCGCTACGACTAATCGGCGAATCGCAGCCATAGCCGCCAGACAGACAGTGCACCAGGCAAGTATGTCGATTGGTGCAGCCTCCCCATCAAAGTCCTCTCCACCCTCAAGCTTGATCCAGTGCTGCGCACCCTGTTCCAGTTTGTCAGCATATCGCTCAACAAGCATACATTGGATGTGAATCTCAATTAAAAACATTACGGCGCAAAAGTTGCTACCTGGAATGGTCAACGTAGTTTCCTGCTTAAGTAAAATAGAGTAAAATAGGGACAGACACCAATTATGTCTGTCCCTATTTTTTATTCACATGGCCTTAGGCGGCTCGGGGGGTTCCTCTTTGGGGGGCGCCTTGCGGGGAGCCCGGCGTTTCGGGGATTTGGGGTATTTCAAAGGAGAAGAGGAGATATAGCGGGGTGGCACCCAGCCCACCACGCTGGTCTTGAGGTCCCGCACCTGGGCCCAGCCGCTGCTCACCCCCAGCATTTCCACCGGGTCATTGAAATGCAAGGTGAGGAGGACCCGGGTATTGGGGTTGGGTTCGTCATGGAGGGTGACACTGCTTTTATTAACATAGTAGGTGCCCCCGGCCCGGGTTTGCAGATCAGGGCTGTAACTGAGCAAATTACTGAGAATCCAGCCGCTTCCCGAGCGGTCCACGAAGCGCACATGGGACCAGCCGGTGGCCGTCCGTTCCAGGATTTCCACTTTTTCCCCCCGGTAAGCCGTAAGTAAGGTATCGCACCCATGAGAAGCGCAGAGGCGCAGAGGCGCGGAGGTGGGGATCACGTAGTAATGGCCGGAAAAAGCCGCAGCCGGATGGCCGGTTAGAGCTAAAAGCAGCGGACACAACACCATGGCGAGAATAAATGCCCTAGGTTTCATTAATCCTCCCCTCCTCTACACCTTTTATACCAATTCGCAATCAAACGCATATTCTTTCGTAGCGACTTTATGTTAGCCCGCCACTCTTGGGCGAACACAAGGTTCGCCCCAGCACTGTCCGGTTAGGAAATTGCATGACAACCGGTAAACATCATTTGAAAAAAATTCTCCCGGAGGCGTTTTTTTCCTTGACAAATTAGCTTGTGAACAAGTGCGGTTTTCGTAA
>JBFLXM010000028.1:0-248300 GCA_040757175.1 Thermodesulfobacteriota bacterium
CCTTATCCCGGAGATTCAACGATCTTTTTATAAACAGACTATAAAGGGTGATTGTTAGCATTCCGTTAGGCCCAAGTTAAATTTTCCCTAATTTTTGCCCCCCGACACCCCGAAACGAGAGAAGTTTCCAGCCTATTTAGGCGTCCCCACCGCCCGCACAAAGATGGGGTTGGAGTAGAACCAGAGATCGGCCCGGGCGGCCGCCTCGGTGTTGGCGCCCAGGGGATCCGCCAGGGGGTCGAGATTGTCGTTGCTGCGGTCTAACTGGCCGTCGGCCAGGGGTTGGTTGGTGCCGCGCAGGCGCAAATACACATCCTTATCCACTTTCACGAGATAATGGATAACCTGCCAGTGGCCATCCACTTTCCAGTCCGCGCTGGTAAACCGGGCGATGACCTTGGCGTCGGCATGGATTTGGAAGTAGGCAGGGTTGGGGGTGGCGCGGTCCGGCAAGGTGGGGGAAATCCTGCCGGTGACGGAGCCGGCGATCAGGTCGAGATGATCCACCACGGGTATGGCCCCGGATTTATGGGCATGGGGACTCCTGAACCTGATGGTGACCTTGACGTCTTTACCGGCCTGGGCCTTCAGGGTTTCCCCCATGGTGGCGGCCGCGTCCTCAGCCTTGACCGAAAACCCCAGGGCCTCGATCAGGCCGCCCAGGACGCAAAAGGAGTTGCCGCTCCTTAGGGCATTGGCGATCTCCTGGGGGGAGAACCTGCCGTCCCGGTTTTCATCCGTGACATAGGTCCAGGTCTTACAGTACTCTCCGGGCCAGAAATCATCGTCCGTCCGGTGAAAGTCACTATTGGCGAACAACCACCAGCCGCGGCCTTCGGACAAGAGGGCGTCCCACAGACCGCCCACCCGGGCGCTGTAAATACCGGCTCCCCCGTATGTTTGCCGGCCATCCGTGATATTTTGAGCCGGATCGGGGTGACCGTACTCTCCCCGGTTGGCGGCCTTCTGGTGGCCGGGGATGCCCTCAAAGCCGCAAGCCACATCCGGGGCGGCGTTGTTGAAGTCCCGAAAGTCATTGATTTTATAGCGGCTTTTGCGCTCCGGATGGGCGAATACCGCCCAGCTTCTCTTACCGTAATGCCGCTGCAGCCACTCCAATGCCTGGAGGGCCTTGGCATGGTTGTTCCCCTTGTTTTTGTTCACACCGTTATGGGCAGGGTCTTCAAAGTTGCAGGGCGCAGCTTTGCCCCCGGTTTGGTCATGGTCTTTGGCGTCAAAGAGATACTCGAATTGGGCGACCGGCAGGTGGATGGCGGGGTCCCGGGACACCTCCACGATGCCCACGCTGCAATGCTCATGTCCGGGCACGTTCCACTCCACCCCCTGGATGATAGTCTTGCCCGGATATTGGTGCCGCAGATGGTCCAGCGCCGGGTAGGAGAACTGCAGGAGCGACTGCCAGCGCCACATTTTTTGGTGGCTGTCGTCAGATCCGGCATGCCCCCCTAAAAAGGTGACCGGAGGGGTCAGGGTGTCGAAATATTGCTTAGCAGCGTTCCGGGAGTAAGCGCCACCGTGCTCCGAGTTGGCCCACCAATCCAGGCCGAAGCGGTTGGCCTGGGCGCAGACCTGGTCCAGGGAATGGGAGCCGTCGGTCAGGGTGGTATGCTGATGAAAATCCCCGGCCAGCCACTGGCCCGGGGGTTGTGGCCCCTTCCCGTCACAAGCCGGCCCGAAGCATGCCAACCCCAGGGACAAGGCCAGCAAAGCGATTAAAGCCCTCAGCTTGAAGTTCCCTTTAAGCTTCATCACCACCTCGCCTTTTCTTAATCTGCGCTTTCCAGGTTTGACAAACTACCGGCAGTTTCCGGTCCATTGGAGGCGGCAGCCAAAGTCCTGCCACTTTCAGGAATTTGCCTTCCTCCTTAGCAGACCATGGTTAGGGGGGGATTAATTTTCCATTAATTTTGGATGAGGCGCTTTATGCAGGACTCCGGGGCTGCCATCCATTTATACCATGTTCGCTTTGAAATGAAACAAAATAACATGCTAACATATTGATATCACTTGTAGGGGCGGGTTTAAAACCCGCACCTACAATGCGAACATGGTATTACAGCCCCCCCAGGCTTTGCAGCAGCCGGGCCCAAACCTTATCCCGGCCTTCCCGGGTCACGGCCGAGAACCACAAAAACTCCTCCCTCTTTACTCCCAGAGAGGCCAGAGCCGCGGTAATATTCTGGAGTTGCTTGGCGCGCTCCCCTTGCTTCAGTTTATCCACCTTGGTCAATACCGGGACTACCGTTATCCCGCGTTCCCGGAAAAACTCCCAGAGGAATAATTCCTCCGGGCCCGGCGCCCGGCGGCCATCCTGGAGGAGGACTACGGCGGCCAGGTTCTTCCGGGTGGAGAGATAGGCCATCACCAGGCGGCCCCACGCAGCTTTCAGGCCCTTGGAGACCGCGGCGTAGCCGAAGCCGGGGAGGTCCACGAAATACCAGCGCCCGTTGATGAGAAAAAAATTCAGGGCCTGGGTGCAGCCCGGGCGGCTGCTGGTGCGCACCAGGTTCCGGCGGCCCAGAAGGCAGTTGATCAGTGAGGACTTCCCCACGTTGGAGCGGCCCAGAAAGGCCACCTCCGGGCGGTCCCCCGGGGGCAATTGCCCCGGCTGGTGGACGCTGAGCAAAAACTCGGCGGCAGTGATCTTGGGGATGGCCATAATAAATAGCAGTCTGCTTTCATCTTTTAAAAAATCGTGGGCAGTTGCATCTTTACTGGATACTGAGTGCAGATTTGCCCAGAATTATAGCAGGGCTTGAATATTAATGCCAAATGTGACTATAAGTCATTGCCAAATTGATTTTGGAAGTCGTCTAAGCTCAGCCGGGAGGGTTCTTTGGGAAAATGAATTGCCCCCCTTTTCTGAAGGGGGCTGAGGGGATTATATAACCGCTTGATACTCCCCCTGAATCCCCCTTTAGGAAAGGGGGGCTTAACACCTCCCTTCCCAACATTTTGCCAGTTATTACTCGGAGCAGAAAATGAATTGTTTTTCTTGTCACCCTGAGCGAAGCGAAGGGTCTAGATTCTTCGGCCCCTTCGGGGCCTCAGAATGACAATGAATGCAAATGACTTCTTACTCCGAGTAATTAAGAACCTAGCTGAAGCCTCGGAATAACGTCCCCGCCGGCCTCGCTACACCGCCCAGGCTGAAAAGCCTGGGCTACCGCTTTCCACCCCGGCAAAAATTGCCATTTGAGTATTTATTCCATAAATCCGAATAATTGTAAAAGCGGGAAAATTTCCCAGGGGTGGGGTGCGGATGCATGCCGGTGCCGGGGAACCACAAGAACAAGACGGGGTTTGAACCATTGGAGGCGGGACTGGTGCGCTCCCTGGTGGGGCGTATCCAGGACCTGTTACCCTTGCCCCACACCGTCAACGCCATACTGCTGGCGGTCAACGACCCTTACTCTTCCCTCAGCCGGGTGTCGGAAACCATCCTCAAAGATCAAGCCCTAACCGCCAAGGTCTTAAAGCTCATCAATTCCGCCTACTATGGGATGAAGGCCCGGGTGGGCACCGTGTCCCAGGCGGTCACCCTCCTGGGTCTGGAAAAAATCAAAAACCTGGCCATGGCCATTTCCCTGGCCGATGGCCTCTACCGCTTCTCCGGCCTGCCCTTCGGACGGGGTTCCCTGTGGCACCATTCCCAGGCCTGCGGGGTGGCTACTTCCCTGGTGGCCTCGGCTGCGGGCTACCCCACCCCGGAAGAGGCCCTGATCGCCGGTCTGATCCATGACATCGCCAAGGCCCTGTGGACCGAACTCTTCCCGGAGAGGTTTCTGGCTGCCATTAAGGCGGTGCAGATGGAAGGCCGGGACCCCCTGGAAGTGGAGATCGAATTTCTCACCGTGCCCCACGCCACCGTGGGGTCCTGGATGCTGGAGAAATGGCAGCTTCCGGAGGTCTTTCAGAAGGCCGTGGCCCTGCACCATGAGCCCCGGGCGGAAGAAGCCGATCCTCCCCTCCTGTTATTGAGCCGGTCCCTTTATCTGGGCAATCTGATGGCCAAACTCGTGAATCTGGGGGAAGGGGGGAATTACCGTCTGGGTCCCCTACCCCCGGAGCTGCTCCGGGACCTGAAGCTCTCCCGGGAGCAAATAGCCTCCCAATTGCAGGCCCTGCCCCAGGCCTTCTTTGATTTTGTGGAAGAGCTGAAGCTGGAAAAGGCCCAGAACACCCGCCTCAATACCCTGATGGACTGGCTGCATACCCGGGAAGTAATCCTCCTGGCGGGGGATCAGGATTTAGGCCCGGGAGGCCTATTTTTCCAGGCCTTTGCCGCCCGGACCCGGGTGCTGCCCCTGGCAGATTGGCCGGAGACCGACGGGGGCAACGACGCCCTGGTCTTCTGGGAAGGAGACCATCCCGGGGAGGCCCTGGCCCGTTTACCACAGACCTCTCATCCTGCTTCCCGGGGCGAGGTGCTGCTTTTCTGCCACCGGCCCCTGGCGGCCCCCTCGGAGAAATCGGGTCCGGGTCATGGCGTCCACCTCCTGGGGCCGGAATGGCGTCTGGAAGACTTTATCAAAGTTTTGTCCCCGGAGAGGTCTGCTTAAATGGGAAAAACCCCGGAGCCCAAGGGTGAATTAAGTCCCCGGGAAGCCGCTGCCCTCCCCGGGGCAAATGGTAAACGGCCGCAGTCCCAGGGCAAGGAGAAGCAGCGCGCGGTCATCATCGCCGGGGGGAATCCCGGGGCCCGGAATTGTGCGGCCACCCTGACGGCCGCGGGCATTCCCGTGCGCCGGGCCCGGAATTGGATTCAGGTCCTGGAGCAATTGGAAGACGAGAACCTGGCCCTCCTCATCCTGGACCCCCGCCTCAAGGGCATGGGGCTGTTGGAGGGCCTGCGTTTAGTCCGGAAAATGAACCCCACCCTCATCCCCCTGGTGTTGGGACCCCTGGCCCTGGAATCCCAGGGGGAGGTGCTGCGGGAGGGCGCGGGCGGCGTGCTCCCGGAGGACTTGCCCGGGCCCATGTTGGTGGATTGGGTCCGCAGCTACGAAAAGCGGCAGCGGTGGCGCCGGGAAAATGAGCGCCTCCGGACCCGCATCCTGGAAAGCGAAGCCTATCTGGCCCGCATCCTGGATCACCTGGACGAAGGCATTATCACCACCGATTTTAGCGGCCGGGTCTTGGCAGCCAACCAGGTGGCCCGGAAACTCTGCCATCTGCCCCCCGGCCTTCTTCCGGCCCAGGCCCTGGAGGGGGTGCCGTTCACCGGTGAAGGTCTCCATAATCTGGCCGAAACGGTGACCCGGGTCCTGGAAGCCGGCTCCTATGAAGGGCGCTTTCTCCTCAGTCCCGCAGGGAGCCCCCCTTTTCCCATCTATTTCCGGGGCTCCGTCCACCGCCTGGAAGGGGGGGAATTGGAAACCATTCTGGTCCTGCGGGACCTCACCGCCCAGGAGGAACTGGAACTGCGGGTGGAAGAGAGCGAACGCCTGGCCGCGCTGGGCCAGATCGCCGCGGGCATGGCCCATGAAATTCGCAACCCCCTGTTGGCGGTGGGGGGCCTGGTCCGCCGCCTGGAGCGCGGCCTGGCGCCTGATGCCCCGGGCCAGGCCTATATGCCCGCCATCCGGGAAGGGATCCAGCGCATGGAAACCATGGTCCGGGAAATCGATGAATACCTCCAGTACGTGCGTTCCTCCCGGGACCAATTCTCGGCCATGCACCTGGAACATGTCCTGAACGCGGCCTTGGCCCGGCTGCACACGGAAATGAACCTGTCGGCCATCCTCCTGGAAACCGGGCACATGGAGGATCTAAAGATTCACGGGGAGGCCCTGTCCCTGGCCGAGATGTTTTTCCAAATCCTGCGCAACGGGGTGGAAGCCATGCCCCAGGGAGGCACCCTGCGCCTCCAGGCCTGCTCAGAAGGCGATAAAGCCGTGATCCAGGTGACGGACAGCGGCCGGGGCATTCACCCCGAGCACTTCACCAGTATTTACCATCCTTTCTTTACCACCAAGATGGCGGGCGCGGGCATGGGCCTCACCAAGGTCTATATGATCGCCCAGCATCACCGGGGCCAGATCGAAGTGGACAGCCGCAGCCAGGGGGGCACCACCTTCACCGTGCGGCTTCCTCTGGTGGGCAGCCAGTAGCCAGTAGCCAATAGCCAGTTTTCTGTTTTCTGTTTTCGGTTTTCGGTCATTTTTGACTGCTAACCGGCAGCAACTGACTCCTATCCCCTGACCCCTGACCCCTGACCCCTGGCCCCTGACCTTTGGCCCCTACCCTGATCCCCGGTTGACGCCTGCACCATTTCCAGGTAAAGATATGCCCATGGCCCCGGTGCGGGAAAAACTCTATCTGGCTTTTGGGTTGTGGTTCCATTTCTGGTTTGTGCTCATCACCATAGGTGGAACCATCTCCGCGATAGTCGCCAGCTTCCTGGACCGGACCGGGGCATTGGCCCAAGGGGCGGCTCGCTTATGGGGGCGGGCTCTGCTCTGGACGGGCCGTATTTCCCTGCAAATAGAGGGATTGGAAAATCTGGTCCCCGGGCAGAATTACGTTTACGCGGCCAACCACCGGAGCAATTTCGACATTTATATCTTGCTGGCGGTCTTACCGGGGACCTTCGCCTTTGTGGCCAAAAAGTCTCTCTTTAAGATCCCCCTTTTCGGCCAGGCTATCCAGCGCCTGGGCTGCGTGCCCGTGGACCGGGAGAATATGCAGCAAGCCATCCGCAGCCTCAATGACGCGGCCGCCCGGGTCCGGGAGGGGAAATCCATGCTCATTTTCCCGGAAGGCACCCGGGGCACCACCCCCGAGCTTTTACCTTTTAAAAAAGGGGTCTTTATCATGGCCCTGAAAGCCGGGCAGCCGGTGGTGCCGGTGGCCGTGAACGGCACCCGCTTCATTCAGCCCCGGGGCTCCATCAGGGTCAGGCCCGGGGTCGTGCAAGTCATTATCCGCCCCCCCATCTTCCCGGAAAATTTCCGCCGCAAGGAAGAACTGATGGCCGCGGTGCAGCAGAGCCTGGCCGCAGCCTATGATCCTGACTTCCCCTATGGGCCCGGAGGCGCCGACGGATAACTGGGTTGACCTGACCTTTCTGGGGGGCGTGGGGGAGATCGGCCTCAACCTGATGACCGTGGAGACCGCGGAGCATCTGGTGGTGGTGGACGCTGGCCTCATGTTCCCGGAAGACCACATGTTGGGGATCGACATCGTTATCCCCGATTTTTCCTATCTCCGGGAACGCCGGGACAAGCTGGCCGGGCTCATCCTCACCCACGGCCACGAAGACCACATCGGCGCGGTGCCCTTCCTCCTCAAAGAAATGCCCCTGCCGGTTTACGGCACCCCCCTGACCCTGGCCCTGCTCCGGGAAAAGCTCAAGGAACACGGCCTCCTCAACGACGCCGACCTCCGGGAGATTCACCCCCGGGAACACCTAACCCTGGGCCCCTTTGAGTTTGAGTTCATCCCCGTGCCCCACTCCATCGTCGACGGGGTGGGGTTTGCCCTGCGCACCCCCCAGGGGGTGTTGATCCACTCCGGGGACTTCAAGGTGGATCAGACCCCGGTGGTGGGCGCGGCCATGGACCTGAACCGCTTCGCCCATTACGGAGAGGCAGGGGTGCTAGCCCTGCTCTCCGATTCCACCAATGCCGAACGCCCCGGCTACACCCTGTCCGAGCGGGAGATCGGCGCCACCCTGGAGGAGTTCATCCGGGAGGCCCCGGGCCGGGTGATCATCGCGGTCTTTGCCTCCCATATCCCCCGGCTGCACCAGATCGTCACCCTGGCCGCCAAACACGGGCGCAAGGTCTTGTTTAACGGCAAGTCCATGCTCACCAACACCAGGCTGGCCAAGGAACTGGGCTACCTGGACATCCCCCCGGGGATGGAGATCAACGTCGGGGATTTAAAACACCTGCCGCCCCAGGAGACCATCATCGTCACCACCGGCAGCCAGGGGGAGTCCATGAGCGCCCTGGCCCGCATCGCCCTGGAGTCCCACAAGCAGATCCAGATCCAGCCGGGCGACCTGGTGATCCTCTCCTCCAAGTTCATCCCCGGCAATGAGCGGGCCATCACCACCGTAATCAACAACCTCTACCGCCTGGGCGCGGAGGTGGTGTACCAACAAGTGGCGGACATCCACGTCTCCGGCCACGCCTCCCAGGAGGAACTGAAACTGCTGCTCAACCTGACCCGGCCCCGTTACTTCATCCCCATCCACGGGGAGATGCGCCACCTCATCAAACACGCGCATCTGGCCCGGGCCGTGGGCATTCCCGAAGAGGGCCTACTCCTGGCCAAAGACGGGGACCAGGTGCGCTTTGAAGACGGCCGGGCCGCGATCAGCGGCCGGGTGGAGGTGGGGCGGGTCTTCGTGGACGGCAAGGGCGTGGGGGACGTCTCCCGCATCGTGCTTCGGGACCGGCGCCACCTGGCCGGGGACGGCCTGGTCATCGCCCTGGTGGCCGTGGACCCGAGCACCGGCACCATCGCGTCCGAGCCGGACCTCATCACCCGGGGCTTTGTCCTGGAGGAGGAACAGGCCCCCCTGCTGGAGCAGGCCCGGAAAGTCTTTCAGGAGATCGTGGAGCGGAGCCTCCAGGAACCCAACCAGGACTGGCTGGAAATCCAGGCCCAGGCCGGCAAGGCCCTGCGCAAACTCTTCTTCAAGGCCCTGGAACGCCGGCCGATGATCCTGCCGTTGATCCTGACGCTTTAGAAAGTAAACAGTTAGCGGTTAACATTTAATTATTAACGGTTAACAGTTAACGGTAAGGTAGGGCGGGAAAGCGCAGCGCCTCCCGCCTTCAGTAGGTCAGGCACTACCCAAATCAAAGAAGGCGGGATGCGTTTCACTTTCCCGCCCTACAGCCCTCGCGTTTGTGCCAGTAAATGCGAGATTCTTCACTCCGCTGGGCTCCGTTCATAATGACATAAAAAAAACCGCCACCCGCAAAAGTGGGGAGCGGCCCAATCTTTTCACTAAAAACTAAAAACTGAAAACTAAAAACTCTTCCTCATTCCAAAGCTTCCCTGACTATCGCCACAAATTCCTGCATCTGCACCGGTTTGACCACGTAGGACAAAACATTCAGGGTGCGGGCGATCAATTCTTCGTCCCGGCGGGCCGTGCTGGTGAGGACGATGAATTTGGCCTGCCGGTCCCTCTGGGAGATCTCCTGCATGGCGTCCAGGCCACCCATCTTCGGCATGTTGAGGTCCATGATGGTCAGGTGGGGACGGAAGGTTTGATATTTGTCCAGGGCCGCCAGCCCGTCTTCCGCCACTTCCACGGCAAACCCCGATTCAATGAGATTTTTAGCGAGAATGCCCCTGATGATCCCGGAATCGTCCACCACCAGGATGCGCCTTTGGAGTTGCTGGCGGTGGGCGTCAATGAAGGTGATGGTGAAGACGACCCGATCAACCCCCAGATCGAGGATGATCATGTAAGCTTCCTGACAGGAAAAAGCCGCGTCCCGGATATTGATATTCTGGACCGAGTTGGGAGGGTCGAACCTGACCCGAAACCCCATTTTGTCCCAGCCGGTGATGGTATGCCCCACGATGGTATTCATGAACTCGTTCAAGGCATCTTGGGCCTGGCCATCAAACCTCATAAAGCCCGGCAGGCCGAAATTCTCGGCAATGGCCGAAGCCACCACCACGGCCATGCGCTCGTCGGTGAACCCCAGGAGAAAGTTGCCTTTCACCTTTTTGGTGAAGTCCTCATAAGGCGCGACCTGGGCGACGGCATAAATCTCCTTCAACCGTTCATCTCTTCTCACCGTAACGTTAACCGCTTCGGTCCCGGTCATTTGGGTAAAAACGGTTTTACAGCTATCGGCCAAGACCGTGAGAAATTTGGCTTCCATCCTTCCTGGGTCTCCTTGAAAGGCGAAGGCTGGGGGAGGGCCGGCGGTGTTGGCTGCCCGCGCCTCCCCTCACCCTACCCTCTCCACCAAAGGGTGAGAGGGAAAGAATTGATCTATCCACAAGATACCAACTTATGGGTACTGATGGGTGCCCCCGGCGGGAGAGGGAAAAAGCCCCAGCATTGTCTGCATTGCCGACATCCGGCAGTTTTCCGGCTCTATCCTATTATCGGGCGATTCCTTAAACTTAATTAAATTGGCATTCCCATGAGAATTTTGAAATAATTAAGGGCCATGCCCAACTGGTTCGCAAGAAATCCGGGGAAAACCTTCGTTTTGTTTCTGGCCGTGCTTCTTCTCGGCGCCACCTTTATCACCGAGAAGGTGCTGTCCCGGAAGGCGCACGCCAAGAAATCCGGCATTGTCAGGGTCATCCGCCTGCGGGAACAAGAGCCCCGGTATGTGGGCCGGATTACCCCCGGCGAGGATGAACTGCGCCAGTCGGACAGTTTGATCCGCAAGGAATACCTCTTCCGCACCGACGCAGATGGCTTTATCGAACCCGCGCGCATCCATCAGCACCCGGATCTGACCCTGGTCTTCCTGGGCGGTTCCACCACGGCCTGCTATTACGTGGATGAAGAAAAACGCTTTCCCTATCTGGCCGGGCAACTCCTGGAAAAAGACACGAAGCTGCAGGTCAATTCTTTGAATTCCGGGGTGGGCGGCAACTTTTCCCTCCATTCCCTGGATATCCTGTTAAATAAGGTTATGCCGCTAAAACCCGAGGTGGCGGTCATGATGCATAACATCAATGACCTGGCGGTGCTCATGTATGCCAAGTCTTATTGGAGCAAGGACTTTAAAAAAGGCCACACTTCCCCCATTGTCCAGTTGCACCCCAAAATTATTGACACCAAACTGCTGGTGGACTATCTCATTCCCAATTTATACCAGGAATTAAAATCCACGGAGAAGTGGCTGCGCCATACCCTGCGCCCCAAGAAGGCCAAATCCCGGGAAGATGAGTTGCACGATTTCCGGGGTAAAAAGATAACCCTGGATAAGGAGTTTCTGCTCAAGGAATTTAAAATGAACCAGCAGTTGTTTATTGATATGTGCAAGACCAGAAATATCACTCCGGTGCTGATGACCATGGCCAACCGGCTGAAAGAGCACCCGGACCCCTTGATCGTCAAGCTCACCAAGGGACTGGAGAAGGACCAGGGCCTCAATTATCAAGAGTACAAAGAGATTTTTGACCGGTTCAACCAGGCCATTCGCCAAGTGGGCGCGGCCAACGGGGTGCTGGTCATCGACCTGGCCGGGGCGGTGCCCCAGGATAAGGAATACCTCTATGATCTGGTCCACTTCACCAATCAGGGCTCCCAGCTCGCAGCCGGGATCATTAAAGAGGCCCTGAAGCCCCAACTGGCCACCCTGACATCCGGAGGGAAATAACCCGGAATCGGCCCCATTTCCTGCCAGTCCCCAACCTCTTCCCGACAAATCCTCTACCCATAATATGTTCCATAATATTAGTGGGTTAATCCATTTATTCCTTAAAAAATAGGTATTTTTACCTATGTATTTTTTTATTTAATAAACTTATGCTCTTAACTGCTGGCAGAATTGCAGAAGCAGATTGGCTAGCGCCTTGCTTAACTATTTTGGGCCGTTTTTCCTGGGTTTTTGGTTGCTGGTAGACCATTCCATATGAAGCGTGTTATTATATATAAAATTAATCAACATGAAAAAATTGCTTTTTCTGCCAAGTTCGGATTCTGCTGCAACCAACCAAACCACTAACTTGTTGATAATTGGCAATCTTTTAACCGAAAACTGAAAACCGAAAACGGTATTATAACCATCCGGGGGTAACCGAAGCTGTGGGCAGATTATAATGCCGCATTCTGCGGTGAAGAAAAATCCATCTACTGTAAGGAGAACTTCCATGAAAAAGGCTGTGCTGGTACTCATGGCGTTGCTGCTGTTGACCGCTACCTGCTGGGCTGCGGCCCCCAAGGGCCAGGAAGTGACGATTACCGGTAAGATGACCTGCACTTTCTGCAACCTGCCGGCTCCGGGGAAGTGCAGCAAGGAATGCTGCCAGGCCTGCCTCAAATCGGGTGACCCGGTCCTGTTGGAGGATGCCCAGGGCACCCTTTATATCCTCCTCTCCGGCGAACATGAAAAACCCCTGATGACCCCCGACCGGATGAACCTCTTGACCGAAAAGGTCACGGTCAAGGGCATGATGGTCAAGCGCGGCGGCATCCAGGGTATCTATGTCAAAGGAATGGAGAAGGCGAAGTAAAAAGGACGCCGGCGGGGGCGCCGCCGCTCCCGCCGGTGGTATCCGGAAATAACCCAGCGAGGGGTGGGATGATGAAATATTGGACGTTGCTCGCGGCCGCCCTGGTCCTGACCGTTTCCCTGTCGGCAGCCGCGGAGAAGGCGCCGGCTAAGCCCGGGAAGGGGGACAAGTGCCCGGTATGCGGCATGTTCGTGGCTCACTATCCCGATTTTCTGGCCCAGGTGGTCTTTAAGGACGGGTCCTACGCCTTTTTTTGCGGCGTCAAGGACATGATGAAATACTATTTCGATCTCCCCCGGTATAATCCCTCCCAGAAGACCGCGGATGTCGCCAGTGTCATGGTCACGGATTACTCTAACATGAAGCCCGCGGATGGTTACCGGGCCTATTATGTGGTGGGGAGCGTGGTCTTCGGCCCCATGGGCCAAGAGTTTTTCCCCTTCCGGGAAGAATCGGCCGCCCGGGAATTCATGCGGGAAAACCATGGCAAGGAGATAGTGCGGTTTGCTCAGTTAAATCCTGAGGTAGTCAAAGAGTTAATCAAAAAATATTGATTGATCCGGGGGGCTCCGGGAAGGCGACTGGCATTTATGAAGCGTGAGGCCGCGAAAAACCCAGTTCTCCGCTGGTTTGCCCGGTCATTGCCACCAGCAGATAAAACGGACCGGACCGGGATCAGGCAGCGAATACCCCCCGCCCTCCGGCCAGGAATTCGACCATGAGATATCGCCTGCTTGCCTGCGCCTTCAGTCTTGGCTTCCTGCTGGCAGCCACAGCCGGACTAGTGCCGGGCCGCGGCGCTGGTCCCGCAGGACCCCCGGCCTCCGGCCACTCCTCCGTTCATTCCCAGGAGAGACTCATGAACTGGGATATCATCCTCCTGCAGGCGCGCATCTACCTGGGCCGCTTGCCCGCGGTCATGCCCGGCAGCGAGGCCGACACCCCGGAGCGGGTTGCTCTCGGGAAAAAGCTCTACTTTGATCGATGCATCTCCATTAACAAGAATAAGTCCTGCCACGATTGCCATCTCCTTACCAAAGGCCGCGCCGGCGCGGATGTCACTCCCACTTCCCAGGGCGCCACGGGCATCTCCGGGAAACGGAACGCGCCCACGGTCATTAACGCCGGGTTCCAGTTTGCCCAGTTTTGGGACGGACGCGCCCCTGGCCTGGTGGAACAGGCCAAGGGCCCCATCCTCAACCCCATTGAAATGGCCCTGAGAACCCCGGAAGAAGTAATGGGGTGCCTGCGGCAGGAAAAAGGCTATCTAGAGGACTTCCGCCGCGCCTTTCCCGGCGACCCTGATCCCATCACCTTCGATAATCTGGCGATAGCCATCGCCGCGTTCGAGCGCACCCTGGTCGCGCCCGGACGCTTTGACCGGTTGCTCGACGGCCAAAAAAACGCCCTGGACTCTCGAGAAAAACGCGGCCTCACCAAGTTCATCCAATACCACTGCGTCGAATGTCACGGGGGCGTCAGCGCCGGGGGCCAGCTCTATAAAATCATCGGCCAGAGACACCCCTATAAGGGTACGGACGATTTGGGCCGCTACGAGATCACCAAAAAGGAGGAGGACCGCTTCGTTTTCAAAGTCCCCATGCTGCGCAACGTCACCCGCACCGCGCCCTACTTTAACGCCGGCCAGGTCTTCACCCTCGAAGAGGCGGTAACCTTGATGGCCTGGCACCAACTCGACCGCCGTCTCACTCCCGGCGACGCCGGCGACCTCATCGCCTTCCTCCGGACCCTGGAAGGCAATCCCCCCCGGATCGAGGAACCGCGCTAAGCCTCTATACCGGCTACCAAGGGGCAGCGGGTCTACTTCTGTTGCCAGGGCTGTCCAAGTCTTATTCCGAAAGCCCCGGGGAAGTGCCTGAATAAGCGGCAAGAACAGCAGGAAGCGCCGCACCAGGGGGCCGCGGGCAAATAACATGGCAATTTATCAGGAAAGGGCTTTAACGGCCTGGGGAAACTTGTCTTACTACTATGGCGTGCTTATAGTAGTGAATATTTCTTGACCGCAGGAGGAGAGATGGCTTACCCCTGGCGAATCTTCCAAGTAACACTGCTCCTGATTCTGTGTCTGGGCGTAACTCTCCTCGCGTCTCCTCCGCTATTGGCCCAAAACCAGGGCAATCTGCCCCCGGATTTACAGGCCCTCATTACCGAGGCCTTGAAGGCCAACTCGGAAGTGAAACAGATGGGCTCCCTCCATACCGCGTCCCAAGAGGCCGTCAAACCCGCGGGAGCGCTGGAGGACCCGGAAGTCGGCTTCACCTTCAAGGACATCCCCACCGATACCTGGGCCCAGAACCAGGAGCCCATGACCCAGAAAATGCTGGAGGCGTCGCAAAAAATTCCGTTTTGGGGTAAACGGCGGCTCCGTTCCGAGGTGGCCGAGGAACAGGCCCGGTCCGACGGACATCTGGTCCGGGAAAAGGCCAACGAAGTGCGGGCCAAGGTGGTGATCGGCTACTGGAACTTATCCCTGGCCCATACCAATTTCGATCTGACCCAGAAAAACAAGCAATTCTGGGAGCAAGTGGTGCAGGTGGCGGAGACCCGCTACGGCGTGGGGCGGGGGCAGCAGGCGGACGTACTCCAGGCCCAGGTGGAATTGGGCAATTATCTGGACCGCCTCTTTCAATGGACCCAGAAACAGGAATCCAGCCGCGCCGACCTGAACGCCTTGCGCTCCCAACCGCCCCAAACTCCCATCCCCCGGCCCCAGGCTTTACACTCCCGGTCCTTCGGATTGAAGTTGGACGAACTGCTGGACCAGGCGAAAACCAGGCCCCAACTGCAGGCCCTGAAGGCCCTGATCGCCAAACAGGAAAAAGCCGTGGACCTGGCCAAAAAGGACTATTTTCCCGATGCCCGGGTCACCCTGGGCTATGGTTTCCGGGAGACTCTGGCCGGCGTCAATCAGAAACAGGCGGATATGTTCAGCTCCACGGTGATGTTCAACATCCCCCTCTGGCACGGCTCCAAGATCAAGCCCCGCATCCGGGAAGAGCAGGCTAAAGAGAACGCGGCCAAAGAAGCCCATCAGTCCGCCTGGAACCAGTTGGCCGCCCTGATCAGGGACCGGCACGCCAAACTGCAACGCCTTTCCCAACAGATCACCCTCCTGGACCAGGGCATCATCCCCCAGGCCCGGCAGGCCGCGTCCGCGTCCCTGGCCTCTTACCAGGTGGGGGCCCTGGATTTCGCCCAGCTCTATCAGAGTCAGATCTCGGTCTATAACGCCGAGATGCAACTGCAGGAATATCTCAAGGATTTTGAAGAAAACTGGGCCGAGCTGGAGTGGCTGGTGGGTCAGGAGCTGCCCCGGCGGCCCGGAGGCAAAAAATGATACCTTCCCCTCGTCGTTACCTGGTGTGGGGCCTGGTGCTGGGGGTCTTCCTCTGCCTGCTGGCGGCAGGAGTATTATATCTGTCCGGCTACCACCTCTTGAAGGTTTCCCAACTGGCCCCCAGGCCGGCGGAGTCCCCCGGGGCCAAGCAGCCTTTGTGCTACGTCTCCCCCAAAAATCCCGATTACATCCGCTTCGCCCCGGGTAAGGATGCCCAGGGTAACGAACTCGTCCCGGTCTATCCCACCGCCGGCGCGCCTGCGCCCGCGGCTGCCAAGACCACAGCCAAAAAACTCTGGCACTGTCCCATGCATCCGGAAGTCATCCGGGATAAACCCGGCAAATGCCCCATCTGCGGCATGGACCTGGTGCCGGTCCGGGAAGAGGCCGCGCCGCCCCCTGCGGCTGTCAAAAAAGAGCGCAAGGTCAAGTACTGGGTCTCCCCCATGGACCCGGGCTATGTCATCGACAAGCCGGGCAAGGCCCCCTGCGGCATGGACCTGGTGCCGGTTTATGAAGAAGAAGGGGGCGAAGCCGCGGCCCCCGGCACCATTGCGGTGGAACCCAATACCCTGCAGTCCATGGGGGTGCGCTACGGCAAGGCGGAAGTGCGGCCCCTGGCCCGCTCCATCCGGGCCGTGGGCATCGTCACCTACGACGAGAAGAAGCTGGCCGTGGTCACCACCAAGGTCCAGGGCTGGGTGGACCGGCTGTTTATGAAGATCACCGGCGAGCCCATCCGCAAGGGCCAGCCTTTGATCAGCATCTACAGCCCGGAGTTGGTGGCCACCCAGAAGGAATACCTCTTGGCCTTGAAGAACCTCAAGACTTTGGAAAAAGGCCCCTTCCCGGAACTGGGAGACTCCGCCAAGAGATTGGTGGAGTCCTCCCGCCGCCGCCTGGAGTATTGGGACATCAGCCGGAGGCAGATTGAGGCCCTGGAGAAGACCGGCCAGGTGAAAAAGGACCTGACCCTTACCTCCCCGGTGAACGGCATCGTCATCAAGCGCCTGGTGACCCAGGGGCAGATGGTGCAGGCGGGCATGCCCCTGCTGGAAGTGGCGGACCTCTCCGAAGTCTGGATCGACGGCGATATTTACGAATACGAGCTTCCCTGGGTGAAGGTGGGACAGCACGCGGAAGTGACCCTGGCCTATGTTCCCGGGGAGACTTTTCACGGCAAGGTGCAATATATCTATCCTTACCTGAAGGGCGCCACCCGCACCGCCCGGGTGCGCCTGAGCTTTCCCAATCCCAAGCTCAAGCTGAAGCCGGAGATGTACGGCCAGGTGTATATCCACGCGCCCCTGCCCCAACCGGTGGTGGCCGTGCCCTCGGAAGCCATCCTGGATTCCGGGGAAAAGCAGCTCGTGTTCATCGCCCTGGGCAAGGGCCGGTTCGAGCCCCGGGAAGTGAAGCTGGGGGTGGAAGGGGACGGCGGCTGGCGGGAGGTGCTCTCCGGGCTCCAAGGCGGGGAAGAGGTGGTGACTTCCGCCCAGTTCCTGCTGGATTCCGAATCCCGCACCCGGGAGGCCATCGCCAAGATGCTGCGCTCCCAGCAGCCCGCGGGCCCGGCCCCGGGGCCTGGAAAAGAGGGCGCGCCGCTTTCAAAGCCGGAGGCCGCGCCGCCGGCGCATAAGCATTAGGATTATTATCGAATGTAAAAAGATAGGCCTCACGCCAAGACGCAAAGGCGCAAAGCAAGACGCGGATAAGCAGTTTTTTTGCTTTTCTGCTGCGAAAAGTTCATAAACAGCATTAAATGGTGGGGCGGCCGTCTCCTCTCGTTCCCAAGCTGTGCTTGGGAACGCAGGTAGAATCAAAGCTGAGCTTTGAATACGTGATTTATGAGAACACGCTATAAACCTATTGAGGATGGTCAACCAGTTTTTATAACTTCCACTATCGTTGAGTGGATTCCAGTATTTACAAGAAAAACATATATTGATATTTTGATAGATGCTTTAAGCTACTGCCGCCAGAATAAAAAGTTGAAGATATTTGCCTACGTATTTATGGATAATCATATCCATCTTTTAGTCTCAGGCGATAATGTATCAAACATCATTAGAGATTTTAAACGCCACAGTGCCCGGGAAATAATAAAATTGGCCGAAATTGAAAAGAAGTATTGGCTTTTGCAACAATTTAAATTCTATAGACAAACATATAAGACTGACAGCGATTACCAGGTATGGCAAGAAGGATTTCAGCCAAAGCAAATTATTTCAGAAGATATGTTGCGCCAGAAGATAGAATACATTCATCACAATCCTGTGAGAATTGGCTGGGTGGATAAACCGGAAGATTGGGTTTATTCCAGTGCCCGGAATTATCTGGGACTGGAGGGGATATTAGAAATTGATGCCTTAGAGATATAACGCCAAGCACAGCTTGGCGCCTATCTGCGTTCCCAAGCACAGCTTGGGAACGAGATGGTAGGGTGACGTTTTCTTTCTCGTTCCCAAGCTGTGCTTGGGAACGATGGATGAGTTGGTGGTGCGGCGGCCGTCTCTGGCCGCCTGGCGCTAAGGCGGGCACGGAGGCCCGCCCCACCGGCCCTCACCGAAAACTGAAAACTAAAAACTGAAAACTGTCTTTCTATGATCGCCAAGCTCATCGAACTCTGCGTCCGCAACCGCGTCCTGGTCCTGCTCCTCTGGGGCCTGATCACCGCCTGGGGCATCCACGCCATGCGCAACCTGCCGGTGGACGCCATCCCCGACCTCTCCGACGTCCAGGTGATCATCTCCACCGATTTCCCGGAGCAGGCCCCGGAAGTGGTGGAAGACCAGGTCACCTATCCCCTGGCCACGGCCATGCTGGCCGTGCCGCATGCCAAGGTGGTGCGGGGCTACTCGCTGTTCGCCCTCTCCCTGGTCTACGTCATCTTCGAAGACGGCACCGACATCTATTGGGCCCGCTCCCGAGTCCTGGAGTATCTCAACTACGTCCGGGGCAATCTGCCGCCCAATGTCAACCCCTCCCTGGGTCCGGACGCCACCGGCGTGGGCTGGGTCTATCAGTACGTCCTGGAGGACCCTACCGGCAAGCACGATCTGGCCCAGCTCAGGAGTATCCAGGACTGGTACCTCCGTTACCAGTTGCGCACCGTTAAGGGCGTGGCCGAAGTAGCCTCTCTGGGCGGTTTCGTCAAGCAGTACCAGGTGCAGGTGGACCCCAACAAGCTGGCCGCGTACAACATCCCCCTGGCCAAGGTCAAGGAGGCCATCCAGAAGTCCAACATGGACGTGGGCGGGCGCCTCCTGGAGATGGCCGAAACCGAATACATGGTCCGGGGCCTGGGCTATCTCAAGAACGTGGCGGACGTGGAGAATATCGTCCTGGGCGTGGATGAGCGGGGCACGCCCATCCTCGTCAAGACTGTGGCCCAGGTGCGCCTAGGCCCGGAGTTGCGCCGGGGGGTGGCCGACGGCAACGGCCAGGGCGAGGTGGTGGCGGGCATCATCGTCATGCGCTTCGGGGAAAACGCCCTGGCGGTCATCGACCGGGTCAAAGAAAAACTGGAGGAACTGAAAAGCGGCCTGCCTCCGGGAGTGCGCATCGTCACCGCCTATGACCGCTCCGGTCTCATTAACCGGGCCATTGACACCCTGAAGGAGGCCATCTGGCAGGAGATCGCCATTGTCGCGCTCATCTGCGTGGTCTTTCTGCTCCACTTCCGCAGCGCGCTGGTGGCCATCATCAGCCTGCCCCTGGGGGTGCTCATCTCCTTTATTTTGCAATATCAGTTCCACATCAACGCCAATATCCTCAGCCTGGCGGGCATCGCCATCGCCATCGGCGACATGGTGGACGCGTCCATGGTGATGGTGGAGGACGCGCACAAGCATATCGAACACGCGGCGCCCGGCGCGGACCGCCTGCCCATTGTCCTCAACGCGGCCAAGGAGGTGGGGCCGTCCCTGTTTTTCGCCCTGTTGGTGATCACCGTCTCTTTTCTGCCCATTTTCGCGCTGGAAGGGGAATCGGGCCGGCTCTTCCGGCCCCTGGCTTATACGAAAACCTTTGCCATGGCCGGGGCCTCGGTCCTGGCCGTCACCCTCATCCCCATCCTGATGATCTATTTCATCCGGGGGAAAATCCCGCCGGAATCAAAAAATCCTCTGTCCCGGTTCACCATGGCGGTCTACCGCCCGGCCCTGGCCCTGGTCTTGCGGGCCCCGAAGACCGCCATTTTCCTGGCCCTGCTGCTGATGGCCGCCACCATCATCCCTTACTCCCGGCTGGGCTCGGAGTTCATGCCTGCCTTGGATGAAGGCGACCTGTTGTACATGCCCACCACCATGCCGGGGTTATCCATTACCAAGGCCAAAGAGCTCTTGCAGCAGACCGACCGCATCATCGCCTCCTTTCCGGAGGTGGAGTACGTCCTGGGCAAGGCGGGCCGGGCGGAAACGGCCACCGACCCCGCGCCCTTGAACATGATTGAGACCACCATCCGGCTCAAACCCCGGGAGCAGTGGCGCCCCGGCTACGACCTGGAACGGATTATCAAGGAGTTGGACGCGGCAGTGCGCTTCCCGGGCCTGGCCAATTCCTGGCTGGGGCCCATTAAGACCCGCATCGACATGCTCTCCACCGGCATCAAGACCCCGGTGGGCCTGAAATTCCTGGGGCCGGACCTGGCGGTGCTGAACCGCCTGGCGGAGGAGTCGGAAGCCATTTTGAAAGCCGTGCCCGGCACCGCCAGCGTCTATTCGGAGCGCACCACCGGCGGTTATTACCTGGATTTCGACATCAACCGCCAGGAAGCGGCGCGGTACGGCTTGAACGTGGGGGATATCCAGGACGTGATCTTGAGCGCCCTGGGCGGCGCCAACCTCACCCAGACGGTGGAGGGCCTGGAGCGCTATCCCGTGAACCTGCGCTATTTTCAGGACTACCGGGAAAACCTGGCGGCCCTGAACCGTATCCTCATCCCCACCCCCACCGGGGTCCAGGTGCCCATGGCCCAGATCGCCAAGATCCGCATCCACCAGGGGCCGGACATGATTAAAAGCGAAGGCTCCCGGCGCACCAGTTGGGTTTATGTGGATATCCGGGACATCGACGTGGGCACCTACGTCCAGAAAGCCAAAGCCGCCATTGCCGCGCATATGAAGCTCCCCGCGGGCTATTCCCTGGTCTGGAGCGGCCAGTTTGAATATATGGAGCGGGCCCGGGCCCGGCTCCAGGTGGTCGTCCCCATCACCGTCGTCCTGGTGATCCTCCTTATCTACCTGAGCACCGCCTCTCTGACGGAGGTGGGCATTATCCTGCTGGCGGTGCCTTTTTCCCTCATCGGCGCCATCTGGCTCATCTATTTCCTGGGCTATAACCTGAGCGTGGGGGTGATCGTGGGCATCATCGCCCTGGCCGGCCTGGACGCGGAAACCGGGGCCATCATGCTCCTCTATCTGAACATCGTCCACGATGAACGGAAAAAAGAGGGCCGCCTGCGCACCTATGAAGAATTGAAGGATTCGGTGATGGCCGGCGCGGTCCTCCGGCTGCGGCCCAAATTGATGACGGTGCTGGCCAATATCTTCGGCCTGCTGCCGGTGATGTGGGCCACGGGCACCGGCGCGGAAGTGGCCAAACGCATCGCCGCGCCCCTGTTCGGGGGCGTCACCACTTCCTTTCTCCTGGAACTCCTCATCTACCCGGCCATCTATCTCCTGTGGAAATGGCACACCGAGGTGAAGAAGGAAGGAAGCCTCCCTTCCTGACAGTTCCTCATATGCCTTGGCTCGCGCATAATACCATGTTCGCATTGTAGGGGCGGGTTTTAAACCCGCCCCTACAAGTGATATCAATATGTTAGCATGTTAGTTTGTTTCATTTCAAAGCGAACATGGCATAAATCATGAAAAGGCGAACGTAGGGGCGGGCGTCCCCGCCCGCCAGTTTCTATGACGGCCAGGGACGGCCGCCTTACCAACTTGGAACTTGGAACCTGGAACTTGGAACTTTCATAACAGTTTACATTCCTTCCAAGATGCTTATCTTTTTCCCAGATTATCCATTCTCCTGGAAAACTGGAAAATATGGCGATCAGACTGCTTCTCGCGGCCCTGGCCCTGCTGGCCTTAAACTCCGGCTGCGCCACCGGGCAACACTATCAAACCACGGACCAGTACGAGCCCTATATCACGGATGTGCCCCCCGAATTCTACGATTACGACCCCACTCTGCGACATTGGTTCACTGCGCCCTACTGGAATCCCAACACCCACAAGTGAACCAATGACAGAAACGGCCCGCGTCAGCAAAATAATCTGGTTCACCCTGGGGGGAGCACTCGCGGGTTACCTCCTGGTCCACCCCTTCGCCATGCTGGCTTATATTCTGGGCCCCCAGCACCCCCATGAGCCTTGGGATTTTACCCTTTGGGGCCGACAGGTGAGCGTCTCCTTTAGCACGGACATGCTGGCCATGGGCCTGGCTTTCGCGATTATGGGGGGCGTGTCCGGTTTTTTTCTGGGGGCCTGGTATCTGCAGAAAGAGCGTCTGGCTCTGGCCCGCCTGGAGTCCGAGCGTCGCCAGGCCGCGCTGGAGACCCTCCGGGAATTGATGGTCACCCTGGCCCACCACATCCGCAACGCCAACGTGGTCATCGGCGGCTATAGCGCCCGCCTGGGAAAGCGGCTTACCGATCCGGCCTTGAGCCGGGAACTGCAGATGATTCACGAGGCTTCCCAGGAGATTGAAGCGGTGATCGCCTCCCTGGAGAGCCTAGCGGAGATTGACCGCACCCGGTATGTCAACACCTGGGAAACAAAGATGATTGACCTGAAACAAGAACTCGAAGCCCGATTGGCGCCTTTCGAGTCTCCGAAGGAAGTCCCATGAGCGATGCACCCATCAATCCGGTTGTCCTGAAATCCCCTGTCCGCAAGGAGAAAACCTGGGTCTACCCCTGGATAGGTGTCGTGCTCGGTATGGCTGTCGGCATCCTGGTCGGGCATCCGCTTGCCATGCTGGCGTATAACTTTCACGAATGTATGATTTCAGGGACCACTTGTAATGTGACCGGCGCTCTTTTTCATAGCTTCGCCTTTCATATGTGGCCCATGATGCTTCTCTTCTCAGTGTTCGGCGGGGTCTCCTGGGGAATTATAGGTTTCATATTAAAGCGTCTTAGAGATAACCGCCTGCGCCTGGACACCCTGCACCAGGAGTTTGAATTACAAGTGGCCACGCTGCGCCACCATTACAAGAACCTGGCCATAGGGATCCATGGTTTTTCCTCCCGCATCCGGCGCAGGCTCACTGGCTTGGATGAAAAATTCCACATCTGTGTCCGGGATAATTGCGCCAATTACGATGAAATCCATAAAGAATTTGAGGTGCTGGCCCGAAGCGCCGAGATTCTTGAAGAAGCCGCGCAGCGCCTCACCCAGGTCCTGGGCCAGGAACTGTTATTCCTCAAGGCCCTCGCCAGCGACTCTTTAACCCGGGAGCCCCGGAATATTTATCCTTTCCTGGTTCACTGCGTCCAGGACCTCCTGGGACTGCGCTTCCGGGAAAAGGAGGTGCGGGTGGAGATCAACGGTCAGCCTTTGGATAAGTGCCGGGAGTCCCTGGTCTTTGCCTTTGAGCCCTACACCCTGGAGGTGATCCTGCAAAATATCCTGGCTAACGCCATGAAGTTCGGCGATCATCTGCGCTTGCGGGTATCGTCAGAGGAAAACTGGGTGCGGGTGAAGGTGCAGGACAATGGTCCGGGTGTGGATCTGGAAAAACTTAAACTTAACCTTATGACCCCCGCAGACCGGCAGGAGGCGGAAAGCACCCACCTGGGGCTGAGGGTCAGCCTCCACCTTCTGGAAAAATGCGGCGGCCGCCTCTCTGCCTGGAGCCCTCCCGAGGGCGGGGCCGCTTTTGTCGTCGAAATCCCCAAATGAGGGGCACAAACCCCTATCCCCATCCCCAAAATCCTGATGAATGGTGCTAATTGCAATAATTCCCCCCAATACTTATATTAATTTCATGCCCCCACTGATTCCCGGTAATCTCCTGACCACGGCCATGGCCATCCTGCCCCACGACCGGGCGGAGCCCGCGCTGGAACTGGCCTTGTCCCTGGATATCCCCTTCTGGCCCCAGTTGCCCCACCTGAATTATTACGAAGACATGTACGTCCAGGCCGCGGAGCACTTCCCCGGCATTCTTCTTTTTCCGGAAACCGAATCCATCCGCTTCGACACCAACAAGTTCTATGAAGAATTGGAGCAGATGCTGGCCCATTGGGACGACCTGGACTATTTCGACATCTCCCCGGCGTATTCCGCGGTCTATCACCGCTTCCTGGATCTCGACCTGAGCGGCTACCCGGCCATCCGGGGGCAGTTGGAAGGCCCCGTCAGCTTCGGCCTGAAGATCCTGGATGAAAACGACCGGCCCCTGATCTTTAATGACGAGGTGCGGTCCATCATGATCGACTTCATGGCCCGGCGGGTCCAGTGCCAACTGGTGCGCCTGAAAGAGAAAAACCCCCGGGCCTTCATGTTCATCGACGAACCGGGCATGCAGTTCATCTTCAGCTCCATTTCCGGGTACACCGACATCCGGGCCAAAGAGGACCTGGACCGCTTTTTCGCCCAGATCGACAGGCCCCGGGGCATCCATCTCTGCGGCAACCCGGACTGGGAATTTTTACTCAACCGGGACCTGGATATCCTGTCCATGGATATCTACACCAACCGGGAGGTCTTCCAGGCCTACGCGCCCAGCATCAGGAAGTTCCTGGACAAAGGCGGGGTGCTGTCCTGGGGCCTGGTGCCCACCGGCTGCGACGTCTTCCAGGGAGAAACCACGGAAGGCTTGATGGATTTTTTGGAGGACCTGTGGGCCTTCCTGGCCAAAGCCGGCATCGACCGGGACCGGCTCCTGGCCCAGAGCCTCATCACCCCGGCCACCTGCTGCCTCATCAACCCGGACCGGGAAAAGACGGTGACTCTGGCCTATGCCTGGCTCCGGGATATTTCCCGCCGCCTGCGGGAGAAGTATAAATTGGGATGAGATGCGGGGCAGGGATACCGGGTCCTGCCTCATCAACCCGCGCTAGGGTGATGGCCGGGGGAATGCTTACAAAATTTCCCCGGTCCTCACCTAAATATTCTTTTCTAGCACTCTAAATGCAGTTCCCTAATTCCTGACAAGCTTGATTTGGATAACGTATTTTAATCGCAAATCCGATAAGTTATAATATGACAGGAATAGCGCCGATGCTTGCCCCCAAAGGATTGCCGGCAGAAGATGGAAATCCAGGATGAAGTAAGGGGCCAAAAGCAAAGACTGGCCAAAAAAAAGGGGTAGGATTGGTCAACGGCTCGCCAAATTTAAAGGGTGAGGGCTATGGATTTCGAAAGTGACTTGCAGTTGCGGAAATTTGTCGCTCCCGAGTTTATTTTTGGCCTGGGAGCATTAGAGCTTGCCGGTCGTTATGCCAAAAACTTCGGGGCTTCCCGCATATTGATCGTCACCGATCCGGGAGTGATGGCGGCAGGTTGGACGGATCAAGCAATAGAGAATCTGGAACTCGAGGGCCTGCCCCATGTTCTCTATTCCGGGGTGACCCCTAATCCCCGGGCCGAAGAAGTTATGAGGGGGGCCGAGGTATATAAAAACGCAGGATGCAACCTCATTTTGGCGGTAGGAGGCGGCAGCCCCATGGACTGCGCCAAGGGGATCGGCATTGTCAGCACCAATAAAAAGCATATCTTAGAGTTTGAGGGGGTTGATCGGGTTTCCATTCCCATGCCGCCGTTAATTTGCATTCCCACCACCGGGGGCACTTCCGCTGATGTTTCCCAGTTCGCTATCATCAGCAATCCCCAAGAAAAAATAAAAATTGCGATTATCAGTAAGGCGGTCGTACCCGATGTGGCCTTGATCGATCCTCACACCCTGACGACTATGGATCCCTACCTGGCCGCGTGCACGGGCCTGGACGCCCTGGTGCATGCTATTGAGGCCTATGTTTCCCTGGCCCATTCTCCCATAACCGACCTCCATGCCCTCGCGGCCATCCGTTTGCTATGCTCGCACCTTCTGCCATCACTGGCTGCACCCGGTAACTTGCAGCTACGCAGCCAGGTGATGTTGGGCAGCCTGGAGGCCGGGTTGGCCTTTTCCAATGCCTCTCTGGGCGCGGTCCATGCCATGGCCCATAGTTTAGGGGGGCTGTTGGATCTCCCCCATGGAGAATGCAACGCCATTTTATTGGAGCACGTCATGTCCTTTAATTTTCCTGAGGCCCCCGACCGCTTCTCGCACATCGGCGAGGCCATGGGGTTGGACCTGAATAAACAGAATCTTAGCGAAAAAAAAGCCGCGATCCTGGGGGAGGTTATGCGTTTACGAAAAGCCGTGGGTATTGAACAATCCTTGGGGCAAAAAGGGGTGCAGCGCACCGATATCCCTGAACTTTCCCAAAAGGCTATGAATGACCCTTGTATTGTCACTAATCCACGCCGCCCGGTGCGGCGCGATATTGAGGTCATCTTTGAAGAAGCCCTCTGATCTCCCCGAAAATTGGGATTCTTTGCGGGAAAAAATCATCGGCTTAGGTGAGCGTTCCCTCAGGAAAAGCTATTATCCGGAGTTGCAGCAGCGCCTGGCCGATTTGGAAAGATTCAGAGCCCTGTTGGATCAAAGCAATGACGCCATCTTTCTCCTGGAGGTGCCTTCCGGACACTTCATCGATGTGAATGATTTTGCCGCGCGTCATCTTCACTACTCTCCGGAAGAACTGAGCCGGAGATCCATTTTTGATTTAGTCGAAGCAGCCGCGGCCGCGCGCTTGGAAGCCATATTCTCAGCCGGCCAGACCGGCGGCACCGGCCAAGAGACGATTATCACCAGTCTTCGCTCCCGTGACGGGGATGAAATCCCCGTGGAGATGACGGTGCGCCCGGTGTGGTTCGCGGCTACCCTCTATGCGGTGGTGGTGGCCAGAGAGATCACCGAGCGCAAGCAACTGGAAGCCCAGTTGATTCAAGCACAAAAGATGGAGGCGGTAGGGAGGCTCGCAGGCGGGGTGGCCCATGATTTCAACAACCTGCTGTCAGCCCTCTTGGGATATGGCGAGATGCTGTTGCTGGAGTTGCCGGAGGACGATGCCCGGCGCCACTACGCGGCGGAGATCATCAAGACGGCGGAGCGGGCCGCGGACTTGACCCGGCAACTTCTGGCCTTCGGCCGTAAACAGATCATCCAGCCCCGCATCATCAATCTGAATGAGTTAATCGCGGGCATGGAAAAGATGTTGCGGCGTTTATTGCCGGAAGACCTCGATCTGATTATTCTCCAGGACCCGGCCCTGGCCGCGGTCAAAGCCGACCCCGGCCAGATGGACCAGGTGATCATGAACCTGGCGGTCAATGCCCGGGACGCCATGCCCCAGGGGGGCATGCTCACTATTGAAACGGAAAACGTCTTTCTGGATGAGGCCTATTCCCGGGACCACCTGGAGGTCATCCCCGGTCCCTATGTGATGCTGGCGGTGAGCGACACCGGTATCGGCATGGACGCGGCCACCCAGGCCCATATCTTTGAACCGTTCTTCACCACCAAGGAGCCGGGCAAGGGCACGGGACTGGGCCTATCCACGGTATTCGGCATTGTCAAGCAGAGCGGCGGCCATATCTGGGTCTACAGCGAGGTGGGGAAAGGCTCCACGTTCAAGGTCTACCTGCCCCGGGTGGCCGAAGCCGCCCTGCCCCTCCATCCTGTGCCCGCGCCGGCCGCGTCCCTGCGGGGGGAGGAAACCGTCCTGGTAGTAGAGGATGATGAGAGTATGCGCCGCGTGATCTGCCAGACCTTGGGCTCGTATGGCTACAAGGTGCTGGAGGCCCGCCACGGCAACGATGCCATTTTGGTCGCCGGGCGTCACCAAGGTCCCATTCATCTGGTATTGACCGATGTGGTCATGCCCGGGATGAGCGGCGGGGAATTGATCGAACGGCTTCTCCCCTTTGGCCGGAAGATGAAGGTCCTTTTCATGTCCGGCTATACGGAAGACATCGCGGCCCTGCAAAGCTTGCTGGCGGTGGGCGTCCCCTTCTTGGAAAAGCCCTTCAAAATGATCACCCTGGCGCAAAAGGTGCGGCAGGTGCTGGATCTGCCTTAGAAGATTAACCACAGAGACACAGGGGACACAGAGTTTCACAGAGAGAAATAAAACTCTGTGAAACTCTGTGCTCTCTGCGCCTCTGTGGTAAAATCTTTCCATGACCACCCGGCAGACCCCCGCCATTGTCCTGCAAATCCGCGATTACGGGGAAGCGGACCGCCTGGTGAATTTCCTCACCCCCGACGCAGGCCGCGTCTCCGGGATAGCCAAACACGCCAAGAAGAGCAAGCGCCGCTTTGCCAACTGCCTGGAGCCCCTAAACCGGGTGATCTTCCAGCTTTCCCTCCGGCCCCGGGGCGACCTGGAGTTCCTGCAACAAGGGGAGTTGGTCAATTCTTTTCCCAACCTCCGCCGGGACCTGCGGGCCCTGGCGGCCGGCGCGGTGCTGGCGGAATTGGCCGGGGAACTCTCCGCGCCGGTGGAAGCCACCGGGGCCATCTTCCAGACCCTGAACCAGGTCCTGGAACTGCTGGACCGCGGCGCTTCCCCGGACTCCCTGTTGCCCTCGTTTTTCCTCCATCTCCTGAAATTGGGCGGCTACGGCCCCCGGTGGGAATCCTGCCGGCAGTGCGGCCGGGAACCTGCGCCCCCTCTCTATTTCAGCATTGCTCAAGGCGGGGTGGTCTGCGGCCCTTGCGGCCGGTCCGCCACCGGGCCTTTGCTGCCCCTCAATCCCGGGGTCTGGAAACTGCTGCGCCTGGCCGCGGAAATGCCCCTGGAAAAACTCACCCGCCTCCGTTTCCCGCCCTCCCAACGGGACCAGAGCCTGGCGCTGCTCCATAAATTTCTGCGCCATCACCTGGGCCGGGACCTGAAGTCCTGGTCCTTCTGGGAGAAGATGGCTCGGGGCTAGGGCCATTATTCTAGCCGATCTTTAATCCCAGCCATTACCCTGCCCGGCAAATATCAAGTTTCCCGGGAACTTGCCGACATTATTATAAATAAGCACCATACCCCACCACCATCTGGCTGGGACGCCCATGAAGACTAAATCTCCGGTTCTGGCGCTGGTTTCCTGCCTTTTCTTCCTTAACCTCTGCCTTGCCCCCGGCGCCCATGGAGCCCGGGTGGATTTGGTCGTGGACCACGGGGTGGAGAAGGATGCCGAAGCCCAGGCCCGGTCCGCGGTAAACGGTGTCTTTGATTTTTTTCAAAGAACCTATGGGCTAGGTTTGCAGAGAGATCTGCGCATCAAATTCTCCTGCGACAAACTCAACTATAAAAAGGCCATCCAGGACTGGTATGGCGCCAGCGAGTCGCAAGCCCATATAACGGCCAACAACTCCGCGGGTTTGCAACGGCAGGGAGACCTGATAGTTAATTTAGGAGATATCAACAGCGACTATATCCAGCTATTTGTCCTCTGCCACGAATTGGTGCATTTTTATCAAGCTCAAGAGAGCCAGGACAAACATGGAGGCATAGGCTGGATGCTGGAAGGGTCGGCTGATGCCCTGGCGGCTCATATTTTGGAGACCGTAGGGGTAAAAGGCGCCAGCGGCTACAAAAGCCGGTGGATCGAAAATCTGCAAAAGGCTCGGGGGATTCCCAGCCTGGAATGTTTGCACACCCGTCAGGGGTTGATGTCCGCCTGCCATACCTACGGGGGCCGGGTAACCTATACCACTTCCGCGTTGGCGGTGATGACCCTGGTGGAGTGGCGGGGATATCCGGCCCTGTTCACCTATTTCCGGGCCCTGAAAAATACCAATCCCGATGAGGCCTTCTACCAGGCCTTTGGCGCCAGGGCAGGGGATTTCGAAAAACAATTCCGCCCCTTTTAGGTCCGGCAACTTCTCCCGGCAGGAGGGTCCGGCGTTTAACCCTGGAGTCTTCCCCCAGAACTACTTGCCAGATTTTTTTACCCCGGCAATTTATAAGGCAAGATAAAGGGTTGCCTTAATGGGGGAATGACTTATCCTAGGACCAGATCCTGGGCCGGCGTTCCCGGGGATCGCCGGATAAATGGGGGACATTAAGGAAATGCCGCAACCTTTAACCTTCCAGGCCTGGGCCCCGGTTTCTTTGGTGATCTTTTTTCTTCTCCTGGGGGCCCTGGAGAACCTGCAGCCCCTGCGCCGCTGGAAACGGCCCCGGCCCCGGCGCTGGACCGTTAATCTGGCGGTAACCGCGCTCTCCTTCGGGGTGGGCGCAGCCCTGGTGAGGCCCCTGGCCCTGGCCGCGGCCGCCTGGGCCCAGTCCCATTCCCTGGGCCTGCTCCCCTGGCTGGCCCTACCCTTCTGGGCCCAATTCTTCCTGGGCTTTCTGTGGATGGACGCCACCTTCTATTTCTGGCACCGGGCCAACCACGTCCATCCCCTGCTGTGGCGCTTCCATAACGTGCACCACGTGGACCCGGACCTGGATGTGTCCACCTCTTTCCGCTTTCATTACGGAGAAACCCTCTATTCCTCTGTCTTCCGCGTCTTGCAGGTATTGCTGGCGGGGCTCTCCCCTTTTACTTATCTGGCCTATGAGCTCGTCTTCAACCTGGCCACCATGTTTCACCACAGCAACGTGGCCCTCCCCATCCACTTGGAGCGGCGGTTGAATAAGGTGCTGGTCACCCCCCGGATGCACGGCATCCACCATTCCGCGGTGGGCCAGGAGACCAATTCCAATTATTCCGTCGTCTTTTCCTGGTGGGACCGGTTGAACCGCAGCCTCCGCCTCAATGTGCCCCAGAGGGAGGTGGTTATCGGGGTTCCCGGGTACCTTCTCCCCGGGGACAACCATATTTGGCCCCTGTTGCTGCAACCCTTCCAGGCACAGCGCGCCTATTGGCGCTGGCCCAGCGGCAGTCCCAGTTTCAGGAAGACCTTGGCGCATCTGGACCCCCATCATCTGGTGCCTTGATATCTCCCATCTGACCTTGCCCCCAGACTTCCTGACTTCGCCTTGCCTCAGCCAACATCGGCCCTTATCTTAATAAAAAAGGGGCTGTTGGGGGGAAGACCAGAGACTTGGCAATTTTGCATTCCCCATATCCTTTTCCACAGCTTTCAGGAGGCAAGCCCATGAGGCTGCAAGGCAAACGCATCGCCATCCTGGCAGAGGATCTGTACCAGGACCAAGAGCTGTGGTATCCCCTGCTGCGGTTCCGGGAGGAAGGCGCGGCAGTGCTGGTGGTGGGCTCCGGCACTGCCAAGGTGCATACCAGCAAATACGGCTACCCCGTGGAAGTGGATAAATTCGCCCCGGAGGTGCGGGCCGACCAGTTCGACGCGGTGGTCATTCCCGGGGGCTACGCGCCGGACCACATGCGCCGCCATGCGGCCATGGTCTCTTTGGTGCGGGACGCGGTGCACCAGGGCAAGATCGTGGCCGCCATTTGCCACGGGGGCTGGATGCTGGCCTCCGCCCGGGTCCTCCAAGGCAAGACGGTCACCTGCTTCTTCGCCATCAAGGACGATCTGGTGCACGCGGGGGCCAATTATGTGGACACCCAGGTGGCGGTGGACGGCAATCTCATCACTTCCAGGAAGCCCGAGGACCTCCCGGCCTTCTGCCGCGCCATTATCCTGGCCCTGGAAGATTAAGCCCCACCTCCGGTCCGGCCCCTTTGCCAGCAGACTAGGTACAGCGGCAACCTCTGGGACTTCTCGAACCTGTCCCAGGACTGACTCATACTCTGTATCAATTATTTTCCTCAGAATTACCCTTAGTTACTCCACCAAGCACTTGGCCGCGTCCTTGCACGACTGGTCTCCGGGAGCCGGAGAGCCAGGCTCCCGCAACTTCCTGACCGGGAGAGGGGACCTGGGGCCACTCTTTCCGGGGAGAGGAGCCAGGGCCATGGAAGGATGTCTTGGGCAGGCCGCGGGCCGCGGCTACCAGTGGCTGGGCACGGGAGCAGAAGGCCTGGACCGGGCCGTGGTGGCGGGATTGATGCTGGACGCGGCCTTGCAGGTCGCGCCTCGGCCCCATGACCCCCAGGCCTGGGGCCGCATGCTCAAAATCAGGGTCCAGGAGGCCCTGCTCACCCACCTGGCCGGACGCATCACCCTGGACCGCTTCCGGGCTTTAATCAGCACCTTGAACCATTGCCTCCCTTTTTATCTGCCCCTCATCTCTCCCCTGTTGCGGCCCGGGCCGGAACGTTCCGGCCCCCAAAAGGCTGCGGATAGGGGCCCTCCTTTCCCCTCATCTTTCAGCCGGGCGGTCCGCGGGGACCCGTTGGCCGCGGCCCTGGCCGGGCTCCGGGGGATTCTCCCCCGGCGGCCCCACAGCAAGTTGCAGGAGGACAAGCTGCTCCATTTCCTGGTGGGCACCCGGGGCTGCTGGTTCCGCCTCCGGGACTTCCAGGAGCACTTCTCCCTGGAGCGCAAGACCGCCTGGGAATACCTGCGAAAATTTCGGCAGGCCGGGCTTCTTACCCACAACCGCGGCCGGGCCGCGTCGGTGCGCTACGCTTTGGTGGACCGCTTTTTGCTGGTCCCGGGGGCAGCCGTCCGGGGCCACGCAGCCGCGGCCCTGGCGGACCTTGACCCCCACCTGGGGCCCCGGGTGGCGGACTGGCTCATCGCCAGCGGCGGCGAGGCCTTCTGGGAGGAAGAATGGCGCCGCTTTCTTCCTGGGGCGCCATTCCAGGAGATTCTGGCACGCCTCACCAAGCCTGCGTCTCTCCTGGAGGTGGTGAGCGCCGGGCCGGGGGGCAGCCGCCTGTTGCAGTTGCAGCCGGATTGGCGCCGCCACCCGGACGCGACCTCGTAAGGGCAACGGCTCAGGGCCATCCAGAAGGGCGGGGTTACCCACTTTGTTACCTTATTGGTATCCGGCCGCTTTTGGCAGTGAATCCGGTTTTAACCAAAATCTAACTTGCTCTACGGACAGGAAATGATAATATATCGCCAGATCATGTCGACAGCCTCTTGCTGAGCCGGTTCCTGCAAGCCCCGTCAACCAATCCCTCAAAATTAATATTATTCGCGTGTTTGAGAACGCATGCAGGCGTATTTCCTGACGCCCGGGGCCCAAGACCAGGACTCAGCCAAGAGGTTAAAAAATAGGGAGGACTTTAATCGTGAACCAGGATTTGCCGGATATCCCCTCTCCGGAATTGTGCGCCGGTAAAATCTTTGAAATCAGCGGCAATCGCCTGGAGCCGGAAGTGGCCGCGGAACTGCTGCCCAGAATTCTGCAGCATAAATGGCTGATGTCGGAAAAGCTGGCCCGGGATGTGGGCTTAAAAGTGGCGTGCATCGATTTTTTGGAAAATATGGAGCAGGCCCGGGAGGAATACCTGGCCTATCAATATCACGATCTCCTCAACGAGATGGGCGCCCTGGCCATCAGCCCGGAAATATGGGACACCATCTCTGATTCCCAACCCCCGAAGCAAATTGTGCAGAAGAGAATCATTCTGCCGTTGACCCGGGAAAATCTCTCCAAAAAACACGGGGTAGTGCCTCCCAAGGCCATTATCTTCTTCGGACCTCCGGGCACCGGCAAGACCCACTTTGCCAAGGCCATAGCCGGAGCCTTGTCCTGGTGGTTCATTGAGATTGCCCCCAGCCTGCTCCTGGCGGACGGCAGCGAAAAAATGGGGGCTAATCTGCGCAAAATCATGGAAAAAACCAGAAATTTGAAAGAAGTCGTCATTTTTATCGATGAGTTCGAGGAGATTGCCGGCAACCGGGATGAGGCCAGCCGCATAGACAAATCCATTACCAACGAATTTTTAAAACAGGTGCCGTTGTTCAAAAGCCAGGACAACCACCTGCTCCTCATCTGCGCCACCAATTACATCCGGGATCTCGACGCGGCGCTGCTGCGCCCGGGAAGATTTGATTGCATTATTCCGGTGGGGACTTTGAACGAAGACGAGCGGGCCAATATCCTGGCACACTACCTGGCCAGATTGAATACCGGGGAAGTGGACCTCAACCGGGTAATCAAGATGACTTCCCGGTTCACCCCTGCGGATATTGAATATCTCTTTCAACAAGTGGCCCAGTTCACCTTTGAGCAGGAGCTGGCCACCAAGCAGGATTACCGGGTGACTACGGACACCATCTTTGAAATTATCCCGAAAATCCGGGCTTCCCTGACTGACGAAATCATCGTGGAGTTCGAAAAGGACAGCATTACTTACTCCCGCTATTAAAAGCGGTAGCACAGGCTTTCCAGCCTGTGCGGATTAAGGGGGCGGGCGAGACGCCCGTACTGGGAAGAAAATCAGCCCGCGGCCATTTTTCGCAGGCGGATGGCCCCGGGGGTCACTTCCACCAACTCGTCGTCGTTGATAAACTCCATGGCCTGCTCCAGGCTGAACTGCCGGGGGGGCACCAGGCGCAGGGCCTCGTCCGAGCCCGCGGCCCGGATATTGGTGAGCTTCTTCTCCTTGGTGATGTTCACCCACATATCTTCGGCCCGGGTGTTTTCCCCCACAATCATCCCCCGGTACACCGGGTCCCCCGGTTTCACGAAGATGGTGCCCCGGGGCTGGAGGTGGAAAATGGCATAGCCCACCGCCTTGCCGGGCCGGTCCGCGATCAAGGCCCCGTTGGGCCGGCCGCCGATCTCCCCGGCGTAAGGCATGAAACCTTCCAGAATGGTGTTCAACAGCCCCGTGCCCCGGGTGTCGTTCAAGAACTGGCCCCTAAAGCCGATCAGACCCCGGGAAGGAATGTTAAACTCCAGGCGCACCCGGCCCGAGCCGTGGTTGACCATCTTTACCATCCGCCCCCGGCGCGCGGCCATCTTCTCGGTGACGATGCCGATGAACTCCTCGGGAATATCCACCACCGCCAGTTCCACCGGCTCGGAGAGCACCCCGTCTCTCTCCCGGGTGATGACCCGGGGCTTGGACAACGACAGTTCAAAACCTTCCCGGCGCATCATCTCGATCAAGACCGCCAGTTGCAGCTCCCCCCGGGCGCTGACTTTGAAGGCGTCTTTGGACTGCCCCGGCTCCACCTTGATGCTCACGTTATAAAGCACTTCTTTGTCCAGGCGCTCTTTGAGATGCCTGGAGGTGAGCAGCTTTCCTTCCTTCCCGGATAAAGGCGAGGTGTTCACGGAAAAGACCATGGAAATGGTGGGCTCTTCCACGGTGATGCCGGGCAGCGGCCGGGGGTCCTCCGGGTCGCCCAAAGTATCGCCGATGAAGGCTTGGGGCACCCCGGCCACCGCGGCCAGATCCCCGGCCTCGATGCTCTCCGGTTCGCTCCGGTCCAGGCCTTCAAAGCTGTAAATGACGCTGAGGCTGGCTTTACCGGCCCTCTCGCCTTCTTTTAAAAGCGCCACTTCCTGGCCCTTCTTAAGGACCCCGCTGACAATCTTGCCCACCGCGATAAGGCCCACGTAGTCGCTGTAATCCAGGCTGGTGACCAGAAACTGCAGGGGTGCGTCCGGGTCGTATTGAGGCGGGGGAATGGCCGCCAGGATAGCTTCAAAGAGGGGCGTCAGGTCCCTCCCCTGCCCTTCCGGGCCGGTCAAGGCAAGGCCCGCCTTGGCGTTGGTGTAGAGCACCGGGAACTCCAATTGCTCCTCGGTGGCGTCCAGGTCGATGAACAGGTCGTAAACCTCGTCCAGCACCTCCTTGGGGCGCCGGTCCTCCCGGTCGATCTTGTTGATGACCACGATGGCCGGGAGCCCCTTTTCCAGGGCCTTGCCCAGCACGAAGCGGGTCTGGGGCAAAGGGCCCTCGGTGGCGTCCACCAGGAGCATGACCCCGTCCACCAGGTTCAGGGTGCGCTCCACTTCGCCCCCGAAATCCGCGTGGCCCGGGGTGTCCACGATATTGATCTTCACACCCTTATAGGTGATGGCCATGTTTTTGGCCATGATGGTAATGCCCTTTTCCCGCTCCAGGTCCATACTGTCCAGGACCCGTTCCGCCACCTGCTCGTTGGCCCTAAAAATCCCGCTCTGCCAGAGCAGGGCGTCCGCCAGGGTGGTCTTCCCATGGTCCACGTGGGCGATGATGGCGATATTGCGTAAATCGTTTCGGGATTTCATAAAACGTCGGCAAAATATGGACCGCTGCCTAAGCGGCCTCTATCTCGCTACTCCTTGTATTTTGGTAAACAGTCAGCGTTTAGCTATCAGCTATCAGCTAAAAAAAATGCAACTTACTTTGCCTTTTGCCGACGGTTGAGAGCTGAAAGCTGATAGCTAAAATTCCGGGCAGGACGGAGAGAGGCTCCTCCCCTTGATCTTGGCTGGATAGGTTCCGCGGCAAGTCCCCGGCAGTAATTATATGGAGTTTAACGTTTGCCCCCTTTTTGTGCAAGACCGTGAATAAATCCGTCAGCCTCTAACCAAATTTTGGGTGCAGTGTTGATAACTGGGGAGATATCGCTTCTACGCTCCATTACCGATAAGAATAACAACTTGAGACCTCTGCGAAAGTCTCATGTGGAACAGCCGCCCTCGGCTGTTCACCATTCATCTAGTAGCAGGCGAGGGCGCCTGCTCCACATTTTGATTAAAGAGGAAAGTAATTGAGACTTTCGCAGAGGTCTCAACTTGGTATTAGTCATTCCACCGTTGGCCTTTAAGCTCCATAGCGATTAATTATCCGGGTTCTGAGGGGTATTCACAATGTCATAAAAAGTCTAATAGATCAAACCGGTTGGTTAACAAATGCGTGGAAATTTATGCTAACCTAGATAAATTACGACAATTGGACTAGAAAAAGTAACCTTCTCAGGGTTAAACTTGAGGATGGCCTCCACCTGGCCGTTTGGGGACAGGCTTCCCGGGAGAGTTGCTAGATGAATAGGGAAAACTATATTTCATTTAATATTAATGACTTGCAACCGGGAACAAAAATCCAGTTTTATCTCTTTAAGAAAACAATAAATCCTAAAACGATGGATTACAGTTACAATATTATTATTTCCCATGGGGATATTTGTCAAAAAACCTTGATTGATGACCTTAAACGGGAAGATGTTAAATATCTCTATTTCCGCAAGCAAGATGGAGCCGAGGTACTCCAATATCGTAATAATAATCGAAAAATGCAAGCCACCCTCCCGACTAGTAAGTTTGATATTTCCCAACAGGCAGTGGATGCCGGTCAAATTGCCATTGCTCCTGGTTTTGAGGAAGGTGAAGGTTATGCGTCACTGCCTCTGCGGAATTTGACTCCGGGGTGGGAGGTTCCCTTTGATGTCTTTGTCAAAACAATCACTAAAGAGATTACGAAACCCAAGTTTGTCAAGTGTTGCGAAGGGGGTGACGTTTTTCAACAAGACTGGCACTTAAAGCTGCAACAACTGGGGGTCCCCTGTGTTTATTTGGCCTTGCAAGAGATAGATAAAGTCCAGCAATACCTGCATCATAATATTGAAATGGTCCTGGAAGATGAAAGTCTAGACACCCTGGAAAAGGGAGTGCGGATTTGTGACGCCGCACATATGTGGACTTTTAATTTCTTTAACTCAGAAGAGGCCCGCTCTGTTAAACAGATCAAAGAGGGTCTGAAATTTCTGGATACCTTGTTTGAAGTAATCGGGGCCGACCATCATAATTTTTTGTCTTTAATGCAGATCAAATTCCACAGTTTCCATCTTTACACCCATTGTTTTAATGTCTGTTTATTGGGATTGGCTTTCACCATCTTCCTGGGTTGGAGCTGGGAAAAAGTCCAGGAATTCGGCCTGGGGGCCTTGATCCACGACATCGGTTTGACCAAGACGCCCCGGGGCATTCTGGAAAAAAAGGGGGCCCTGACAGATGGGGAAATGTCCCAGATTAAGCGCCATCCTCTAGACGGCGTGCGGATGCTACAGGCTTCCGCCAACCTGTCGTGGGAATCCCTGCAAATGGTAATGCAGCATCATGAAAATGGCGATGGCTCCGGCTATCCGGACGGCTTGAAAATCGGCGAGATCCATGACTGGGCCAAAATTTTGCGCATCCTGGACACCTATGAAGCCATGACCGCGGTGCGGCCTTGGCGCCCCGCCAAGGAACCCAAGGAAGCCTTGTGGGTTATGCGTAATGACTGGGAGAAGGGCAAGGTTTTCGACAAAAATTACCTGAGAACTTTTATTTTATTTCTGGCAGATATTTCTCTTGCCAAGACCCAACCTGGCTTGGGTCGGCCTTGAGCCCCGGCAGTAAAACCACTCGGTGAGCTGATCCCCCCACAGCAAATTTTGGCGCATGATGCGGGCAGCTTAATTTCTCAGCGATTGGATGGGGGAAATCCCCGGGGTAAGTTGGTTTGGCTGATGGGGATGCGTTTGGAGAAGTTCGAGAAATAAAGATACGAACCAGTAAGGCCCAGAGCTAGCAGCACTAAGAGGCTCAGTATCAGTAACAGGTGTTTCTTCACTACGACCTTTACTAATTAAGGGTCAGGCTTTGGGCAATCCGGTCGAATAGGGGCCCATGGCGGTGAAACCGGGCCTCTAACTCCGCATCTTTTTGGGGGGATTCCACCCGGCATTGGATGGTGATCATTTTCTGAGCCACCGGGAAGAGGTAATTGGTGACTTTCATATGGGCATCTTTGGTAAAATCATCGAAGGAGACTGCCACCGCTTCCTTGCCGGCGATGGTTATGGGCCGGGAGAAGACCGCGCAATACTTGCATTTATAGCCCGCCAAAATGCCGTTGAAGATCTCTTTCCGGAACTGCTCCGAGAGAATCGGGGACCGGGGCGGATCCGGAACCACAAACAAGACCACGGTTTCCCTGCCTTTACCCTGGCCGCTGGCAAATTTCGCCAGGACTAGGGAGCCTTCCGGAGGCTGCTGCTGCCAACCTTGGGGGTAACTCAGGCAAAATTTGAGGCCCAGGGCCCGGGGGTGGTTGGCGGCGGAAAACTGCTGGCTCCCCCCCGGGAGCATCTCTTTCTCTCCGGGCCGGAAAGCCGGGGCAGAGGTTTGGTTAGGGGCGGACGCCAGGGTCTGCGCTGTAGATGGGGGCGCCGGTTTTGACGCGGGGCGGTGGCTCAGATCATAAGCCACTTTACCCACCAGGACCCCCGCATAGATTAAAATAATGATGCCTACGAGACGCCACATCCTGGGCAGGCCGTGAAAAAAACCGGGCAGTTGCGGGTGGGTTTTTGCCGGGGCTTCCATGCCGTTCTCCGGGTAAGGGTTTCCAGACTGGGGCGCTGACTGCTGACTTGTAAATAATCAATCGGCTGCTCCGGACAATACTTTAACTTTCAGCCCGCCCAGCCGCCCTCAACCATGGCGCTGTCTGGCGGGGGCGGGCCTACCCTGATCGCCCCTCCAATTTTGATCCCGCCGGTTAATTGCGGCAGGCCCTGCCTGTAATTATTTTGATAAATTAGAAAACTAAGGAAGATAAGGGGAAATAAAAACCAACGGGGGACAGACACTAAATTTTCATAGGGTCTGTCCCCAGCTTTTCAGGAGATTATTGATTGGGGTTCGGGACCACGCAGTAGCCCGATTCACTGCCTTGATAGCAGGGCTGGTAGTAAGTGCCCGAGTCATAGTAATAAGTCTGGTTGTTGACGACCAAGGGTTGGGCGGAAGCAGAGAGGGAGCCTACTACCGCGCCCACGGCCAAACCCGCGGCCGCGCCCGCGGCCACGCCGCCCCAGCCGGGACCATAGTAAGGTCCCCAACCGCCGCCGCCATAAACGTTGACGTTCCGGTTGTAATTATAGTTATTGTTATAAGGCGGATGTGGCCCCGGGGGTCCGGGATGCGGTCCGGGGGGGCCAGGATGGGGGCCAGGGCCGGGACCGGGGCCAGGGCCGGGATGCGGTCCAGGGCCGGGGCCGGGACCGGGATGCGGGCCAGGGCCAGGTTGGGGGCCGGGATGGTAGCCCCCCGCGTAGTGCGGCTCCGGCCTGAAGCTGCCGCCGCCGAAGCCGCCGCCGCCATAATGACCGCCGCCGCCATAATGACCACCACCACCGCCATGCATGCCGCCACCGCCGCCCCGGGCTTGAACTTCCTGGGTGATGACGGGAAAGGCCATCATTAACAAGGTCAAGATCAGTGCCGCCAGTAAGCGGGGTAATTGCGCGAGCCTCATGACTCACCTCCCTTCCTTTTCCCTTTCGCCTTCTTGGGCGTCTTGGGTTCCCCCGGTTTCACCGGTAAAAACTTGATCTTCTGGGCCCCGGCCGGGGGCGTAAAGGTAAAGAGGTGGTCCCCAAAGGCGGGGGCGAAATTCCAATCGGAGAGATAGGCGGTCCATTGGGGGGAACCGGGCAGCATCTTCTTGGTGACCACCATCTTGCGCAACACCGGCTGCTCCCCCACTTCGATCCAGACCTGATAATGCCTGTCTTTCCGGTCAAAGGCCAGATGATGGCAGGAGACGCCCCGCACCACATGGCGGCCCGCGTACAGGGCATGGCCCAAATTCTTAAGGGCGTGGTCGCAGAGTTTGGCGCTGCCCAACTCCGCCAGCCCCACCCGCAGGCCATAATCCCGGTAGGCATGGTCCAGGGCCCCGTCGATATCGCCGGCTACCGCGAGGCTGGCATAATGGTTCTTATATTTGTCATAGAGGGTAAGGGTCTTCCCATCGACAATGAGCAGTTTGCTTTCCAGATCGCCGTCCCCGTCTACCCGGAGCTGGTCGGGACGCCGGACGGCCACCGCCACCTCCTGGCCGAACTGCAGTTTCTGGCCCCGGTAATAGACCCGCTCGCTGGCAACCTCGGCCTTGAAAGAGAATTGCGGTTGCTTCTGGAGAAACTCACAACTTTGCCGGAGTATCTCCTTGGGGTCAGGGATTGCGGCCTTGGTGGCCGCCGCCCCCGGGGCCGCGGCCTGGGGAGTCTGAGCCGGCGTCTTTGCCTGCCCGAAGCCGATTACGGGGGCTGCCAGCAGGATGACCGCCAAAAGGCCCAACCCCCAGGAAATCTTTTTGCTCATCTCATTCCTCCTCATTAATAATACCGTTTTCGGTTTTCGGTTTTCAGTTTTCGGTTAAAAATAAAGGCAATATCAGATGGTTACTTATCGAGTTTGTTACACTTGAATGTGAAACTGGTATAACCTGACTTAATCAACGCCATATTTCCCATTGGTGCTGCTATCTTTGATCCTTCTTTCTCCTTAACGGTTAACCGGACCAGAAGGATTAGTTGCATTTACTTATGAAGATATTGCAAAACCTATTCCGAAGCTTCAGATAAGTTATCAATGAGCAAAAGAATGGAAGGAGGATTCTCTAAGTCCCCCTTTTCTAAAGGGGGATTTAGGGGGATTATCAGGCGCTTATATAATCCCCCCTACCCCCCTTTAGAAAAGGGGGGGTGATCCTTTATCTAGTAAAACCCTCCTGGATGAGTCAAAACGACTGTAAAAATCGGTTCAGAAATGACGTCTAAAGTTTGTTTCAGCCCGAAATGAAGGCCAGCCTCTGAGGCAGAAGATAAGCGGCGCCGGCCGCTCCGGAACTTTCGCCTCTATGGTCAAGTTTAACATCCTTGGGGAGATTGCGGTAAGAGTTTATTTGGAGGTCAAACTGTCCCACTCCCGCCTGCTTAATACCATTGACCCTGGAAGACCATTTGTGATAATTTGTTCAGATCGCCTTCAGGAGGAATTCAGGATTTCATGATCCGCGACATTGAAAACGAAACCATGCCCCGGGAGGACCTCCGGGCCCTACAGCTCCAGCGCTTGCAGGCCGTAGTGGAACGGGTCTATCACCTGGTTCCTTTCTACCGCCGCCGCCTGGATGAAGCCGGGGTGAAACCCGAGGATATCCGCACCCTGGATGATCTGCAGCGGCTGCCCTTTACCACCAAGCAGGACATCAGGGACAATTACCCCTTCGGCCTCTTCGCCACCCCCATGGCCCAGGTGGTCCGCATCCACGCCTCTTCCGGCACCACCGGCAAACCCACGCCCGTGGCTTATACCCAACGGGACCTGGAGACCTGGGCGGAGTTGATGGCCCGGACCATGGCCTGCGCGGGCGCACACCGGGGGGACATTATCCATAATGCTTACGGCTACGGTCTCTTCACCGGGGGGCTGGGTTTCCATTACGGCGCCGAACGTCTGGGAGCCGCGGTCATTCCGGTCTCCGGGGGCCAGACCCGCCGGCAGATCATGCTCATCCAGGATTTCGCGCCCACGGTCCTCTGCTGCACCCCCTCCTTTGCCCTCTACCTGGCGGAAGTGGGCCAGGAAATGGGGGTGTCCTTCCAAGACACTCAGTTGCGGGTGGGCGTCTTCGGGGCCGAGCCCTGGAGCGAAGCCATGCGCCAGGAGATCGAAAACCGCCTCTACCTGGACGCGGTGGACATCTACGGCTTATCTGAAATCATGGGCCCCGGGGTGTGCGTGGAATGCATCGAAGCCAAAAAGGGGCTGCACTTTTTTGAAGATCATTTTCTCCCGGAAATCATCGACCCCGGGACTCTGGAGCCTGCGCCCCCCGGGGAATTCGGGGAACTGGTGATCACCACCCTCACCCGGGAGGCCTTTCCCCTGCTCCGCTACCGCACCCGGGACGTTACCACCCTGGATTACTCGCCCTGCGTCTGCGGCCGCACCATCGCCCGCATGCAGCGCATCCGGGGCCGCTCCGACGATATGCTCATCATCAGGGGGGTGAACGTCTTCCCCTCCCAGATCGAGTCCGTGCTCATGGAAACCCCGGGGGTGGCCCCCCACTATCAACTCATCGTGGACCGGGAAGGGCAGTTGGACACCCTGGAAGTGCAGGTGGAAGTGGACGAAGCCATGTTCTCCGATGAGGTCAAGAAGATGGAAGCCCTGGCCAAGGGCATCCAGCGGCAGATCAAGGACTATTTCACCGTCTCCGTGAAGGTGAAACTGGTGGAGCCCCGGTCCATCCCCCGGAGCGAAGGCAAGGCCCAGCGGGTCATTGACAAGCGGAAGATCTAGGGGCCAGGGGTTAGGGGTTAGGGGCCAGGGGTCAGGGGCCAGGGGTCAGGGGTCAGGGGCCAGGGGTCAGGGGTTAGGGGTTAGGGGTTAGTTAAGAACTCGTTCCCAAGCTGTGCTTGGGAACGCCCTTGCAGGCCAAGCTGAGCTTGGCGGCCAGTTTTGTTCCCAGGGGCAACTTGGGAAATCAGAGGGGATATTTTGAAAAAATTTCCAGTTCTCGCATTCGCGATTTTCTTGCTTTTTCTCTTCCCTCAGGTGGTTCTACCGGCCCAGGGCTTGGTCAAGATTTCCGATTCCGTCTACTCTTATACCGATGTCCAGGGAGCTTCACCCCAAAACAGTTTTGGGGCCAACGCCGGCATGGTCATCGGCCCGGACTTCTTGGTAGCCGTGGATTCCTTAATGTCCGCCCGGGAAGCCCGGCGGTTTCTCAAGGATATCAAGAAAGTCTCGAAGAAGCCCGTGAAATTTCTCGTCAATACCCACTACCACCTGGATCACACCTTGGGGAACTCGGAATTCGCCAAACGCGGCGCGGTCATCATAGCCCAGGAAAACGACAAAAAGAACATGCAAAAAGCCGGCGCGGGCATGCTGCAATACGCTAAACAGAGCGGCCTCTCCGATAAAGATCTGCAAGGCACCGAGCTGGCCTATCCCACCCTGACCTTCAAGGATCGGGTAACCCTGGATTTAGGGAATAATCGGATCGAACTCCTCTACCTGGGCCCGGCCCACACCACCGGCAGCATCCTGGTTTATCTGCCTAAGGAGAAGGTTTTATTCACCGGGGACCTGCTTTTCACGGATTTTCATCCCTTCCTCGGGGAAGCTGATATTGAGGGTTGGATCAAGGTTCTTGACTACATCATGACCATGGAGGTGGATAAGATTATCCCCGGACATGGTCCTGTCTCCAGTAAAAAGGACGTGGCTGATCTGAAAAGTTATTTATTGGTTTTCGACCAGAAGGCCAAAGAGCTGACTGCCAAATCCAGCGATCTTAATTTCCTCGTCCCGGAGATGAAGAAAGCCTTGCCCCCCCGGCCGCAACTGGACGGGCTTATTGGCAAGAATATGCAAATGAAATATTTGCCTCAAGGCAAGCAATCGCAGCCCCAAGCTAAATGATCACAACCTCGTTCCCAAGCTGTGCTGGGGAACGCCCTTGCAGACTACGCTGAGCTTAGCGTCCATTTTCGTTCCCAAGTGCAACTTGGGAACGAGGAAGACAAAGGATTAACAAACAGTCTTTTAACTAAAAACCAAAAACTAAAAACTAAAAACTGCATTTTAAGGGGGGGGACCCCATGAAAGTTGAGCAAATCTCGGTTTTTCTGGAGAATAAGGCGGGCCGGTTGGCCGAAGTCACCCGGGTCCTGGGGGAAGGGGGCATCAATATCCGGGCCCTGTCCCTGGCCGACACCACCGACTTCGGCATCCTCAGACTGATCGTGGACCAATACGACCAGGCCCGGGAACTTTTAAAGAAAAAAGGCTTCACCGTCGGCAAAACCGAAGTGGTGGCCGTGGAGGTCCCCGACCGTCCCGGGGGCCTGGGGCTGGTCCTCCAGATTTTGGCCCAAGCCGGCATCAATGTGGAATACATGTACGCCTTTGTGCAGCACAGCGGCAAGAACGCGGTGATCATCTTCCGCTTTGACAACCTGGATGATGCCATCACCCTCCTGCAAAAAGCGGGCATCCATATCTATAAAGGGGAAGAGGTTTACCGTCTTTAACGATTTCTGTCATTCTGAACGGAGCGAAGCGGAGTGAAGAATCTCTCTTTTATTTTCTGGTTCCCAAGCTGAGCTTGGGAACCCACCTGGACGCAAAGCTTGGGGTGCATCTGCGTTCCCAAGTTCAACTTGGGAACGAGAATAAATCGTTAACAACCCCGGATTCCCCCGGGTTAAGCAACCATATTCAGCGGCGCCATATCAGGCCAGGGAGGTTAAGGATGAGAAGCAGAGGAATCGCGGCGATCTTGGTTTTCTTACTGGGAGTCTTGCTGTTCACGGCCGGCTGCGCCAAGGGCCCGGAAACGGAACCTTACGTGGTGGGCGGCATCTTCTCCATCACCGGCCCCGCCTCCTATCTGGGGGAGCCGGAGCGCAACACCATGGAAATGCTGGCTGAAGCCATCAACGCCGCGGGGGGGGTCAAGGGCCATCCCCTGAAGGTGGTGATTTACGACGACGAGGGCGACGTCACCAAGGCCCGCCTCCATGCCGAGAAATTGATCACCAAGGACGGCGCCGTGGCCATTATCGGCCCCAGCATCACCCCGGCCTCCATGACGGTGCTGGAGATTACCCAAAAGGCCAAGATGCCCCTGATCTCCTGCGCCGCGGCCGCGGGTATCACCGCCCCCGCCAAGGACCGCCTCTGGACCTTCAAGACCGCCCAGACGGACCAGATGGCGGTGGAACGGATTTACCAATACTGCAAGAAACACAACATTACCAAGGTGGCCATCCTCACAGTGTCCTCCGCTTTTGGGACCGCGGGCAAGGCCCAACTGCTGGCCCAGGCCCCCGCCTACGGCATTGAAGTGGTGGGGCAGGAAGTCTTCGGGGATAAGGACACCGATATGACCCCGCAGCTCACCAAGATTCGCAGCCTCCCGGCCCAGGCGGTGATCTGCTGGGGCGTCGGTCCGGCCCCGGCCCTGGTGGCCAAGAACATGAAACAGTTGGGTCTGACCCTGACCTTAATCCAGAGCCACGGCGCCGCGTCCAAGAAGTTCATCGAACTGGCGGGAGACGCGGGTGACGGCATCATTCTGCCCGCAGGCAAACTCGCGGTTTACACCCAACTCCCCGATACCGATCCCCAGAAGGCGGTCTGCAAGGAATATGCGGAAAAATACCAGGCCAAGTTCAAGGGGGCCCCGGTCTCCAGCTTCGGGGGCTATGCCTACGACGCGGTGAAAATGCTGACCAAGGCCCTGGACCAGGCCGGCAAGGACAAAGCCAAGATCCGTGACGCTCTCGAAGGCATTAAAAATTACGTGGGCGTGAGCGGCGTTTTCAATATGAGCCCGGAAGACCACAACGGCCTGACGCCCGCAGCCTTTGTGATGGTGAAGATCGAAAAGGGCGCGTTTAAGATGATTGACTGATGGTTTTCGGTTTTCTGTTTCCTGTTTCCGGCGGTGAGCCCGTTATTTTTCCGAATCAGGCTCACCCCGGAGAACAGGCAGTATAAACAGTATTAGGAACAGAAAACGGGAAACAGAAAACAGAAAACAGAAAACTGTCTTGGAATTCTCCTCTCTCCTCCAATATCTCATCTCCGGCCTCACCAACGGCGCCATCTATGCCCTCATTGCCCTGGGCTTTGTCATCATCTATCACGCCACCACCATCATCAATTTTGCCCAGGGCGAGATGGTGATGCTGGGGGCCCTGTGCGCCATCAGCATTTATCATCTCTACCCTTCCCTGCCCGCGGCCTTCCTGGGAGGCGTGGCCCTGGTGACCCTGGTGGGCATTATCTTCGAGCGCCTGGCCCTGCGGCCGGTGAAGGACCCCTCCCCCATCACCCTGATCATCATCACCGTGGGGGGTGCGGTCTTCTTCAAAGGGGTGGCCATGCTCCTCTGGGGCAAAGAGGCCTATAGCCTGCCCTCTTTTTCCGGGGACGCGCCTTTTCACCTGGGCCAGGCCACCTTTCTGCCCCAAAACCTCTGGGTCCTGGGCCTCACCGCCTTGGTGCTCCTGGGTATGGAGGCCTTTTTCCGCCTCACCCTGGTGGGCAAGGCCATGCGGGCCTGCGCCTACAACCCCCGGGCCGCCCGTCTGGTGGGCATCTCCCAGTCCCGCATGGTGCAGCTCTCCTTTGCCCTCAGCGCCGCTCTGGGAGCAGCCGCGGGCATCCTCATCGCGCCTATGACCCTGGGCGTCTATGACATGGGCACCATGGTGGGGCTCAAGGGATTTTGCGCCGCCATCCTGGGGGGCCTGGGCAGCAGTTTCGGGGGCGTCCTGGGCGGTCTCATCCTGGGAGTGGCGGAAGCCCTGGCCACCGGCCTGATCTCCTCCGGTTACCGGGACGCGGTGGCTTTCTTCATCCTGCTCCTGGTCCTCTTTCTCCGGCCCCAGGGGCTGATCCGGGGCGGGTCATGACCCCCCGGCAACTCCTTAACCCCTGGGTCCTGTTCGGCGCCGCAGTCCTCCTGATGGCCGGCGCGGTGCACAACGACTATTATTTAACCCTGATCAATTTCATCGGCATCCACACCCTCCTGGTGGTGGGCCTCAACCTGCTCATGGGCTATGCGGGCCAAATCTCCCTGGGCCACGCCGCGTTCTTCGGCCTGGGGGCTTATACCTCGGGGATTCTTACCGCCACCTTCGGGGTCAACCCCTGGCTGGCGCTGCTGGCCGGGCTGGTGGTCTGCGGGCTCACCGCCATCCTCATCGGCGTCCCGGCCCTGAAGCTCCGGGGCTATTACCTGGCCATGGCCACCCTGGGTTTCGGCATCATCGTCTATATCTTTCTCAACGAAGCCCAAACCTGGACCGGCGGCCCCTCGGGTCTGGCGGGCATCCCTGCCCTCTCCATCTTCGGTTTCCAGTTCGACACCCCCAAACGCCTCTACTTCTTGATCTGGCCGGTCCTGGGCGGCATCCTGGCCTTGAGCGCCAACCTGGTGGACTCCCGCACCGGCCGGGCCCTCCGGGCCCTGCACGAAGGGGAAGTCGCGGCCGAATCCCTGGGGGTGAACACCGCCAGGTTAAAGCTGAAGATCTTCGTCTGGAGCGCGCTGTACGCCTCCCTGGCCGGCAGCCTCTACGCCCATACCCTCAACTTCATCGCCCCGAGCTCCTTCGGCTTCATGTTTTCCATCAAGCTGGTGACCATGGTGGTCCTGGGAGGCATGGCCAGCATCTGGGGATCGCTGCTGGGGGCCGCGGTCCTCACCGTGCTCCCGGAAATCCTCACCATGTTCCACGACTACGAAGTCATCATCTTCGGGGTCATCCTCATGGTGGTCATGATTTTCTTGCCCCGGGGCCTGGTGCGGGGGATTCTGGACCTGTGGGCCTTCCGGCGGTATAAGAAAGAAGGGGGTATAATTGTTTAACCACAGAGGCACAGAGAGCACAGAGGTTCACAGAGGGAAGAATTTATGCTTTGGCGTTTCACGCCAAAGCATAAAACCTATCTCTGTGTAACTCCGTGTCCTCTGTGTCTCTGTGGTGAATCTTTTTACCATGCTTATTTTGGAACTAAAGGACATCAGCCTGGCCTTCGGGGGCCTCCAGGCCCTGGATCAGGTCACTTTTGCCGTGACACCGGGCACGGTCCAAGCGGTCATCGGCCCCAACGGCGCGGGCAAGACCACCCTCTTCAACCTGATCACCGGTTTTTTGTTCCCCCAGGCCGGCAAAGTCATCTTCCAGGGGCAGGAGATCCAGGCGCGGCTCCCCCACCAGGTGGCCCGGCTGGGCATCGCCCGCACCTTCCAGTTGGTGCAGCTCTTTGACCACATGACCGCGCTGGAAAACGTCATGGTGGGCCGCCACCGCCTGAGCCGGGCCGGGCTCCTGGCCGGGGCTTTGCGCCTGCCATGGACCAAGGGGGAAGAAAAATCTATCCGGGAGCGGGCCTTGGAAGAACTGGCCTTCGTGGGCCTGGCGGACCGGGCTAACCAGCCCGCGGCCACCCTGCCCCTGGGACTGAAAAGGTTGCTGGAAATCGCCCGGGCCCTGGCCGCGGAGCCCACCCTGCTGCTCCTGGATGAGCCCGCGTCCGGGCTGGACGCGGTGGAAACAGAGCGCCTCCAGGAGATGATCCAAGCCCTGAGGGCCCGGGGCCTCACCATCCTTTTGGTAGAGCACGACATGGGCCTGACCATGGAGGTGGCGGACCGGATCGCGGTCCTCAATTACGGCCAACTCATCGCCACCGGCACCCCCAGGGAGGTGCAGCGGAATTCCGAGGTGATTTCCGCGTATCTGGGCACGGATTGGCAGACGTGAGAGACGGTTTTCGGTTTTCAGTTTTCGGTTTTCGGTTAAAAAACTGGTGGCACAGGCGTCTCGGCTGTGCGGAACAGGCTGGAAAGCCTGTTCCACCCATGGCAAATAATGTAGGGTGGGCCCTGCCCACCATCTTTACCCCTCGTTCCCAAGTTGCACTTGGGAACGGCATATCTTATGATACTTCTCGTTCCCAAGTTGTACTTGGGAACGAAATTTTAGTCAAAGCTGTGCTTTGACACCTTATATTATTTTTCGTTTACAAGCTGTGCTTGGGAAGGCCTTGCCCGCCAAGCTCAGCTTGGCAATCATTTCCGTTCCCAAGTGCAACTTGGGAACGAGTAGAATCGTGTAGGGCGGGCAATGCCCGCCGTCTTGACGTTTATTATGGGCGGTGCCCTCCATACGTAAATAAAGCTGCTTATGGGGGCCGTCAGGATTGGGTATATATATGGTGGAACGCCTTACTCATTATCAGGAGATAAAACCGTTTATAACGGGAGCGGATTTTGTTGACATTAAAACAATATCTGGAAAAACATGCTTAAGTGCTTTTATTGCCTCGATGCTTTCGTATTACCCTTGGTGGATATCTTTTCTTTACAGATTGCGCGAAATATTAGTAAGAATGTTAGGTCTCGTTAAACACGAAAAACCATACGATATTCCGAATTATAAATCGGATGATATACCGTTTTCTCCAGGTGGGAAGGTTTCTTTCTTTACGGTTACCAAAGCAAAAGAAAATGAATATTGGTTTGCCGAAACTCCTGAGGATAAACATCTATCAGCTTATTTTGGGGTTGTTGTCAAACAACTGGAAAACAATTTAAAACTATTCTATATAATAACCACTATTAAATATAAGCATTGGACTGGGCCAATTTATTTCAATTTGATCCGTCCTTTTCATCATCTGGTAGTATCAAGAATGGCAAAAGCAGGAATAATGGTTTAATAGAATTCTGGTGGGCAATGCCCACCCTACACCTGACCACAAAATGCTCAAGATCAGAAACCTCTACGCCTTTTACGGCTCCCTGCCCGCGCTCAGCGGCGTTACCTGCCATGTGCGGGAAGGGGAGATCGTCACCCTGATCGGCGCCAACGGCGCGGGCAAGACTACTTTGCTCAACGCCATCTGCGGGTGTGTGCGCTGGCAGGGGGAGATCATCTATAACGGCGGCGTCCTCACCGGCCGGGCCCCGGAGGACCTGGTGGGCTTAGGGATTTCCCAGGTGCCGGAAGGCCGCCAGCTCTTTGCGCCCATGACTGTGGGCGAGAATTTGGAGCTGGGGGCCTACCACCGCTATAGCCGGGTGAACCGCGGCTCCATCGCCCTGGACCTGTCCCGGGTCTACCGTCTTTTCCCCCGCCTCAAGGAGCGCTTCACCCAGAAGGCGGGCACCTTGAGCGGCGGCGAGCAGCAGATGCTGGCCATCGGCCGGGCCCTCATGGCCCGGCCCCGCCTGCTGCTCCTGGACGAACCTTCCCTGGGCCTGGCCCCCATCGTGGTGGAGCACATCCTGGCCACCTTGAGCGACCTCTGCCGGGAAGGGATGACCATCCTGTTGGTGGAGCAAAACGCCCGGGCCGCGCTGAAGGTGGCCCACCGGGCCTACGTCCTGGAGACCGGGCGCATCATCTTGAGCGGCGCGGCCCAAGACCTGCTCGCCGACCGCCAGGTGACCCGGGCTTACTTAGGCAAGGATTACAAAGAGTTTACCGAAGGCAGGTAAAAGATAAAGACTTAACCACAGAGACACAAAGAGCACAGAGACTCACAGAGAAATTCTTATTGCTCTCTTGCTTTACAAGAGAACAAAATAAATCTCTGTGTAACTCTGTGTCCTCTGTGCCTCTGTGGTAAAGAATTTAGGGGAGGTAAAGCCGTGCGCCAGCCCGAATTTGAGGCCATGGACCGGGAAGAACTGGAATTGCTGCAGTTGGAGCGCCTCCAGAGCACCCTGACCCGGGCTTTCCGCCAGGTAAAGTACTACCGCCGCCAGTTCGAGGGCCTGGGCCTGGGGCTGGACGCCATCCGGGAACTCCAGGACCTGGCCCGGCTGCCTTTTACCACCCGGGAGGACCTGTCGGAGAATTATCCCTATGGGCTTTTTGCGGTGCCGCTCCGGGACATCGTCCGTATTTTGTCCTCCCCGGGCACCACGGAAAAGCCCCTGGTGGTGGGCTACGCCGCCCAGGACGTGAAGCTCTGGCTGGAACTCCTGGCCCGCCTTTACACGGCCGCGGGCGTGGGCCGGGAGGACATCGTGCAACTGATCCTGCCCCCGGGCCTGGCCAACTGGCGCCGGGACCTGCAAGCCGGGGCCGAATACCTGGGCGCGTCGGTGATCCCCGCGGCCACTCTGAACTTCGCCAAAGAGCTGATGGTCATGCGGGATTACAAGACCTCGGTCCTGGTCACCACCCCCTCTCTCGCCCGCCACTTGCTCACGGTCATGGACCGCTTTAATTTCTCCCCCATGGAATTGAGCCTGAAAAAGGCCCTGCTGGTGGCCGCGCCCCTGCCCTCAGAGACCCGCCGGGAGATTGAAGAAGGGTTCCGGATCAAGATCGCCACCGCCTACGGCATCACCGAGGTCATGGGACCGGGCCTGGCCTTTAGTTGCGAGTTCAACCAGGGTTTTCATTTTTCCGAGGATCATTTTTATCCGGAGATCATTGACCCGGCCAGCGGCCAGGCAGTCCCGCCGGGCGCGTCCGGGGAACTGGTGATCACCACCCTGAGCACCGTGGCCTTTCCCCTGGTGCGCTTCCGGAGCGGCGACCGCACCCGCCTGGTCAAGGAACCCTGCCCCTGCGGCCGCACCCTGGTGCGTCTGGGATCCATCTCCGGGCGGGTGGACGCCATCTTCTCCGTGGGGGGCATCAAGGTGCACCCGGACCAACTGAAGCTCCTGCTCACGGAGGTCTTGGGGGGACATGCGCCCTCCTGCCGCTGGCAGGTGGCTTTAGAGGATGGCCTGGAGGTGCTGGATATCGACATGACCCTGGATGAGGCCATCTTCTCCGATGAAGTCAAGGCCCTGGAAGGCCTGGGACGCCGGGCCCGGCGCCACCTCCAGGACCATTTGGGGATCAATGCCAGGATTACTTTAAAAGAGGCGGACTCACCAGTGGGAAAAGGGCAAGATTAATATCTTTCTTTACAACCATCGGCAGTTTCAGAGATTTTTGCTTTACCAGTATTTTAGTAAGCCAAATTTTTACCCTGATAGTTTAACTGACAACCATCTCCTAAGGGGATAGTAAGGCGAGGCGCAGCCTTTTTAATCCATAAGTTCCAGGATAATGCGCCAGGTGGCCCGTGATGGCCGCCTTTTTTATTGACAAAATTATCTTTTTTCAAATATTATGAGTCAATTAATTGCTTTCAAGGGGGGAGCCATGAAAGTATTACGGTGGATGTGGGTATTATTGTTATTATTGGTTTTACTGGCTTTACCGGGACTGGCCCGAGGGGAGATGTACATTGAGGCCTACCTCGGCGGTGTGCAAGGGGCGAATGCGGCCATGAGCGCCACCAACAACCATCCCGGCGGAGCCTTTCAAACTGTGGAACAACATAGTATTCCCGGGAAATTGGACCCTTCGGTGATCGGCGGCTTGAAACTCGGCACCTGGTTTGTCAAAGAAGGTTTCCTGGGGATGAATTACCCCGACTGGATGAAATACCTGGGGTTTTACCTGGATTTCAGTTATCACCGCCTCAACTTCCGCAATCAATCAGGGAAGACCGTGGCGTATGATAACTTTTTAAACATTCCCCGGGGTTCTACCACCACCACCAACCTTTTTGCCAGTGAAGGCACCGCGGCCACCCTGGCCTTTATGTTTGCCGGGCGTTATGGTTTCCTGCCCGACTCGGAGGTGCCTTTCGGGCGCTTGCAGCCCTATGTGGCAGTGGGCCCGGCCATCCTCTTCACCAGTCAGCAACCAAGGATCAGCAGCGTCTCCGTCTGGATTGTCGGAGGACCTGCAACCTTTCCCTATAATATCAAACCCAGCTCCAAATCCTCGGTCAACCTCGGCCTGGCGGTGGACAGCGGGATTCGCTATATGTGCTTAAAAAACGTTTCCCTGGACCTGTCCTTCAAGTACCGTTATGGTTCAGCAAATTACTCTTACAACTATACCGATCCTCTGGATGGTACCATAGAGGGCTTTTCTTTGAACCCGACTTATCATCTCTTGAGCGGGCAACTGGGCGCGGCGTACCACTTCTAAGCCCTTTGACAGCCAGTAACTTCGAGGCGGCCTCCGGGCCGCCTTCTTTTTGGGGAAGCGGAATTTCGCCGCGTTTACCTGGTGCTTTTCCCGGGGAAAACCCGGCTCACCGGGATATGTGTAAGTTTCTGATTTACCTTCCCGCTAAAATAGCCTATGATACGGGATTCATAATCAGTTAAATCTGCATCACAAATTCCCTGGGAGAAATTAGGAGGACGATTATGACCGGTTTTCGCAGGATGGTGGTTTTAGTCAGCGTCTTGGTATTGGCTACCGCGGGCCTGGCCTGGGGGGCCGAGCCCATCAAGTTGGGTTCGGTGCTGCGACTGTCCGTGGGCTCCGAACACGGCATACCCTCCAAACGGGGGGTGGAATTGGCGGTGGAGGAAGTCAACAAGGCCGGGGGCATCAATGGCCGCAAGGTGGAAGTGATCTTTGAAGATGAGAAAGATTCACCCACCGCCTGCGTCAATGCCGTGCAAAAACTCATTAATGTGGATAAGGTGGCGGCCATCGTCGGTCCCATGACCTCCGGCGGCGTCCTGGCCGCGGGCCCCACCGCGGAAGCCGCCAAAAAAATCTGCATCACTCCCACCGCCACTTCCCCGAAAGTGAGCGGCATGGGCGAGTTTGTCTCCCGGGCCTGCTCCCGCATTGACCAACAGTCCCGGGAACTCGTCGATTATGTGGTGAAAAACTGGAAGCCTAAGAGCGTGGCCATCCTCTTCTCCAATGAGCCATACGGCAAAGGCTGCGCCGAACTTTTCGGCAAGGACTTTGAAAAAGCCGGCGTCAAGGTGGTGGCCAAGGAATCCTTTAACCGGGGGGCCCGGGACTTTAAAAGCGAACTCACCAAGATCAAGGCCGCCAATCCGGACATCCTCTTCATCCCCGGCTACACCCAGGAAACTGCGCCCGCCGCGGCCCAGGCCCGGCAGTTGGGAATGAACCAGAAGATTCTAGGGGTTTATGGCGATATGGACGAGGTCTATATCAAGCTGGCCGGCAAGGCCGCGGAAGGCCACGTCATTGCCAGCGAATATGATGAAAATTACGATACCCCCAGAAATAAAGAATTCAAGAAGCGCTACTATGAATTGGCCAAGAAGAACAACGACCCGGTGAACATCATGTTCGCAGCCCTCACCTACGATTCCACTTCCCTGCTTCTGGCAGGTATGAAAAAATACGGCCCTACCAGCGAAGGAGTGCAAAAATTCCTGAAGGAAGTGAAAGACTTCGACGGGGCCACCGGCAAGCTCTCCTTTGATAAGACCAATGACTGCGTCAAGGGAGCCCTTTACATCCTGGAGGTCAAGGACGGTAAGTATGTCAAGGTGAAGTGAGGAAATGCCCGGGGGGAGAGGGCCGGCAGCCGTGGGCCAACCCCTCTCCCTGAATGCTTCAGTCTGCCAAAAAAAGGGCCGCGTCGGAGCCAATGGCTTCGACCCAGGCCCTAATTTTTTCCGGGGGCGGGGAAGGAGAAGTGGGGGTAGGGTGCTGACCCTGTTTTTCTACCCTACTTCTCCACCAGGATGACCTTGTGGTTCACCAGATTGAGGCTCTGGATGCTGGCTTTAATGATCTTTTGCTCGCCGAAAATGCTCACCAGTCTTAAGTTTTCCCCATCCGGTTCGATGAGGTCCACGTCCTGGAGCAGCAGTTCTTCTTTGCCATCCTTCAAGATATAGGCCGCAGCTTCACACATGGCTGAGAATCTCCTTTAGGCGGTGGCTGACGATTTTTTCCACCAGGTGAGGCAGAGGCTCGGGAGAAAGGCCCACGATCTCCACCCTCTCCTGGGTTAAAGGCAACAAAATCTTGGGTGCGGCCGCGGAGGCGATGGCCGCGGCCATCTTCGGGGTGACTTCCCCCATCATGGAGTTGGCCAGAACAATGGAGAGGCACCCCAGGATGACGTCCACCTGGGCCACTGTCAGGCAGATGGCGTTTTCGCCGCTCGCGCCCCGGTTGGCCCGGGCTTTCATCATCTGCGCGGTGGCCACCGCGTTGGTCCCCAGGGCGATGACCTCGTGCTCTTCCCGGTAGACCTCTTTCAGGCGCTTGATGAGCGCGGCGCCGATGCCGCCGCCCTGGCCGTCAATGACGCAGATCCGCATCTTACCCCTTATCCAGGCCGAACTTCTCCCGGAGCTTGCGGTGGACGATCTCCGGCACCATCCCCTCGATATTGCCCCCGTGGATGGCGGCTTCCTTGAGGATGCTGGAGCTCAAAAAAACCCACCGGAGGCCGGTCATTAAAAACACGGTCTCGATTTCCGGTTCCAGGCGGCGGTTCATCATGGCCAATTGAAATTCGTATTCGAAGTCGGTGACCGCTCTCAGCCCCCGGAGGATGGCCCGGGCCTTTTTCCCCTGGGCATAATCCACCAGCAGGCCGGCAAAGGTGTCAATGCTCACCTGGGGATGGTCCTGGAGGGACACCCGGATCATTTCCATGCGCTCTTCAATGGTAAAGAGGCACTGTTTGGTCGGGTTCCAGGCCACGGCCACGATGATATGATCGAAAATCTTCAGGGCCCGTTGCAGCAGGTCCAGGTGGCCGTTGGTGATGGGGTCGAAGGAGCCGGGATATACGGCGATGTCAGGCATGAGCCTGGGTTCTCCTAAAAAAGATTTACCACAGAGGCACAGAGGACACAGAGGAGCACAGAGGAAATACAATTATGCTTTGGCGTGAAACGCCAAAGCATAATAAATTATCTTCTCTGTGTAACTCTGTGACCTCTGTGTCTCTGTGGTTAAGCATTTTTCTTTTTTATGCCGCCTGGTAAAAAGCCACCTGGGTGTCCCCGTAGCGCCGCAACTCCTTGAGTTCCAGGTCGATTGCGGCCTCCGGCAACCGGTCCCGGCGGCTGTGTTCCCCCACCACCCAGGCCCCGGGGGCCATAAGGCCCGCGGCCGCCAGGGCTATCAGCGCGGCCGCCGCCTTCTCGCCGCCGTAGGGCGGGTCCAGGAAAGCCAGGTCGAATTTCTCTCCCAGGACTTTGAGCTTCTTCAGAGCCGCGTACACGGGCACCGGCAGCACCCGGGCCCGGCCCAACAGGTCCAGGCTCTCCAGGTTGCGCCGCAGGACCTTCAGGGCTTCCGGGTGGTCCTCCACGAAGACCGCTTCTTTCGCGCCCCGGCTCAGGGCCTCGAGGCCCAGGGCGCCGGTGCCCGCGAAGAGGTCCAGTACCCGGGCCTCCATCACCGCCTCTCCCAGGATATTGAAAATGGCCTCCCGGACCTTGGCCCCGGTGGGCCGGATCAGGCCCTTGACCGGCGCCAGGCGGCGGCCCTTGAGGACGCCGGCGATGATGCGCATGCGGCGCTCCCACGGATAAGACAGTAATAAGTAATAAGTGATAAGTTTTTAGTTTTTAGTTTTTCTCAATAATGAGAAAAATATTAAACCCTAAATGCTGACAATAACTGCTTTTACTTATTACTTATTACTTATTACTTATTACTTATTACTTATCACTATTTCAAATACGTCTGCGTCAAAATCTCGGCGATCTGCACCGCGTTGGTGGCCGCGCCCTTGCGGATATTGTCCGCCACCAACCAGAGGTTAAGGCCGTTTTTGATGGTGAAGTCTTCCCGGATGCGGCCCACTAAAGTAAGGTCCTGGCCCGCAGCGTCCAAAGGCATGGGATACTGGTTTTTGGCCGGGTTGTCCACCACCTTCACTCCCGGGGCCTGGGACAGGATCTTCCGGGCTTCCTCCGGGGTGAGCTTCCTTTCCGTTTCAATATTCACCGATTCGGAATGCCCATAGAAGACCGGCACCCGCACGGTGGTGGCCGTGACTTCGATGCTGTCATCCCCCATAATCTTCTTGGTCTCCAGGACCATCTTCATCTCCTCCTTGGTGTAGCCGTTTTCCAGGAAGACGTCGATATGGGGGAGACAATTAAAAGCGATGCGGTGGGGGTAGACCTTTTTTTCCACCGGTTGGCAGGCAAAGAGGGCCCTGACTTGTGCGGACAGCTCATCCACCGCCTTCTGGCCGGTGCCGGAGACCGCCTGGTAGGTGGAGACCACCACCCGCTTGATCCGGGCCGCGGCGTGCAAGGGCTGGAGCACCACCACCATCTGGATGGTGGAGCAGTTGGGATTGGCGATGATCCCCCGGTTGGTATACCAGGCAATGTCCTGGGGGTTCACTTCCGGCACCACCAGGGGGATCTCCGGATCCATGCGCCAGGCGCTGGAGTTGTCCACCACCACCGCGCCCGCGGCCGCGGCGATAGGCCCGTATTCCTTGCTGATGGACCCGCCTGCGGAGAACAGGGCGATATCTATATCTTTGAAGGAGTCTTGGGTCAACACCTCCACCGGAATCTCTTTGCCCAGAAAGGTGACTTTCTTCCCCAGGGAACGCTCTGAGGCCAAGGGAAACAACTGGGCCACGGGAAAGCGCCGTTCTTCCAAACAGGCCAGCATCTGCTGGCCCACCGCGCCGGTGGCGCCCACCACTGCTACTCTGTATGAACCGGCCATAATTGCCTAAATCTCCTAAACCATAATTCCTTATGAAGTTCCAAGTTCCAAGTTCCAGGTTCCAAGTTCCAGGTTCCAAGTTCCAAGTCAACTGCTCACTGCTCACTGCTCACTGCTTACAACTATATCAGTTCCGTCGCGTACTTAGCAATCAAGTCCCCCACTTGGGTGGTGGACATCCCCATCTTGCCCGCGGCCATGGACTTCAGGTCCTGGGACGCGGCCTTTTTGATGGCTCCGTCCACCGCGGCCGCAGCCTTGGCCTCCCCTAACTGCTCCAGCATCATCTGGGCCGCGGCAATGGCAGCGATGGGATTGACCACCTGGAGGCCGGTGTATTTGGGGGCCGAACCGCCGATGGGCTCGAACATGGACACGCCTTCCGGGTTGATGTTCCCCCCTGCGGCCACGCCCATGCCCCCCTGGATGATGGCCCCCAGGTCAGTGATGATGTCCCCGAAGAGGTTGTCGGTGACCACCACGTCGAACCACTCCGGGTTTTTCACGAACCACATGCAGGTGGCGTCCACGTGCGCGTAGTCGGTCTTAACTTCGAGGTAATGGGGGGCCATGGCCTCGAAGGCCCGGAACCAGAGGTTCGAGGCATAAGTGAGGACGTTGGTCTTGGCCACCAGGGTCAGTTTCTTGTCCTGGTTGCGCTTCCTGGCCAGTTCGAACGCGAACTTCAGGCAGCGGTCCACGCCTTTCCGGGTGTTGATGGAGGTCTGCACCGCCACTTCGTCCGGGGTGCCGTGCTTGTGGAACCCGCCTGCGCCCACGTACATACCTTCGGTGTTTTCCCGGACCACTACGAAATTGATGTCCTCCGGACCCTTGTCTTTCAAGGGGCAGTCCACCCCGGGGTAGAGGACCACGGGCCGCAGGTTGATGTACTGGTCCAACTCGAACCGGGCCCTAAGCAGAATGCCTTTCTCCAGGATGCCCGGGGCCACGTCCGGGTGGCCGATGGCCCCCAGGTAAATGGCCTGAAACTGGCGCAGTTCGGCAATCACTGAATCCGGCAGGGTCTCCCCGGTCTTTTTGTAACGTTCGCCGCCCAGGTCGTAGTAGTGGTAATCGAATTTGATGTTGGCGGGGCCGGCCACCGCGTTCAGCACCTTGATCCCTTCGGCCACCACTTCCGGACCGGTGCCGTCCCCGGGGATGACCGCGATGCGGTAACTCATGCTCTCTTTGCCTCCAAATTTTTACTGATATGGGCCATCAGCCCGCCGTCCGCCAGCAGTTCCTGCATGAAAGGGGGAATGGGCTGGCTGGAATATTTTTGTCCGGTACCCAGGTCGGTGATCTCCCCGGTGTCCAGGTCCACGGTGATTTCGGCCCCGGCCTTGAGGGCCCCGGCCGCATCCGGAGACTCCAGGATAGGCAAGCCCATGTTAAAGGCGTTGCGGTAAAAGATGCGGGCGAAGCTGGCGGCAATGACCGCGGCCACCCCCGCGGCCTTCAGGGCCACGGGCGCGTGCTCCCGGGAGGAGCCGCAGCCGAAGTTTTTGCCGGCCACCACGAAGTCCCCGGGCTTCAGCTTCTTAACAAAATCCGGGTCCGCGTCCTCCATGGCGTGTTGCGCCAGTTCGGCGGGGTCTGAGGTATTCAGATACCTGGCGGGAATGATTTCGTCGGTGTTGATGTCGTCCCCGAACTGGTGCACTTTGCCTTTGAGTTTCATGACCACCTTCCCCGGGATTTCCATCCCTGATGCGGAATTAATAATATTAACCTGAAGAAAATGGAAAATTCAAGGGGCTTGTGGTGTTGGTAGTTTTGATCCCCAAAGATTTTTATTCATAAATTATTGACAGAATTCCTTGTCCGTGGCATGTAAACTAGAAGGGGTAAGCTGTAATGACTTCTGAGGAAATTATTAAAATATTGAAGGATAAAAAGGCCACCTTGCCCTGTCCGGCCTGCGGTCAAGATGCCTTTACCTTAGTAGACGGTGATTTTACTCAGGAATTTATAGCTTCAGGTTTGCGTGCACCTTTAGGCTTGGCCGTTCACAACGAGGCTAAAGCATTCCCATACCATCGTTCAATAAATTATATTGTGCTGGTCTGCGATAATTGTGGCTACCTTCGGCAACATGCCATGAAGCCCTTGGGAATCACTCCTAAATATAGACGCATTTGACAATGAGTGGAAAAGTAATTAAAATTAAACCAGAAATTGACAACGGTATGGTTTCGGATTCTGGCGGAGAACCACCGATGGATTCCTATTTTGGACAATATTTAGACGCTCGCTTCGCCAGTATTGAAGCGGATGTCAAGGAAATACGGTCGGATATAAAAGAAATCCGATCAGATATAAACGACCAAAGCAGAAAAATCGATGGTCTAAAATACTGGATTCTGGGGACTTTCCTTGTCTTGGCCACTCTTTTCTTTACAGTGGTAGGATACTTTACCTGGACCATGCAAAACCAGTTTAACTATCATCAATCCAGTATCCAAACCCAAATGCAAGCTTTCTCTGAATACGTCAAAGCCGTAACCAAACCGCAGGAACCTCAGACTCCAAAGGTTCCGCCAAAGGGTAATTAATTTTTCTTAAGATTATTCCCTAAGACGGCCTTCCGGCCGTCTTCTTATTTTCTCTTGTACTCAGTTTATGAATGATAACCGACTGTGAGGTCAACCATGCTGCCAAAACAGAATTTGGCCTCCTATGGGGCCATGGCCGCAGAACCCGAATCCGTGCCCTGGGAGGAGGTTTATCCTGATTTCCATGGCAGCGTTGCTCTGCGCGGCGCCAGGAAGCGGGAGGGTCTGACCCAAAAAGAATTAGCTGCGTTGGTGGGGGTCAGCCAAACCCATATCTCGGAAATGGAGCACAGCAAGAGGCCCATCGGTAAAGACATGGCCAGGAGACTCGCCAAGGTTCTCAGAGCCGACTACCGGGTTTTTCTGTAAGTCGTATGGCTTGAAAGCGAAGCGCTTCCCGCCATCATATATTTACACCCACTACAATCCGTTAAAGCGTGACCATGTTATGCGGGTTGCGGATTAGCCTTATTCAGGTTATCAACGCTACATGGAACGCGGCATTTTATAACCTTGATGGGGCGGCAGATGACAGCGTTAGAAGCATAGTTCTATTTTCTTTCCCAAGCTACTCGCGTCTTTGGGTAATAAAGAATCCATCGCCAAGACACCTGGCGCCCACTGCCAATTTACCACCTAATCCCTGCTAAAACTAGGGCTTTACAAACCTGGCAACCGTTCTTATGTTAACGTTAATTTTCCAAGGATTAGGGAGCCCGAGGGAGGTTATCAGGGACCCCAAGTAAGGGTCCGGCAAATCTCCCCATTCCCCCCAATCTCCAACGGCCCCAAGCAAAATGGCGTCCCCTCCAGCCAAAAGCCCCGACCCCGGCCCGAAGCCCCCTCCCGAAACCGAAAAAGAGCTGGAGCCCGTCTTGCTCCTCCTCCGGAAGGCCACCGGGGTAAATTTCACACTGTACAAGCGCAACACCTTAAGAAGGCGCATCCTGCGGCGCATGGTGCTCCATAAACTGGACAACCTGGGGAGCTACCTGGCTTTCCTCCAGGATAACCCCGGGGAAGTGGCAGCCCTGTATCAGGACGTGCTCATCAAGGTTACGGGCTTTTTCCGGGATGAGGGGGCTTTTGACGTCTTAAAAAAGGTGGTCTTTCCGGAGGTCCTGGCCGCCAGGCCCAAGGACGGCTTCGTCCGCTTTTGGGTCCCCGGCTGCTCCACCGGCGAAGAGGCCTATTCCCTGGCCATGAGCTGGCTGGAGTTCATGGGCGGCCAGGCCGCCAATGTGCCCATCCAAATTTTTGCCACTGACGTCAGCGAGGCGGTCATTGAAAAGGCTAGGGTGGGCCTCTACCTGGAAAACATCGCCGCGGAGGTCTCCCCGGAGCGCCTCCGCCGCTTCTTCGTCAAGGTCGCGGGCGGCTACCAGATCAGCAAGACCATCCGGGACATGTGCGTCTTCTCCCGGCAGAACCTCATCCAGGACCCCCCTTTCTCCCAGGTGGATCTCGTCAGTTGCCGCAACGTTCTCATTTACCTGGAATCGGGCCTGCAAAAGCGCCTCATTCCCATGTTCCACCAATCCCTCAACCCCCGGGGCTTCCTGATGCTGGGGGTGTCGGAGAGCGTGGGCGCCTTTACCGGGCTCTTCGCCCTGCTGGATAAAAAATTCAAGATCTATCGTAGGAAATCTACCCTGCCCCAAATTAAAACCATTACCGCGGCCCTGAACATTTTAGAAAATTAGACCCTTCGTCTGCGGCCCAGGGTGACGGAAGGAATCGGCTGGGAAATAGAGACCTCTGCGAAAGTCTCAATTACTTTCCTCTTTAATTAAAATGTGGAGCAGGCGCCCTCGCCTGCTACTAGATGAAGGGTGGACCGCCGAGGGCGGCGGTTCCGCCTGAGACTTGAGCAGAGCTCTCAAATAGCTTGTGGGCAATATCTAAATTTAGCGGTGAAATCATTAGCAAAAATAGGAAGTGTCCCTATTTTTCCTCATAAATTCCCCCCTTGCCGCCTCCATTTTCCATGAAATTCAGGTATATTAAAAGGGGGTTAGCTTTCCCCCTATTGCGGTTTTTTCCGTCTTTTTTCTTTATAACTGAAAACTAAAAACTGTCTCTATGCCGCCGCCGGAAAAAATCTTCGTTTACGAAATTCAAGGCAAGGTCAACCCTCCCTCCCATCTCACGGGCCCTGACTTCCTGGGCTGCTGGCGGGAGGGGGATTATTCCTACCTCTTTTTCAGCAATCCCAAGGAAGACCAAGTCCGGGCCTGGCTTCAGAAAACGGCTGCGGGCCATTATTCTTCGGAAACCGTCCTCAACTACGCGGATTGGGAGGCGGGCCAGGCCCTGAAGGCCACCAGCGTGGCCGGGTTTCACCTCTGTCCCGTCTGGGAGGACCCCGGGTCCGCTCCCGGCGAGATCATGATCCGCATGGAGCCGGGCCTGGCCTTCGGCTCCGGCTACCACCCCACCAGCCGCCTCTGCCTGGATCTGCTGCGCCGCGTCTTCGAGACGGACCCGCCCCGGGAGGTCCTGGACCTGGGCACCGGCACCGGTATTTTGTCCCTGGCGGCCGCGGCCCTGGGCGCGGGCCGGGTGGTGGCCGTGGAGTATAACGAGCTGGCGGTGCGCACCGCGGCCCGGAACCTCCGCCACAATCACCGGCAAGAGCAAATCCTCCTCATCCAGGGGGACGCCCGCCATTTTGCCCACCTCCCCGGGGATCTGGCCCTGGCCAACATCCACCTGGACGTGCTCCAGGACCTGCTGCAGATTCCCGGGTTTCTCACCAGAAAATGGTACATCTTCTCCGGCATCTTGGGGACCCAGATGGAGCGTTTTCGGCAGGCCCTGGCCGCCACCCCCCTCCAGGAAGTGGCCGCACTCCACGAAAACCTGTGGTTCGCAGTACTGGCCCGGAAATGATACAGAAGACCATGACTGATTGAGCCAGGATCAGGGCCGCCAAATCTCCCTCCTGCACCGGGTCAGCCGCGGCACTTTAGCCGGGGCACAGGCAAAAATCTTTCCAAATTTCTCCTAAACTTCCCATGGCCGGATGCCGATAAGTTTAAAGAATCAACACCGGGATTGAGGCGCAAATGGGTAAGCGGCTAGATGATAAATCCCGATTTTTGGCCCAATGGAGATTCCTACACAGTTACTTTCGCAACTTAGAGAGAATCAAGCTCAAGCAAGAGAAACACCGCTCTTCCCCCGCGTCTCTGCAGAACCCACTCAGCTCCTTTCTCTGCGGCATTGCTTGCTCTGCGCCCACGATGACCTCATGGTAGCATGCATATAAGTAGTTAATTTAAAAGGAGATTAACTAATGATACAAGTAAAATTGTCCTCAAAACTCTTAGGAGGGTTCCTCTGTGTGGCCCTCATCACCCTGGCCGTGGGTTTCCTGGGCTGGAGGGGAGCCGGCCAACTTACCGGGTATCTTAACCAGGTGGGCAAGCAGAGCCTGCCCAGCGTCCAAAACCTGCTCACCATCCAGAAAAACATCGAATCCGTCCTGACCGCCCAGAACGCCCTGGTCAACCCCAATCTCTCCTCGGAAATGAGGAAGCAGCAGTTCGACCACATCACCCAGGCCCGGGATATTTATCAGAAGGCCTGGAATGCCTATGACGCTCTTCCCAAAGATGCTAGCGCGGCCAAGCTCTGGGAACAGACGAAGCAGACGGTGGAAGTCTGGAGAGGGGAGAATAATAAATTTTTCACCCTGGCCAAATCCCTGGATAAGGTGGATTCCTCCAAAGGCGAAATTTTCGAGGCCATGAACAAGCAGTTGATGGAGAAATGCCTCCCCCGCCAGGCCGAGGGCCACGCCCTGATGGACAAGCTCGTCGCCATTAATAGTGAGGAAGCCGGGCAAACCCTGGCCCGGGCCGACGCCGAATCCACCCGGACTAAGTGGCTTTCCGGAGTGGGCATGGTGGCCGGCTTTGGCCTGGCCTTGTTCCTGGGAACCATTTTGAGCCTGTCCATCACCAGGCCCATCAACCGCATCATCGGCGAGTTGAACGAAGGGGCCGACCAGGTCTCCGCGGCTTCCTCCCAGGTGTCCGCGGCCAGCCAGACTCTGGCCCGGGGCGCCTCGGAACAGGCCGCTTCTTTGGAAGAAACCTCCTCCTCCCTGGAGGAGATGGCCTCCATGACCCGGCAAAACGCCAGCAACGCCGGCGAAGCCAATGCCCTGATGCAGGAGACCGGCAAGGTGGTCCAGGAGGCCGACCGCTTTATGCAGGAACTCACCACCTCCATGCATGATATCTCCCAGGCTTCCGATGATACGGCCAAGATTATCAAGACCATCGATGAGATTGCCTTCCAGACCAATCTCCTGGCCCTCAACGCCGCGGTGGAGGCCGCCCGGGCCGGGGAAGCCGGGGCCGGTTTTGCGGTGGTGGCCGACGAAGTGCGCAACCTGGCCATGCGGGCCGCAGAGGCCGCCAAAAACACCGCCCAACTGATAGAAGGCACGGTGGACAAGGTCAAGGGCGGCACCGAACTGGTGACGAAGACCGGCGAAGCCTTCACCCAGGTCACCTCCAGCACCGGCAAGGTGAAGGACCTGGTGGCGGAGATTGCCGCCACCTCCCAGGAACAGGCCCAGGGCGCGGAACAGATCAGCAAGGCCGTGACCCTGATGGATACCGTGGTGCAAGGGAATGCGGCCAACGCCGAAGAGTCCGCCAGCGCCGCGGAGGAGCTCTTCGCCCAGGCGGAACAGATGAAGGGGATCGTCGGCGGTCTGGTAACTCTGGTGTCAGGCAATGATGGCAACGCCCAATCAAGTTCAGGCGCCAGGCTGGCACTGCCAGGATCACGGCGCGGGTCCGGCGGGGCCAAGGCCCGCCCGCATGCCGCCATGGAAGCCGGTCCCGGCCGCCACCCGGCCAAGGCCCTGTCCCGCCAGTCGGGGAACGGCCAGGCCCGGCCCCTCTCCCCGGAGCAGGTTATTCCCCTGGAAGGCAAGGATTTCCAGGACTTTTAAGGAACCGCTCAATAGAACGCTGTCAAAGACTGGCTCGGCTTTGACAGTTATAAGGCCTTAGTAAGAATAACCTTGGAGCCTACGATATTTTTTCTTTTCCCCCTCCCTCGGAGGGAGGGGGAAAAGAAGGCCTCATTCCCCAAAATACCTTGCCACTCCGGCCCTCTCCCCCTTAATACCGGGAAAGAAAAGAGCATAAATCTTTGTTAAGAAAAACCCCGTAGGATACAATAGCATTACTTTGATCCTGAGGGAAAAATGCCCAGCATGATATTGCCGCTCTTGACGGTATGGGGGTGGATGCTGGCGGGCTCCGTTATGACCGCCGGCGCCGCGGAAACCATAAAAATCGGGGCCTTGTATAATCTCACCGGAGATATGGCGCCCATTGACGCCCCGGCCATGAGGGGGGCCCGCCTCCAGGCCAAGTTGATCAACCGGGCCGGGGGATTGCTTAAAGGCCGCCCGGTGGAAGTGGTGGGGATCGATACCCGGTCCGATCTAACAGCCGCGGCCGCCGCAGCCCGTGAGCTTTTGTCCCAGGGCGTGGCCGCGGCCATCGGCTATGGGGACAGCGATTACGTCTTGGCCGCCGCACCCCTCTTCCAGGAGCGGGGCCTGCCTTTTGTCACCTCCGGGGCCACTCTCCCGGACCTGCCCCGGCGGGTGGGAAACTGCCTCTTGATGGCGGCCTTTGGGGATAACGACCAGGCCGCGGCCATCGCCCAGTTTTTGTACGCCCGCGTCCAGGCCCGGAGCGCGGTCATCTGGACCGATGCCACCATGGACTTTGCCAAAGCCCTGGCCAAATACTTCCGCCAATCTTTTTCTCCATTGGGGGGCAAGATCCTCCAGGAGAATTTTTTCTCCGACAAAAAGGATTTTCCCGGCCTGATCGCAGGTTTTAAGGCCGCCGGGCTCAAGCCGGATATCATCTTCCTGGCCGCAGGGCCGGAGGCCGCGGCCCTGGCCGTCAAACAGATCCGCGGGGCCGCCATCAATATCCCCATCGCCGGCGGTGATAGTTTTGACAGTGAGGCCTTGCTCACCGTGCCCGGGCCGGAATCGGCCCATGATCTCTACTTTGCCACCCACAGCTTCCGGGGTGAGACCCGGCCGCAAGTCCGGTCCTTCATGGAGGCCTACCGCCAAGAGTACGGCCATCCCCCGGAAGACGCGTTTGCCGCCCTGGGTTTCGATGCCCTGGGCCTGGTGGCCGCCGCCATTTCTCAGGCCGGAACTGCCGCACCTCCGGCCATGTGCCGGGCCCTGGCCCGCATCAAGGGCTATGACGGGGTTACGGGTATGATTTCCTATAACCGTTCCTCCGGGGTGCCGGAGAAGCCCGTATCCATCATCGGCGTTCAAAAGGGGCGCTGCCAGCGCCTCTGGTCTTGGCTCCCCGGGAAGGCGCAAGAATGAGAAATAAAGCCGACCTTCATAATTCCTGGGCATTTACTTATTGCCTCCCGGATACCCCCCTGGGCCCCCTGACCCTTTCTTTCTCTTCAAGGGGCCTGGCGGTCCTGACCTATGCGGAGGCAAAGGCCGCGGTGAGGTCCGCGTCCCCGCCCGGGGCCGTGGCTGTCTGGGTGGAGAAGGCTAAAAAAGAATTAGCCGGCTATTTTGCCGGCAGCCCCACCACTTTTGCCTCCCTGCCCCTGGACCCCCAGGGCACACCCTTCCAACTCCGGGTCTGGCAGGAACTGCGGCAAATCCCTTGGGGCCGGACCATCTCCTATAAAGAACTGGCGGTCCGGGCGGGCAGCCCCCGGGCCTGCCGGGCCGTGGGCCAGGCCAACGGCGCCAACCCCATCCCCCTCATCATCCCCTGCCACCGGGTGATCGCCGCGGACGGCTCCCTGGGAGGCTACAGCTCCGGGTTGCCCCGGAAAAAGTGGCTGCTGGAGCACGAGAAAAAGAATAACCACTAAGACACCAAGGACACAAAGATGCACCAAGTAAAAATTTCCTTTGGCGCCGCAGCGCCAAAGGAAAATTCATTTCTTGGTGACTCTTAGTGATCTTTGTGTCTTGGTGGTTAAATTTTTGATCTTGCTCCTTACCCTCCCTCACGGCTTGCAGCTACGGCAGGGACTGAATCCTTCCAGATACGCCTGTTTTAGGGACGCGATCTGCAACCGGTTGGCTGGCGCGATTTTCCCGGATAGGGGACAGCCGGGGCGGTGGAAGCGCAGGGTATGGCGGTTGGCCAGATAGTAGGGCTCGTCCTGGTGCAGGGCTTTCTGCCATATTCCCCGCCGGGCGTCCAGGGCCGCGGATTGCGCGGCCAGCAAGAGGTCCCGGTAGCGGACGTTGGGGGCATGGAAATAGACCCGGGCCAGACCCCGGCGCAGCAGTTCCCTGTTGATCATCTGGTTGTCAGGGAGAAATAGATAGGCCAGGAGCCGGCCGTAGTGGTCGTAGCGGAGATGGTCGTATTCCAGGCGCACCATTTTTCCCTGGGCGAGGTCGGCTAAAAAGGCCTTGGATTTATGGGCCAGGAATTCGGCAGGCCGGCCGTCCCTTTCCATTTCCGGCGCGTCGAGGCCCAGGAGACGCACCCTCTTGCCCCCGGCCAGGACCAGGGTGTCGCCGTCGATCACCTGGACGACCCGGTCTTGTTGGGGAGGACCTTCCGGTTTGGGGGCGCAGCCCCAGGCCAGCAGGGCCGCCAGCAGGAGGAAGAAGACGGTTTTCTGTTTTCTGTTTTCTGTTTTCTGTGAGAAAAAAGATTTCATCGATAATTAAACAATGCCTCTCATATAACCATCTTTCATCTTTTACAGAAAACCGGAAACAGAAAACAGGAAACTATCCTTTCAGTTTTTCCGCAAAATAGGGAATGGTGGCCTTGAGCCCCTCCTCCAGGGGCACGGTGGGCTCCCAGCCCAGGCGGGCCTTGGCCCGGGAGATGTCCGGCCGCCGCCTGACCGGGTCATCCGGCGGCAGCGGCTTGAAGACCAGGGACGCGGAACTGCCGGTGAGGGCCAGGACCTTGCGGGCCAACTCCATGATGGTGAACTCCTCGGGGTTTCCCAGGTTGACCGGCTCGGTTTGCTTTTCCCGATTCATCAGCCGCACCAGGCCTGCCACCAGATCGGAGACATAACAGAAGGAGCGGGTCTGCCGGCCTTCTCCATAGATGGTAATCTCTTTCCCGGCCAGGGCCTGGACGATGAAGTTGCTCACCACCCGGCCGTCGTTCAGGGCCATGCGGGGCCCATAAGTGTTGAAAATACGGGCGATGCGGATATCCACCCGGTTCTGGCGGTGGTAGTCCATCATCAGGGTTTCGGCCACCCGTTTGCCTTCATCGTAGCAGCTCCGGGGCCCCAGGCAGTTGACGTTGCCCCAGTATCTCTCCTTTTGGGGATGCTCCAAAGGGTCGCCGTAGATCTCGGAAGTGGAGGCCAGCAGGATGCGGGCCCGGACCCTTTTCGCCAGGCCCAGCATGTGCAGGGTGCCCAGGACATTGGTCTTGATGGTCTTCACCGGATTATATTGGTAGTGCACCGGCGAGGCCGGGCAGGCCAGGTGGTAGATCTGGTCCACCTCCAGCATGATGGGGTTCACCACGTCATGGCGGATCAGTTCCAGGCGGGGGTGATCCCAGAGGTGCATCAGGTTCTCCTTGGAACCGGTGAAATAGTTGTCCAGGCAGAGAAGGTCGTGCCCTTGCTGCAACAGGAACTCCACCAGGTGAGAGCCGATGAACCCGGCGCCGCCGGTGACCAGGATACGGGCCATAACGCGTTTCCTCCCCATGAGATTCTTGCCCGTACATTGTAACCGCGCTTGCCCTTAAGGTAAATTCCCGATTGACAGGTCCGGTAATTTAACTAAGAATGAAATTGTTAGCTGATTGCAATTTTTGCAGTTAGCCACGGGGAAAAATTTATGCAATGCACCGCAAAACAGAGGATCAAGAAATTCCCCCTTCTGCTTCTGGCCCTGGCGCTGCTGGCGCCGGCCGGGTGCCTTCCTGATCAAAAGGCCCAAGAAGAGATGCGCCAGGAAATTAAGGGCCTGAAAACCGAGACCGCGGCTTTGAAGAAAGAAATCACCGCCTTAAAGGAGCAGGTGGCCAAGCTGGAGGCCGGCCAGCAGGAAATCCTGGCCTTACTTAAGAACCCTCCGGCTCCCCCGCCCGGGGCCGCGCCGCCGCCAGGCCCGGAACCGTTCACGGTGGGCCAACTCATCCGGGAAAAAGACCGCCTGATCGGCACCCGGGTAACGGTCAGGGATCTGCCGGGGCCGGTGGTGGTGCACCGCAAAACCCTGCTCTTGAAGGCCCCGGAAGGGGTGGTGGAGGTTTATTTCGGCGACCTCCCGGATGTAAAAACCGTGAACCGCCTCACTTCCACCTCTCTGGATCAACCCCTCACCATCACCGGGGTGTTGAGTCCTCCCAGCCGGGGAGGGGGCAATCTCAGAATTATCGCTGAGGTTATAGAATTCTGAGCCCTACAAAAACCTCCACCCCCTGGCGCACCTTCCGCGGCCGGCTCTTTGCCAAGAAACCCGTAGCCCCGGGGGAGGATCCCCCCAAAGGCGCGGCCCTGAGCCGCACCCTGAGCCGTCTGGACCTGCTGGTCATCGGCGTGGCCCAGATCATCGGCGCCGGCATCTTTGTCATCTCCGGGGTGGGAGTAAAAATTGCCGGCCCCGGCATCATCCTCTCCTTCCTGGTGGCCGGCGCGGCCTGCACCCTGGCGGCCCTGTGCTACGCGGAGCTGGCTTCCATGCTGCCCCAGGCGGGCAGCGCCTATACTTATGCGTATGCCATCTTTGGGGAACTGCTGGCCTGGATCATCGGCTGGGACCTGATCCTGGAGTATGGCATGGCCGCGTCGGCCGTGGCCGCGGGCTGGTCTTTCTACTTCCAGGACCTGCTCCGGGGCTTTGGCCTGTCCATCCCCGTCTGGGCCAGCGGCCCCCCTTTGAGCCTCCCCGGCCGGGTCGTCAACCTGCCCGCGGCCTTGGTGGTCATGGGCTTCGCGGTGCTCCTGGTCTTCCGCACCCGTCTCAACGCCCTCATCGCCATGGGCATCGTCGCGGTCAAGCTGTTGGTGATTGCCTTCATCCTGGTCCTGGGAGCGGGGTTGGTCAAACCCCAAAACTGGCTGCCTCTGGCGCCCCATGGAGGCTGGAGCATCATCCAGGCCGCGTCCCTGGTCTTTTTTGCGTTTCTGGGCTTCGACGTGGTGGCCATCACCGCGGAGGAGTCCCGCCACCCGGGCCGGGACGTGCCCTTCGGCATCATCGGTTCCCTGGCCCTGTGCAGCTTCATTTATCTGGCCGTGGCCCTGGTGCTGGTGGGCATGGTGCCTTACAGCCAGGTGGACCCGGATTCTCCTTTTTCCACCCTCTTCCGCCAGGTGGGGATGTTTTGGGCCGCGGAGGTGGTGGGGGTGGGGGCCATGATCGGCATCACCTCCGTGCTCTACATGCTGCTGCTGGCCCAGCCCCGGGTGCTCTTCGCCATGGCCCGGGACGGGCTCCTGCCCCGCTGGGTGGCCGGGCTCCATCCCCGCTACCGCACGCCCCACCGCATGACGCTCATCTGCGGCGCGGCGGTGGCCCTGGTGGCCTCCCTCACCCCCATCGACAAACTGGCCTATCTTTGCAACATCGGCACCCTGTTTGCCTTCTTTCTGGTCTGCTCCGGGGTGCTGGTGCTCCGCTTCACCCACCCTACCCTGCTCCGGCCCTTCCGCTGCCCCGGTGGCAAACTGGTCTCCGGGCTGGGGGCCCTGGTCTCCCTGGGCCTGATGCTCTCCATGCCCGCCAGCTCCTGGTGGCGGTTGGGGGCCTGGCTGGCCGCGGGGCTGCTGATCTATTTCCTCTACGGCTGGTATTCGCAGCGGTTTTCGGCTTAAGTGTAGGTTAATTATGATTAAGATTAGGTTAATTGTGGTTAACCGGTGCGAAAAGATTACAGTAGATGAATTATAATCTCGAGTTAACCAATTATTAACAACTTTTTAACCAATTATTCTTCAAGTTTCTTCTTTTATTCCCGAATGTTCATATGGAAAATCACTAAATCTCCCTGGTTGCGTAAAAGGAGAATTATCACATGAGCATTCGGTTAAAACTTTACACTCTTATCGTTGTTTTTATTGCCGGTTTAAGCATATTTGGTATGATAACCTGGCATACTATAAAAACAACCCAAGTAAACGGTCCACATTATAAAGTAATTTCACAAAATAAAGACTTATTGGCTGATATTTTACCGCCACCGCAATACATCATGGAATCGTTTTTATTTGTTTATGAAATGATGGATGAGAATGACCCTGCAAAATTAAAGGACCTTATTCATCATGCCAGGAGTCAACGGCAAGAATTTGAAGACCGTCATGCCTATTGGGTCAGGACTCTTCCTCCGGGTAAATTAAAAGAAGAATTGACAGTAAAATCCGCGGTGCCGGCTAAGGAGTTCTTCGGCATCCGGGACGGGCAATTTATTCCTGCTATTGAGAAAGGTGACAAAAATAAGGCGCGGCAACTCATCCAATCCGAGTTGCGGCCCAGATACGAAAAACATCAGTTGGCCATGGAACCGGTAGTGAAAATGACCGAGAGGGAACTGGCGCAGAATGAATCCGCCATCAGCCGACTTGTTTCCCAAAGAATCTTCCTGCTGTTGATTTTGGGAGTGGGAATTATGGTTATTGCCTCCCTCTTCGGCTGGTATTTGACGGAGCAGGTCATTGTGAAACAACTCAAACGATTGATAAGCAGCGTTACCGAGAGTTCCACCCAAGTCAGTGCGGGGGCGCTCCAGGTCTCCGGAGCCAGCCAATCTCTGGCTGAAGGCGCGGCCCAACAGGCTTCCTCACTGGAAGAGACCACCGCCTCCCTGGAGGAGATGGGATCCATGACCCAGCAGAACGCCGACAACGCCAATCAGGCCAATGTCCTGGTAACCGAAAGCGGCCGGGTGGTGGAGCGAGCCAATGCCTCCATGAGCGATCTGACCAATTCCATGAAGGAAATTTCCTTGGCCAGCCATGAGACTGCCAAGATCATTAAGACCGTTGACGAAATCGCTTTTCAAACCAACCTGCTGGCCCTTAATGCCGCAGTGGAAGCGGCCCGGGCCGGAGATGCCGGGGCCGGGTTCGCGGTGGTGGCGGATGAAGTGCGCAGCCTGGCCATGCGGGCTGCCGACGCCGCCCAAAAAACTGCGGGCCTGATAGAAAATACGGTAGCCAAGGTGCAGGAGGGTTCCGAATTGGTTTACCGCACTGCCGAAGACTTCACGGAAGTTGCCGGCAGTACCACCAAGGTAAAGGACTTGATCGCGGAGATTGCCGCCGCTTCCCGGGAACAGGCCCAAGGAGTGGAGCAGATCAACAGGACCATGATCGACATGGATAAGGTGGTCCAGGTCAACGCCGCTAATGCCGAGGAGTCGGCCAGCGCCTCCAGAGAACTCTCGGCCCAATCGGAGAAGATGAAGAACATTGTGGATGATTTGGCGGTCTTGATGGAGGGCCGCACCAACGGCCAGGGCCACAACCGGAGAGGAAGAACATTGGAGGACCAACTGCAGGGACCGGCCTTTAGGTTCAGTAATACCATAGTCAAACCCGGGAAGATTATCTCCCCATCGATAAGGACGTTTGCCTCAACCTCAGGCCCCGGCCGTTTGCGAACCCCGAAAGAGGTCATCCCCATGGACGGCGACCATCATTTTAAAGAATTTTAGCCGGGGGTTAATTTGTTTTCAGTACCAAGGCGCAATGAAGTTTAGGTGTTCATAAATTAATTCACCATCAAGAACCAAAGCCACACCAAGATAATTTTTAGGCTTTGGCGGGGAACGCCAAAGCCTAAATCCTTTGTTGGCGAATCCTGGTGTCTTTGTGTCTTGGTGGTGCATCTTTATGAGTCTGTTTCTATCTCTAAGGTCTCTTTAGGCAGGCTGAAACAAAACTTGGCCCCTGCCCCCACTTTGCCCTCCGCCCAGACCCGGCCGCCGTGGCGCTGGATGATGCGCCGCACCATGGCCAGGCCCATGCCGGTGCCTTCATATTCTTTTTCCAGGCGCAATCTTTGAAAGGCCTCGAATAACTTGCCCACATACTGCATATCAAAGCCCACGCCATTGTCCCGGACGCAATAGACGTTTTCCCTTTCTTCCTCCCAGCCGCTGATCTCGATGACCGCGGGGTCCCTGGTCCTGGTGAACTTGAAGGCATTGTCCAGGAGGTTCCCCAGGGCCTCCCGGATCATCTCCCGGTCTCCCCGGGCGGGCGGCAGGGGATTGACCCGAATTTCTATCTTCCGTTCCGGCTCCACTTCCTGCAACTCTTGGCAGAGGGCCGCCACCAGGGGCCCCATCTCGAAGACCCCGGGTCTTAACTCCCGGCGGGAGAGACGGGAAAGGGCCAGGAGATCGTCAATCAAATTCCCCATCTTCTTGACGTCTGTTTGAATGATATGGAGAAATCTTTTTCCTTCCTCATCCAGTTTGTCCGCGTATTCTTCCTGCAAAATCTTGGAGAAACCGGCGATGCCCCGCAAAGGGGCCCGCAAGTCGTGGGCGACGGAATAACTGAAGGACTCCAGTTCCTGGTTGGCGGCTTCCAATTGGGCCGTGCGCCGGTCCAGCTCGATGACTCGCTTCTGCAGCTCCCCGGCAGTCTGTTTGAGTTCGGCATTCCGCGTTTCCAGGGAGTCGGCCATCTGATCAAAGGCCTGGGCCAGGCTCCCCAGTTCCCCCACCGTGGATTGCACGCCGGCCCGCACCGTCAGATCTCCCGCAGCCAGATGTGCGGTAACGTCCCGCAATCTCCTCACCGGCTGCAGGATGAAGAGCCCGGAGCCATACCAGGCCGCGGCCAGGGACAGGAGTCCCACCAGGCCCAACCAGATCAGGTTGCGCCCCAGATCCTGGTTTACCGGGCCAATGGCCCAATCCCGGGGAAGGCCGATGGCCAGCCGCATCTCCTCCCAAGGATGGGACAGCCGGGCAAAGGCAAAGAGGCGCACATCCCCGGGCAGCCCCACCCCCTCCGCCACCCCCTCATCAGTGCTGGTCATGGCCTTGATGAGATTCTCCGGCAACCTTTTGCCGACGTATCTCAAGGGTTCGGGATAACGGAAAAGGACCTTCCAGGTGGCATCGGTCAAAACCAGGGCGGCATCGGGGGGCAGGTCGCTCTTGGCCAGCAATCCCCCCAGCCATTCCAGGTCCAGCCCGGCCCAGACCAGGCCCTGGAACCGGCCGGCGTCGTCCAGGATTGGAGACGACAACATAATATTGTATTTGTTGGTAAGGCGGCCCAGAACCGGCTCACCCATGACAAAGTCCAGGGTCCTTTTGGTTTCTTGAAAAAAATGGCGGCTTGAGTTGTTAATGGGGCCGGTGGTAACAGGGAAGCTGGCAAACACCCAACCCAGGGGGTCGCACCCGCCGATGGAGGCGAAATAGGGGCAATGCTCCATGAGCCTCGCGAATAAGAGGTTACAGGCCTCCCGGTCCCGGCGCTGCACCTGGGGCAACCGGGCCAGGGTGGAGAGAAACTGCCGGGTGCTGTTGATCAAAGTCTCCTGGATGCTGGCCAGGTTCCTGGCCGTAACCAGCTCGTCTCTCTGTAACTCCCGGATGGCCCGGTCTCTTTTTTCCAGATAAGAATAGAGTGTTAAGACCAGGAGCGGCAAGACGGCCAGGAGAACCAGGAAAATTGCGCGAGCCCTTAGGCTCTTAAAGGAGAAGGGCGACATGGGGCGGGCCCCGAAAGATTCCGCTAATTTTGTTAAGCTGCTTAGTGTATGCTAAAAAACCTAGTTATCCCTCCCCCATTGTCAAGTGCGGCCAGTTTCAAGATATGTCTCAATGGTCTTTCAGGTCCGACAACCTGAAGACCGCCTCCACCCGGGGAACCTCCCGGGCTATGGCCTCCCGTCCCCCCTCTTCCCGGTCCACCAGGATCAGGACCTGGACCACCTCCAGGCCGAAATCCCGGGCCGCGGCCACGGCCTTCAGGGTGGAGCCCCCGGTGGTGATGACGTCCTCCACGATCACCACCCGCTCGCCGGGCTTGACGTCCCCCACCACCAGCCCGCCGGTGCCGTGCCCCTTGGCCTCCTTGCGCACGGTAAAGGCGTTGATGGGTTTCCCCTCAAGATAACTGGTAAGGGCCACCGCGTGGGCGATGGGGTCCGCGCCCAGGGTCAGGCCGCCGATGGCCTGCACCTCCAGGTCTTTGACCAGATCATAGAAAATTTCCCCGATCAGGGCCAGACCCGCAGCGCTGTGGGTCACCGGCCGGGCGTCCACGTAATAAGGGCTCTCCCGGCCCGAAGCCAGTTTGAATAGTTGGTCCGGACTATACCGGAAGGATTTCTCTTTCAAGAGCTGCAAAAGCTGTTGCTTTTTCTTATCCATCCACGACTCTCTTTAACGGTCAGGGTTTTAGGCTTGGGAGCCGGAGAACCATACTTTTCCTGGCCCCTGATCCCTGATCCCTGACCCCTATCTTACCGGCTGCGCCGGCTTTTCCAAAACCTGTAGGCCTGCCCCAATTGCCGGATGATCCGGGTCATGACCCACAGACCGGCAACACCGATGAGGACCGCGATCACCTTTTCGTAAAACTCCGCGCCCACCTTCAGGACCATCACCAGCGCCAGCCAGACGCACACCCCGCCGCAGGCCAGGTCCCAGGCGATCCTGCCCCAAAAGAGCTTGCCGCACTGGTCGCAAAAGGCCCAGGTGGCCGTTTCCTTCTCGCAATAGACGCAGAATTTTTTGGGTATTTCCGGGTCCGGCCCTTGATTCCCCCCGGACATTTTTTCATTCAGAAGCTCAAGGAAGCCCGGTTTTTTCTCTCCCATTTTCCTTACTCCGGAAGCTATCTTATAATTGAAAAACCACCTTCAAATAGATATTTAAAGCTTCATAGAAACCAAGGCCATTCAAAGTCCCCCTTTGAAAAAGGGGGATTTAGGGTGATTTCAGGCGCTTACAAAATCCCCCCTACCCCCCTTTTTCAAAGGGGGTGATTAAAACTGCTTCTAATCCAGCCCAAATCTATTTTTCAACAGCCTGTCAGAACAGCCTGCCTGTTTTCAACAGTTCCAGATATTCCCGGAGCGCGTCCCGGGTAGAGCTGAACGCGATTTCTTCCCAGGGAATCTCTTCGGGTACGAAGATCCTGGCCTCCAGGGTTTCATCCCCTGGGGCCAACTCCCCGGAGACGTAAGCGGTGAGATAGGCCGCCACCACGGTACGGCTATGCTTATAGGAATAGATATTGAAAAGCCGCGCGGCCTTCACCTGGAGGCACGTCTCTTCCAGAGTTTCCCGGACCACCGCCTCTTCCAGACGCTCGCCCACATCCACAAAACCCCCGGGCACCACCCAGAGGCCGTAACCCGGATCGATGGCCCGGCGCGTCAGGACCAGGCCCTGGTCCAGGGGGACCAGGGCAATGACCGCCAGCTTGGGGTCAATATAAAAGACGAACCCGCAGGCCGTGCAGACCAGGCGGGGGGGCTCCCCGGGCTTGAGGAGGCGTTCCTCCAGCCTCCCGCCGCATTGGGGACAATATTTATACGTTTCCGCTCCCAACAGGTGCATTACGCGGTCCTCTTTAATCCAACTTGAAGGGCGCGGGGGTGAAGGTCAACACCAAGACCAGAATGGTGATGATCCCCAGGATCTTGCGGCGCCGGTCCAAAGGCACCCAGTCATAGGCCGGGGGGGGATGGCGCAGGCCCAGGAAGTAAAGGAGCACGGCCCAGACCAGCCATCCCTGCCAGAAAAACAGGCCGCTCACCACCAGCAAACCGAGGCAGGCCAGGGAGATCAGGCGATGGCGCTCGGGAAAGAGGGCATAGGAGACGTGGCCGCCGTCCAACTGTCCCACCGGCATCAGATTGAGCGCGGTGACCAGCAGCCCGATCCAGCCGGCAAAGGCCATGGGATGCAAAACAATATTTTGTTCCGGAGACAAAGGGCCGAAGACCACCCAGGTCAAGATTTGGAACAACAGGGGTTCGCCCAGAACCAGGCCCTCGGTCCCCATGGGGATGATCTTCACCGTGGACAACTTCAACCCCACCAGGATCACGGGGATGGAGACGATTACTCCGGTCAAGGGGCCGGAGCATCCTACGTCCAGCAAGGCCCTCTTGTCCTGGATGGGAGAGCGGATTTTGATGAAGGCCCCGAAGGTGCCGACAATGAAGGGAAAAGGCGGGGCCGGAATGAAGTACGGCAGGGTGACGTTCAGATGATGCCGCCGGGACACCAGATAGTGGCCCATCTCGTGGGTGCCCAGGATCAGGAGCAGGGTAAAGGAGAAGGGAATACCTTTGTAAAGGTCAAAAGGATGGAGAAGGGGGTTCACCCCTTGTTGCAGCGCGCCCGCGGTGATGGTGGTGGCCAGGGTGGCCAGGAAGAGAACCAGATGCAGCAGCAACCGGGGAGGCGGAGGCTGGGGTTCGGGGAGGGGTTGCCGCTCAAACCCCCAGACCCTCTCCGGCTCAGGCTGAATATTGAATGTGGGTCTCTCCTCCGGGTTCATGCGCGCCCTGCCCCCGCCTGCAGCGCGGCCAACTCTGCCGGAGAGAGAAACCGGTGCCCGCCCCGGGGCAACCTTCCCAACTTTAAGGGGCCGTAAGCAATGCGCTTCAGTTTGAGCACCGGGTGCCCCACCTGCGAAAGCAGCCGTTTGATCAGGTGATAGCGACCCTCCCACACCGTTATTTCCAGCACGGTCTTCTCCGTTTCCCGTTTACGCACCCCTACCTCTGCGGGCACCGCCCGGCCTGCCACCTCCGCGCCCCGGGCCAGCAGCCGCAGAGTCTCCCGGCTTACCTCCCCGGCCACGGTCACCCGGTAGGTGCGGGGCACCTGGTAACGGGGATGGGTCAGGCGCTGGGCCAGTTCCCCGTCGTTGGTAAGGAGCAGTAGGCCGGTGGCGTCATAGTCCAGGCGGCCCACCGGATAAAGCCTGGGGCTCCCCTCCCCCAATAAATCCGTGACCACCCGCCGCCCCTGGGGGTCTTTGGTGGTGGAGATATAACCATACGGCTTGTGGAGCATCACCGTCACCAAAGCCTCCGGCCGCACCCGGCGGCCGTCCACCTTGACCACGTCCTTCTCCGGGTCGATCTTGCACCCCAGCTCCCGGACCACCTGGCCGTTGACCGCCACCCGCCCGGCTTTGATCATCTCCTCCCCGGCCCGCCGGGAAGCCACCCCGGCCCGGGAGAGATACTTTTGTAAGCGTTCTGAAGGCATGGTGGGGGGGTACGTATTAGTAATAAGTAATAAGTAACAAGTAATAAGTAAAAAAAGAGTCGATGGCTCCTCATCACTTATTACTTATCACTTATTACTTATTACTTTTACTCACTCCGTATCTATTTCCACAACTGAATTTCGTGATTAAACCCCACCGCTTCCCTCACTTCCGCCATGGTGCGGCGGGCCTCTTCCCGGGCCTTGTGGTTCCCCTGCTGGAGGATGTCTATTACTTCTTGGGGGTGGGCCTCGTAGTAGCGCCGCTTCTCCTGGATGGGCCCCAGGTTCTCCAGCAAGGCCGCGGCCAGGAGCAACTTGCATTCCACGCACCCCAGGCTGGCGGCCCGGCAGGCTTGGGTGATCTCCTCCAGGCGTTCCCCCGGCAGATTGAGGCGGTGGAAGGGAAAGGCCAGGCAGCGGTCCGGCTCTCCCGGGTCCTTCTTAAAGGGCCGCTGGGTATCGGTGACCATCTGCCGCACCTTCTGGCTGATCACCTCCGGGGGGTCGCTCAAGTAGATGCAATTGTTGTAGCTCTTGCTCATCTTGCGGCCGTCCGTGCCGGTGAGCTTGGGGATCTCCGTGAGCAGGGCTTCCGGCTCCGGGAAGATGGGCTGATACAAAAAATTGAAGCGCCGGGCGATCTCCCGGGTCATCTCCACGTGGGGCACCTGGTCCACCCCCACCGGCACCCCATGGGCCTTGTACATCAGAATGTCCGCGGCCTGGAGCACCGGGTAGCCCAGAAAGCCGTAAGTGGCCAGGTCTTTGTGGGCCAACTCCTGGATCTGGTCCTTGTAGGTGGGGTTCCGCTCCAGCCAGGGCACCGGGGTGAACATGCCGAAGATCAGGTACAGCTCGGCATGTTCCGGAATGGCCGACTGCACGAAGATGGTGCTTTTGGCCGGGTCCAGGCCCACGCTCAGCCAATCCATGACCATCTCCGGGATATAGCCGGCAATGGCCTGGGGGGACTCGTATTCCGTGGTGATGGCATGCCAGTCGGCCACAAAATAATGGCACTGGTACTCTTCCTGGAGTTGCAGCCAGTTGTAAAGCGCGCCGTAGAAATTGCCCAGGTGCAACTTGCCCGTGGGCCGCATGCCGCTCAAGATGCGCTTTTGTTTCTCGTTTTCTGGGTTTGGACCAAGTTGATCTGTGGACGCCATTTTTATTCCTAACTTAAGGATTAGCTAGCAGACAAAATTATCATTTGGGAGCCCCCTTTGGCAAGTGCGGGGGGCAATATTCCCTGTCAATAAGGAAGGCCCGGCTTCTTCACCGGGCCTTCGGCGGCACAGCCTTTCCAGGCTGTGCCCCATACCCGCACAGGCTGGAAAGCCTGTGCACCATTTAAAGGAATGGTGGGCAATGCCCACCCTACATGGAAAGTAGGCCGCCGCCGGATATGATTTCTCGCAAAGGAGCGAAGGACGCAAAGAAAGGATAAAAACCTTGGCGATCTTTGCGTCTTTGCGAGAAATTTTTTTGTTTCTCGCAAACCCTCATGAGCCAACAGGTCGCAACGAACTATGAAAATGGATAATCAGGTGGGGCGGCCGTCTCTGGCCGCCCCCTGGCGGGCACGGAGGCCCGCCCCACCGGGTTAACACAGCCTGGAAAGGCCATGCCACCCAAAATGAGATTCTTCGGTCGCTCCGCTCAGAATGACAAGTCAAAAGATTTTCGCAGAGGTTTCACTCCTGGATTGACTCCAAGTAAGAGCTCAAAGAGCCGAAATCCCGGGGGGTCTCCAGTTCGTTGCCGGACTTGAGGTCATGGATGACCACCCGCACGGGCTCCTCCAGGGTGGTGGGAAAACTCTCCCCGCTGGCGTCGTTGACGGTGATATAGGCGCGCTTGCCCAGGTGTTTGATCCATTTGGTAAAGGAGGCCTTGCCCGCGCAACTGGCCGAAAGATTGTAGCCGTGTTCCTTCATAACCTCTTCAACGCTCATCTTTGATCACCTTAACGTTCCTGCCACTCCGGTTTTCTCTTTTCCAGAAAGGCCTTTACGCCCTCTTCCGCATCTTCGGTGCTGCACAGGGCCGCAAACATGTCCCCCAGCATGTCCAGGCCCTCGTGGTAAGGCATGTCCTGGGACCCATAGATGCCGGCTTTGCCGATCTGCATGGCCAAGGGGCTTTTTTCCGCCAGTTTTTTGGCCCATTCCAGGGTGGCTTCCTCCAACTGCTCCGGGGGCACCACCTTGTTCACCAACCCCAGCCTTAACGCTTCCGGGGCCGGGATAATTTCCCCCAGGAGCACCATTTCCAGGGCCTTTTTCCGGCCCACGTTGCGGACCAGAGGCGCGGCCGGCCCCAGGCAGATGAGGCCCACGTTGATGGCCGTAGTCCCGAACTTGGCGTCTTCCGCGGCTATGGTCAGATCGCAGGCAAAGGAGAGGCCCGCGCCGTTAGCCAGGGCATAGCCCTTTACCGAAGCAATAACCGGCTTTTTCATCCGGGCGATGGTGTGATTATGCTCATCCATCAGGTGGATGAACTCCCGGTATTCCTTGTTGGTTTTATTCTTGAATTCGTCCAGTGAAATACCGGTGGAGAAATGCTTGCCGTTGGCGTCGATCACCACCACCCGCACCTCGGGGTCCTTCTCCAGGTCCCGGAGCGCGTCATTCAGCTCCCGGGCCAAGGGGACGTTAAAGGTGTTCATGGCTTGGGGGCGGTTCAGGGTAATGATGCCGATGCCTTCCTTTTTTTCCACCAGGACATTGTTATCGCTCATAAAGCACCCTCCTTGACTTATTCTATCAATGCTCAGGCCGGGCCTGGTTTCCTCAAGCTCTGGAGATAAAAACGCAGTTGCGCCAGGGTTTGCTGCCACACCGCCGGGTCTTTGCTGGCGGCATACAGGGGCGCGGCCCCGTTCAGGGAGATCATGATGAATCTGGCCGCGCCCTCGAGATTCAGCCCTTCCTTTAACAGCCCTTGCTCCTCCGCCTCGGCCAGCCACTGGCGCAACAAGGCGGAGAAACTCTGGAAGCCCTTAAGCACGTGGCTGTTCATGGCTGCATCCTGGCCGGAGAGTTCCACCAGGGAATTGCAGAGAAAACAGCCGCCCTGAAAAACGCCCCCACCCAGGTAATCTTTCAGGTTGTTGGTGATCACCCGGTCAATCCGCTCCAGGGGGTCGGCGATCCCCCTGATGCCGTTAAATACCACCCTCTTCCAGATCCTGACGCATTCCTCGTAGACCGCGTACCAGATCTCCTCCTTGTTGCGGAAGTGGCCGTAAAGCCCGCCTTTGGTGAGCCCGGTGGCCTTCACCACATCGGCAATGGAGGTATGGAAATAGCCCTGCACGGAGAAGAGCTGCATGGCCTTGTTGATGATATTTTGACGGGTTAAGTCACCCTTGGTAGCCATCCGCCAACCCCTGGAATAAAATATACCGACCAGTTGGTATATTATTATTACTATTAATTAGGCTTGTCAAGAAAAATACTAATGGTCATTTACAAACCGGTTTCCGATGTCGCTTTAAGTCAGACAGGAGGGTATGTACTCGTTCCCAAGTTGTACTTGGGAACGAAAAATTTTAGTCCAGGCTCTGCCTGGACACCTTATAGAACTTATGCAGTGACTCTTCAAGGATACCTGATGCCAAAAGGCTCTGAGCCCCAACGCTCCAGGTCCTGAGGCACGGCCATCTCCGCGGCCAGCCCGGCCATGTTGATCACTAGGCGGCGGCAGAAGCTGAGGTGTTCCTTACAGAGCCAGTTTTGTTGCCAGGCCCCGGTCAAGACCCGGCATTGGGTGCTGCCGAAGCGCTGCTGGAACTCATAGGGCAGGCGGTTGAACAACTTATACAGACCGGGGGTGCCGTGCATCTGCTCCCTGCTCTCTTTAGGGCTGGCGGGAATCTGGCGGCGGCCGTAGACCGCGCCCAGCGCGGCGATGGCCCCCACCAGAGAGCCGCAGGTGTCCCCGAAATGACCCATCCCCCCGCCGAAGCCGGTCATCAGGCACATAGTTTCCATGGGTAAGCCGGTTTCCACTTGCGACAGGACCGCCTCCAAGACAGACTCCGCGCAGTTGAGGCCGGTCTTGAAATTGGCCTTGGCCTTTTCCTTCACCTTCTCCACTATTTCTGCCGGATACATGTTTCTCCTCTGCCGGTGTGTCGTACCGGATTATCTGGTATCATTTTACCAGGTTGAAAGCGCTACGAGGTACCTAATTATACCGCGGCTTCTCGAAATCCCCTCCCCCCAAAATCATTTCTAAATGTGATTGAGATAGGGAGGCTGCTGTCGTAAGATAAATCTGGTAAAATATTATTGATTGGAGCAAGTATGTTCTATTCCCGGTTGCTGATTCCCACTCTCAAAGAAGACCCCGCGGAGGCGGAGGCCGTCTCCCACAAGCTGCTGCTCCGGGCCGGCATGATCCGCAAGCTGGCCTCGGGCATCTATAATTATCTACCCCTGGGCCTCAGGGTGCTCCGCAAGGTGGAGCGGGTGGTCCGGGAGGAGATGAACCGGGCCGGGGCCCAGGAAGTGCTGCTGCCCGCGGTGCAGCCCGCGGAGTTGTGGCAGGAGTCGGGCCGCTGGCAGATTTACGGTAAAGAGCTGCTGCGCTTTCAGGACCGCCACGGCCGGGACTGCTGTTTCGGCCCCACCCACGAAGAAGTGATCACCGACCTGGTGCGCCGGGAGGTCCAATCCTACCGGCAGCTCCCCTTGAACCTCTACCAGATTCAGATGAAGTTCCGGGACGAGATGCGCCCCCGCTTCGGGCTGATCCGGGGCCGGGAGTTCCTGATGAAGGACGGCTACAGCTTCCATGCCGGCGAAGCCGACGCGGAGGCTTGCTACCAGGATATGTACGCCGCGTACAACCGCATCTTTCAACGCTGCGGCCTGCGGTTCAAGGTGGTGGAGGCGGACTCCGGCCCCATCGGCGGCAGCTTCTCCCACGAATTCATGGTCCTGGCGGAGACCGGGGAAGACCTGTTGGCCTCCTGCCTGGCCTGCGACTATGCCGCCAACCTGGAGAAGGCGGAAGTGGTCCCGGCCGCGAGCAATCCCGGGGCCGCGCCCGCGGTTGCGGCACCCGAGGAAGTGCCTACCCCGGGAGTGCGCACGGTGGAGGAGGTGGCCGCGTTTCTGAAGGTCACCCCCCAGGAAATCGTTAAAACCTTGATCTATGAAACCGAGAAAGGCCAGGTGGCCGTCCTCATCCGGGGGGACCACGAAGTCAACGAAGTGAAGGTGAAAAACCTCCTGGGGGTCAGCGACCTGACCCTGGCCGGCGCGGGCCGGGTCCGGGAGCTTACCCAGGCGGAAGTGGGTTTCGCCGGGCCGGTGGGGCTCAACCTCCCCATCTATGCGGACCAGGCGGCCGCGGCCCTGGCCGCCGCGGTCACCGGGGCCAATAAAACCGGCCACCACCTGGTGCGGGTCAATCCCCAGCGGGATATCAGCATCACCAAAGTGGCGGATTTGCGCACCGTCACCGCCCAGGACCCCTGCCCCCGCTGCGGGAGCAGTATAAAAATCCTCCGGGGTATCGAAGTGGGCCACATCTTCAAACTGGGGACCAAGTATTCCCAGGCCCTGAAGGCCCTTTTCCTGGATGAAGCCGGCCAGGAACAACATATCTTTATGGGCTGCTACGGCATCGGCGTCAGCCGCATCGTGGCCGCGGCCATCGAACAGGGCCATGACGCCCAGGGCATGATCTTTCCTCTGGCCCTGGCACCTTTCCAGGTGGGCCTCATTCCCATCTCCCTGAATGACGCGGCTACCAAGGAAAAAGCCCTTGATCTCCACGCGGCCATGGAGGCAGCGGGTATCGAGGTCCTCTTCGACGACCGGGACGAACGCCCGGGGGTGAAGTTCAAGGATTGCGACCTCTTGGGCCTGCCCTTAAGGGTGGTCATCGGCCCCAAGACCCTGGAAAAAGGCATGGCAGAGGTCAAGGAGAGGACCTCCAAGGAGACTAAATTTATCCCCTTGGACGAACTGGTGAAGTACTTGGAGAAGCGCATTAAAGAGCTTGGGGCGTTTACGGTTCGCTAGTAAATTGAGAACTCTGCGAAAGTCTCATGTGGAACAGCCGCCCCCGGCTGTCCACCCCTTATTTAATGGCAGGCGAGGGCGCCTGCTCCACATATTGATCAAAAAGCAGCAAATGAGACTTTCGCAGAGGTCTCAGAATATAAAAAATCGTAGGGGCGGGCGTCTCGCCCGCCCGGCTAATCCGCACAGGCAGGAAAGCCTGTGCTACCGCTTGGAACTACTCCCAGGAGCTGCATGACCGCCAGGATCATCCGCCTCAACGACATCGTCGAAGAGGTGCTGAAGCATCACCCGGATGAGGATACCGCTCTCATCGAAAAGGCCTACGTCTATTCAGCCCGGGTCCATGAGGGGCAGACCCGCCTCAGCGGCGGCCCCTATCTCTCCCATCCCCTGGAAGTGGCTTATCTCCTGGCCCAAATGGGCCTGGGCCCCGTCACCGTGGCCTGCGGCCTGCTCCACGATACCGTGGAGGACACGGACACCACCCTGGACGACCTGGACGAATACTTCGGGGAGGAAGTGGCCGATATTGTCAACGGCATCACCAAAATCGGCCAACTGGTCTTCGGGGACCGCATCACCCAGCAGGCGGAATATATCCGCAAGATGATCCTCTCCATGTCCCACGACATCCGGGTGCTGCTGGTGAAGCTGGCGGACCGGGTGCACAACATGCGCACCCTGGGGTATATGTCCCCGGCCCGGCAAAAGCGCATCGCCCGTGAGACCCTGGATATCTACGCGCCCCTGGCGGGACGGCTGGGGATGTTCCGCATCAAGGCCGAACTGGAGGACCTGTCCTTCTTTTACCTGGAGCCGGAGGCCTACCAGCAGATCCAGGAGGGCCTGGCCCGGAAAAAAGGGGAGCGGGAAAAATACATCGGGGAGGTCTGCCAGCTTCTCCGGGAGAAACTGCAGGAGCAGCATCTGGAGGGCGAGGTCAGCGGCCGCCTGAAACACTTCTACAGCATCTACCGCAAGCTCCAGGCCCAGCAGATCACCCTGGACGAACTATACGACCTTTTGGCCTTCCGCATCATTGTGAACTCCGTGTCCGAGTGTTATGAGGTGTTAGGGGTGATCCACGCCCTGTTCAAACCGGTGCCCGGCCGCCTCAAGGACTATATCGGCATGCCCAAGGCCAACATGTACCAGTCCATCCACACCACGGTCATCGGCCGTTACGGAGAGCGCCTGGAGGTGCAGATCCGCACCCGGGAGATGCACCGCATCGCCGAAGACGGCATTGCCGCGCATTGGAGCTACAAGGAACGGCGCCGCTTTAAGGACAAGGACGGCGAACGTTTTGCCTGGCTCAAACAGATCGTGGATCTGCAAAAGGACCTGAAGAGTCCCCAGGAACTCCTGGAAGGGGTGCGCCTGGAGCTCTACCCCGAGGAGGTGTACGTCTTCACCCCCACCGGGGATGTCAAGGAACTGCCCCAGGGGGCCACCCCGGTGGACTTCGCCTACGCCATCCACACGGAAGTGGGCCACCGCTGCACCGGCGCCAAGGTCAACGGCCGCATGGTGCCCCTGCGCCACGAACTGGTCAACGGCGATATCGTGGAGATCATCACCTCCCCCCACCACCGCCCCAGCCGGGACTGGCTGCAGTTTGTCCGCACCCCCAAGGCCCGGAACAAGATCCGCCAGGAACTCAAGGCCGCGGAACGGGAACAGAGCATTGCCCTGGGCAAGGAAATCCTGGAACGGGAACTGCGGAAGAGCGGCTTCAGTTTGCCAAAGCTCCTGAAGGAGGGGGAAGACCTGAAAAAGGTGGCCCAGGAGCTTTCCTTTGTGCGCAATGAGGATCTCCTGGCCGCCATCGGCCACGGCAAGGTGACCCCCGGCCAGGTGACGGGGCGCCTCACCCGGGCCGCGGCCCCGCCCCCGGAAGAAGAGGCCATCCCTTTAGAGCCGGAACCCAAGAAGGCCAAAGACCTGGGGGGCATCAGGGTCAAGGACCTGGACGACCTGCTGGTCCGCCTGGCCAACTGCTGCCAGCCCATCCCCGGGGACGACATCGTCGGCTACATCACCCGGGGCAAGGGGGTGACCATCCACCGGGCCGACTGTTCTTATCTGGCCCACACCGAATCCTTCCGCCACATCCCCGCGGAATGGGACGGCGCGCCCCAGAAGCTCTTTCCGGTGAATATCAGGTTGGTCACCGTGGACAAACCCGGGCTGCTGGCGGACATCACCAGCGCCTTGAAGATGACGGAGGTCAACGTCACCCGGGCCTCAGTGGAAACCACCGCGGAAAACAAGGGCATCGCCAACTTCACCATCCAGGTGGCGGACCAGCAACACCTGGAACGGGTCTTCGCGGCCTTGAAAAGGCTGAAAGAAGTGATTTCGGTAAAGCGGATGACGGGATAAAAAAGCTGTCAGCGATCAGCTTTCAGCTTTCAGTCAAAAGATAAAAGATGAAGGACTTTAGGAAACAAAAAGTTTGGCAGAAAGGCCATCAGTTGACTCTGGCCGTTTATAAAGCTACGGAAAGTTTATCTCGTTCCCAAGCTGTGCTTGGGAACGCCCTTGTAGGCCAAGCTGAGCTTGGCTTACATTTTCGTTCCCAAGTGCAACTTGGGAACGAGTAAAAAAGTAGGGGCGAACCTGGGGTTCGCCCTGGATGGTGGGCGAATACCAGATTCGCCCCTACGCTGACCGCTGCAAGCTGACAGCTTCTTTACGCTGGCTTTACCACCAAGCCGGAACGCAAACAGCGGGTGCAGACCCGGAGGTAACGCACGGTCCCCTGCTGCAGGGTGCGGACCCGGCGCAGGTTGGGTTTCCAGCGGCGCTTGGTGTGGTTGTTGGCGTGGCTGACGTTGTTGCCCACTGCGGGGCCTTTGCCGCAAAGATCACAGGTATAAGACATGATTCCATCCTCTCTCGAAATATTAAATTTGCCAGAAAAATTTGCAAAAGACAAGGGGCAAAGAAGGATATTTTTGTCCGGAGCCGGGCTGCGGCCGGCTTTCCTGGCCTTTCTTTTATTTTTCAGCCTCCTGGCCGGGGCCGGGGCCCGGGAATTATCACCCCAGGAAGAAGCGTCCCTCTTTTCCTTGGCAGACTTGGGGCCGGTGGATCTTTCCCCGAAAACGGTGGTGGTGGAAGTCTTCCTCTCTCCGGACCCGGACCTGGCCGCCTGCCACCGCCTGCTCCCCGGGGTGTGGGCCAGGGTGCAGGAATTTTACAGGCGCCTGGGAGTTAACCTGGAAAAGATTGAGGCCGGCTCCCAACCCGGGCCTCTGGCCCCCGGGGCCCGTCTGCGGGTGGAGATGCTGACCCACAAGGATTGGCTGGCCCGGAGTTTTAAGGCCTTTGACGTGCAACCCCCCTTCCGGCTCCGTTTCCTGCAGGTCTGCCGGGATAAATGCGCCTTTGCCCACCTGCCCCTGTCGGTGGTCCACGTCTCTTTCAAAAGGTTTCAGGAGATGGAGTTCAGCGCCAAGCCCGGGGATGAACCATTAAACCGGGACTGGCTGGCCAATCTGCTGATCCATGAGTTGGGCCACCTGCTGGGCCTGTATCACGCGCATGAGTTTGTCAACGATCCCATTCCCGAGTATCTCCCGGACGGCAAGACCCCCAACTTCATGAGCCACCAGATCGCCTCCCGCACGGAGCTGGGCTGGCTGGATTTCCAGAAGCGCCTGGTCCACAGCTACCTGGGCCGGGGCAAGGTCTATCAGCAGTATGTCCAGGTGAACTTTGACCCCCTGAACTACCTGAAGCTCGTTAAACGCTGCAACGCCTACCGGGAACCCGGCGCCGCTCCCAAGGCCCCGGGGAAAAAGCAGGCCAGGAAAGGCAGTACCAAAACCTACGATGATGACGATAATGAGGAGGATGATTAGGGGTCAAAAACCCGGAGTGCGGGTTACGGTTTTGCATGTTTAGTTATAATGATCGGTTCAGTTATTTATAGGAATAACTAATAAATTAGATATAATTACCAGCAGATAGATATTAAATGGTTGACATTAACCTGTAAATATTTAAACATAATTTTGGACATAAATTTTTCATGCAAAAAGCCATTGTCTCCCCTAGCTGAGCAATTCCCCATACCTCTGTCAAGGGGGCCGAGTGATCCTTCCCTGGCGCAGATGGAGGGAAGATGATTAGCGAGTTTTTTGCTCACCGCCATATCCCCAGCACCCGGCCATCAATTTTTTTTCACCACTATAAGTTTAGCGGCAGCCTCACCGGCAGGACCTCTTGCAGGATAGCCTTTAATTAGGAGACATGGTCATGTCCAGCGCCAAAATTCTGGTGGTGGAAGACGAGTGGCTGGTGGCCCAGGGAATATCAGAAAATCTTCAAGATCTGGGTTATGAAGTGGCCGGGTTGGCCCCCTCCGGGGCAGAAGCCCTTCGCCTGGCGGCCGAGAGCCGGCCGGATCTGGTGGTGATGGATATTCTGCTGCAAGGGGAGATGGACGGCATCGACACGGCCGAACACCTGCGCCAGCGGTTCAACCTGCCGGTGGTCTTTCTCACTGCCTCTGCCGACTCCCACACCCTGGAGCGGGCCAAGGCGGCGGAGCCCTATGGCTATATTTTGAAGCCTTTTGAAGTGCGGGAGTTGCACTCCGCGGTGGAAATCGCGTTATACAAAAGCCGGGCTGAAAAGCGCCTGCAACATGTGGCCGGGATATTGCGGGCCATCCGCAACGTCAATCAGCTCATCGTCCAGGAAAAAGACCGGGGTCGCTTGATCCAGAGGGCCTGCCAACTGCTGACCGCAGGCAGGGACTACTTTACCGCCTGGATAGCCCTGGTGGAGAAGAAGGGCAAAATCACCGCGTTTGCCGTTGACGGGGAAGAAAGGGATACCGCCCGCTTACGCCAACTGCTGCAAAAGGGAGAGATGCCCCAGTGCGGCCGCCGGGCCTTAAAGGAAAAAGACCTGCTGGTGATTGAAGACCTGTCCCCCCAAGCCGGCTGTTTTTTGTGGGAAAACTACCAGGATCGAGGCGTGCTGGTGGCTCCTTTGGTCCATCAGCGGCATATCTATGGAGCGTTGGGCGTTCTTCTGCCGGTCACCCTGGCCCGGGATGAGGAAGAGTTGTCCCTGTTTAAGGAGGTGGCGGCTGATCTCTCCCTGGCCCTCTTTAATTTGGATTTGGAAGAACGGGAACAGCACGCCCAAGCAGCCCTCAGGGCCAGCGAAGAAAAATTCCGCCTCCTGGTGGAAAACGCCAACCAGATCATCCTGGTGGTCCAGGGGGACCGCATCAGGTTTGCCAACCCGGCGGCCGTCACCAATTCGGGGTATTCCCTGGAAGAACTCACCTCCCGGCCTTTTCTGGAATTCGTTCATCCTGACGACCGGGAATGGGTCATGAAGGTTATTACCGACAGAATCCAAGGACGGGAAGTTCCTAACGCCGCTTATTGCCGTTATTTCCAGAAGAATGGCGCGTTGCGCTGGGCTGAAATTAAGACCAGTGATATTACCTGGGAGGGCGAACCTGCCACTTTAAACTGCATCAGCGATATCACCGAGAAGAAAGAAATGGTGGAGGCCCTGCGGGAGTCGGAGGAGCGCTACCGCACGGTGGCCGACTTTACTTATGACATGGAATACTGGCTGGGACCGGACCAGGAACTCATTTATATGTCGCCGTCCTGTGAACGCCTCACGGGCTACAGCCGGGAAGAATTTTTCCAAGCCACCGACCTGCTGGAAAAGATCGCGCATCCGGAAGACCGGGACCTTTGGGACAGACACATAAAAGAGGCTCGCGTCTGCCGGCATCACCTGGATGCGGACTTTCGCCTGATCCGCCGGGATGGCCGGGAAGTATGGGTCAGCCACGCCTGCCAGCCGGTATATGGGCTGGAGGGCCAATATTTAGGGCGGCGGGTGAGCAACCGGGACATCACCGCGCGCAAGCAGGCGGAGGAGGCGCTGCGCCAGACTAACGAAACCCTGCGCGCCACCCTGGACGCGGCGCCGGTGGCCATCTTCGATCTGGACACCGAAGGACGGGTGGAAGACATCTGGAATCCTGCGGCCGAGCAGATGCTGGGCTGGAGCCGCGACGAGGTGCTGGGAAAATTCCTGCCGTCCGTGCCGGAGGAGAGCCGGGAGGAGTTCGCGGCCTTTCGCGCCTGGCTCCGCTCCGGAAAGCCGATGCTGGGAAAAGACGTGGTGCGCCGGCGCAAAGACGGCTCTCCCATTGAATACAGCATCTACGCCGCGCCCAAGTATGATGACGCGGGCCAGGTGACCGGCAATATCGCGGTGCTGGTGGACATCACCGCTCGCAAACGGGCGGAGGAAGCAGTGGCCGCTGAGCGCCAACGCTTTTATTCCCTGTTGGAAGCCATGCCCGCGTATCTGGGGCTGCTGACTCCGGATTATCAGGTGGCCTTTGCCAACCGCTATTTCCGGGATCGATTCGGTGAGCCGGGAGGAAGGCGCTGCTACGACTACATGTTCGGACGAAGCTCACCTTGCGAGAACTGCCAGGCCGTTAAAGTTCTGGAGACCAAAAAACCGGAGGAATATGAGTGGCTAGGCCCGGATGGACGCACATACCAGATTTGCGACCAACTGGTGCACGATACCGATGGGTCCCCCTTGATTCTAGAGATGGGTATTGACATCACTGAGCGCAAGCGCGCTGAAGAGGAACTCCGTCAGAGCGAGGAACGCTTCCGCCTCCTGGTGGAGAACGCGCCGGACGCCATTGTCATTCAAAAGGAGAAGCGCTTTGCCTACTTGAATAAAGAAGCCCTCAGGTTATTCGGGGCCTCCACTGAAGAGCAACTGCTGGGCCGGCCGGTGTTGGAGAGATTCCCTCTCGACCTCCATGACCTGATCCAAGAGAGAATCCGGCTGGTGAATATTGAAAGAAAAGCTATCCCGCCGAGGGAGCTGCAAGTGCTCCAGATGGACGGCACCCCCATGGAAGTGGAGGCTTCCACAGTGCCGTTCAGATACCAGGAGAAAAATGGAGCCCTGGTATTTTTCCGGGACATATCGGACCGCAAGCGGGCGGAGGAGGCGGTGCAGGCAGGGGTGCGCCTCAACCGGCTCCTTTTGGATAGCCTGCCCTGTGTGGCCATGCTCATCAGGCCCTACACCCGGGAGATCGTGGCTGCCAACCAGGCGGCGCTCCAGGTGGGCGCGGTCCCCGGCGCTTTCTGTTATGCCACTTGGGGCCAAAGGCAGGATCCCTGCCCCTTCTGCCTGGCCCCCCAGGCCTGGGAGACCGGCCAGTCCCAGTATCTGGAAGTGGAGGCCCTGGATAAGGTTTGGGACGCCCACTGGGTTCCCATTAAAGAGGATCTCTACCTCCATTACGCCTTTGACATCACCGCCCGCAAGGAGACGGAGCGGACCCAAAAAATGCTGGAAGCCCAGTTGATGCAGGCCCAGAAGATGGAGGCCCTGGGCACCCTGGCCGGCGGCATCGCCCATGATTTCAATAACATCCTCGGAGCCATGCTGGGTTTTGCGGAACTGGCCCATATCGGCCTTCCGGAAGACAGTGAGGCAGGGGGCTATTTGGAAAATCTCCTCAAGGCCGGGGACCGGGCCCGGAGCCTGGTGAAGCAGATTCTGAGCTTCAGCCGCCAGGAGAAAGCCACCCGGCAGCCTCTCTCCCTGACCCCGATAATTAAAGAAGCTCTTAAGTTTCTCAGGGCCTCTTTGCCCACTACCATTGAGATCAAGACCCACTTGCAGGCCGGCAAAGCCATGGTGGTGGCCGACCCCACCCAGATCCAGCAGATCCTCTTGAACCTGGTTACTAACGCCGCCCACGCCATGGAAGAAAAGGGAGGTATCCTGGCAATCGGCTTGAGGGTGGTCCACCTAACTCCAGAGGAGACCTCACTTTATGAGGGGATCGCTCCCGGTCCCTACCTGGAATTGAGGGTCAGCGACACCGGCCCCGGCCTGGACCCCGAGATCCGGAAGCGGATCTTCGAACCCTTTTTTACCACTAAGGAGCCATGGAAAGGCACCGGTATGGGGTTGGCGGTGGTCTATGGGATCGTTAAAAGCATGGCCGGGACCATTAGGGTCATCAGCCAGCCGGGCCAGGGGGCTGCTTTCCTGGTGCTGCTGCCCCTGGTGGAGGTGGAACCTGCCCAGGCGGAACTTGAGATTATCACGCCTCTGTCCAAGGGTGCAGGACGCCTTCTGTTCGTGGATGACGATGCGGACTTCTTCCAGGCAGGGCAGCGGATGTTGACGGAGTTGGGATATGAGGTCGCGGCTTTTGACAATAGCCTTGAGGCCCTGCAGGAGTTTCAAGCCCAGCCCCGGCAGTTCGATCTCCTCATCTGCGACCAGACCATGCCCGGCTTGACTGGGCTGGAGCTGGCCGCAGCCTGTTCCCGGGTGCGTCCGGACCTCCCCATCATCTTGTGCACCGGGTTTAGCGAAATCATCACTCCCGAAAAAGTCAGGGCCGCGGGCGTCAGGGAGGTGGTGACCAAGCCTTTCGATCTTCGCCAAATAGGCGAGAGTATTAAAAAAGTATTAAAGAAAAATCAAACAATAGTCGAATAAATTAAACAACTGAGAAGGGATGCGGGTCCTAGATCTTGCAGTCTGAAAGTCTATCTCTGAATTTGGTTTCCCCGGGAAGCTGGCGGTCAGCTTTTTCCCTCAACAATTATTGAGAATCGTAGCAGGCGGTTATGGCCCAGGTGTTAATCATCGATGACGAGCAGATGATGTGCCAGATGCTTGCCGCCCTGGTGCAGAGCCAGGGCCATGAGGCTATCTGTGCCCAGACGCTGGCGGCAGGCCTGCGGCAGACCGCGCTCCGGGATTTCGACGTGGTCTTCCTGGACGTGGTGCTGCCGGACGCTAACGGCTTGGACGCCATTCCCCTGCTGCGGTCCCTGCCACAGGCGCCGGAGATCATTATCATTACCGGCTCCGGCAGTCCGGATGGCGCGGAACTGGCCATTAGCCAAGGGGCCTGGGATTACATTGAGAAAACCTCCAGCGTCAGCCAGATGGCCTTACCCCTGACCAGGGCCCTGCAATACCGGCAGGAGAAACAGACCCATGGACGCCTGGTAGCCCTAAAATTGGAGGGCATCGTGGGCGCGAGTCCCCCCTTGCGGGACTGTATTGACCTGCTGGCCCAGGCCGCGGCCGGCGATATTAACGTGCTCATCACCGGCGACACCGGCACCGGCAAGGAGATCTTCGCCCGGGCTATCCACCTCAACAGCTCCAGGGGGGCGAAAAATTTTGTGGTGGTGGATTGCGCCGCCCTCCCGGAGAATCTGGTGGAAAGCGCGCTTTTCGGCTATGAGAAAGGCGCGTTTACCGGCGCGGATAGGGCCGCCAGCGGCTTGATTGCCCAGGCCCACGGGGGCACCCTTTTTCTCGATGAAGTGGGAGAACTGCCGGGGAGCATGCAAAAAGCCTTCTTGCGAGTGCTCCAGGAGCGCTCTTTCCGCCCCATTGGCGGGAAACGGGAGATAGAGAGCGACTTCCGGCTGGTGACCGCTACCAACCGGAACCTGGAAAAGATGGTGGAACAAGGAAAGTTCCGCCATGATCTCTTTTTCCGCCTCCGCTCCCTGGTCATCAACCTGCCGCCTTTGAAAGATAGAAATGGAGATCTGTTTGATTTGGCCTGGTATCATACCGCCAAGCTGTGCAAACGCTGCGGCCTGGCCCCTAAAGGGTATTCACCGGAATTTCTCCAATATCTTTCGGCCTATGACTGGCCCGGCAATGTGCGGGAACTGGTGAATGTCCTGGAAACGGCCCTATCGGCAGCCCATCGGGAGCCCATCTTGTTTCCCCAACACCTGCCGGCCTACCTGCGTGCCAAATTGGCCCGGGCCGCAGTCCACCGGAAACCCGCCCCTGCCGCCGCCCTTAATGAAAAGAATTCTCCCCCTGTGGAGCTTTCACCCCTGGACACGGTGCGGAAAACCGCCTTGGCCCAGGTGGAAAAACACTATCTCCAAGAACTGATGCAGCAGGCCAAGGGCAATATCCAGATAGCCTGCCGGGTGTCCGGCCTGTCCCGGGCCCGTCTCTACTCCCTCCTCAAAAACTACCACATTTCCCCGTCCCTGGCGGTAAAACAGCCCCCTAACCCCGGAAGCTGTGAATCGGCCCTAGATTTGCTCTGATTAAACCGGTTCCCATTCCTCAAAATTGCCGTTTGATTGCGACTTGGTATTATTGTCTTGTGTGACAAGACTCGGTTTTGTTTCTCAAGATTCAGTCCAATTTTCTGAGACATTTTCTTTAAATTCTTTCCCATAAACGAATTCAGAATACCGGCCCTTCTCAGTTATCTATCTGCTTTAATTAATTAATTTACTTTTATAAAGTTTACCTCTTGGCCATGCCATTCCGGCATGCATCTGGCATTTGCAGGTTATTGCAGATGGGGCAGAGTCCCTTCTTCATTAAATCAGGAATTTGAACCTTATGCCGAAAAGGGAGCTGCTCTTGTACACCCCGCTGGCCCATAGCGCCGGCTGCCGGTTGGAGGAAGCGGTGGCCATGGTGGTGTCGCCACAGGCAACCGAGATAGTGCACACTTCCCAGGGGTTGGCCCGCAGACTGCGAAGGCCCGATAATGGCCTGGAAGTGGCGGTGATACTGGCCGCCAGCCGGAAGAAACTGCGGGAACTCCAGTTTCTCGAGCAGATGCTGGAAAGTCTGCGCCTCATCCTCATCCTGCCGGACGCGGCCCCCCAAACCATTGCCCAAGGCCATAACTTGCGGCCCCGTTATGTAACTCAGATGGGCAGCGATTTTCGAGATGTAAGCGCGGTATTGAGAAAAATGCTGGCCTTGACGGAACACCCACCTGTTAAGCGAGGAGAAAGGACCAATGTCTAACAAAATGAAACTGGGGACTAAATTAATTGTGTCGTTTGCCGCGGTGGCCTTGATTACCTTGCTTCTGGGGAGCGTGGGGTATTATGGTGCGACCCAAAGTGTCAAGGCCATCCAGGAGATCGGCATTGTCCGGCTGCCCAGCGTCGACAACTTGCTCATTATCAAGGAGAACGCCGAAAACATTCGGGGCACCATGCGCACGTTAGCCATTCCCGGGTTGCATGCGGACATACACCAAAGACAGTATAAGAACCTGGCTCAGGCCCGGGAGGAATACGAAAAAGCCTGGAAGAAATTCGAGGGGCTGCCGCAGACTGCAGAAGTGGCCGAGCTCTGGAAACGGTTCGTGCCCGCCTGGAACGCCTGGAGACAAGAGAATAACAAGGCTGTTGAGCTATCCCGGCAAATTGACCGCCTCGGCATTGCCGATCCGGTGGCTTTGGGACGCCAATTGGAACAATTCACCAAAGACCACTACATACTGGTGCAACGGGTTCTCCATCTGCTGCACGTCAAGGACGACATGTTCAAGGGTGGTGATGACCACACCGCCTGTAATGCAGGTAAATGGATGCCGGCGTTTAAGACAGACAATGGAAGCCTGGCCAAGGAGGTTCAAGGAATTGCTGAACCTCACCAGCGTTTCCATGAGGCAGTGAGGAAGATCAAGCAGCTCGTGGGCGGGGGAAATAAAGGGGAAGCCCAGGCCACTTACGAACGCCAAATGATTCCGGCCATGCAGGAGGTCTTTAAGCACTTTGACGCCATGCTTAAGGTGGCCAATGACTCGAAAGCCCATGTCGATCAGATGCAAGAGTTGATCTTCGGTCCGGTGACCCAAAAACAGCGCGACGCCATCGGGCTGTTGGATAAGATCGTGCAAATCAACAACGATGGCGCGGGCGTGGCAGTAAAAAATTCCACCACCAATTCGGCGTTTCTGAAAGTACTGTCCCTGGTGGCCATGCTGATTGGCGTTGCCTTGGCCTTTGCCTTGGGGATACTCATCACCCGCTCCATCACCAAGCCCATTCACCGGATCATTGCGGGTCTGAGCGAAGGCGCCGAGCAGGTGGCCGCCGCGTCCACCCAGGTCTCCTCGGCCAGCCAGTCCCTGGCCCAAGGTTCTTCCCAGCAAGCCGCAGCCCTGGAAGAGACCACCTCTTCTTTGCAGGAAATGTCTTCCATGACCCGGTCCAACGCCGAGAGCGCCAGCCAAGCCGACGCGCTGATGGGGGAAACGGCCCGGATAGTGGAGATGGCCAACTCTTCCATGGGGGATTTGACCAAGTCCATGAAAGAGGTCTCCACCGCCAGTGAAGAGACCTCCAAGATCATCAAGACCATCGACGAGATTGCCTTCCAGACGAACCTGTTGGCCCTGAACGCCGCAGTGGAAGCGGCCCGGGCCGGAGAGGCGGGAGCCGGGTTCGCGGTGGTGGCCGAAGAAGTTAGAAACCTGGCCATGCGGGCCGCGGACGCAGCCAGGAATACCGCCAATCTCATCGAGGGCACAGTGGCCAAGGTCAAGGAGGGCTCCGGGGTGGTGGCAAAAACCGCCGAGGCTTTTACTCAAATGGCCGAAAGCACCGTCAAAATCAAAGAACTGGTGGCGGAAATCGCCGCGGCCTCCAACGAACAGGCCGGAGGTGTGGATCAGATCAATAGGGCGGTGCAGGAAATGAATGGGGTCACTCAGCAGGTGGCGGCCAATGCCGAGGAAAGCGCCAGCGCCTCCCAGGAACTCAATGCCCAATCCGAGCAGATGAAAGGGGTGGTGGCCGAGTTGGCGGCCCTGGTGGGCGGCCGGGCTGACGGCCACTACCGCCGGGAGGGTACGTCCAGTCGCCCTCTACGGTTGCAGGCAGGGATGGCAAGGGTGCGCCAGGCCATCACCTCGCCCCGGGGACGGACCAGATTACTAAGCCATACTCTGGATAAAGGTGTAACTCCCGATCACGTCATCCCCCTGGAGGATGAGCAATTTAAGAGTTTTTGATGGGAGCCCTTCTCCACCCCATATTTCTGAAAACGTTGCCGGTATTGCCTCCGGGCAATGCCGGCAATCAAGTCAGTCAACAAATCTCTCCTCTGTGATGAGGCCCAAGTCTTTTTTTGTCTGATGGAAAGCAGATGAGCGGGCTGTCTTCCGTAATCTTCCCAATTTTTACAACGGGAGTATTATCTCTTGCAAGTGCGGGTCTTTAAGCAGATGGGGGCCGGTGCCAGAGAGGGTGATGCGGCCTTTTTCCAGGATGTAGGCTTTTTCCGCCACGTGCAAAACCCGCTGCATGAGTTGCCCGGAAATCAGCAGGGTGACGCCGCTTTGCCGCAGGTCCCGGAAGGAGCTGCAAAACCTCTGCACCAGTTTGGGGCTTAAGCCCATGAAGGGTTCATCCAGCATGAGGAGCCGGGGCGCGGACATGAGACCCCGGGCCAGGGTCACCATGCGCTGCTGGCCGCCGCTCAAGATGCCGGCCCGGGCCCGCAGCCTGTCTTTGAGTTCCGGAAAGATACAGCAAACCCGGTCCAGGCTGGTTTTCATCTGCCCGCGCACCAGATAAGCCCCCACTTCCAGGTTTTCCAAGACGGTCATCCCCGGGAAGACGCGCATGCCCTCCGGCACATAAACCACGCCCCGGCGCACCATTTCCCAGGCAGGCAAGGCCTCCACGGATTCACCCCCCCAGAAGATGCGGCCGGCCACCGGCCGCTGCAACCCCCCCAGGGCCTTCAAAAGGGTGGTTTTGCCCGCGGCCTCGATGCCGACGATGGCCACGATCTGCTTGGGGAAGCAGGCAAAGCTCAAATCCTCCAGCACCCGTTTCCCCTGCAGGAAGACCGAGAGGTGCTGCACCTCGAGGATAGGTGAGGAAGCAGCCTCAACCGGCATCGGCCTCTCCGTTGTCCGCCGCGCCGCACCGGGTCCCCAGGTAAGCGGACACCACTTCCGGGTGGTTAATCAAAGATGCCGGCGGCCCCTGGACAATGATCTCCCCCCGGTCCAGGGCCAGGACCCGGTCGGCCACCTCTTCCAGGAGGGTGAAAAGGTGGTCGGTGAGGAGGAGGGTGAGCCCCTGGTCCCTCAATTTAGACAGCCCCGCGGCCAGACGCTTGACCGCGGCCAGGCTGAAGCCCGCGGCAATTTCGTCCAGGAGCAGCAGCCGGGGCCGGGTGGCCAGGGCCCGGGCCAACTCCACCAGGCGTTGTTGCGGCAAAGGCAAATCCCGGGCCGGGGTATGCCGCTGCTCTAAGAGCCCCACCAGGGAGAGCCAATGGCCGGCTTCCTCTTGGGCCTGGGGGAACGAAGGCCGCGGCTGCTGTCGCAGCCAGGCGCCCATGAGGACGTTTTCCCAGGCGCTCATTTCCGGGAAGATTTGGGGGACCTGGAAGGTCCTGGCCAGACCGGCCCGGCTCAGTTCTGCCGGCGTCCGGGAGGTGGTCTCCTCACCGAAGAAGAAGACGCTGCCCGCATCAGGCTGCTGCCAGCCGCTGATGATATTGAAGAGAGTGCTTTTGCCCGCGCCGTTGGGGCCGATCAGGCCCAGGATCTCCCCTGGCGGCAAAGAAAAGGAGACGTCCCGGAGCACGGTCTGGTCCCCATAAAACTTTTTTATCCGCCGCACTTCTAGACAGACTTGGGGGCCGTTGGCAGCCATGCGGCAATTCCCCGGGGAAAAAAGAAAATCGTCAGGATAATGACCAGGCCGTAAACCGCGGAGTGGCCCATGGGGAACAAGGGCAGAAGGCAGAGCTGTTCCAAAGGATAGAGGATGAACGCTCCCAGGACCGGCCCCCAAACTCTGGTAATACCGCCAAAAATACAGAAAACCAAGGGCAGGACCGACAGGTGCAGGTTAAAGACCAGGGCCGGCTCCACCAGGCCCATGATATGGGCGTAAAGCGCGCCCGCGAGGCCCGCCACATATGAGCTGAGTAGCAGGGCCTTGGCCCTTTCCCGGTTGCCGGCAATGCCCAGCGCGGCCGCGGCGGTTTCGTTTTCCCGGATGGCCCGCAAGGTCCACCCCCAGCGGGAGCGGATGCCCTCCAGGTTAAGGAGCACCGCCAACAGCATAATGCCCAATAACAGGTAATACTGGGCCTTGATATTCATCCCGAAATCCACCCGGAGGCTCCCCAGGGCCATGGTGGGCAAGCGGTCCAGGCCCATGAGGCCCATGGAGCCATAAGTGAAGCGGTCCCAATTGTCCACCAGGGTCTTGGGAATTTCCAAGGCCGCCAGGGAGGCCAAGCCCAGGTAGACGCCCCGGAGTCGCTGGAAAAACAGGCTCCAGAAAACGGCAAAAACCACCGCGGCCAGGGCCCCCATAGGCATGGTGATCAGCGGGGACCAGTGGCAATAGTGGTTGAGGAGGGCCGAGGCATAGGCCCCCAGGCCGAAAAAGGCCGCATGTCCCAGGGAAATGGCCCCGGTGAGGGCGTAAATATTCCAGGCCAGGGCCAGGGTGGCATACAGACAGGTAATCCCCAGCACCTGCTGGAACTGCACCGCGTCCGGGAAAATGAGGGGCCAGAGGGCTAAGAGCAAGACCCCGGCTGCGGCTGGAAAAGGTTTCGGAATTTGCATTCTTAACTTTGAACTTTGAACTTTGAACCTTTGAACTTTTTCTAAGAGGCCCCGGCTCAACGCTCCTTCTTCAGGGACAGTCCTTCCGGCCGGAAATAGAGGAGCAGGATGAGCAGGGCCGCGCCCACCAGTTCCCGCCACTTGCTGCCCAGTGCAAAAACCGCCACTGACTGGGTGAGACCCAGCAGCCAGCCTCCCAGGAGGATATTCCGAATCCGGCCCAGGCCGGCAAAGATGGTGACCACGATGGCGATCATGGTGGCCTCGGTGCCGGCCGCGGGATAGAGGTACATATTTTGGGCCAGGAGCGGGCCTGCCAAACCGATGAGCAGGCCCCCCAGGCCGAAGGCCACCAGCCCCAGGTGGTTCACATTGATCCCGGCCACCTGCGCGGCTTCCCGGTCCTGGATGGTGGCCCGCAGGGCTTTGCCCAAAAAGGTGCGTTGCAGCAGCAGATGCACCGCACCGGTGACCAGCAGCGCCAGGATGATGAGCAGCCCCTGGAACCAGAGAAAGCTGAAGTCCAACCCGGGGATGGCCACTGCCGGCCAATCCAGCCGCATCAGGCGGTAATCCGCGGAAAACCAGGCCAGCAAAAGAGATTGCAGCAACAGAGCCAGACCCAGAGTCACCATCAAGGAATTCAAACCATAAGGTTCCGGCAGCCGCCGGAGCAGGTAGTGCAAGGGAATGGTCAGACCCAGCAGCGCCAGGGAGCAGATGGGCAAGATCCAGAAGAAGGGAACTTGGAAAAACTGCCACAAGACCAAGGCGAGATAGCCGGAGAGTACGATCATCTCCCCATGGGCCAGATTAAACACCCGGGCGATGCTGAGGATCGGGGAAAAACCCAGGGCCATGAGGGCATAAAAAGAACCCAGGGCAAAACCGGAAAAGATGATGGGGGTGCCTGCCCACACGGTCAATAGTTCCTTGAAAATGAGACTAACATCTTTGGCGGGAAAGGTCGAGGTACGGGAAGGCTTAAGATGAAGTTCGCATGAGATCCATTAGAGGCTGCTGGAAAATAGTCTTTAAGCCGGATTATCAGCAATTCATATCCCCCCCTTTGGAAAAGGGGGGTTAGGGGGGATTTCATAAGCGCCTGAAATCCCCCTAAATCCCCCTTTTTCAAAGGGGGACTTTAGATAACGATGCTTTATCAGGCAATGAATTTCCAAGGAAAGATATTTTTTCAACAGCTTGTTGGATTAGACCTTTCTGCCTTGAAAAGTTCCTGGCGGTGGCACAGGCTTTCCAGCCTGTGCGGTTACCCGGGCGGGCGGGGACGCCCGCCCCTACGTTCCCCTTTTCATGCTTTGCGGGTGGGCCATAGGGCCCATGGAGAACTGTCCACGAATTTCCCGCCTCAGCGCGCCGCTAAACCGAAATCCACCCGGCCCGTGGCCCGTTCGGGGGGATACACCACCACCAGCCGCTGCTTTTGAATCTGCACGATTACCTGCTGATAATGCCGGGGATCGCCATGGGCGTCAAAGGTCAACCTCTCCATGGGCAACTGGAGGTCAAGTTTGGCCAGGGCCTGGCTGAGGGCCTCCCCCCGGGGCTGTGCCCCTTCTTTGAGAACCATGTCGATGGCCGCCAACAGGGCCCGGGCGGAAGTGTAACCGTGCATGGTGGTGGTGTTGGGCTCTTTGCCGAATTTCTTCCGGAAACCTGCCACGAAGGCCTGGGACGCCTTTTCGGTCCCGGGCTGGGTGATGCCCGGGCTCCAGGCGCAGGCGCCGAAAAGTCCCTCCCCGGCCTGCCCCACCTCGTCGATGAAACTCTGGTACGCCACTCCCCAAGGGGCGATAAAGGCCTTCAGGCCCAGAGGCCGCTCCCTTAATTGCCGCACCAGGATCAGATTGTCGGCATAAAAGCCGCCGCTGATCAACGCGTCCGCCCGGGCCGGGGGCAGCTTGAGGAGAAACACGGAAAAATCCGGCCAGCCCGGGCGAAACTTTTCCTGGAGAACGGTGGCGATATCCAGGGAGCGCAGATTGGCCCGGACCAGGCCGCTGAATTCGGTGGCCCCCGGGGAGGCCGCGTGCAGCATGGCCACCCGCCTGGTCTTCAGAGTCTGGCTGAGAAATTGGCACAAAGGCTGGACAATGCCTTCCAGACGGGAAACCCGAAAGAAATAGGGGTTTTTGTTGCTTGTACAAGCCTGCTGCAGACTGGCCGAAGCCACGTAAGGCACCCGGTGCCTGGCGGCCTGCTGGCTGATGGGCCCCACCAGGGAATCCACGTACCCGCCCACCAAACCCGCCACCTTGCCCCGGAAGATTAGGTCCTGAGCCTGGTTCACGGCCACGTCCGGTTTGCTCTGGTCATCCCGGCTGAGAAGCTTCACGGGGCGTCCCGCCACCCCACCCCGGGCGTTCGCTTCCTCCACCGCATAGAGAATACCCTGGTGGATTTCCTGGCCGTGTTTCGCCAGATGGCCGGAGAGCGGGTTAATTTCCCCCAGGCGGATTTCCTGGGCGGACCTGAGGGGCAAAGCTGTCCAGAAGAGCAGAACGACCAGGAGCGAGAAGGCTAAACAGGCCCGGGGGACGGGCCGGAATCTTTTCCACTGCATAGATTGACGTCCAGGGAGCGGCCGCTGATTGGCGGGCAGATAGTAGACCGCGCCGGGGCCGGACCTCTTTCAGCATATAATTAGACGCAGTTCCAGCCAAAGGAATTTTACATAATCCCATCTTTTTGTCTCAAAATCTCACCACCCTGGAGGCTTGGGTAGAGCCAATAGCCAGCCTAAAAGTCATAATCTACCACCACTTCCACCAGTTCCGAGGCGGCCCGGGGCTCGGGGAAGGTGCAATACGGCGCCAGCAGTTCAAAGAATTCCCCGGGCTGAAAAGCTATTTCCGGGGCGATCACTCCCTTGACCCCGACTCTCCCCTGGAGAAAGAGTTGTGTCCCCAGGGCCAGGGGAATGCCGGTGGCTTTCGCCATTCCCGGGGGTATGGCGCGGATGGCCGCGGCCACCCGGGCCGGTCTGCCATTTTTCCGGCCTTGGGCCAGGGCGAAAAATATGGGCAACCGGGGATGGTCAAACAAGCCGGCAACCTTGGCGATAATGTTATCGAGAAAAGAACTGGCCCCGGCATCCTCCACCAGTTGTTTCCCGGCTTCTTCCAGGGTCATGGCCCTCCGGTCAATCTCATCCGCCAACTTTCTGAATTCCTTGATCCACAAGCTGGGCATGACCATGACGCAGAAGGAGCGCTTCAGATCGGGGAAGGAATAATGAAAAGACACCGGCTCCGGATGGCCCACCGTATAGACGGTCCTGGTGCCCCGGCCGGGATATTGAAGAGCCACCTCGGTCAGAGGTTTTTTGTCCACCAGGCTGCCGTTCTCACATTCCAGGATGGTTCCGGAACACTGCTGCATCCAGTGCACGATCGCGGCCGAAAACCCCACCTTATCATCCCCGCCGGCATCCTCTTCAATATTCCAGGCGGCAATCAATTCCTCGGTAGCCTCCAGCTCGTCCCTGGCCCTGGCGGCCAACATGCTGGTAATCCCGGGACTGGCCCCTAAGCCGACGATGGCGGTAATTTGCGCGGCTTGCGCCCGGTCATGGAGATCATGCATGGCCTTGGTGGGCTCCGGATCGTCGCAGATATCGAGATAATCTATCCCGGCGTCCATGGCCGCTGTCAGCACCGGCACGCCAAAACGGAAAAACGGCCCCACACAGTTCATCACCAGATCCGCCTGGCGCATCAACGCGGTCAATCCGGCGCGGTTGGTCACATCTATCTGCGCGGCTTTAGCCTTGGCGCCGCAGGCCGTGGCCACCGTCTGGGCCGCAGTCGGATTAAAGTCGGCGATGAGCAAACTTCCCACTTCCGGAAAAGAGGCCGCGGTTTGGGCGGCCAGGTTGCCCATGGCCCCCGCGCCCAGTAATAGGATTCTTTTTGGTGCCATGTTTCCTCTCCTTTCCTCTTAGTTCGCCATTAAAAAAACAGAATTGTAGGGGCGCACCCGCGGGTGCGCCCTCTCCGGGGCGGACACCTGGTACCGCCCCGACAGAAAGATTGCTGTTAGATTGCGACTTGGCATTAAACCCCATTTCTGCCCCGGGCAGAAATTACCATACGTATCGATGAAAAAGTTTTTTTTTCTGAATTTTGGGGGTAGCCAAAACTCAGAATCAACTCTTTTCGCCACTCTTAGGCGCTGGGCAAAAAGGCGCAGCAGGGTTTTATACCAGAAATTCTTCTATGTTAGTTGCATGTTTGCCTGAACTTGATTAAATGCTCCAGGTCTGGGGAAACGAGAAAACCATTGATTCCTGCCCCCCATAGTTTATAATTGGGAAAATTTTCTTAAAGGAGATGGCGCCAGGTGCTTCGGCAAATGCTGATTAATCGCAGGAAATCCTGAACCCCAGGTGTTCGGGCGGCCTTGGTAAGGCCCCCATCCTTAAGGCGCTGGATGAGGCCGGGGAGGATCGCCTGGGATAGGGACTACATGCCGTAAGTTCCTGTTCAACCTCCATCCTTCCTTCCTCAGGTAAGATCCTCCAACCTGCCTGTATTCCAGCCTAGCTTTTAAAACCTGCACATCTGGTCCCCGTTGGCCGCGGAACTGCGTCCGCAGCCGGAAAGGCCGGACGCATTGCGCCCACCGGGGGTAAGTTGGCTGCGAGACCGCGCCGCCGCGATCTCCGCGGCACCACGGTCGTCCGGAGGCATCCGGCCTTCTTATGTTTAAATTAGACTCCAAGGAGAATACCCGCCATGGCCGAAAAACAGCTTGATTGCCGGGGGTTGGCCTGTCCCCACCCGGTCGTCAAAACCAAAGAGCTCATCGACCAAGGAGGCGTGGAACAGATCAGGGTCCTGGTGGACAATGCTGCGGCCCGGGAAAACGTCAGCCGTTTCCTCAAGCGTTCCGGCTATGAGGTGCGGGTGGAAGAACAGGCCGGGACCCTGGCGGTGATCGGGCGGCTGGGAGAAGGGGCGGCTGCGGCTCGCCCCGGGACCGTCTGCGCGCCTGAGGCCCGCCAAAAGGTCCTGGTGCTCATCGGCACCGACCGCCTGGGCACCGGGGATGATGTTCTGGGGCAAAAACTCCTGATCAATTTCATCGGCACCCTGAAGGAAATGGGGCCGGAGCTCTGGTGCCTGGTATTGGTCAACGCCGGAGTGAAACTGGCGGTGGCCGGCTCGGAGGTGCTGGCGAACCTTCAGGAATTGGAGAACAGCGGGGTCATGGTCCTGGTGTGCGGCACCTGCCTCCACCACTTTCGGCTCCTGGAGCAGAAGCAGGTGGGAGAGACCACGAATATGCTGGATATCGTCACCCACTTACAGTTGGCGGATAAGGTCATCCCCTTAACCTGAGGATGACCCTGCTGCCGGGTGAGCCCTAAAACGCCGGGAGGGAGAGGTGCAAGTGGACCGGATAACCCCGGGAATGACCGTCCTGGAGATTATTTGCCGGCACCGGCAGACGGAGGAAGTCTTTCGCAAATATGATACCGCGGCTGGGGTCTGCCTCTGCTGCCAGGCCCTCTTCGACTCGGTGGAGGAGACGTCCCGGAAATACGGCCTGGCCCTGCCAGCCTTGCTGGCCGACCTGGAGCGGGCCGCTGGCGATCCCAATCGCTAACCAGCAGATTTCAACGCCGAAAGAACAACCTGGAAGATAAGGTCAAAGGAGGAAACGGGAAAATGTCAGGAATACGGAAATTCTTTGCCTCCCGGGCCGGGATTATCAGCGTGGGCGCTTTTATCGGGGTATGCGCGGCACTTTTGCAGAAGTGGGGCAACCCGGGAAACATGGGCATCTGCGTGGCCTGTTTTGAACGGGACATCGCCGGGGCCATGGGGCTGCACCGGGCCGCGGTGGTGCAGTATCTCCGGCCCGAAATCCTGGGCTTCGTGTTGGGGGCCCTGCTGGCCGCCCTGGCTTTTAAGGAATTCCGGCCCCGGGCCGGGTCCGCGCCCATTGTCCGGTTTGTCTTGGGCATGGCCGCCATGATCGGCGCCCTGGTTTTCCTGGGCTGTCCCTGGCGGGCCGTACTCCGCCTGGCGGGGGGCGACGGCAACGCCATTTTCGGGCTCCTGGGTCTGGCCGCGGGAATTTGGGTAGGCACCCTGTTCTTCAAGGGAGGATATAACCTGGGACGATCCCCATCCACCTATACTTCGGTGGGTCTGCTCATGCCCCTCATCATCCTGGGCCTTTTGGCCTTACGCCTGATTTTCCCCCAGATTCCCGATCAGCCGCAAAGCGGCATTCTCTTCTACAGCGTCAAGGGCCCCGGCTCCCAACACGCGGCCCTGGCCGTCTCCCTAGTAGTGGGGCTGGCCGTGGGGGTCCTGGCCCAGCGCAGCCGCTTTTGCACCATGGGGGCCATTAGGGACCTGATCCTCTTCCGCCAGGGCCATCTATTTTTCGGGATGCTGGCTCTGCTGGGGTTCGCGTTTCTTACCAATCTGGCGGTGGGCCAGTTTAAGCCGGGGTTTGTGGGGCAGCCCGTAGCCCACACCCAGGAACTGTGGAACTTCCTGGGGATGGTGGTGGCGGGCCTGGCCTTCGCCCTGGCGGGGGGCTGTCCCGGGCGCCAACTCTTCATGGCCGGTGAAGGCGACGGCGACGCGGCGGTCTTTGTCCTGGGCATGATCGCGGGTGCGGCGGTGTCCCACAATTTCGGCCTGGCCAGCTCTCCCGCGGGTGTGGGCCCCCACGGCATGGCCGCGGTCATCATCTGCCTGGCTGCGCTCCTGTTCATCGGCTTCACCATGAGACAGAAATCAGCTTAAGGAGGAACGATTCATGAGCGATCTAGTGGATGCCCGGGGGCTTTCCTGTCCGCAGCCGGTGCTGCTCACCCTGGATAAGATGAAAGACCTGGGCCAGGGGGAACTCACGGTCCTGGTGGACACTGATACTTCCAAGGAGAACGTCATCCGGGCTGCCGGCAGCCTGGGCTGGCAGGTAAAAAGCGTGGACGCGGCAGGAATGGGATATACGCTCACCCTGGAAAAGTCCTAGGTTCGGTCCCCCTCGCCAGGGGGGAATTGGGTTACCCGGGCGGGCGGGGACGCCCGCCCCTACGTTCCCCTTTTCATGCTTTGCGGGTGGGCCATACGGCCCATGGAGAACTGCTTCGAAAAGTTAACGCGGCGGCACAGGCTTTCCAGCCTGTGCGGATTACCGAGGCGGGCGAGACACCCGCCCTTCAGGTTTTCATGCTTTACGGCTGGGCCAATGGCCCATGAGCAACTGCGGAGTCTTCATGTCAAATTGGCGATTTTGGCGGCGCAAGCCCGCGGTTCCAACCCCGGAGGCGCAAACCGACTTGGGTATCCTGGTCTTCGCCAGCACCAGTGAAGTGATCCGGGCGGAGAAACTCCTCAGGGCCGGGGGCTGGACCATCAAGGTCATGGGCCCGCCCCCGGAGATTCAAAGCGGCTGCGACCTGGTGATCCAGTTCCCCCTGATGAAGAAACTGGAGATTCTCAGAGTCTTGGCGGAGAACCGGCTGTCTCCCCTGCAGGCCGTCCCCCGCAGCGGTCCCTTGCTCAAGCCGGTGGACCTCTTTCAGGTCAAGAATTTCGGCCGCTACCTGATGGTCCGGGCCGCGAATATGAAACTGACGGTGGACAAAAAAACGAAGACGATCGTCAATGTCTCCGGGGGCGGTTGTCCGGATGTGCCGTATCTGGCCTATAGGATGGTGGGGCAGACCCTGGAGGAGGCGCCCCGGCCCCGGGACATCGGGCATACGGTCTGTGGCTATGCCTTGCAGTTGGCCCTGGAGGAGATGGAAAGGCAATGCTCGGAGTAGTGGGCACTATCCCGGCGGAGGAGTTGCCTCTGGTGGTGGGTCCGGTTAGCCTGGGCGATGGGTTTCTGGCCGTCCAGGGACACGAGGCGCCCCTCACCCGGGGGACCGCGGCGCTGTTGGCCGCGGCCGCGGTCTGTCTCCAAGCCCTGCATCAGCCTCCTCCCCTGGCTTTCCTGGCCGGGGACATCGGCCTGGGTCAGGGCAGCACGCAGTTATATGAATATTTAACTCTTCACCTGGCGGCGCACCAGTTGCGGGTCCTGACTCTTCACTATATCCTGCCCATGGTGGACTGGCACCATCGGGTCCTGTGGGCCATTCAGGAGATGGCTGCTCCTCCCCTGCTCATTGCCGACGCGGGGTATATGTACGTGGCCAAAATGAGCGGCGAAGCCCAGGCCTACGACCTGTTCACCCCCGATGCCGGGGAAATGGCCTTTTTGGCGGATGAAGCCGCGCCCCATCCCTTTTATACCCGGGGCTTCATCTTGCATGAAGATAACCGGATACCGGACCTCATCACCCGGGCCTATGCCCATGATAACGCCGCCCGGCACCTGCTGGTCAAAGGCCAAAAGGATTATGTGGCCACCAAAGAGGGGATTCTGTCCGTCATTGACACACCCGGAATCGAAGCCCTGGAGCCCATCGGCGGCACCGGGGACACCCTGACCGGCATTGCCGCGGCCTTGATCGCCGCGGGTTTTGATATTGTCGCGGCCGCCATCCTGGCGGCCCGGGTGAACCGGGTGGCCGGGGCCCTGGCCCAGCCGACCCCGGCCACCAGCGTCCAGGAAATCGTCAACCATATTCCCGGGGCGCTGGCAACGGTTCTCCGGTCTCACCAACTTGGAAAAGAGTAAGAGACCTTCTGGGAAAAGCTGATGAACGGGAAAACCGAGGAGACCCCATGTTGGAAATAAGCATCCCCGGAGGGCAAACGCTGCGCCTGAGCCAACTGCTCCTGGATTATAACGGCACCCTGGCCGCTGACGGCGTCTTGCTCCCGGGCGTGGCCGAGCGCTTGCAAACCCTGGCGCCGCACCTGAAGATTCATATCGTCACCGCGGACACCTTCGGCAGCGTCCGGGACCAGGTGGCCCACCTGCCGGTGCAGTTGGCCGTCATTCCTCCCGAGGATCAGGCCCAGGCCAAGGCCGCTTTTCTGGATACCTTATGGCCGGAGGATACCGTGGCCATCGGCAATGGCAGGAATGACGCCCTCATGCTAAAAAAGGCCGCGCTGGGAATTGCGGTCATGCAAACCGAAGGCGCGGCCGCCTCCGCCCTCCTGGCCGCGGATGTGGTAACTCCGGGAATCATCGAGGCCCTGGACCTTCTGCTCCATCCCGACCGCTTGCGGGCCACCCTCAGGTGTTAAGGGGCAATTTGGTGGATCGACGCCCTTTTCCCGGCTTGTATTCATACAGTCCTGGTTAACTTACCCCGGTAGGGAGAAGGGACGTATGTGGGCCTTCACGAAAAATTCCTATCTCCTATTCGAGTACTGAACATTTATATATTTATCTAAGTATTGAAACTCGTATACCTTTTTTCTGGAAATTTTTCGTTGACAGATATACCATACGGGGGTATGGTAGTTTTAAGCACCTCTAAGGCGGTATAAGAAATCCAGACCCCGGTTGGCACAGGCTGCCAGCTCCAGGGACTGGGTGGCGGGGGCGGAAATAAACCTTAAGGACCTGACTATTTTTAGATAATTATAGGTAATCATGCATCCCTCAGACGAGTTACAAAAACAGATACAAGCCGATATCCAAACCCGTTTAAAGAAAATCGAAGGACAGATCCGGGGTCTCCAAGGCATGATTACCGCGGATAAGGAATGTGAGCAGATCCTTACCCAGGCGAGAGCCGCCCACTCCGCCTTAAAAGCGGTGTGCCACCTGATTTTAAAGGTTTATCTGGTCAAATGTTACGGCCAAAGGGGGGAGGAGCAGTCCCCGGAGGATGAATTCACCCGGCTGCACCGGGCCATCGATATGCTCTCCCGGTTCGTTGACAAATAAAGGCCCTAAAACCTAAATTTATCTGCTCCCGGTTGCCGGACCGGGACCGCTGAAGCCAAAGGAGAGAAACCATGACCACCGCCGATCTCACAACCCTGAAACCCGCCGCCGTGGTGGATTGCCGGGGCAGCGCCTGCCCGGGGCCCCTCATGGAAGCCAAAAAGGCCATCGCCACCGTCAAGGTGGGGGAAGTGTTGGAAGTACTCTCCAGCGACCCCGGCACCAAGGAAGATATCCCCCTGTGGGCCAAGAAAGTGGGCCATGAATTTATCGGCTCCCTGCCCGCGGCTGGTTACGACCGCATTTTTGTGACCCGGAAAAAATAAGGGGAGGGCCTCATGGAGGCCGCCAAACCCACCGGCAAGATCCTGATCCTGGCCGAAGACGCCTGCGCCTATCCCGGGGCCGACGCCGCGGGGCAGGGGCACATGACCTACGCGGCCAATACCTACATAATTCGGGTGAAGGCCGCGGTGCTCTTCCCCGAGCAATTCTATCTGGATTGCTTCCACAAGGGCATTGCCGGGATCATCATCATGTCCTGCGGGGTGGAAACCCCTTATCATGGCGCGTATGAAGCCCTGGCCCAACGCCTTGACCGGGTCTACGCCCTGATGAAGGATAAGGGGCTGGACCTCCGCCGCCTGCGGTTGACCGCCATTTGCACGGTCTGCACCCGGGCCTTTTTAAAGGAAGTGCAGCAGATGCAAGACCTGGTCTCCCAGTTGGGCCCGCCGGGGAGTGAGCAACCGGCCGCGGCCGGCGCGGCCTAGGGTCTCCCAGGAGCAAGGGGCATGGCGACTCCCAAAAAATTGCGCTTCGACGTCCTGGTCCTGGGCGGCGGCATTGCCGGCCTGGAGGCGGCCCTCAATCTGGCGGAGCAAAATTTCTCCGTGGCGGTGGTGGAGAAAGACGCGTCCATCGGCGGCAAGATGATCCGGCTCTCCAAGGTCTTTCCTACGCTCGATTGCTCCAGTTGCATCACCACCCCCAAGATGGCGGCAGCAGCCCACCATCCCCACATTACCATCCTCACCTACTGCGAGTTGCAAAGACTGCAGCGCCAGAATGGGGAATTGGTGGCCGGGATCGTCCAAAAACCCCGGTACGTGGATGAAGAGAAGTGCATCGGCTGCCGCCAGTGTGAATACCAGTGCCCCGTCTTGGTCCCCGACGCCGAGCAGGGGGGCTGGGCCGCGCGTAAAGCCGCGTATATTCCCTTCTCCAATGCCATTCCCCAGACGGCCTTGATCGATACCGAAAATTGCCTCCTTTGCGGCCGTTGCGCCAAAATTTGCCCCACCCAGGCCGTCAATTATTTTGAGCAGCCGGAGGAATTCACCCTGAGCGCGGGCGCGGCGGTGATCGCCACCGGCTTCGAGATGCTCCCCCTTACGGACAAGGTCCAATACGGCCAGGGCCGGATTCCCAACGTCATCACGGCCCTGCAAATGGAAAGGCTGCTGGCCCCCCACGGCCCCTATAACCGGGTCCTTCGGCCCTATGACGGCAAGGAGCCGGATAACATCGCCTTCATTCAGTGCGCCGGGTCCCGGGACCAGAGCATGGGGGTGGCCTATTGCTCCCGGGTCTGCTGCATGTATGCCGTCAAGGAGGCCATGCTCCTCTCCGGGGCCCTGCCCCTGGCGGATATCACCGTTTACTATATGGATATCCGGGCCTTCGGCAAGGGTTACGAGCAGTTCTATCAAACCGCCCAGGCCATGGGAGTGAATTTCGTTAAGGGCAAGGTGGCCTACCTGGACCCCGGGGAAAACGGCGCGGTCAAGGTCCGGTACGAATCCCAGGAAGCCGCAGGCGGGGTGCAGGTGGCGGAACATGACCTGGTGGTTTTGTCTCTGGGCCTGGTGCCGGGTTGGGACCCCCAGGGCCGCTGCGTCCTCGCCACTGCCGGGGATAAATTCATCAAAACCGTAAAGCCTAAGACGTCCCCCACCTTGACCGATCTGGAGGGGGTCTTTGTGGCCGGGGCCGCGGCCGGACCCAAGGATATCGTGGACAGCATCGTCGAGGCCGGGGCCGCGGCCATGGAGGCTTCCCGCTATCTGGGAGCAGTGAGCAGTAAGCAGTGAGGGGTCAGGGGTCAGGGGCCAGGGGTCAGGGGCCAGAAAAAAGATAGCTTAATTATTTGTTAAAATGCCAAACACGAAAAACGAAAAACGAAAAACGAAAAACGGGCAAGTAGGCGTCTACGTCTGCCATTGCGGCGGCAATATTGCCGATATGGTGGACGTGGAGCAGGTTTGCGCCCAGGCCCGCCGGGTGCCGGGGGTGGTGGTGGCCCGGGACCATATGTTCATGTGTTCCGATCCCGGCCAGGAAATGATCATCGAGGACCTGAAGAGCGGCCTGGTGGACCGGGTGGTGGTGGCCTCCTGCTCCCCCAGCCTCCATGAAACCACCTTCCGCAACGCCCTGGCCCGGGCCGGGGCCAACCCTTACGTCTATGAACAGGCCAATCTCCGGGAACAGGTGAGTTGGGTGCACCACGGCCCCGCAGCCACGGCCAAGGCCTCCCGGCTGGTGGCCGCGGCCGCGGCCAAGGCGGCCCAACTAAAACCCCTGGCCCCCCTCCGGGTGGAGGTGCAGCCCCGGGCGATGGTCATCGGCGGGGGCGTGGCGGGTCTGAAAAGCGCCCTGGAGCTGGCCGAAAGAGGCCAGGTCGTGGCCCTGGTGGAGAAAAGCCCTTTTCTGGGGGGACAGGTGGCGCAATTACCGCGCCTGGCCCCGCTGGGGGAGACCGCGGCGGGGATCATCGGCGAACTCGCGGGCGCAGTGCTGAAGCACCCGGCCATTAAGGTCCATACCTGCGCCCAGGTGGAGGGCTTTGAGGGCTACATCGGTAATTTCAAGCTCAAGGTGATCAGGAAGCCCCCCGCAGGCGCAGAATATGCCGCGCAATTGGCAACATTGAGCCGGTCCGGCCGGGGTTTGGGAGAATACCTGCCCTTTGTGGGGGTCATGCCTGCCGCCATCCCGGAAAGCCGGGAGGACATCGACCTGGAGGCCGGGGTCATCATCCTGGCCACCGGCATGAGACCGTATGCGCCCCAGGCAGGGGAATACGGTTATAAAAATTTTTCCCAGGTGGTCACCCTGCCGGAATTTAACCGCCTCCTGGCCGCGGCCCCGGCCGCGGGGGACACCCTGGTGCTGGACGGGCGGCCCATTCATAGCGCGGCTTTGATCCATTGCGTGGGCAGCCGCCAGATTCCCGGCATCCATGAGGAGAATGCGGGAGGCTATTTGAACGAGTATTGCTCCCGCACCTGCTGCGGCGCCACGCTCTATGCCGCCAACCTCATCCGGGAAAACTATCCCCGGACCCGGGTCTTTGATTTTTACCGGGACATCCGCACCTATGGCCGGGGCCAGGAGGAGCTCTACACCCGGGCCGCGGCCAACCGGGCGGTCTTTTTCCGCTTCGAAGCCGGGGAGGAGCCCCAGGTCTCGGAGAATCCCGACCCCAACGGCCCTCCCCTGCTGGTCCGGGTGCAAGACGTCCTGACCTTTGGGGAGGAATTATCCCTGCCGGTGGACCTGGTGGTCCTGGCCGTGGGCCAGGAGCCCAACCCCATCGCCGATCTGGTGGAGAAGATGAAGATCCCCGTGGGCGCAGACCGCTTTCTCCAGGAGATACACCCCAAACTGCGGCCGGTGGAAGTGGCGGTGGCCGGCATCTTTCTGGCGGGCGCCTGCCAGGCCCCCTTTGACGTGGGGGAGACCTGCGCGGCCGCGGGCGCCGCGGCGGTGAAAGCCGCGGCCATTCTCTCCCGGGGGTATGTGGAACTGGACCCCTTTGTGGCCGAAGTGGACCTCGGCAAATGCACCGGCACCGGCGCCTGTGTTACGGCCTGCCTGGCGGACGGGGCCCTGACCATGGTGGAAATGGCAGTCGAAGGCCAAAAGGTCAAGCGGGCCCAGGTCAACCCGGTCCTTTGCATCGGTTGCGGGGCCTGCGTGGCGGTCTGCCCGGAAAACGCCATCAATGTCCAGGGCTGGACCCTGAAGCAGTTCGAGTCCATGGTGGACATGATCGTCTCTGATGCGTATCTGGAGGGGGCCTGATTTTGCTAAAGAAGGTCCATGGGGAGCAAGTTTTTACCCCCCTTTGCTAAAGGGGGGTGTTAGGGGGGATTAAAATACGCCTGATAATCCCCTAAATCCCCCTTAAAGAAAGGGGGACTTTAAAAACGGCGCATTTCATGCCCTGAGGTTTGCTGATGCCGGAAACATCGATTGAACAAGAGCGCGCAAAAGAGGCCCTGAAACACCTGAAGGCGGCCCGTAAGGAACAGATCGCCGCGGCTACGGGCCGGATGAAAGATCAACGCCGGGCGGTGAAAGCCATTAAGGAGAGCCTCGCCGACTCTGAACTGACCGTGCCGGAGCTGGCCGCAGCCACCGGTCTGCCGGTGGCCGAAGTCCTCTGGTACGTGGCCACTTTAAAGAAATATGGGGAAATTCTGGAAGGACCCAAGGCGGGTAGCTATTACCGTTATAAGTTGGGCCAGCCCATGGCCCCGGAGACGGAGCAGCCCCCGGCTGACTAGTGCGGCGCTTCGTTACTAATATGACATTGAACCAAGCGATAAATGGGGAACGCGTGGTCTTAAAGTCCCCCTTTGAAAAAGGGGGATTTAGGGGGATTTCAGGCGCTTACAAAATCCCCCCTAACCCCCCTTTTTCAAAGGGGGGGATAAGAAGTTCAGTTAATCAAGCTTACAAGCTATTTTTTCAACAGCCTAGAGGAATCGCCGCCGAGCAAGAGGAACGGACATGGCCCTGGTAAACCCTGATTTTGCCGCAGAACTCAAAGCCTACGGCGTGGATACGGCCCTGGAGTGTTTCAACTGCGGCACCTGCGCGGCCATCTGTCCCCTGCTGTTCGAGCATTTTCCCCGGAAAATGATCCGCTACGTCCAGGTGGGGGCCAGGCAAAAGATTCTGGAACAGGCCCAGGACCTCTGGCGCTGCCTCCACTGCGGGCTCTGCACCCGGACCTGCCCCCGCCGGGCCAATCCCGGGGAACTCATCCTGGGATTGCGCCGTTACGTGGTGGCCCAATCCCGGAGGGCTTAAGATGTTTAACCCCCAAGACATCATCGGCCTCCTGGCGGCCAATGTACGAAAAACCCGGAATCCCTTCGGGGTGCCCAACTCCCGGTTCAACGCCTGGTGGCGGGAGGCCTCCGGCTTCACCCGGCGGCCCGGGGACGCGCTGTTGTTCACCGGCCTGATGTACCAGGCCATCCCTTATATTGAAGCCACCACCCGCTACCTGGAGCGCCTGGAAGGCAGCCGCGGCGCCGATTATCTACGCTTTGCCCGCTTTCTCCCGGGCGCTCTCCTGGGCCGGGGACTTTCCGCCCTGATCTCCACGGCGGAGAAGAAGAAGTTTGACGGCATCCTGCACAACATCTGCCGCATCCTGAAAAAATCCGGGGTGGACTTTTTTTATCACCCGGAGATGGACTTCTACAGCGGTATCCTGCTTTACGATCTGGGGGACCAGGAAGGTTTTGTGGAGCACGCCAAATTCGTGGCCCGGACCTTAAAGCTCCACGGCGTCCAAAAAATAATTACCGTTGACCCCCACACCACCTATGCTTTGAAAGAGCTTTACCCCAAGTACATCGGCGAAACCTTGGAAGTACAACCTTATTTCACCTTACTGCGTTGCGGAGCGAGCCGCAGCAACGGCCAGCCGCGGGTGGCCATCCACGACCCCTGTTTCTACGGCCGTTACCTGGAACTCTCGGATGGACCCCGCCAGATCCTCAAGAGTCTGGGCCTGGAGTACGTGGAGGTGCGGAACTGCCGCGAGTTCACCTCCTGCTGCGGCGGCCCCGCGGAGTCGGTCTCCCCGGCCCTGAACCGGGAGATCCTGGAGCGGCGGGCCGCGGAACTCAAGGCCGCGGCCGCGCCGGTGGTCACCTTCTGCCCCATCTGCCTGGCCAACCTGCTGAAGACGGGTCTGCCCGTGGAAGACCTGGCCAGCCTGGTGGGGCGATATTTGGCATGAAAATAAATTTTTCACGCAAAGGCCCAAGATTTATTTTATGTTTATCATCTTGCGTCTTTCTTTGCGTCTTTGCGTCTTTGCGTGAGATAAACTATTTTTTTACCGAAAACCGAAAACTGAAAACGGTATCATGGGCAGGGTGAAGGCGCTGACCCCCGGCCCCAGCAATAATAACCTAAGGAAAGAGGAGGGCTAACATGGCGGATGAAAAAGAGAAAATTGTGCTAATCGCCACCCATGCGGGAGAGGACCCGGAACGGGCCATCTTCCCCTTGCTGCTGGCCAACGCCGCCCAGTCCATGGACGTGGAAGCCGTGGTGGTGCTGCAGGCCAATGGGGTGTACATCGCCCAAAAGGGGTATGCCGACAACGTTACCTTCCCCGGCCTGACGCCTTTAAAGACATTGGTGGACAACTACGTGGCCAACGGCGGCAAGTTCCTGGTCTGAATCCCCTGCATCGAGGAGCGTAAGATCAGTCAGGCTGACTTGATCCAGGGAGCAGAATTGATTAAGGCCGGGCGGTTAGTCGTGGAAATGACCAGCGCCAAATCCACTGCAGTTTACTAAACAAGGCGGCCGGATGCAGCCGGGGCGGAGAATAACCGCCCCGGGCTGCAAGCCGCAGCCATATCAGGGTTGAGGGGAGAGGCCGGGAGCTTTCTCCCCTTGACCCACCCCCGCTCTCTTTATTTGCCTCCGGTTTTTGCCCTCTTGGCGGCAGCCCGGTAAATATCCCCCATTATCTCCCCGGATAATCTTTGCATGGCCCGGCTCATCCCCTGGGCCAGGCCCTGGGGGGACTTTTCCGTCAGCAGCTCATTGGTGCGGTAATTTTTCTGGAAGACCACCCTTTCCGGCAGCTCCTGGCGGTCGAGGTCCAGGAGGGTGATATTCAAGGCCAGGGTTGCGTACCAACCTTCAGGCGCATCGGTCTCCTGAAATTCCTCCACCCCCCCTTCCACCAGAAAGCGGCTTTTCCCGGAGCTGCCATAGAGGAGAACAGCTTTGAACAACCCGGAATTTCTTAGATCCCGGACCAAATAGTCCGTAACCAGGTTCCCCGGGTTGACCCGCCAGCGGTGATAATTGTAGGCGTCGCTCTTAAAAGGGCCCGGCTGATAGATCATGGCCGGGCTGTTATATGCCTGGGCCACGGAAAAGAGATCCACCTTGACCACCTCCCCGATCTTAGGGGAAGCGGCAATTACCGGCGACGGGTACTCCAGCAGGTACTTCTGCACCAGGGTCGGCGGTTTGCCGCAGCCGACAAGGAAAAAAAGGAGGGAAAAAGCCCAGAGGCCAGTCAACAGCCAGCATAAACCTCGCTTCCGGAAGGGCCAGAAATTTTTCATCGTTTCACCCGGGGAGTTATCCCATTCATATATGCCCAGAAGGCCAATTTGAAATATGATGCATAAATATCCAATAAAATTTAACCGAAACTGAAGATCGCAGACCTAAAACTAAAAACCAAAAACTAAAAACTGAGTTATTCATTCCACCGTTTTTTGGGGGGTTTGCCAAAAAGAAGGTCAGGAGGCCGGTCGTAAATCCTCTCTAAAAATTTCTCCAAGTTATCTGCTGCCCGTTGCAGGTTGGCGGTGGCGTTGGTGGCCTCCCGGGCGATTTCCGGAAGTCTCATGGCCTGAACATCCTGCTGGACCGCGGCAAGTAAGGACTGCACGCCTTTTAAGGCCTCCCGGGACTGGGCCAGGACCTCTTCCACCTTCCCCGCGGCTATGGTCTTGTCAATCCTTTGGGTAATTTGATCCAGATTGGTGGTGGTGGATTTTAGTTTCACCAGGATGGTTTTCATCTCCTGGCCTTGGAAAAAATCCTCCACGGACTTGCCGGTCAAGATTAATTGGTTGGAGATCCCCTGGGTGTCTATCTGATCAATTTTGGCCATCACCCCGTCGATCTTGGAAAGTATTCTCTGGATCTCCGAGGGGCGGGAAGGGATGACGGGATACTCAGACGGAAAGGTTATCTCGGGGGAGGAATCCTGCTCGCCGGGTTTGGGACGGTCCAGTTCGATGAACATCACCCCGGTGATCCCCGCAGCCTTCAGTTTGGCCACGGTGTTCCTGGGCTGGAGGTCTCGCAGGTTTACTTTGATGACCACGCCGATGAGCCGGTTATCCGGGGCCACCCTGATGCTTTCCACCCGGCCCACATCCACGCCCCGGTACTTGACGCTGGAATCGTTTTGCAGACCCTGCACCGACTCATCGAAGTAGGTGACATATTTTTGCCCCTTCTGAAAGAAACCGGTGGCCCCCACATAGATGATGGCCGCCACGGCCACGAAGAAGCCCAGGATCACAAAGAGCCCGAGCATAAAGTTAGCGGTTTTTTTGGCCATCTCCATTCCCTTTCGCCTGGCGCCCCAGGCCCGGCTTTCTATTGAAAAAGTCAGTCACCCGGGAGTCCGGCGAGTGCTCCTTAAGTTCCCGGGGGTCGCCTTGGGCGATGATGCCCTGGGCGCTCTTATCCAGCATAATGACCCGGTGGGCGATACTGAAGATCGACTCCAACTCATGGGTCACCACCACCATGGTGGTCCCCAGTCCCCGATTGATGCTTTTGATCAAGATATCCAATTCCGCCGCGGAGATGGGGTCCAAACCCGCGGAGGGCTCATCGAAAAAGAGCACGCTGGGGTCCAGGGCCATGGCCCGGGCCAGTCCCGCCCTTTTCTTCATGCCCCCGGAAATCTCTTCAGGCAGATGATTACCATAACCCGCCAGGTTCACCAGGGCCAGCTTCATTTTTACGATCTCCTCGATTTCCTCCTGGGAAAGACCGGTGTATTCCTGGAGGGGGAGGCCCACGTTTTGGGACAGGGTCATGGAGCCGAAGAGGGCCCCGGATTGAAAGAGGACCCCGATCCCCATTTTTACCTGCTGCAATTCCCTGGCCTCCTCCGTGCGCATATCGATGCCGTTGAGGATAACCTTGCCGGCCGCGGGTTGATAGAGGCCGATCAGGTGTTTCAGCAGGGTGGACTTGCCGCAGCCGCTGCCCCCCAGGATCACCAGGATCTCTCCCGGGTACACCTGGAAGCTGACCTGCTGAAAAATGGTATTATCCCCAAAGCGGGCCGTGAGGTTATCCACGGAGATGATGGGGGTCTGGTTAATATTCATTTCCAACCCATTGTTTTATTGCTCGGAGCATAAAAAAAATTGCTTTTTTGCCACCCTGAGCGAAACGAAGGGTCTAGATTCTTCGGCCCCTTCGGGGCCTCAGAATGACAATAAATGCAAGTGACTTCTTGCTCCGAGTAATAAGTCGTTCTGGATCAGCTAAAAAGTCGGCATCAGGAAAAGAATCACCCCCCTTTTCTAAAGGGGGGCAGGGGGGATTATATAAGCCTTTGATAATCCCCCTAAATCCCCCTTTAGAAAAGGGGGACTTGGAAAGCATCGTACCCAACATCTTGCTGATTATTCCCATATTGGCTGCATAAGATTAGGTTAAAAAAGCCTATAAAACTTTCCACCGCTTAAGGTCTCCAAATCTCATCAATTTCTTGCATCCGGTCGATGGTGAAGCGCAGCACCTTCACCACATTGATGATGTTTTCTTTTTCATCCAGGGAAAGTTCCCGGCCCTTGCGGGATTTCAGATATTTATCCAGGACCTGGTAGCCGCCTATATGGAAGTTCCAAACGTCTGCCGGCACGGGCGCGAAATACTGTTCGGCATTGACATAAAGCCTTTGTTGGGTGGCGTTATAAAGAGGTTTTTCCGCCTTATCGCTGCCTTTGGTTACCTCTACTTTCAGGGTGTCGGGAATGTCTTTCAGCAAATGCGCCTGGGCCAGCCGCCAGCCCAGCCCGGCAAGTTTTGCAAAGATAGTGCGCTCATCCACGAAGGGAATGCGGGGAAAGTCGATTTTCAGGAACTCGGCATACTTTTGCCGGTAAGTCGGGCTGTGCAACACGGCATAGATATAGCCGAGGATTTCCTCCGGCTGGTAATGGTGGCCGTATTTTAAATCCATGAAGGCGCGAAATTTGGGAGCAAGGTTTTCGCGGGGCTCGTTGAATGGGGTTTGGGGTTCCTTGACGAAAAGATGGTTATTCTTGTTTTTGTTCTGCTCTTTGTTTCCGGGATTATTGTAGAGGTAGAGGGGGAAGAGATAGCCAATGTCGTAACGCGAAACCGATTTGTGGGCAATAATATGTGAAGTTGCCAGGATAGACCACTCATCCTTAGTTAGTCTTGTTGTTATCAATCCAAGATTATCTTCTTTATTCATCATATGAAGCATGACCTTTTCACGGGCGCGTTCTAATTTTCCCGGATCGAAATAAATCCGGCGATAATCAAAGGGTCTATATAGGATCGGCACGTTGAAGATACTGTTATATTCCTCAAATTTCGACCAAATATTCTTTTTCAATTCGACTTCATTAAAGCCGATGAAGGTCTGATCGTCGGCGGTAACAATTCCTACCGAATTTATGGGAAGAATGTCGGTGATCTTCCACCCCTTCACATATTCGACCCGCAGCGATTCATCCTGGGGAACAAATAAGTAGAAAGGGCTTTGGGGCCGCACTTCAACCCAGGGAGCCCCATCAAACTCCATCTCCATGCAGGCGCGATATTTTTCCTGCCGTTTGCCCCAAAGATCGGCATGAAAAATTTTCTGTTCCAATCCCGGTTTCCGCACCATGAGGGAAATGCACACGCCTTGTTCAATATCGAAGACATTTTCGTCTTTGCCGCCTTCCGGGGTTTTCTCTTTTTTCTTGGTGCTCCCATGCAGATCAAGGACGTAAATCCGGTTAAAGGTCTGCATCAGGCTCTGGCGCATGCCCCGGAAGGTGGGATTATCCAGGAAGGAATGGTTGGTGATGATGCCCACCACGCCTTCCTCCACCTGGTCCATTTTCCACTGGGCGAAACGGATGAATTTCACGTAATCGTCTTGCAGCCACTTGGGGTTTTTTTCTCCCAAGGGCCGGCCGTCCACCCGCTTGTAGGATTCGATGAGCCCGCCGATAAAGGTGGAAACTCTCTTTTTTTGGATTTTCCCGTTGTTTAAGGGAAATAAGGTCTCCCGGTAACTGGGGTTCAGGGAGTGGCCGGAATAGGGGGGATTGCCGGTGATTACCAGAACCGGTTTATCTTTGACCCCTTGGGCCAGTTCCACTTCTTTGGACAGGGCCGGCAACAGCCAGTTTTGCTGCGGTTCAATGGGCTCCAGGGTGTTGGTCAGATAGATTTGCAGCCGCTCCTTGGGTTTCATCTTGAAGCCTTTATCGTGCAAATATTGGGACAGTTTCAGATGGGCGATGGTGTACGGGGCGATGAGATATTCAAAGCCGTACAGATTTTTCAGGGCATGCTCGGAAATTATTTGATCCCGCAAGCCCTCCGGCGCGGCCTCCAGGATTTGCTGCAAAACCTCCAACAGGAAAGTGCCTGTGCCGGTGGCGAAGTCCAGCACAGTGACGCGCTTGCGGTCGGCCAAACCGTCCTTGATGCCGAACGCGGTTTTCAGGATGTCGTTGACCGCGCGCACGATAAAATTCACCACCGGCGGCGGGGTGTAATAAACACCCCGACTTTTGCGCATGTGCTTGTCGTAAGCCTTCAAGAACCCTTCGTAAAAATAGACATAGGGGTCTTTGGCGAACAACAGCCGTTCTTCCTCAGTCTGGGCAAAAAGGCGGCCCTGGCGTTTGCTGAAGGCCAAATCCTCCTGGAGCGCGGCCAGGTCCAGGTTATTCATAATGCTCAGGATTTCTTCCACCAGCCACTTGATTTGGCGATACTCCTCCTTATCCAGTTCATCCAGAAAATCCACCAGCTCCCGGATGAGTTCAAAATTCGCGGGAATATACTGCTTGGCGTTGTCCAGGTTGATGGCCGCGCCGTTGCCGCGGTTCAGGCGCGCCAGAAATAAACCGTAACCCAGCATCTGCGCAAACGCGTCGGCAAAGCCCGGGAGGTCCAACTCATGAAAAACGTCTTTCTTGAACACCCCAAACAGGCCAAAGAGTTTTCCTTGCTGGTGCTCCCGCTCCTGCCTGATTAATTCCTCCGTGAGAAATTCCCGCAATTCCTGGCAGCGCATCGCCAAGGCCGAAGCCAAATCCTTGGCAGTACCTATGCCCTTGGGGGGAGTGGATAAAAAGGCGGAGATTAACGACTCGACCCATTTCGCCTTATCAGATTCGAGGCGGGCCCTGGGATTGCCGACATCGCTGAGATAGCCAAGGGTTTCGCGCTTTACTATCTCACCATCCTTCAACCAGATCCATTCCAAGTAGTTAGTCAGGATCAGATTGCCGGACAATCGGTTGTATTTGAGGATTTGGTCAGACTTCAGGAATGGGTCAAGCTTTTCGCCAATTTTCTTATTTTCCAGATAGCCCAGGATGCGCTCGTCGTGGGTCTTGAATTTGAAATCCGGAGCGCCTTTGCCGGTCTTGTCCCGGGCAGGTTCGTGAATGACCTTGATTTTTTTTCCTGCCAGCGCGTTCAGAAGATTATCCAGCGCCGGACGCAGGGTGTGCTCGGTGGCTTCTTCGACATCGAGCTTTTTGATTTGATCGAAATATGCTTTGAAGTCTTTGATCATAAAGGGAGACTTTAAATCCCCAAGTAATGAAACGCCAAAGCAAAGGCCGAGTCGGTGACGATAATCAGAAACAGGGCCGCGACCACCGCGGAGGTGGTGGCGGTGCCCACCGCCTCGGCGCCACCCCGCACCTGGAAACCCCGCTGGCAGCCGATGCCGGCGATGAGCAGGGCAAAGACCCCGGATTTGATGAGGCTGGGGATGATGTCCATGAGGGTCAGGCTGGCCTGGGTATCCTTGAGATAGGTGTACGCGGTCAGATCCAGCCCCATGACCCCCACCACCAAGCCGCCGGCAATGGCGAAGAGGTCGGCGTAAATGGTGAGGAGCGGCACCACCACCATGGCCGCCAGGACCTTGGGAACCGCCAGGAAGCTGATGGGGTCGAAGCCCATGGTGGTCAGGGCGTCCACCTCCTCGTTGACCTTCATGGTGCCTATCTCCGCGGCAAAGGCCGAGCCCGAGCGGCCGGCCACCAGGATGGCGGTCATGATGGGTCCCAGCTCTTTGACCACGGCGATGGCCAGGAGGGGGGCCACATAGACATTGGCCCCGAACTGCTTGAGCTGCAGGGAGGACATGAAGGCCAGAATGAGACCCAAAAGGAAGCTGATGAGGCTGACGATGGGCAGTCCATCCAAGCCCGCCCGCTTCATATAGGAGACCACGTCAGCCCAGCGCACCGTGCGGGGATGCAGCAAGGCATAGATTAGCGCCCGCAAGAGTTCTCCCAGGAACGCCGTCACCTGGGCCAGGTCGTCCCCGAACCGGCGCGCGCCTTCCCCCAACTCTTCCACCAGGTGGCCTTCATCCCGGCCGGCAATCAAGGGCGGCGTGGCCAGGTCATCCCGGTCCAGCAGCTCCATGATCCCCCGGGCCGTCTCCGGGAGATGGGCGAATTGAAAACCCATGGACCGGGAAAGGGCCTCCTGCTGCAGGTTTAAGAGTTCCAGGGCGCCGGCGCTGTCCAGATAATCCACCTGGGACAGATCCACGATTAACTTGGCCGGATACATTTCCTGGAGGCGCGCCCTGACCTCGGAATTCCAGGAACTCAGGTCCTGGAGAGCTATCCGGCCGGCAAAGGAGAAAATGACCTCCTTACCCTTCTCGCCGGCAATCTTCAAGGAATACTGCAGTGGGGGCACCAATCTTTCCTTTATTTCCGCCGAAAACAGGCCCGGGCCTCCTGATTAAGGTGGCGCCGGGCCTCCGCCACTCAATGGAGCAGGTTCGGGAGATCACCGGTTAAAATTCAAGACCAGAAACTCTTTTTCGGTCAGGTCCCATCTTTTCTGGGCTTCGGCGGCGTCCAAGGCGATGGCCAGTATGCCGATCACCTCTTCCCCCCGCAGCAGCGGCACCGCGATGGTATAGATTCTGGCCCCATTCTGGAGAAACAGCCGTTGCTGCGCGATTTTCCGGGTCTTGAGCACCTGCTGCACCACCTCATATTGATAGAAATCCAGGTGAGCAGCCTTGCGAGGGGGGTAAACTGCCAGGGTGTCGCCGCTCTTATTCATGACACCCATCCGGAAAGGACACATACGGCAGAACTTAATGGCTTCCGGCTCGGTCTTTTTCAGGACTGCGTTGATGGCCGCGGCATTTCCTTTTAATACCGGCTCTATAAGGGGGTCGGCCAGCCGGCCGATGCATTCCTTGATCTCCCGCTTGAACGCGGCCGCGGCCGGGCTCAAAGGGGGTTCCTGGGATTGGCAGGCAGAGATGAGGCCCGGGAGCAAGAGGAGGAGGAGAACCACCCAGGGCCGGTAAAGTTGCGGTGTTTTCTTGAGATGACGGCTATCCATTTCTTCCTCGCCCGGTTAAGCCCTAAATTATCCGGCAGCTTGCCCCGTCTGCTCCCATAATTATATCGGGGCCCACTCCCGGAAGTTTACATCTTAACCCGTCCCCCTGCTTCCTGGGAACACCATTGGTATTCGGCATAAAAACATAAATACAATAAAGAATCAATCCCCCCCGGATTCCAGAAGAACAGGAGCCGCCGCGACCTAGCCGCACCCCGGCGAGGGTGCACCGGCCACCAAGGCTATGGGGCCCGGGCCGGTCCCTCTTCCCGGGCTTGGGCCAGGCCCCCCCACCCGCGGCCGGCAGTCCAATACTTCCTTGAGGGCTATCCGGTCCAGGCCCGGGTTAGGGAGACCATGGCCCCGAATACTCAGGCTGACTTCGTTAATCGTCCAAGAGAAGGGGAAGAATTGCAGACAGGGCTGCCTGAGAGCCCCTCATAGCGCCAGAATGTCGCAGATCGTGATGAAACATGGGCCAAAACGAACTTGCCAATCCCCGGGAACCGGCAATGGCATAGAGCTTTCCATCATTTGAGCCCACATAGATGGTGCCGTTAGGGCCGACAACCGGGGATGAGAGCACCAGGCCTCCGGTGGTAAAAGCCCATTTCTGGGTGCCATCCGGGTTAACGGCATAGAGATTGCCGTCATTGGAACCGGCATAGACGATGCCGTCGGCGTCCAGGCCCGGAGAGGAAAAATAACTCTTCCAGGTGGAAAAGGTCCATTTGGCGGTGCCGTCCCGGTTGAGCGCATAGAGCGTGCCGTCATCCGAACCCACATAGATGGACCCGTCAGGGCCGATGGCCGGGGAAGATTCCACCGGTGCGGCCGTGGAAAAGGCCCACTTTTGGGTGCCGTTCTTGGGGTTCAGGGCATAGAGCTTTTTATCATAGGACCCCACGTAAATGGTGCCGTCGGGGCCGATGCTCGGGGAAGATTCCACAAAACCTCCGGTGGTAAAGGCCCATTTGAAGGTACCGTCTCTTTTAACGGCATAGAGATTCTTGTTAAAGGACCCCAGATAGATGGTCCCGTCGGCGGCGATGGCAGGGGAAGAAAAACCCACCCAGCCGCCCACTCTAAAGGCCCACTTCTGACTGCCGTCGGCATTGACCGCGTAAAGATGACCATCCCCAGAACCCACATAAATAGTGCCATCGGCGCCCAGGGCCGGGGAAGAGACAACAGATCCGTTGGTGGCAAAGGCCCACTTTTGCGTGCCGCCGGGGTTGAGCGCATAGAGGGTGCCGTCTTTTGAACCCACATAGATGGTGCCGTCAGAACCAACGGCCGGGGAAGACTCCACTGCACCTTTGGTGGTAAAGGCCCACTTTTGGGTGCCGTTGGGGTTAAGGGCATAGAGCTTATTATCATCGGACCCCACATAGATGGTGCCGTCAGTGGCCAGGGCCGGGGAAGAGACCACTGCGCCCCCCGTGGTAAAAGTCCAGGAGGTGACCACTGCTTCAAACTTGCCCCTGTGGCTCGGGTCATGGCGGAACATAGGCCATTGGTATTTCGCCGATTCCGAAGAATCGCAATAAACGGCATAAAGGTTTTGGTCCCCCGACCCCACATAGATGACACCGCCGAAGCCAACCACCGGGGAAGAAATCACCGGGCCTTCCGTGTCAAAGGCCCATTTCTGGGTGCCGCCGGGGTTGAGGGCATAGAGCTTCCCGTCACCTGAACCCACATAAATGGTGCCGTCAATACCCAGGGCTGGGGATGAGGCTACCCCGGTGCCCGTGGTAAAGGCCCAATTTTGGGTGCCGTCTGCCTTGACCGAGTAGATTTTCCCATCATTCGAACCCACATAGATGATGCCGTTAATATCAACGGCCGGGGAAGAGATCACTATACCTCCCGTGCTAAAGGCCCACTGCTGGGTCCCTCCCGGGTTCACAGCATAGAGCTTGCCGTCAAGGGAACCCACATAGATAGTGCCGTTGGAGCCGATCGCCGGGGACGATTCCACCGGACCGCCGGTAGAAAATGCCCATTTCAGGGTGCCGTCAGGATTAACGGCATAGAGCTTGCCATCTAAAGAACCGGCATAGATAGTGCCGTCGCCGCCAATAGCCGGGGAGGCGATCACACTATTTCCGGTAGCAAAGGCCCACTTTAGAGTGCCATCCTTATTAAGAGCATAGATCTTGGCGTCGTCCGCGCCCACATAAATGGTGCCGTCAGTGGCCAGGGCCGGGGAAGATTCCACTGGCCCTCCCGTGGTATAGGCCCACTTTTGGGTACCGTTCGGGTTCAGGGCATAGAGCTTTTTATCATTGGAACCCACATAGATGGTACCGTCAGGACCAATGGCCGGAGAGGATTCAATAATTCCTCCCGTGCTAAAAGCCCACTTTTGAGTACCGTCCGGATTGACCGCATAGAGCTTCTTATCATAGGCCCCCAGATAGATAGTCCCGTCGGCGCCGATGGCCGGGGAAGAAAAACCCACATATCCCCCGGTGGTGAAGCCCCACTTTTGGGTGCCCGGGACTCCTGACTGAGCCTGTCCTCCGGCCAACAGCAAAAAGAACATGAAGGCGGGGCCAAGAAAAGCTTGCTTCTTCATAAACCTGGTTCCTCCCCCTTAAACCACCTGTTCACCATCTCTTGGAGACTCAGGGATTGCCACGGCGGGGAGGGGGCGCTGGCCACCAGGGCCTTGAGCCCCGCGGCCAGGGCCGGTTCCTCATCCAGGGCCTGGGCCATAACCTCTCCCCGGACCCGCCGCAGGCAGTCCAATACTTCCTTGACGGTTATTTGATCCATGGGCAGACTGGGGACATAGCGGGGGGAATTCTCCGGCCCGCCGGCGGCCACCGGCACCACCAAACGGCAGTCCTGAAGCAGCCCGGCCACCCGGGCCGCCAGATTGTTGCTGCTGGGGAGGATCCGGGCCAATTCTTCCAAAGACAGGGGCGTCTGGCGCCGGGAGTAACGCGCGCCGATGGCCGCCAGGCCGGCCAGGGCCAGGTATTCGTCCACCGGCTCCGGGGGCAGCGGCGCCCGCCGCCAGTCCCGGCTGAGACGGTCCAGGTTCTGGTGGGCGTAGGCCACCTCTGTGCCGAAGAGCACGATGAGCCAGGACCAAAACATCCAGATCACTAAAAACAGCAGGTGGTAAAGGGCCCCGTAAATGGCGTTGTAATAAGTGGCCGCGCCCTGGAACCAGGCAAAGATCCATTGGGCCACCTGCCAGATGCTGCCCCCGACAATCCCCCCTAAAAGCGCGGACCCTAAGCGCACGTGGGTATTGGGCATAACCACATAAATAAAGGTAAAGGCCAGCCACAGGACTCCCAAGGACACCAGGCCGCTGGTGGCGGAATAAAAAGTTGCCGGCAGAATGCCGAAAAGCAGGCGGCGGATCTCCGGATGGCCGATAAACGCGCTGGAAAAGGAAATGGCCCCGGCCATGAGGATGGGGAAGATCATGAAAATGCTCAAGTAATCGCTGAGCTTGCGGCGCCAGGGCCGGGTGTGGGAGACCTTCCAGGTATCGTTAAAGGCCCGCTCCACGTTGGTCATCACCACCACCAGGGCCAGGAGCAGGACCACCACCCCGAAGACCCCCAGGGAAGTCACCTGGGTATTTTCGATATATTGGAAAATCTGGGTGGCGAATTCCTGGGAGCCGGGAGCCAGGCGCTCCAGGAGATGCCCCGAGATCACCCTCTGGATCCCCAAACCCTTGAGGATGGCAAAGAGCAAGGCCAACAGGGGAATGAGGGCCAGGACGGTGGCATAGGCCAGGGCCGAGGCCCTGACCAGGGAGCGGCTTTGGAACAGGCTGCCGCCGGCCAGGACCAGGATGCGCAGGAGATTGAGCAGATAGAGGGCGGCGGGGCTCCACCCCTCATCCTGCCAGAGGCCCCCCTGAAAAAATTCCTTTATCCGCAACCACCATTCCATAATTTTCGGCTAATCGCCTCCAGACTCCCTCAGGAAGCCGTTATCTCCACAATTCCTGGGCCCGGAAATCCTCTTCGCTCACTTCCACTACCCGGCCCCGGCCGGTGCTTTTGCCAAAATCCTCGAACAGGGTCACCAACAGAAAATTGATGGTGGCCCGCAGATTGGGGGAATAGCCGGTGGACCGGGCTTCCCCCTGCCAGAGGCGTTGAAATTCCCCCTTATCCCGGTAGCGGGGCCCCTCAATGACGTTGACCACCAGCCAGCGGTCATAAAGCTGTTGCAACCCGGGGGCGTAATAATCAGGGGGAGGCGCGAAGCCGTAAGGCCGGTAATCTCCCCGGTAATTGGGGTGCGGCCGGGGGCCGTAAACGGGCATGGGCACGGTGACGGCTCCCCCTTGCCCCTGTCCGTAGGCAAAGACCAGGTAATAATCGGCCTGGGCAAACGCAGTGGTAATATAGCCTTTGATGCCCAGGAGCTTTTCGATCTTGGCCTTAAATTCCTTTTCCATCTCCGGGTCTTGCGCTTCCCGGTTGGTGACGACACAAAAGGCCGCGGGGGGCGGCGGCAGGACCACTGCGCCGGGGGGGTTGTACCCGGTCACCTGCACCTGATATTTCCTGGGCTCGGCACAGCCGGAGAGGAAAAGCCCCAATATCAGGAGGATGGGGATTATGGTTTTTTTGTTCTCCAGACTCATCTAACTCCCCAAGCTATGCCTGCCGGCTCAACGCGGCCGGACCCGGCTCAAGACCTCCTGCAACCTTCCCTTGATCTCTTTTAAGGGTGGCCAGGCCGGCACTTCCGGCAATTCTTCGGGACTCAGTTTGTGCCGCTTGAAGCGCATACGGGTGGAGAGTTCCTCCCGTTCGGAGCCCATCAGACCCCCGGAGAGGACTTCCTGGCGCCCTTCCAGGGCCTCGATCTGGGCGGCAATGAGTCCAAAATCATAGGAAAGGTTGAATTTATCGATGTCTTCATTGAGCAGCCGCAGATGAATGAGGATTTTTTCGTATTGCTCCCGGAGCTTTTGCAGCTCCTGCTGCAGTTCCTCATAGACCCTGAAAACCAGGTTGCAGTAGCGCCGGGTGGCGGTCAGGCCCCAACTGCGGTAAGGCCGCAGCAGTTCCCGGCAAACCCCGGGCTCCAGTTCCTGGAATTGCCGGTAAAAGGGACGCTCCTGGAGACCCAGGAGTTCCAGGACCGCGGCCCGGGCCGGCTCCGAACCCAGGGCTTGGTAGAAGGCCAGGAAGCGGCGGCCCCCCAGGTCAAAGTCCCGGCGGTAAGCCTCCGCCTCTTCCCGGAGAAGGGCTGTCTCCTCATCCAGATAGACCCGGTCGGCGAAATAGTTGTCAACTATTTCCTTCTTGATGTGGAACTTTAGGAACTCCAGGGTCCTATCAACTGCGTCATCCATTCGGGCCTCGGGAATAAACTTTCAGCTAACAGCCTTCATCTAAAAACCGGAACAGTAATTAAACTTAAAACTAATATCCTAAACACCTGGCCCCTGACCCCTGACTACTGGCCCCTGACCCCTAACCCCTGGCCCCTGACCCCTAACCCCTGGCCCCTGACCCCTGACTACTGGCCCCTGACCCCTGGCCCCTGGCCCCTGACTACTGGCCACTGCTTTCCGGTTCCTTGGCGGCATTATTCACGGGAATCTGGGCCAAGGGGATTTCCATTTCCCCGCCGTCTTCCATCTCCAGGGTGGCCACCTGGCGAATCAGGTTGTAACGGATGATTTTCCCCTCCCCTGCCGGCAGGCTGACGCGCTTGCCCAACCGGGGCAGATGTTTTCTGATCTCCTGATAGGTGGAGTATTCATAGGTAAGACAACACATGAGGCGGCCGCAGATGCCGGAAATTTTGCTGGGGTTGAGGCTGAGCTGCTGTTCTTTGGCCATGCGCACCGATACCGGCTCGAATTCGTGGAGAAAGGAGGAACAGCACAGGGCCCGGCCGCAAATACCCAGCCCGCCCACCATCTTGGCCCGGTGGCGCACCCCGATCTGGCGCAGTTCGATGCGGGTGCGGAACTCCTGCACCAGGTCCTTGACCAGGTCCCGGAAATCCACCCGGCCGGGCGCAGTAAAGTAAAATACGACTTTACTGGCGTCAAATAGGCATTCCACCCGCACCAGGTAGATGGGCAGGTTGCGCACCTGGATGCGCTCCAGGCAAAAGCGGTAGGCCCGCTCCTCCAACAGGCGGTTTCTTTCGGCCTGTTCCAGGTCCTCAGGAGTAGCGGGGCGCACCAGGGGCTTGACTTTGGGGGGAATCAGGCCCGGCTCCACGTCCCGGAAGATGGTCATCACCCGGCCCAGGCCCAACCCGTCCTCCCGCTGCACCACCACTTTGTCCTGCAATTTCAGCTCATGGGGGCCCAGGTCCACCAGGCAGCATTTTCTCCCCGGCCCCAGGCAAACTTTAGCGAGATTCATGGCTTAATCCTTGTCGCTGCAAACGAAAACCCAAGATATCCAGGGTCAACTCCGGATTGAGATTGGCTTGTAACTGCCTATGGGCCGCGGCCAGGGCCCCGAACCCGGCAAACCAGGTCTGGGGGCCGCCCCGTTGGTTTGCCGACTCCAGGTCCGCCAGGCAATCCTGATGGGCCAGGAGACCATCGGCCCCGCCGCAGTGCCGGACCAGGAGGTCCCGGTACCACATCTGGGCCAGCAGGATAAAATGGTCCAACTCCTGGCTGTTTTTCGCCAGCCGCCGGGCCCAGACCACGGCTGCGGCCGGGGAACCTGCCCCCAGTCTTTCCAGGTCCTCCAGAACCTGGCGGCGCTGCTGCGCCAGCTCCTTGGGATTCAAGGCCAGGGCCCTTCCTAAGGAACCGCCGCTCAGCGCGGTGAGAAAGACCGCGTCCTCCCGGGAGAGGCCCCGCCGGGCTTGCAGCTCCTGGACCACCAGGGCGGAGGGCAGCGGCGAAAACGATATTTTCTGGCAGCGGGAGACAATGGTGGGGAAGAGTTCCGTTTCACTGGCGGCCGCAAGGATCAACAGATGCCGGGCCGGGGGCTCTTCCAGGGTTTTGAGCAGGGCATTGGCGGCCGCGGAGTTCATGGCCTCCGCGGGTTTGATCAGGGCCACCCGCCAGCCGCCCTCCAGGGGGGGATAGGCGGTGAGGCGCCGGAATTCCCGGATCTGCTCGATCTTGATCTGGGGCTGGCGGTCATGGGAAGTGGGTCGGATCACCTGAAAATCCGCGTGGGTGCTCGCGGCCAGGCGCTTACAAGACGGGCACTCCCCGCACGCGTCCCACTCCGGCAGGGGTTGGGTGCAATTCAGGGCCGCGGCCAGGGCCCGGGCCACCGATTCCTTCCCCACTCCTTCCGGCCCTGGAAAGAGATAGGCATGGGCCAGCCGCCCCGCCTGCCAGGCCGCGCGCAGGTGTCCCAGGACCCGCTCCTGGCCCAGGATGTCCCGAAAGAACATGGGGCCACTTGGGGGCGGCGGCTCCGGCGCTGGTTGTGCCTGATTTTTCTTAGGGGTTGCCATATACGAATAATTATTTCCTAACTCATTTTAAAATCCCCCTAAATCCCCCTTTAGAAAAGGGGGACTTAAAAACCTGGTTTTCCCCCCCCTTTTCTAAAGGGGGGTAAGGAGGGATTTTTTCGGTCCTTGTAGGGTGCGTCTTACGCACCAAATTTTAAAAGGCCCTCTTCTCTAAGGCGGGATGTGCTACGCTTTCCCGCCCTACTTCTCTGTTTTTTGAAATTTTCGGTCATATGGGCTATCAGCTTGCAGCTTTCAGCTTTTTCTGTTTTGTAAATGCCATTTATGAGCCTGGGGTTCACCCAAAACCTGAAAATATGGTGGCACAGGCTTTCCAGCCGGTGCCGTCATCCCTTTCCTAGCAGGGGAATATCAATAATAATTGCACCATATTTAACTTTTTCACAAGTATTATTGACTCACCGAATTACGGGTAAATGCTAATCACCCTCCGGTTTATTTTTGAAAAATTCCGGGTATAGTTTTTGGGCGCACTCCGGGCAAATGCTATGGCTGAAGTCTGCTTCGGAGTGATCCCGAATATAGGATTCCACCTGTTTCCAATAACCTTGATCGTCACGGATTTTTTTACAACTGGCGCAGATGGGCAAAATACCCCGCAAGACCTTAACGTGCGCCAAGGCGTCCTGGAGTTCCCCGATCAATTTTTCCCGCTCTGCGGCCCCCCGCCTTTGTTCTTTGAGACTGCCACTCAATTTGTGCGATGCCCAGGCGATCCCGCCCACACCCAGCAGCCACACCAGGGTATACCTAAGCCAGGCATTAAGCTGATATTGCCTGCCGATGATCTCCAGCGGCGCCATAGGTATGGCGATGCTCAACCCGCCCCGGATATCTCCTTCTTTATATCCTTGTTCGGTATGGCACCGGAGGCAACCTTTCTCAGTGCGAAAAGGGCGCATCAGACGGAGATAGGGTTTCCCATCCAGGTTCTCCACACTGGCGACTTCCGCCACCCCTTGCTCAAAAGCCTGCAAGGCCCGGGTCTCCCAGGCATCGGCCGCGTTCTCCGGGCGCACCGGCTGCAGGCTGGTAATGTGGCCCCGCACCCCATTTACCTGAGCGGTTAGCTCATAGATCTGCCTGGTCATATACGCCGGGTTGATCAAGGTTAACTGCCGGCCGGAAGGGGTGACGAGATCCCGTTCCGGGTAACCGGCGAGATACGGATTGGGGGGCGTCTTCTCAGTCACCGGGGCATAAAGCCCCCCGTGGTTGGCGCTCCAGCGGCGGCACAGCAGGTCTTTTTCCCAGGTGATCCTGGCGGTATTGAGGGCCAGGGCGTTGATCGCCTTCTCCTGGTCTTTCAGGCTCCATACCAGGAAAAAGGCCAGGGCCGCAGTCCAGCATACCAACAAAGCCGCGGTATAGGGCCTAAGGGTAATCAGATGCGGCTGGTCCCGGTTGGGAGTTACCATGCTATTTATAATTATCGTTTCTGGTTCCCAGGTTGCACTTGGGAACCCTTTTATATTTTACAAAGCTACGCTTTGCAGCTTAATTTCCTGTGAACGACAGCAAGTCCCCAAGCGAAGCTTGGAACCAAATTCCGTTCCCAAGTACAACTTGGGAACGAGGAAAGGCGGGATGCGCTGCGCTTTCCCGCCCTACGCCCTTTTTTGGCTACAACTGCTCACTCCCATTCAATAGTACTGGGCGGCTTGGAGGAAATATCCAGCACCACCCGGTTCACCCGTTTTACCTCGTTGATAATCCTATTGGCCAGGTTCGCCAGGAAATCATGGGGCAGGCGGCTCCAGTCCGCGGTCATGGCGTCCACGGAGTCGACGATGCGGAGCGCAATGACGTAATCATAGGTGCGCTCGTCCCCCATGACCCCCACGGTGCGCACCGGCAGGAGCACCGCGAAGCCCTGCCACACCTGGCGGTAGACCCCCGCGGCCAGCATCTCCTCCTGGACGATGGCGTCCGCCTCCCTAAGAATATGGAGTTTATCCGCGGTGACCTCCCCCAGGATACGGATGGCCAGACCCGGCCCGGGGAAGGGGTGCCGCCAGATGAGGCTGTCCGGGAGGCCCAACTCCGTTCCCACTTCCCGGACCTCGTCTTTGAACAGCTCCCGGAGGGGCTCCAGCAATTTGAGCGGCATGACCGTGGGCAGGCCCCCCACGTTGTGGTGGGTCTTGATGGTGGCCGAAGGGCCTTTAAAAGAGACGCTTTCGATGACGTCCGGGTATAAAGTCCCCTGGGCCAGGTATTTGACCCCGCCGATCTTCTTGGCTTCCTCCGCAAAGATGTGGATGAATTCGTGGCCGATGCGCCGGCGTTTTTCCTCGGGGTCGGTCACCCCTTGCAGTTGCTGCAAAAACTCCTGGGTGGCGTCCACGTAAACCAGGTTCAGGTGGTGGTGCTTCCTGAAGAGGTGGGCCACCTCTTCGGCCTCGCCCTGGCGCAGCAGGCCGTTGTTGACGAAGATGCAGGTCAGCCGGTCGCCGATGGCTTTGTGCATGAGCACCGCGGTCACCGAAGAGTCCACCCCGCCGGACAGCGCACAGATGACCCGGTCCTCCCCCACCTGTTCCTTAATGCTTTGGGTGGCGGCCTCGATGAAGGAGTGCATGGTCCACAGGGGTTTGAGGCCGCAGATGCCGAACAAAAAATTGCCCAGGATCTTCATGCCCTGGGGGGTGTGCTTGACCTCGGGATGGAACTGCACCCCGTAGAACTTGCGGGCCCGGTCCCGGACCGCGCCCACCGGGCAGGTGTCGCTGGAGCCGATGATCTCGAAACCTGGCGCCAGCTTCTCCACCCGGTCGCCGTGGCTCATCCACACCGTCTGCTCCGGCTCCAGGCCCTGAAAGAGATCGGTGTTATCGGTGATACTAAAAGTTTTGGCCCCGTATTCCCGGGAGACCGCAGGGGCCACTTCCCCTCCCAGGAGGTGGTTCAAAAGCTGGATGCCGTAGCAGATGCCCAGGATGGGCACCCCCAGGTTGAAGAGCTCCGGGTCCACGCTGGGCGCGTCCCGGTCGTAGACGCTCCGGGGGCCGCCCGAGAGGATGATGCCCTGGGGCGCGAACTCCTGGATGGCCTTCAAGGGCATGATGTAGGGGTGGATTTCGCAGTAGACTTTGAGTTCCCGCACCCGCCGGGCAATGAGCTGGGTGTACTGGGAGCCGAAATCCAGGATGAGGACTTTTTCCTGATGGGGATCGAGCATGATTAGTTTTCAGTTTTTAGTTTTTAGTTTTTAGCAAAAAGCACATGACCATTGAACCGTTACCCAAGCCTTTGATTTTCAATGTAATTAAATAATTATATCCGGGAGAACAGCAAAAAGCAAACGAATGTGAATAGTGGAGGGGTTGGAGCGATGTAAAGGAAAGGAAGAAAAATGTGGAACAGCCGCCCCCGGCTGTTCCGAAGCAGGCGGGGGCGCCTGCTCCACAAATGTAGGGCGGGAAAGCGAAGCGCATCCCGCCTTTCTTCAGTAATACCAAGATAGCGGCAAAGGACTATGATCGCCTTTTGCGGGGACGCAGCCGTGTGTTTGTCCGCCCCTAGGGCGGATACGCGGCTCCGCCCCTTGACCCCTTAAAGCAAAATTTTGGTAGAAGACCTGCCCAATTATGGAAGGCGGGATGCGCTTCGCTTTCCCGCCCTACGACCCACAACCTATGACCTGCGATAATTAAAGGCCCAACGGGGCCAGGTATTGCTCTTCGATCCTTTGGAGGATTTGGGGGGGAGGGATGGTGTCTGCGTTCTCCAGCAGCGCGGTTAGGCTTGCGGCGGTGCGGCGCAGCCGCTCCAGGGATTGCTTCCGGGCCTCCTCCAGGGCTTTCCAGTCTACCTGGACCGTAACCCCGCGGCCCGGGGGCTCCAGCTCCGGCAGGAGCAGAGGGTAAAGCCCCGGCCGCCAGGCCAGCATCAGGGCCAGGGAGGGGAGGTTGCGGGTTTCGATCAGGTGAGTCAGCCGGCCCCATTCGTTCACATCCGCCAGGGCGTCCTTCAAGCCCCGGGCCCAATGTTCCACCCGGGTCTGGGGAAATGAGGCCAGAATGGCGGGGAGAGCGGCGCGCAGGGAGGGCTCCAGGGCCTCCCCCATCTCGTGGCGGATGGCGGCTTCCAGCTCCCCGGCCAGCAAGGCCCGGAACCGCTCTTGATGAGCCTCCGGGTCCTGGAGCAAATCCTGCAGCTTGAGGCGGTAGCCGGCCAGGGCGATTTTCAGAAACTCCTTGTTCTGCTGCACCGGGTCGGCCAGGCGGTCCCAGACGTAGAAACCCAGGGCCTCCTGCCGGGCGTAGATCAAGGAGCCCTGGCACAGCGCCGGGGTGCCGTCCAGGTCCCGGGCCAGTTCTTTTCCCAGGATAAGGATCCTCAACTCCCCCTGCTGCCGGACTTCCACCAGTTCCCCCAGGAAAAAGGTGGGCTTCAGCCCCCGGCTTAAGCCCGCGCCATAGGCCAACCCCATGGGCAGGAGGAGGCGGTTCACCGCGTCCACTTCCTGGGGCTCGAAACTCCCCGCACCCCAATAGAGGGGTTGCCAGGGGGCGTCTTCCAGGGAGTCCCAAAGCCGCTCCTGCTCCGCCACCCAGGCGAGGACCGCATCAGAGTCCGGCTCCTGCCAGGGCTTCAGGCCGTGCTCCCACTTGTAGAGCTGGCGCAGCCGCAGCAACAGGCCGCACAAGGAGTAGCTGCCGGCCCCGCCAGCGCTGGCGAGCCGGCAATTCCATCTGACCTGTCTGATGAATCCCCGGAGCATAAGGAAAAGACCTTTACCACAGAGACACAGAGGACACAGAGTTTCACAGAGAAAGAGATTATTTTATTGTTGGCGCTTCCAAAGCCAACAATAAAAAATTTTTTTATCTCTGTGGTCCTCTGTGCTCTCTGTGTCTCTGTGGTTAGTTTTTTTTATCTCTATCCACCTTTATTTATAAATAAAGCCGAACAGCTTATAGGCCAGCTTCTGGTTAAGTTTCAGGAGAATCTTATACTCCTCCAGGGCTGAAGCCCGGTTATAGAGTGAGAGATTGGCCAGACCCAGTTCATAATGCGCTTCCGGGGAGTCCGGCTCCAGGCGGATGGCCTCGATAATCGCCTGCCTGCCCTGATGGTGGCGGCCCAGCCGCCGGTAGGTAATGCCCAGGTTCAAGTGCGACAGGGCGTCCTCCGGGTTAAGCAACAGGGCCCGCCGGAAGGCCGACAGGGCCTGGAGGTTCTTGCCGAGACGGCTGCAGGCCACGCCCCGGCCCGCATGGGCCGGAGCCGACTCCGGGGCCAGTCTGACCGCCTTCTGGAAGGTCTCCAGGGCCTCCCCGTTCCGGTTCATATGCAGATAGACCATACCCAGATTATAATGGGCCATGGCATCCCCCGGGTTCTGGCGGACCGCCTTTTGCAGGGCCAGGATAGTCTGACGCAAATTTTGCCGGGGGCGGGACCGGGAACCGCCGTCCCCGCCCGGCGGGGGCCCGGGGGAGGAAGGAGGCGGCTGCTTCTTGCCCTTGGCCGCGGCGGTTGCCGGCCGTATGCCGGCCATCACCTGTTCGTAAGCCGCGTTGATTTCCTTGAGCATCGCTTCCGCCTTCGACTGCAACCGGGGATTTTGGGCAAAGCGGTCCGGGTGCCAGACGTGCACCAGATCCCGGTAAGCCTGCTTCACCTCCGCCCGGGAAGCGTCCACCTCTAAGCCCAAAATTTGGCAACACCGCTTGAACTCCTGCATCTGCCCACCACTTCCCTGATGCTATTTTTGGAGAAGGTCCGCTAATTTTTTCGCCATCTTCGGGTCCAGGCGTTGGAGCGCCTGGTATTCCTTGGCCGCGGCCTCCCGGTCTCCCACCTTGATATAATAGGCGCAGAGCCCATAATGGGCCTCCGCGTCATCCGGTTTCAGGCTGATGGTCTTCTTAAATTCCCTGGCCGCGTCTTGCCAGCGGTCCAATTTGATGTAAGCCATGGCCAGGTTGTTATGGGCCTTGACGGAATCGGGCTGCAGCTTGACCGCGGTGGCGAAGGCCTCCATGGCCTCTTGATGACGCCCCAGTCTGCCTAAGGCCAACCCCAGGAGATAATGGGCCTCGCCCCGGCCCGGGGCCAGACGCACGACTTCCTGGAACTCCGCCCTGGCCTCTTCCCACTTTCCCACCTTGGTTAAGGCCGCGCCTAAATTTTCCCGGGCTGCGACCCAGCGGGGCTGCAGGCGCACAGTCTCCTTGAATGCCTCCACTGCCTGGGGGTACTGCTGCAGGTGCACAAAGGCCAGGCCCAGGTGGTGACACGCTTCTCCATAAAGAGGCTCAAAGCGCAAGGCCTCCTGGAAGGCCAGGATCGCTTCCTGCCACTTTCCTTCCCTTTCCAGGCGCAAACCCCGGTTAAAACTGGCGCTCGCCTGGACATTGACCTCTCGGGTGGTGATAATCTGTCCTTCTTCGCTCTCCGCGCTCCAGGCGGAAGGAGCCAGGCACAGGCAGGCCAAAATGGCGGCGATGCTAAAAATTCCTTTCATGGTTTTTCCCAGAAGGTTAGTTAAGTTATTTCCCATATCTAAATCCGCCGGCTTAAAGGATTCCGGGCCCGCCCCGGGGCAAAGAGACGAATCAAGCCCACCCCGGCCAGGAATCCGCCCACATGCGCCCACCAGGCCACACCTCCCTCTGCGGTTTGGCCCACGATGGTAAACGCACCCTGGAAGAACTGTAAAACGAACCAGAAACCCAAAAAGACAAAGGCCGGCAACTCGATGATCGTAAAGACAATGAAAATCGGCACCAGGGTGAGGACCCGGGCCCCGGGGAAAAGGCTGAAGTAAGCCCCCATCACCCCGGCTATGGCCCCGCTGGCGCCCACCAGGGGTGTGCGCGCACCCGGACCGAACAGGAGAAAGACCAACAGGGAGGCCAGGCCGCTGAGCAGATAAAAGAGCAGGAACGGCCCCCGGCCCAGGGTGTCCTCCACGTTGTCCCCGAAGATGAACAGGGTCCACATGTTGCCGATGAGGTGCAGCCAGCCCGCATGCAGGAACATGGAGGTGAACACCGGGATCACCGCCAAGGCCAGGGAGCCATGCCCCAGGAGGGCCAGGAATCGCGCCGGCACAAACCCCAGCGTCTGGACGACTTCCGGCAGGCGGGGACCTGAAGACAGCTCCAGGAAAAAGATCAGACAGTTGACGCCGATGATGGCGTAGGTCATATAAGGCCGCCGGCGAGAGGGAATGTTGTCTCGCAGGGGAATCATCTCGCGGCCCCGGGAAAAAGACGCCTACGCGCAACCATATGGGTTTTATGGTAAGGAATTTCCCCGGGAAGGGCAAGACATCTCCAAAACTTTGTTAAGGATGGTTCACCAGCAGCCGTTTTCCGGGGATCGCCAGGGCCGGAGCCGCATTTTCCAGGGACTTGTCCATGGGCATGGCGTCATCCACCAGCAGAAAGACCCGCCTGGGTCCCGCCCATAGCTCTTGAAGACGCTCCGGGGAGATCAAGTAGTTTTCCCGGGGTGAGACCGGGTAGGGAAATCGGGGCATCCCCCGGCGCTGCACGATGAAGATGCGGCGGTCGGCATAGTAAGCCAGGGAGGCCCCATACTCAAATTCCTCAATGCTCTCCATAACTGCCAAATCCTGGGGGCCGGCCCGCTGCCTTAAGAACTCCCCGGGAATTTTATCGCTGAGATGGGGGGAAAGGAGCAACAAGGTTTGCAAGGTAAAGTAGCTGATAATCAAGGCCAGGGCCCCCAAAAAGGGGACTCCCAGCCGGGGCCGCCGCCAGCAGGCCAGGAACCCCAAAAAGGCCAACCCCGGCAGCCAATAAGTGAACTGCCGGGCCAGGGGTTGAATCAAGGGGAACATGCCGATAAATTCACGGCGGTTGGCCCCGCAAATCCGCTCCAGGTGCGGCAGCAGCAACATGACCCCCAATCCCAGCAAGCCGATCAGCAACAAAGGCCAGCGCAGGCTGCGATCCCCGGGCCGGGCCAGGGCGCGGTCCAGCCGCCACCCCAGGACCAGGGCCAGGGGAGGCAAAGCGGGCAGCGAATAGTACTCGATGCGGCTCGATGAGAGGGTGTAAAAACCCATGATCACCCCGGCCCAGATCAGGAGAAGACGGGCCTTTTCCAGACCGGGGACCCGGGGACCGGTCTCCCGCCAAAAACGGTACAGGGCCTCCGGCAGCATCAGGGTCCAGGGCATCAGCCAGATGAGGAAAAAAATCCAGAACTGGAAGACCGGGAAAGGGGTGATATCCGGGGGCTGGCGCTTCCCCAGGAAGCGCATGAGCTGTTCATTAATGATCTGATGGCTCAAGAAACCCGGATGGGCCTGTTCCACGGCCGCAAACCAGGGCACCACCACCACCGCCAGCAGGGCCGGGCCCCAGGGATTGAAAAACAACCGGGACAGAGAGGCCCGGTGCCGGGGCCAGAGATAGATGACGCTGATCAAAAGGGGGAAGACGAGACCGATGAGGCCTTTGCTCATAAAGCCCCCGGCCAGGGCCAGATAGAAACCCGTGGACCAACGCCGGCGCGGCTCCTCCTGCCAGCGCACCACAAAATAGAGGGACGCGAGCAAAAACAGGGTGATCAGATGATCCGTGAGTATTTGCAAGTGAAGGGCGAAGAAGCCGATGCTGCTGAGCAGGATGAACCCGCCCAGCCAGGCGGCCCGGGGATTAAAGAGCCGCCGCCCCAGCAGGCAGGTAAGCCAGATTTCCCCCAGGGTGCAGGCCAGGGTGGGAATCCGGGCCGCGGCCTCTGACACTCCAAAAATTTTGTAGGCCAGGATGGTGAGCCAATAAAGGAGGGGAGGTTTATCCAGATAGGGAACGCCGTTCAAAGTGGCCGTGAGCCAATGGCCCGAGGCCAGCATCTCCTTAGGGATCAGGGCATACATGGCCTCCGCCCGGATCAGGGGCACCCGGAACATGAGGGGCAGGTAAACCGCCAGGGCCAGGAGGAGGAGAAAAAATCCGGACCAGAGGATAAAGTTTGATGCGCGTCTCATCAGGGAATAAAAAGGGAAGGCAAGATCACCCCGGGGTGTTCCTTGAGCGGCTCAGGTAAGATTCCAGCGCAGCAGGTGCCAGATGTCTTTGGCCCGCTGCCCGGCCTGACGCACTACCGAGGGTTCATATCCCGAATGCATCATACATTGGGCGCAGCGGGGATCCCGCCCTACTCCATAGTTCTCCCAGGGCGTCAGCTCCATCAATTCCCGGAAGGTGGGATAGTGGCCGTCCAGGATCTGGTAGCAGGGAGCTCTCCAGCCCCGGGGATTGCGGGTGGGATTGGCCCAGGGGGTGCACTCATAATGGCGTTCCCCCCGGAGAAAACTGAGATAGAGGGGAGTGCTGAAAAACGGGTATTTATTGCCGTTGCCGGTGAGGCGGGTGAACTTCTCCCGGATTTCCTCCCGGCTCAGGAACATCTCGGCGTCCACCGCGGCAAAACTGTAAGCCGGGGACACCAGGAGGCCGTCAACGCCGATCTGGGTCAGATAGGCAAAGAGAGTCTCGATCTCCTTGGGGTCGGTCTCTTTGTAAATGGTGGTATTGGTGCAGACCCGGAATCCCTGGGCCTTGGCCTCTTTGATGGCCTTGATCGCGGTATCGAACAGCCCCGCCCTTCCCAGGATGCGGTCATGGAGCGGCGCCAGGCCGTCCAGATGGATGCTCAGGGTGAGCCGGGGCGTTACCGGCAGCCGGGGCAGGGACTTTTCCAACAAAACCGCGTTGGTGCACAGATATATATGTTTCTGCCGGTGCGCCAGCTCCTGGACCAGCTCAAAGATAGGGGGATAAATCAGGGGCTCCCCACCGGTGACGGTGACCACCGGCGCGCCGCACTCGGTGACCGCGTCCAGGCATTCCTCTAAAGTCAAGGACTCCCCCAGGGTCTCCCGGTACTCCTGGATGCGGCCGCACCCCACGCAGGCGAGATTGCACTGATGCGTGGGCTCCAGCATCAGGACCATGGGGAACCGCTCTTCGCCCTGCCAGCGTTTTTTCAGCAGGTAGCGGGCCAAATCCATGCTGAGACTGAGAGGGAAGCGCAATTTTTTCTCCTGAAGGGCGATTTACTGTTATTCAGTAAATATTTAGCGCCTTCTAATTGCCTAACTATCTTTAATTTGTAACCTTTTCATCTTTCTAGAGAAAACGGCGAACATTCCTCAAATATAGCTACGCCCCCGGAACCACTCCACCGCCTCTTCCAGGGCCCGGCGCACCGGAGTCAGGGTCCATCCCAGATATTTTACCGCTTTTGTATTGTCAAAGTACATGAATTTTTTCGCCATCCGCACCGCGGTCACGGTCATGCGGGGGATGCCCCGGCTGAGGTATTTGGCCCAGAACTCGTTGAGGTAGGCCAGGCCCAGCACCGGCCAGTAGGGGAGTTTGACCCTGGGGGCCGGCAGATTGGCGATCTCCCCCAGCATCTGGAAGATGCGGGACAGGCTCAGGTTTTCATGGCCCAGGATGTACTTCTCCCCTACCCTCCCCTTCTCTTCCGCCAGTAAATGCCCCCGGGCCACGTCCTGAACGTGCACCAGGTTGAGGCCGGTCTCCAGGTACGCGGGCATGCGGCCTTTTAAAAAATCCACCAGCATCTGCCCGGTGGGAGTGGGCCGGGAGTCCCAGGGGCCCACCGGCGTGCTGGGATTGACCACCACCACGGGCAATCCTTTCTGGGCGAAATCCAGGGCCACCTGCTCGGCCAAAAACTTGGAGCGCTTGTAGTGCCCTACCATCTCCCCCAGGCTCACCAGGGTCTCTTCGTTGCCCTGAGTGCCATCCCCCGGATTTCCCAAGGCGCCCACGGTGCTGGTATAAACGATCCGCGCCACTCCGGCTGCGGCGGCCGCAGCCAAGAGGCTGCGGGTCCCCTCCACGTTGATGGCGTACATCACCGCCGGGTCCGGCACCCAGAGGCGGTAGTCCGCGGCCACGTGGAAGACGCTTTGACAGCCCTGCACCGCGCGTTCCAGGGACGGGGCGTCCCGCAGGTCCCCGGCCGCAACTTCCACTGCCAGCCCAGACAGGGCCGGGTGTTCCGGGTTGCGGGCCAGGACCCGCACCTCCCGGCCGCGGTTCAGGAGTTCCGTCACCACCGCCCGGCCCACAAACCCGGTGCCGCCGGTTACCAGGGTTTTAGGCATAATGCTGTTCATTAAACGCAAAGGGCCGGGGGGAAAGGGTTAAACGGGGAAGAGGAGAAAAGGTGATTATCATCTGAACGCAAGTCTTTGACTTTTCCCCTTTTACCCTTTTAACCTCTTCCCCCAATGTTTCATTGAACCATATCGGTTTCAAGCATTTTCTTGCCCGGAGATTATATTCAAATACTGTCCCAGGGCCATCAGGGGAAAGCAGTCCCGGTAAAGGTGGTAGCGGATCATGAAGTGGCCGGGGAAGCCGGTGCCGGTGTAATAGGGCTCTTCCCAGCGGCCCTGGAGGGTTTGGGTCTTCAGGAGATAATCCACCCCGGCTTTCACCTCCGGAGACGCGGCTTCGCCCGCGGCCATAAGACCCAGCAAGGCCCAGCCGGTCTGGGACGCGGTGCTGGGGCCGCAACCTTCCATCTCCTTGTCCAGGTAGCAGGAGCAGCATTCCCCCCAGCCGCCGTCGGGGTTCTGGTGCTCCTTGAGCCAGGATACGGCCCGGCGCACATAGGGCTGGCGCAGATCCTCGCCAATGGCCTTAAGCCCCGCCAGCACCGACCAGGTGCCATAGACGCAACTGACTCCCCAGCGGCCCCACCAGGAGCCGTCGGACTGCTGGGTGCGGCGGATAAAGTCCAGGGCCCGGGCCGCGACTGGATGTTCCGGCCCGTAGCCGAAGGCTCCCATCATCTCCAGGATACGGCCGGTGATGTCCTCGGTGGGCGGGTCCACCAGGGCTTTCAGGTCGCCGAAGGGGATGGCGTTGAGCCATTCTTTGGTGTTGTCCTTGTCAAAAGAACCGAAGCCGCCGTTTTTCGACTGCATGCCCAGGCACCAGTTAATGCCCCGCTGTATCTGGGCCTGATGCGCTTCCGGGTCTGCCAATCCTTCCTTCAAGGCCACCAGCACCATGGAACTGTCGTCTATGTCCGGATACCAATTGTTGACGAACTCAAAGGCCCAGCCTCCGGGGAGCAGATCCGGACATTTGATGCTCCAATCCCCGGGCTTGAAAATCTGTTTGGACAGCAGCCAGGAACAGGCCTGGGCCAAGGCGGGGTGTTCCTGGGGCATGCCGGCCGCGGCCAGGGCCCGCACCGCCAGGGCGGTGTCCCAGACCGGGGAGATGCAGGATTGCAGCCAGACGCGGTCCCCATCCTCCAAGGTAAAGAAGTCCAGGGCCTGGAGGCCCCGGCGCATGACCCGGTGTTCCACGGGGTAGCCCAGACAGTGCAAGGCCAGGATAGAGTTGAGCATGGCCGGCTGAATGCCGGCCCAATCGCCGCTCTCCTCCTGGTGCTCCACAATCCACTTCTCCGCCCGCTTCAGGGCCAGGTTATGCAGCCAGGGGAGGGGCAGGCGGTAATAGAGCTTCAGCAGCCGGTCCACCAGGACGAAGACGTTCTCCAGGTGGGGACCCTGGGGCTTCCAGGACACCCGGTGCTTCTGGAAAGGCTCGTCAGGGGAGGAAAAAAGCTCGGCCACCCCCTGCTCCGGAGGCAAAGGGCAGACCGGCCGGCGGGCCATGACGATCATCAGGGGCACCACGGTGGCCCGGGTCCAACTGGAGAACTCATAAATACTGAGCCCCGACCAGGGCGGCAGGAGCATGAATTCCACCGGCAGCAGGGGGATGCCGTCCCAACTTACCTGGCCGAAGAGGGCCAGAAAGATACGGGTGAAGACCCGGGTCCGTAGCGGCCCTCCCTGGGCCAGGATAAACTGGCGGGCCCGCACCAGGCGTTCGTCCTGGGGAGACAGGCCCGCGATCTTCAGGGCCATATAAGCTTCTACTGTGGCACTCAGTTCGCCGCCGTCGCCGTACCAGATGGACCAGCCGCCGTTGGGCAACTGCCTGGCCAAAATATCCGCGGCCAACCTGGGGACCTGGGATTCGTCCAAACCCAGGAAGCGGTGGAGCATGAGGTATTCCGCGGTGATGGTGACGTTGGATTCCAGCTCGGCCCACCAGTACCCTTCCGGGTCCTGGAGTTTCACCATGGCCGCGGCGGCCCGTTCCACCGCCTTCTGGAGCCGGCTCACCGAACTGGCGGCAGCCAGAGGCTCAGTCCTCTGGCGCACCGGAATGGACTTCCCCCCCAAGTCTCTCCCTCCGTGCTCCTCTGCTAGATCAGAATACTATACCATGAATAACGGAAAGGCCAAATATTTTTGCATCCGTAATCTTGCCCTGGGGAAAAAGGAAAACTCCGAATTTATTGGCATTCTGCGTTCTCCGCCGGTAAGACAAAGGCCTTGCCCCCTTGCCGTCTGCCGGAGTGAAGGCCAGGAACACTTCCGCGCGGGCTTACTATATTACTGGATGGCATTATGACCTTAAGATCATGGTTTATCAATCTTAAGGAAAAATAAAGGTTGGTGATGAGAAAAGAGGGGCGTAGCCACCACCCTCATGGACTCCCCTGGCCCCTTAAACCATACCCCGGTGGATTAATACCAGGTTCGCTTTGAAATGAAACAAAATAACATGCTAACATATTGATATCACTTGTAGGGGCGGGTTTAAAACCCGCCCCTGCAATGCGAACATGGTATAATACTTCCCAGCAGTTGCCTTCCGGCCTAAAGGGCATTACAATTATTATAAAATATCGCCACCGCGGTTTTTGGCGCTGGGGGCAATTGACCAAACACCGAAACTCTGTTATGTGAATCCATATTGAACCTGTCCCTTGATCAATATCCCAGGCTCGCCTGTCTCCGGGGTTTAATCAACCCCTGCCAGCCCCTTTCGCCGCAACCTTTCAGGAGAAACAATGGCCCGGACTAAAGACGAAGAAGAAGAACTGCAAGAGATCGATATCCCCTCCTTCCTGCCCCTGTTGGCGGTGCGGGACGTGGTGGTCTTCCCCAACATGGTTCTCCCCCTGTTCGTGGGGCGGGAGACTTCGGTATTGGCCATCGAGGCCGCGCTGGCCCGGGACCGTCTGCTCTTTCTGGCTACTCAGAAGGACCAGACCATCGAAGAGCCGGACCCGGATGACATCTACGGGATGGGCACCGTCAGCCTCATCCTGCGGATGCTGAAACTGCCGGACGGACGTCTGAAAATCCTGGTGCAGGGCAAGGCCAAGGCCCGGATCCAGGAATTTTTGCGGGAGCGGCCCTACTTCCAGGTGGCCTTGGAGGTGGTGGAGGAGACCCCGGTGGGGGGCATCTCCCCCGAGGCCGAGGCCTTGATGCGCAACGCCCGGGAAATGTCGGAAAAGATCCTGACTTTAAAGGGCATCATGTCCCCGGATCTGTTGGCTATCCTGGATTCCATCGAGGACCCCGGCCACCTGGCCGACCTGGTGGCCGCCAACCTGCGCCTGAAGATCGACGAGGCCCAGGCGGTCCTGGAGGAGATGGACCCCATCCGCAGCCTCATCAAGGTCAACGACTTTCTCCGCAAGGAGTTGGAAGTCTCCGCCATCCAGGCCAAGATCCAGAACCAGGCCCGGGAGGAGATGGACCGCACCCAGCGGGAATACTACCTCCGGGAACAGCTCCGGGCCATCAAAAAGGAACTGGGAGACATCGACGAGCAGAGCCAGGAGTTGGAGGAATACCGCCTGAAAATCTCCCGGGCCCGCATGCCCAAGGGCGCGGAGGAAGAGGCCCTGAAACAGCTCTCCCGGCTGGAGCAGATGCACCCGGACGCGGCCGAGGCCTCCATTGTCCGCACCTACCTGGACTGGCTGGTGGAAGTGCCCTGGAGCAAGAGCAGCCGGGACAAGCTAGACGTGCCCGAGGCCAAACTCATTCTCGACGCGGACCACTATGATTTGGAGAAGGTTAAAGACCGCATCCTGGAATACTTGAGCGTCCGCAAGCTGAACAAGAAGATGAAGGGACCCATCCTCTGTTTCGTGGGCCCCCCGGGGGTGGGCAAGACCTCCCTGGGCCAGTCCATCGCCCGGGCCATGGGCCGCAAATTCACCCGCATCTCCCTGGGGGGCATCCGGGATGAGGCCGAAATCCGGGGGCACCGCCGCACTTATATCGGCGCCTTGCCGGGACGGATCATCCAGGGGCTGAAGACCGCGGGCTCCAATAACCCGGTCTTCATGATGGATGAAGTGGACAAGATCGGCATGGACTTCCGGGGCGACCCCGCGGCCGCGCTCCTGGAGGTGCTGGACCCGGAGCAGAACCACTCCTTCAGCGACCACTACCTGAACGTCCCCTTTGACCTCTCCAAGGTCATGTTTATCACCACCGCCAACCTGGTGGACCCCATCCCTTCGGCCCTCCGGGACCGCATGGAGATTCTGCGCCTCTCGGGCTATACGGAAGAGGAAAAATTAGAAATAGTAAAGCGCTACCTCCTGCCCCGGCAACTCCAGGAAAACGGCTTACACTCCGAAGATATACACCTCTCCAACGAAGTCTTGCGCCAGGTCATCCTCTATTACACTCAGGAGGCGGGCCTCCGGAACCTGGAAAGGGAGATCGGCGCGTTGTGCCGCAAGGTGGCCCGGCGCATCGCCGAAGGGGAACCCGGCCCCTTTGCCGTTACCCGGGGCAACCTGCACCGCTATCTGGGCCCGCCCCGCTTTCTCCCGGACGGGGAAGTGGAAAAGGACGAAGTGGGCGTGGCCACCGGTCTGGCCTGGACCCAGGTGGGGGGCGAAATCCTGGCCGTGGAAGCCTCCTTGATGCGGGGCAAGGGCCAGCTCACCTTGACCGGCCAGTTGGGGGACGTGATGAAGGAGTCCGCCCAGGCCGCGCTGAGCTACGCCCGCTCCCGGGCCGACCTGTTGAATCTGGCCCCGGATTTTTATGAGAAACTGGATATTCATATCCATGTGCCCGCGGGCGCAACCCCCAAGGACGGCCCTTCCGCGGGGGTGACCATGGCCACCGCCCTGATTTCGGCTCTCACCCAGATTCCGGCGCGGCGGGACGTGGCCATGACCGGGGAGATCACCCTCAGAGGCAAGGTGCTGCCCATCGGCGGCCTCAAGGAAAAGTCCATCGCCGCGCTCCGGGCCCGCATCAAAAAGGTGATCATCCCCGAAGCCAACCAGAAAGACCTGGTGGAAATCCCCAAAAACATCAAGCGCCGCCTGAAATTCGTGCCGGTGAGCAGCATGGACGAGGTGTTGGCCGAGGCCCTGGTGAAGCCCCCCTTCGCCAAGCCCGGCAAGGCCCGGCCCCCCCGGAAGGGGTTGGCCCCTTCGCCTCCGGTGACGGTTTGAACCTGACTGAGCGCTAACCTCTGTTTATGGAGATTGAACATCTTTCCCGATGGCTGGCCCTGGGCGGGTTGCTGGCCCTATACATCCTCTTCGCGGCCGCGGAGACTTCTCTCTTCGCGCTGACCCCCCTGGACCGCCTGCGCCTCAAGGAACGGGGCAAAGCCCGGGGCGCGCTGGTGGAGTCCCTCCTGGGCCAATCCCAAAAGTTGCTGATCACCCTGCTCTTAGGGGTGGAAGTGGTCACCATCCTGGCTTCGGTCCTGGCCACCTCCCTGGCCCTCAGCATTTGGGGCGATAAGGGCAAATGGGTGGCCCTCCTGGCCATGTCCCCCATCCTCCTGCTCCTGGGAGAGATCATTCCCAAGTCCGTGGCCCTCACCTATCCGGCCCGTTTCGCGCCCCTGGTGGCCCCCTGCGTACGGGTGATCATGGTCATCTTCACCCCCATGCGCATCGTGCTCCTCCAGATCAGCCGCGGCATTTTGGCCACCCTGGGTTTCCGGGCCGACCTGGAAGTGCCCGCGGTGCACCAGGACGATTTCGCCCGCATGGTGGAAGAGAGCCACAAAGGGGGGATGATCGAGGCCCTGGAGCGGGACTTTATCCAGAACCTCCTGAGCTTCGGGGAGGTGCGGGTGGGCCAGATCATGGTCCCCCGCCCCGAGATCTTTTCCCTGCCCCACGATCTGCCCATGGAGCAATTGATCCATGAAGTGAAGCGTTTCCGCTTCTCTCGGATTCCCATTTACCAGGAACAACCCGGCAATATCCTGGGGATCCTCCACGCCAAGGTGCTTTTGGACCAATGTCCCGGCAAGACCTGCGCCTCCGTAATCGATAACCTGCTGCATCCAGCTTATTTTGTGCCGGAAAACAAGAAGGCCTTTGACCTGCTGACGGAACTGCAGGCCCACCATTTGCGGCTGGCCCTGGTGGTGGACGAATACGGCACCCTGGTGGGTCTGGTGAGCGTGGAAGACATTCTGGAGGAACTCTTCGGAGAGATCGCCCAGGAGTTCAAAGTGGAAGAGAAGTTATTGGAGGAAACCGGTCCCGGCATCTGGCTGGTCAAGGCCGCCATGTCCCTGGCGGATTTTAACGAAGCCCTGGGGGTGGAACTGCCCGGGGAGGAATTCGATACCATCGGCGGCTTGGCCCTCAACCTCTTCGGGGAGTTGCCCCGGGAAGGGGACCGGGTCTCCTTCCAGGACCTGCGATTCCAAGTGATCAGAAGGAAGGGGACCAGAATCTTGGAGTTGGAGGTGCGGCGGCGGACCCCATGATTACCGGCTTCTTTCTCATCTTCATCCCCTTTCTCCTGCTGGAGGCCTTTTTCTCGGGTTCCGAGATCGCCTTGATTTCCGCCAACCGCCACCGCTTGCAGGAACGGGCGGAGCAGGGGCACCGGGGCGCGGCCCTGGCCCTGAAATTACTGAAGAAGCCCGAGCGCCTGGTGGCCTCCACCCTTTTGGGCTCCAACCTGGCCGAAATCAGCAATACCATCCTGGTCACCGCGTTTTTGCTGGAAACCATGGGCCAGGCTGGGGAGATGGTGGCGGTATTGCTGCTGCCGCCCTTGATCCTGATCCTGGCGGAAATCACTCCCAAGTCCATCGGCCGCCAACTTGCCGATCCTCTGGCCCAACGCCTGGCCCCCATTCTCTGGACGCTCTCCTGGATAATCTACCCCATTACTTTTATCTTTGCCGGCCTGAGCCGGGCCGTGCTTTTTCTCACCGGCTCCCGCCATCCCAGCCAGATGCCGTTTATCAGCCGGGAAGATCTGCACCTGGTGGTGAGAAAAAGCGGGCCGGAAGTGGATCTGGAAACCCCGGAACGGCGGATTATCCACCGCATTTTGCACTTCAGTCTCCGCACCGTGAAAGAGGTGATGGTGCCCCTGGTCCGGGTGGTGGCCGTGCCCGACACCCTGACCGTGGCCCAGACCCTGGAAGAATTCCGCACCTCCCGTTTTTCCCGGCTGCCGGTTTATCATCGCCGCATCGACAATCTCATCGGCGTCATCCATGCCTTTGACCTCCTGGGTGAGGAATCCCTGGAGCGCCCGGTCAGGGCGTACATGCGCCCGCTCAAGTATGTGCCGGAGCTGAAAAAGATCGACCGTCTGCTGGCGGAGATGCAGCGCCAGGCGGTCCATCTGGCCGCGGTGGTGGATGAATACGGCGGCGTGGTGGGCATCGTCACCATTGAAGACCTCCTGGAAGAGATCGTGGGGGAAATCGCCGATGAATTCGACCAGGAAGTCGCCCCTTATAAAAAATTGGGGGAGGGGCATTACCTGATCAACGCCCGCATGGAGATCGAGGCCTTGAATGAGTTTCTGCATTTGGACCTGCCCCCTGGGGATTACGAAACCCTGGCCGGTTTCCTCATCTCCCAGTTGGGGGACCTGCCCCGGCCCGGGGAGCACATCCAGTACCGCAACCTCCGGTTCATCGTGCGCCAGGCCGAGTCCCGGACCTTGAAGGAGGTGGAAGTCTTTGTCGATCACCAACCCCTCTGAGCGTTGGGCCTTTTTTGACTGTTTCTCCGGCATCAGCGGCGACATGACCCTGGGAGCCTTGATAGACTTGGGTCTGGAAGTCTCCGGCCTGGAGCAGGTCATCCAAAGCCTGGGCCTGGGGGAAGTCCGGCTCAACGCCTGGCGGATCACCAGGGAACACCTGAGCGGCCTGCGCCTGGAAATATCCGCGCCCCAGCCGCAACCCCACCGCACTTACCGGGATATCCAGGCCCTCATCACCCGGGCCTCCTTGACTCCCCGGGTGCAGGACTTGAGCCTGAAGATGTTCCGCCTCCTGGGGGAGGTGGAGGCCCGCATCCACGGCCAACCCCTGGAAGAAGTGCATTTTCATGAGCTGGGAGCCCTGGATACCCTGGCGGACGTGGTGGGCGTGGCCTATGGAGTGGAGAAGCTGGGGATCACCAAAGTCTTTTGCAGCCCCCTCCCCCTGGGCTGGGGCATGATCACCGCGGCCCACGGCCGCCTCCCCAACCCCGCGCCCGCCACCCTGGAGTTGCTCAAAGGACTATCCATTTACGGCACCGACCTTCCGGGAGAGCTGGTGACCCCCACCGGCGCGGTGATCCTCCAGGCCCTGGAAGCCCGTTCTGAACCCTGCCCGCCCTTAACCCTGGAAAAGACGGGCTACGGCGCGGGCAGCCGGGACCTCCCGGGCCACCCCAATCTGCTGCGGGTCTACCTGGGGCAACCCCTGGCCGCCACGCCGGGTCTCCGGGAGAAGGTGCTGGTCCTGGAAACCCACATCGACGACATGAACCCGGAACTCTACGAGCCGCTGATGGCCGGCCTCTTTGCCGCCGGGGCCCTGGACGTGGCCCTGGCTCCTATCCAGATGAAGAAGAACCGCCCCGGAGTGCGCCTCACGGTCATCGCCCCGCCCCCGGCCCGGGAGGGTTTGCTGGCACGGCTCTTTCTCGATTCCACCACCCTGGGGGTGCGGGTCCAGGAGGTGGAACGGGTCGCGGCCCACCGCCGCCAGGAGACCATTAACACCCCTTACGGCCCCCTCCAGGTCAAAGTCATGGAATACGGCGGCCACCGCCGGGTGTTGCCGGAATACGAGGCCTGCAGGACTCTGGCGGAGAAGCACGGCCTGCCGTTAATCGAAGTCTACCGCCTGATTGAGAAGACCTGAGGGTAGGAGTGGACACCAGAGTCCGCCCCCGCCAAAATATTGTGAGACCTCTGCAAAATTGGCCTTTTCTGTCATTCTGATACCAAGTTGCAATCAAACGACAATTTTCTTGTAGCGAATCTTGTATTCTTCCGGCCTCCAGGGCGAACACCAGGTTCGCCCCTACGGTTCAACGTCTTTTGATTGCGACTTGGTATGAGGAAGCGAAGGGACCGAAGAATCTCATAAATACGTGATCCTACGCTGCGCTCAGGATGACCAACATTAGTTTTGCAGAGATCTCACTGTCTCTTAGCTGCCTCCAGAACTTTTTTCCCGGCCCTATTTAACAAAGGCCTTGAACATATAACTCAGGGCCACCATGGTGGCGCCGTGATAAGTGGCGTCAAAGATATTCTGGTCGCTCCAGCCGAGCTGATGCAGTTTCTCCACCTCCGCCTGAGTCACCTTTTCCGGGGTCTTGAGGGCCTTCAAGACAAAAAGCACCAACTCCTTTTGGAATTCTTCCAGGGGGGCCGACTCCGGGTTGGCCCGCAAATTCTCCAGTTCCCCGGGCGACATGCCCCCGGCCATTTGCAGGAGATGAGCGTTGAAGTTGACGCAAAACGGATAATCGTACTCGCAGGCCACCAGATAGCGGATAGTGGCCAAAAGCCCCAGGTCCAGCTTTTCCTGGCCCAGGAAATAGCGGATGATCTGGCTCTGGAGCAAGGCCAGGTCCGGGCTGGCGCTCATCATTACCAGGGGCTCGGGCACCGGCAGTCCCGGGGGAAATACACCATAGGCCTCCGCCACTTTCCCGGTGGCGTCCTCAGGGTTCACATGATTCAGGATGAACATCTTTTCTCCTCCTTTGGAATATATTTTTTCCAAAAACTTTTTATACCATGTTCGCATTGTAAGGGGCGGGTTTTAAACCCGCCCCTACATGTGATATCAATATGTTAGCATGTTATTTTGTTTCATTTCAAAGCGAACACGGTATTAGGCCGCGGCCAGTTTTCGGGCCAGGGCCGCGGCCTGGCTCAGCAAGTCTGGTTGCGTGGCGATGTCGCCGGGGTCCCGCACGCCGACGGCCCGCAGCAGGTGGACTGTTGCGAAGCCGTAGAACTTCAGCCAACGCTCGTAGCGGGGGAAGATGTCGGCAAATTGGCCTGGGTCCGGGTTCCCCTGGGCCAAGAGCAGCACCGCCTGTTTTCCTCCCGGCAGGCGGCTGCTGAAATCCGGGTTGAAGAAGGAAAAGGTGCGGTCGAAGAAACACTTCATCTGGCCGCTGAGGTCGCCGAAGTAAACCGGCGAGGCCAGCACCAAAAGGTCGGCAGCTTTGATAGCTTCAAGAACCGTGGTCAGATCATCCTCTAAGGTGCAGGCGTCTTTTTTGTTTTTGCAGGCTCGACAACCCTGGCAGCCCTTAAAGTTTAGCTGATTGAGCTGATATTCCTGGACCTCGGCCCCCTGTTCACGGACCGCGGCCAGAAAGGCCCGGGCCAGGCCGGCGCTGTTTCCCCGGGGCTGGGGACTACCCAAAACAGCAATAATTTTCATACACCACCTCCTCCTTGGCATGTTATACCATGTTCGCATTGTAGGGGCGGGTTTTAAACCCGCCCCTACAAGTGATATCAATATGTTAGCATGTTAGTTTGTTTCATTTCAAAGCGAACATGGTATTAAATGGAAGCGCTGCGGCGTCCGCAGGTTGATACCGTCTTAAAAAAGTAGACCGGTCTAATAGTTTAAAAACATTTTTCCCTCTTTCAGAATACCCCGGCCTTAGGATGAATCTATCTGTTTCAGTAAAGAATGGAAGATGAAGCGTTTGTGGTTTTCCAGGGGCTCCGCGGCCTTGACGATTTTCATGCGGATCAAGGCGCCGTGCCAGCCGGAGACGATAAAATTGGCAGCTTCCTCAAGGTCGAGGTCCACAGGAACCTCCCCCGTCTCTTTGCCCTCTTGCAGCAATCCCGCGATCATCTGCACCATCCGATCGATGGATTCATTCAATTTGCTACGAAAAGCCGGACTGAGGTCGCCCATTTCCTGGGAGAGGTTGCCGATGGGGCAGCCGCAGGTAAAGTCCATTTCTATAAAGCGGCTGATGAACCAGTCAAATAACTTTTCCAGACGCTTAACCGGGGAAATGGATTTGTCGCTGATGATGGGGGTAACCATCTCCCGGTGCTTATTATTAAAATAATCAATGACCTGGAGCCCGAAGTCTTCCTTGCTGGCAAAATAGAAATAAAAGGACCCCTTGGGAATGCCGGCAGCCTGAAGCACCTCCTGGATGCCGGTATGGTGGTAGCCCTTCTGGTGGATGATCCGGGCGCCGCTCTCGATGATCATTTGTTTGGTTTCAGGCTTCGCCATGTTTTGGTCCCATCTAATTTCGCAGCTTATAATAGACCGGTCGTCTATGATTGTCAAATTTTTTTTCACGAAGGCAAATAAGGGAAGTTTTCCAGTAAAAAGTCATTTGCCAGCATTTGGCAGGAGCTGTCATTCTGCAAGCCGAGCCGGGTTGTTGGGAATCTCGTTTGTTCCTTTGGCGCCAAAATCTCTCTTGTAGGACGCGTCTTACGCGCCAAAATGGTGCGTGAAACGCACCCTACTTTGAAAGTCAGGTCACTACCCCTAACCCCTGGCCCCTGATCCCTGGCCCCTGGCCCCTGGCCCCCCCCTGCCCTTCTCACATCAGCTTCTCTTTCAGCAGCAGTTCCAGGCCCCGTTGGGCGTAGGTAGTCATGACGGTAAGCATCCAGGTGAGGTGTTCCTGCATGTCCGGGTACATGCCGGCGTCGGCCATGCCCAGCAGACCGGTGATCACGGTCTTCACCCGGATCAGTTCCGGGTCGGCGATCTGGGCGGAGCCCAGGTTGATTTCCTGTTCCAGGCCCTTCAGGTATTCCAAAAAGACGCGGCCGCCTCCGGCCCGCTCTTCTCCCTTCAGGGGCAGCACTGCCCCCAGGAGGCGGGAGGCGATGATCAGCTCCGCTTTGATGCGGTCTGCGAAATGAAACAGGATGATGGCTTCCCTGGCGGTGGCGGGATGGGATTTGGTCATCAAGGCCCCCTCAAATACGGTTTTCGGTTTTCGGTTTTCTGTTATCTGTTTTCGGTTTTGGGTTTTGGGTTTTGGGTTTTCCGTTTTGGGTTAAAACATAATTGCCAAGAAGTTCCAGGTCAAGTCTGATGTATCTTAAAGCCAAAAAGCAGGAGAAAGAAGATGGGGACCTGAAATTTTATCATCAGGTCCCCATTTTATTCATCTGACAGAAAACAGGAAACAGAAAACCGTTCTATTTCAGCAAGCGTTGGCTGAGCCTGGCGGCTTTATCGGAGCTTAACATGCTGAGAATGGCGCCCGCCTCTTTGCCTTTCATGCGGCGGATCAGTTGGGCCGCCACCGCGTCATCCATCTTTTCCATGAGTCTGGAGGCCCGGTCCGGGGGCATGGCTTCCAGGGTGGCCACCAGATGCCGGTTCTGTTCCCCCTGCATCCTCTTCTCCTCTTCCAGATACTCCAGGGCCCGTTGTTGGAGGGCGCTGAGTTCCTTGAGGCGCTCCTCCACCTCCCGTTTCAGGAGGCGCAACTGTTCTTCCCTGGTAGCCACCGCGTTTTCCCGGGTTTGCAGGGTCTGGCGCTCTTTTTCCAGCAAAGACATGACCCGGGGCACGGTGGTGGGAGGGTCGGTTATGGTTTTAGAGGGGGTGGCAGCCTCGCTGGCTTTCGGCCCCACCCAGGGGAAAAAACCTTGGGGGGCCATCAAAATGGCGGAAATGGCAATCTTGCCCAGCAGTCCCAAAAGCAGGCAGCCGCTCAAAATTTTCCAGCTTGGCCAGGGTGGGGTTGCGGTGCGCTCCATGTCCGTCTCCTTCAATACAGTTTTTAGTTTTTAGTTTTTGGTAAAAAGAAATTAATGGTTAACTGACATGTTAACCCAGCTATATCTATTGGATATCATTTAGTTATTAATTAATAACTAAGAACCGAAAACTAAAAACTAAAAACTGCTTTTAAATCGTCCCAGGACGATGGCTTCCGTCTCTTTCTCCATGGTTTTCATTAATTCCCGGCGGAACAGGGCGTACTGTTTCTCCCGCAACTGCTCCAGGAGGCGCCGTTCCTGATATCGTTTTGTGAGTACCTCCATCTTTTCCTGGAGTTCTATTTTTTGCTCTGCAACTCTTTGTTCGAAACCATCCACCGTGGTCTTTAGGTGTTCCAGATAAGTTTTAAAGATGCGGAAATCTTCGAGAGTCCACTCTCTTTCCCCGGTTTGCAGCTCCGCGGCCAGCCGGGCGCGCAAGTCCTTGGTCTCCGCCAGGCCCCGACGGGTCCTCTCCAGTTCGTTTTGGACCCGGGCCACCTCCCATCTGGCCTGTTCTTCCCTCAAGCCCCGGACCTTGAGGACCGTCTCCAGGGAAAAGCGGAAGCGGCCGCCGCGGCTCATGAGGCAAAGATGGCGGCCAGTTCTGCTTGAGCCTGGGCCAGGGAGACCGCTTCTTCTACCTTCTGGCGCAGGTACTGGTTGACCGCGTCATTTTTATCCAGGGCGTAATCGATTTCCGGATTGGTGCCCCGCACATAGGCATTGATGTTTACCAGATCTTCAGCCCGGCGGTAGGCCGCCGCCACCCTGACGAATTTCTGCCGGTTTTCCAGTTGCCCCGAGTCCGTCACCTGGGGCATCAGCCGGCTGATGCTTCCCAAAACGTCGATGGAGGGGTAATGTCCCCGGTCCGCCAGGTCCCGGGAGAGGACGATATGCCCGTCCAGGATGGCCCGCACCGCGTCGGCGATGGGCTCCAGAAGGTCGTCGCCCTCCACCAGGACGGTGTAAATCCCGGTGATGCTGCCTTTACCGCCGCAGGTGCCGGCCCGCTCCAGGAGGCGGGGCAACTGGGCGAACACCGACGGCGTATAGCCCCGGGCCGTGGGGGGCTCGCCGATGGCCAGCCCGATCTCCCGGCCCGCCATGCAGAAGCGGGTGATGGAATCCAGCATGAGAATAACGTCGTGCCCCTGATCCCGGAAGTATTCGGCAATGGCCGTAGCCAGGTACGCGCCCCTAAGGCGCACCAACGGCGGGCTGTCGGAGGTGGCGGCCACCACGCAGGACCGGGCTAGGCCCTCGGGGCCCAAATCCTTCTCGATAAAATCCTTGACCTCCCGGCCCCGCTCGCCGATGAGGCCGATGACGCTGACATCCGAACGGGTATGCCGGGCGATCATCCCCATCAAGGTGCTTTTCCCCACTCCCGAGCCCGCGAAGATGCCGATACGCTGCCCCTTCCCCAGGGTCAGGAGGCCGTTGATGGAGCGGATGCCTACGTCCACGGGCTGGTTGATGGCCTGGCGGGCGCAGGGGTTCAAGGGGGAGCTGTAAAGGGGATAAGCCGTCGGCAGAGCCAGGGGGCCTTTGTCGTCCAAGGGTTTTCCCAAGCCATCGATGACCCGGCCCAGCAACCCCTCCCCCACCGGCACCCTGGCCTGGCGGTCAGTGAGAACCACCCGGGACTGGGGCCGGATGCCCCGCACCTCGCCGTAGGGCATGAGGAGCACCTCATGGCGGCGAAAGCCCACCACCTCCGCCAGGATGGGGGGCTCGGACGCAGACATCTGCACCTTGCAGACGCCCCCCACCGCGCTTTGGGGTCCCCGGCTGCTAATCACCAGGCCCACCATCTCCTGGACCCGGCCGGTCAGGGAGTAGGGCTCCAACTCCGTCAGCGCCCCCCCCAGGCGGCCCCAATCAATCGGCTCTTTCCTGTTCATCGCCCGCATTCAGCATGCCTTGCACTAACTGGGCCACCAGGGCCCAGCGGTTTTTCATGGTGCCGTCAATCTCTCCGGTGGCCGTTTTCATCAGGAATCCCCCGGGGCTGATGGTGCCGTCCGGCACCATTTCCACCCCCGGAGGCCAGGCCTCCTGGGGGGCCCACTGCAGGAGCTCATGATCCTGAGGGTTAATATGCAATTTAATATCTTCCGAATCGGACAGGAGTTTGAAACCCGCGGCCACGATCTCCTGGATGGCCTCCGGTTGTATTTTCAGCTCCCGGACCACGACCTTGCGGCTGATGAGGAGCACCAAATCAATGAGTTCCTGCTCCCGCCGCCGGAAAAGTTCTTCCTTTTCCCGGACCAAGGCGTTCACCAGGTCCTGGAACTGCTGCACCTGCTGCTCCAGGCTCCGCTCACCCACCTCCCGGCCGTCCTTTTGGCCCTGGAGAAACCCCTCCTCATAGGCCTGCCGCTCAATATGCTGGGCCTTGTTCTTGGCCTCCTTGATGATACCCTGCGCTTCTGCCAGCAAGGTCGGGTCGGTTTCCACGTAGGCCAGGGGCTGAAAGCGAAATTCCCGGACCCGGGGGACATTTCCCGCCGCCTCCATCCCTGGCAGATTAAACTCCTCCACTTCCTCTTTCAATTCTTTAAATAAAGACATCTTCGCTACCCTTACCGGCCAGCACCATCTGTCCTTCGGCCTCCAAACGCTTGGCCGTCTGGATGATTTTCTGCTGCGCGGCTTCCACATCTCTGAGCCTGGCCGGCCCCATGATCTCCAGTTCTTCCCGGAGCATCTCCGCGGCCCGGGTGGACATATTCCTGAAAAACTTCTCTCTCAAATCTTCCGAAGCCGCCTTGAGGGCCAGGGCCAATTCCTGGGTATTGACCTCTTTCAGCAAAGACATGATGCCCCGGTCTTCCACTCCCAGGAGGTCTTCGAAGGTGAACATATAGCGGCGGATATCTTCAGCCAGCGCCTCATAATCCTCTTCTTCCAGGCGCTTGAGAATGCTGGTTTCCACGGACCGCTCCATCTGGTTCAGGATCTCCGCCACTGACTGGGCGCCGCCGATGGCCCGGCCCCCCACCTCCTCCACCAGAGAAATTTCGTCCTTCAAGGCATTGTCAATTTCTTCAATGATCGCCGGGGAGACCTGGTCCAGGTTGGCGACGCGCCGCACCACCTCCATCTGCAGGTTTTCCGGAAATTGGGACAGCACCGCGCCGGCCTGGGGCCTTTCCAGGTGGGCCAGGACCAGGGCCACGGTCTGGGGGTGCTCATTGCGGAGATAGCTGGCCACCGTCCGGGAATCCAGCTTTTTGATCTTTTGGAAGAACTCCGGACTGGTGTCCAGGTCCAGATTATCGATCAGGTCCTGCTGGCGCTTCATGTCCATGGTGCGGGAAATGGTGTTCTTGAAAAATTGATCACCCCGCACCACCAAGGCTTCCGGAGCCTCCATCATCCTGTAGAACTCATCCAGGATGGTAGCGAGCTGTTTGGTGGGCACCACATCCAAAGTAGAAATCCTTCTGCCCAAGATCTGCACTTCTTTATCATCCAGGCGTTTCAGGATTTCCCCGGCGTTTGCCTCCCCCAGGCTGAGAAGCAGCAATGCTGCCTTGTCAGCGCCACTTAGCTTATCCGGTTTAAGAGCCATGATTCACTTTTCCCTTAGGCTAAAATTATTGGACTATTTTTCATGCAGCCACAGGCGCAGGACTTCCACCGCCCGGTCCGGATAGGTATTGATCAGTTGCACAATCCTTTCCTTACCGTCCACCGCGTCCGGCAAAGTCAAGGGCTGGGCCGCGGGCTGGCCCGGAGGCAGCGGCAAGGCCGCGTCTCCGCCCGCGGGTAAGGCTGCCATCTGCCTTTCATAAGCAGCCAGGCTCGGAGAGGAAGACGGGCCTTCCAACAGGGGGCGCTTGGCGGTGGCCGGCCGTTTTTTCAATAAGAACATCAGTGCGGCCAAGGCTAACAGGACCATGATCCCAATCTTCAGGGAGTCCATCACCGTGTCCCGCCAACTGCCGCCGGAGCCCGCGGCCACCACTCCTTCCGGGGTCTGCAGGGCCAGGGGCGCAGAAGAAATCTCAAACTGGTCGCCCCGATCCACCGAGAAGCCGATGGCCTTTTTCGCCAGGCTGGCATATTGGCGCATCTCCTCGGGAGTACGGGGACTAAAGGCATTCCCCTTGCCTTTATAGGTGCCGTCCACCACCACCGCCACCGACAACCGCTTGATCTTCCCGGGTTGGTCCACCACCTGGCGCAGCACCCGGTTGATTTCGTAATTGCGCAGCTCACTCTGGCGCTCTGAACCCGAGCTCTTAGGAGGAGCCGCGGCCACCGGGGGAGTAAGAGGCGGAGGGCCTTTCCCCGGCGGCGGGGCAGTAATGGTGCCCCGGCTCAACTCCATGTTTTTATCCGGGTTGCCTCCGGAATCCACCCCCCGGGTCGAGCGCTCCATGGTCTTCTGTTCACTGCGGATCAGTTCCTTGTTGGGTGTAAAGGATTCTTCCCGGGTGTCGATCTTTTGAAAATCCAGATCCGCGGAGACCCGGACGATGGATTTTCTAGATCCCAGAATCTGGTCAAACAAGGTCTGTACTTTACGCTCCAGACTCTCTTCCGCCTGGCGCTGGAAGGTCATCTGGGTGGTGGACAGGCCGCCGGGTGTCAGGGAGTCTTGCGGTTTGCTGAGGATCCGGCCGTCCAAGTCCACCACCGTCACCTGGTTGGCATGGAGGTCCGGCACTGCGCTGGACACCAGATTAATGATACCGTCGACTTGGGCCGGACTCAGGGTGCGCCCCCGCCTAAGCTTCACAGCCACGGCCGCGCTGGCTTTTTTCTGCTCCTCCACGAACAGGGATTCCTTGGGGGTGACGATGTGGACCCTGGCTTCCTCCACTCCCGGCATGCCGCAAATGGTGCGGGCCAACTCCCCTTGCAGGGCCCGCTGGTAATTGAGTCGCTGCACAAAATCGGTGGTGCCCAGCCCCTGGCGGTCAAAGATCTCAAATCCCACGCCGCCGCCCCGGGGCATCCCTTCGCTGGCCAGATAAAGCCGCATTTCGTAAACATCGGCTTTGGGCACCAGGATGGTGCCTCCCCCCGCTTCCAACCGGTAATTTACTTTTTTCCCTTTGAGCTTGCCGGCAATGGCCGCGGCATCATCCTGGGCCAGGTTGGAAAACAGAACCCCGTATTCGGAACTGGTGCCCAGGAATCCCCAGAAGGCCACGGCCAGGATCCCAGCCGCCAGCGCGGCCACCACCACCAGCCGCTGCATGGCTGGCAGGGCCTGATACCGCTGGGTTAAATCCAGCAGGAACCTTCTCAGTGCATTCATCCATTCCCCCGCAAAAGACTAAAAAATGACTCCACTGCCCTACATCTGCATCCGGGCCAATTCCTGGTAAGCCTCGACCATCTTATTGCGCACCTGCACCAGGAGTTTGAGGCTCAAGCTCGCCTTTTCCAGGGAGAGCATGGCCTCGTGCAACTCTTCTTTGCCCAACAGGGAACCGGTGACTTTCTGGTCGCTATCCTGTTGCAACTGCTTAACTCCACTCACCATCTGGCTCAGCAGGTCGTCGAATTCCTGCCGGGGAGCCGGAGGCTTGTCCAGACCCTTGACCCCCTCAGGGTTCATGAGGCCGGCACTTGGGGCCATGATTTTCATCTCGGTTTATCCTTTCCGCAACCAGGGAGGCAGCAATTATTAGCGGCCTATTTCCAAGGCCTTCTGAGCCATGGACTTGCCGGTGCGCAGCACCGCCACGTTGGCTTCATAAGCCCGGCTGGCCAGCATGAGATGAACCATTTCCGACACCGGGTTGATATCGGGATAGAGGACCATGCCATTCTGGTCCGCATCCGGGTGGGAGGGATCATACTCCGATATCGGTTTCTTGGAATCCTCGGTGATCTGGACCACCTCCACCTTCTCCGGACTGCCCAGGAAACTGTCGAAATCCTCCGCGGGGGTGGCCTCCATAATCACCGACTTCCGTTTGTAGGGGCCTCCCTCGGCGGTGCGGGTGGTGTTGATGTTCGCCAAATTCTCGGCGATAACGTCCAAGCGCTGCCTTTGGGCGGTCAGGCCGGACGCGCTCAAATCCATGGCCTTAAACATGCTCATTTTCCACCTCCGTCAATCACGGACCGCAACATATCCAGTTTTTTGATCAGCATCTGCACCGAAGAATGATAAGCGAGCTGGTTCTCTGACATGCGCACGATCTCCTGGTCCAGGTCCACATCCTCAGAGGTCTCCTCCACCAGTCCGGGCCCCGGCTTGGACCCCCCGAGATGGCCCGGTGCGGTTTGGGAGAGGCTGACGCTCTGGAGGTTGCCCCGGGTGTAGCTATTCAGGATATGGTCGAAGTCCATCTCCTTCCGGGCATAATTGGGGGTGTCCAGGTTGGCCATATTGCCGGCGATGACTTCCTGGTTTTGGACCCGCCAGTCCAGGGTTTTTTCCAACAGGCGCATGGCCCCATCGGTAAGAACTCCCCAAGACATTTTCTTTTCCTCCCGCAGACTTTGAACCTGGAACTTGGAACTTTGAACTATTTTTTAAGCCACCTGGGAACTCTGGCTGGCCCGGGGTAGAGGCGCGGCCCGGTACTCGTGCAATTTATTGCGTAAGGTCCGCACGCTGATGCCCAAGAGTTTGGCGGCATGGGTGCGGTTGCCCGCGGTCTCGTCCAGGGCCTGGAAGATCAGGCTCTGCTCCATTTCCCTTAGAGTCACCGGTTTATCCAGCTTCACCCGGGCAGGGGCCGCCGGGGTCTCCAGCGGCGCGTCCGCCAGGATATCCCGGGGGTGGATCTGGTGGCCCTGGCCCAGGAGCACCCCCCGGGCCACCGCGTTTTCCAGTTCCCGGACATTCCCCGGCCAGGGGGCGTTTTCCAACGCGGCCAGGGTCTGGCCGGTGAACTTTACTGCCCCTTTGTTGAAGAGCCGGGCATAGCGGTGCAAGAAATACTCCGCCAGCAGGGGGATATCGCCCCGCCGGGCCCGCAAGGCCGGCAGATGTAAGGCAATCACGTTGAGACGGTAGAACAGGTCTTCCCGAAAGCGGTTGCCCTGAATGGCGTCCTGGAGGTTCTGGTTGGTGGTGGCGATCACCCGCACATTGATGGGCACGGGGTGGCGCCCCCCCACCCGGTCGATTTCATTTTCCTGGAGGACCCGCAACAGTTTGGCCTGCAGATGGAGATGCATCTCGCTGATTTCGTCCAGGAGCAGGGTGCCGTTTTGGGCCAGCTCAAACTTCCCCAGCTTCCGCATGATGGCGCCGGTGAAAGCCCCTTTTTCATGGCCGAAGAGTTCGCTTTCCAACAGCCCTTCCGGCAGGGAGGCGCAATTGACGGCAATGAAAGGCCCCTGGGCGCGGTCGCTCCGGGCGTGGATATAACGGGCCATAATCTCTTTGCCGGTGCCGGATTCCCCCTGGAGCAGCACCGTGGCCTGGGTGGGGGCCACAGTCTCCGCGATCTTGAGCAGGTGCTGCATGACCGGATCCTGGGTAATGATGGGCCGGGCCGCGGACTCCTCTCCGCGTTTGGCCCCGGAAGCCCGCCATGGTTCCCTGCCGCTGCGCAGATAGGGGGTGAGTATCTCCTTCAGCCTTTCCCAGGTCAGGGGGGAGGACAGATAATCCTGGGCTCCCCGGCGCATAGCCGCCACCGCGCCTTCCACCGTGGGCCGCCGGGAGACAATATAGACCGGCAAGAAGGGCTCCTCCTGCTTAAGTTCGGCGATCAGGCCGGTGAGGGCCGGGCTCGACAGCGATTCACTAATGGCCACCAACAAGAAAAATTGCCTCTGCTGGAGGAACATTTCTCTCCCCCGGTTCTCGTTGGCGACCTGGATCAGCTCCACCGCCAAGGACTTTTGCAATCGGAGCCGGAACTCCTCCCATTGGGGGTCGGCGTCGATTACCAGAATTGCCTTCTTTTCCATGTGCTTGTCCTCGGGAATAATCATTGGGGGGGCTCCGTCTGCATGCGTGCCAATTCCATATCCGCAAGCCGGGTGCGTGATAAAAGCTGCCAAATACTGTCTTTCTCCTGGCCCATGCCTTGGAAGATCTCCGCCGCCCCTTGGGGATGCAGCCCTTTTAATTGGCTGAGGGCCAGGCGATCCTGATAGAAAGCGGAGTTCTCACTATTGGCGTACGCGGCCAGCAATTCCTGGTAAATCTTAGCCGCCTGGGCGTATTGCCCCTGGGACCACCGCAGTTGGGCCATTTGCTGTTTCAATCTTTCCTTCACCGCCCCGGGCAGGGAGCTGCCCAGAAAATGCTCCAGACACTGGATCAGGGGCGTCAACCGGGAACCATCCAGAGACTTGCCGCTCCACCAGTCCAGCAAGACGGCCACCGGTTCTTCATCCGGCTTTTTCCCCTCGCCCGGTCCGGAATCTCCGGCGAAAAACTCTTTCGGCAGAGGCAGCTTCTCCAACCTGGATTGCAAAACCGGCGTAATTTCCATCCGCTTCTGCCGCCAAAGCCTCCAGGTGGCGGCAAAGTCATACAAGTCCCGGGTGGCCCAGCTCCCTTCCAACATTCCCACCATGGCTTGAGTGGATACTGCCGGCGATCCCTGGTCCCGGGCCTGCTGCAGATAGCCCCGGGCCTCACCATAAAGCCCGTTTTCCTGGAGCAATTCCCCGATCAGCAAGGCGGCTTCCGGGGGTTGGGTCCCCTCCGGGTGCAGTTCCCAAAGGGTTAAAACCACTTCCACCAGGGGCAGCGGACAGGGGGATTTCTGCCGCACGGTCCGGGCCACTTCCTGCCATCCCCGCAATAGCGGTTCCCGGAGCTTTCCGGGAACCACGCCTTCGGGCAAGGCGGCATTTTTCAGGAGATAATTTTTGAACGCGGCCAGAGGGTCGGATTGGCGGAGATCCGCACAGAATCCCAGGGTGTTGGTCTGCCATCTGGCTGCCGCGGCCAACTGGCCATCCGGATAAAGGGAGGCCACCAGAGCATAAGTATGCCAGGCCCTGTCCGGCTGCCGGTTCTCCTGGGCGAGCCGGGCCATTCTGAAAAGAGCGGCGGATCGCTCCGGATGTTGGGGGTACAGGTTGATGAATTTGCTCAGGGTCTGCAGGCACGAGTTGATATCGCCCCTCTTTTCCTCTTCCCGGGCACGGGACAAAAGGGATTCGGGTTCTGGGGCCAGGCGCGGCTGCGGCTGGGAAATAGCCGCGTCCGGCTCTTCATCGTCATCCTTCTTGGCCTTCTTTGCAGCTTTCTTCGTCTGCTTCTGGGCAGCCTTTTTCGCAGACGGGTGCGGCTGGCGCCGGGAAGTATGCTCATTAGCCCAGGCTCCAGCCGCGCTGCCGGTTACCAGCCAGCATATAATGAGAATCCAGAGCCCAAGGCCCAGGAACTTATTCTTCACTTTACTGCTCCTGGAGCAGACGTTTACGGTTAAGCTCCTCCAACAAATGGATGATCCTGTCATTCTGCTTGATGATGGTGAGGTTGGTCTTCACCATAAATTGGGAGGCCACCGCGATCTTTTCCAGCAAAGGCACCTGCTGATCGCCGTAAGTAACGGCATCTCCCCGGCTCAATTTCTCCATGGCCTTCCAAAATTCGCCATCAAGGAATACATTGGTGTCTTTGGGGGATTGGGCCGCGGCCGCCAGGGACATGGCAGATAAGATCAGCCCCGTTGCCAGCAGCACCGCCCCCACCTTCCCCATGAGCCGCATAACCGTGCGCCTGGTAGACATAGCTCCCTCGCTTTTTTCCCAGAAGCAGCAAGACTCATACCAGCCCCCTGGACAGGGCCGCAATTGAGGCATTTGGGCCTGCCGCTGAGGAAAACTGGCCCCAAAAAAATGACGGCTCCCCTACAGAGAGCCGTCAAAATGCCCAAAAAATTGTCACGATTTTGACACTAGGAAAAACTTCTGGGAAGTGACGATAACTTTGACGCGGGCAGGATGTTCTGCTTTTTCATTTTTTCCAAGAGGGTGGTACGGTTCAGGTTCAGGAGTTGCGCGGCCCGGCTTTTTACCCAATTGCTCTTATCCAGGGCCTTCAGGATCAGGGCCCGTTCAAACTCCTGGACCGCGGCGGTGAGATGAATGCCGTGATCCGGGATTTCCTGGGGCTTTACCGGGGGAGACGCGGGCTTGCTGCGGAACCGTTCCGGCAATTCTGAAGCCTGGATTTCTTCGCCTTCACTCAGAATCACCAGTCTTTCCATGAGGTTTTCCAGCTCCCGGACATTGCCGGGCCAGGCGTAGCGCAGGAGGAGGTCCATGGCCTTGGGATTGAGGCGCTTGCAGGGCTTTTTCTTTTTCCGGCTGAATTCATGGAGAAAATGCTGCACCAGCAAAGGAATGTCCGCCACCCGATCCCTGAGAGGCGGCACCCGGATGGGGATGACGTTGAGGCGGTAATAGAGGTCTTCCCGGAAGCGCCCCCGGCGCACCATATCCTCCAAATCTTGATTGGTGGCGGCGATCACCCGGATATCCACCTTGATGGTCTTGAGGCCGCCGATACGCTCAAAGGAGCGGTCCTGCAGGACCCGGAGAATCTTCACCTGCAGGCTGGGACTCATATCCGCAATCTCATCCAGGAAGATGGTGCCCCCGCTGGCCTGCTCGAAGCGGCCGATGCGGGTCCGGATCGCATGGGTGAATGCCCCCCGCTCATGCCCGAAAAGCTCGCTTTCCAGCAACTCTTCCGGAATGGCCGCGCAATTCACCGGGATCAGCGGTCCGTCCCGGCGCAGGCTGTTGTAATGAATGGCCCGGTTGATCAGTTCTTTGCCGGTGCCTGATTCCCCCAGGACTAAGACCGTGCTGTCGGTATCCGCCACCTTTTTGATGAGTTCGAAGACCTGGATAATGGCTTCGCTGTTGCCGACGATGTTGGCAAAGCCATAACGTTTATGGAGCTGTTTTTTGAGCTGGAGGTTTTCCCTTTTCAGGCGGCGGTGTTCCAGGGCCCGGGCCACCACCAGCCGCAACTCCTGGGGGTCCACCGGTTTGCAGAGGTAATCATAGGCTCCCAGGCGCATGGCCGCCACGGAATTCTGGATCGTCCCGTAGCCGGTAATGATGATACAGGAACATTCGGGCTGGTGGCGCACCAGATATTTAAGAATATCCATGCCCCCCAAACCGGGTAGAGCCAGATCGGTCAGAACCAGGTCAAAGGGCTGATCTTTAACACGCTGCAAACCGCTTTCCCCGTCGGGCGCGGTCTCCACCTCGTAACCTTCGGCCCCCAGGATCTCCTGGAGGCTCTGGCGCACCGCCAGGACATCATCGATGACCAGAATACTGGCGTTACCCTGCTCCATATCCTCCCTCCACACCGTCACTTATACCCTAGTTTAAAAAATGTGTCAATAATATGACACAATTTTCACTTGGGCAAAATTTGATTTTTGGGGCCGACTTGCCGATAATTCTTTTAGGTTGACTTCCAGAATCTGTGCTGCTATGGTGGCCTTACCCCGCTAAAGGAGAGTTGGTGCTACCTACTCTGGGTTTTGTAGTTACTGCATATCTATTATATGCCCTGTTCAGGGTGTGGTGTCGGCATCACCGCAAACAATTCCAGCCTTATAGACGTTACCGGTGGAAAGGTCGCCTGGGATGGGTTGGCGGTACGGGGGTCGGTCTGGGGATCATCATCCTCATCGCCATCGTCGGCATTCCTTCCCAGTATGAAAATCTCAGAACCGCCAGCATAGTCACTGCCAGTTGGGGACAAGACCCCTTAATGCCCTCCCAGGCCATGCAGCGCCAGGAGATCCTGCCCATCAAGAACCAAGGCCAGCAGGGTCAGCCTGTCTATGCCTACCTCCACCCCGAGACGCCAACGCCCCAGTTGCTGTCGGAGAAAAAAGGCCCCGGTCTGCGGAGCCTGCCTAAGCCCACCTTGAGGAAGCCGGCGCCGCGAGCCAAGGGCGTCAAAAATGTGGCCAAGGGGCCCAAAAAGGATAAGGCGCCCACCAAAGCCCGAATCAAAAAGAAGCCCAACGCCCCAGCGGGTACCCTGGCCGCCAACGCCGGTTAGGATCAGTGCACCCCGTCCGGACTGTTGCTGGAGCCTGGGGGCTTCTGACAGCCCTCCAACATCTGAGAGACAGCCACTGCCAGCCAGCGGCCCTTCCTGAAGCCCGCTTCTCAATAAAATCCCTGAAGTTCGGGTCGCTCCCCTGATCACGAAGAATAGGGGGTAAAAAAAGATGGCGATATTTCGTTACAGATAAACCTTGAAAAATCCCCCCAAATCCCGCATTAGATTAAGGTGGACTGAAAAAACCGGCTTTCCCCTTTTCCCCGGTCAATAAGGGAGGCAGGGGGGATTTTTTTCTAGCAGGTCTTCCCTTTGAACGAATCCGCTCCCAATCATACCGAGAAGATCGCCCGGGCCGCAGGCGCGGTGAGCATTGCCGTCTTTGCCTCCCGTATTTTGGGCCTGGTGCGGGAGCAAGTCTTTGCCGCGCTTTTCGGCGCGGGCTACGCGTTCGATGCCTTTGTGGTGGCCTACCGCATTCCCAACCTCCTCCGGGACCTCTTTGCGGAAGGAGCCCTGAGTTCCGCGTTTGTTACCGTATTCACCGAATACCGCCACCTGCGGGGCGAGGAACGCACCTGGAGGCTGGCCAACAACGTGCTCATCTGTCTCTCCCTGCTGGTTGGGGTCGTGGTCCTGGCCGGCATTTTTTATTCACCGGAGATCGTGGGCCTGATGGCCCGGGACTTCATCAATGTCCCCGGCAAAATCGGGCTGACGGTCTTGATGACCCGCATCATGTTCCCCTTCCTGCTCCTCATCTCCCTGGCGGCAGTGGCCATGGGCATCCTGAACACCGAGGGGAAATTTTTTATTCCCTCCCTGGCCTCCAGCTTTTTCAATCTGGGGGCCATTGTCTTCGGCGTGGGTCTGACCCTGGCCGCCCCATTCTTCGGGATCCAACCCATCGTCGGCATGGCCTGGGGGGTTTTGATCGGCGGCCTGCTGCAGCTCCTCTCCCAGGCGCCCCTCCTTTGCCGCTGCGGCTTCCGGTTCATCTGGGCCCTGGACCTCAAGGATGAAGGCCTGCGCCGCATCTTCAAGCTGATGCTGCCCGCGGTGGTGGGCCTCTCCGCCACCCAGGTCAATATCTTTATCAATACCTTTTATGCCGCCAGTTGCCCCCAGGGCAGCCTCTCCTGGCTGAACTACGCGTTCCGGTTGTTTCATCTGCCCATGGGCCTTTTCGGGGTGGCCCTGGCCATCGCCACCCTGCCCCTGGTCTCCCGGCACGCGGCCATCCGTGATTTTCCGGCCCTGAAGGCCGCGTTCCAGTCCTCTTTGTCCCTGGCCCTGCTGGTGACCATTCCCGCGGCCTGCGGCCTGGTCTTTTTGTCTGACCCCATCATTGCCCTCATTTACCAGCACGGCCGCTTCACCGCGCTGGACACCGGGCAGACGGCCGCGGCCCTGCGCTGGTACGCGCTGGGCCTATTTGCCTTTGCCGGGGTGAAGATCATGGTTCCGGTTTTCTACGCCTTGAACGATACCCGGCTGCCGGTGATCGGTTCCTTTGTGACGGTGGCCGCCAATCTGCTGTTCATCAACCTCACCCTGGCGCCCATGCAACACCGGGCCATTGCCCTGTCCACTTCCTTAAGCATGTTCGTCAATTTCTTTTTCCTGGGGGCCATGCTCTACCGGAAGTTGGGGGGATTTGAGGTGCGGGCCCTGGCGGCCACCCTCCTCAAGGTCTCTGCCGCGGCCCTGGTCATGGGCCTAACGGTGGCCTGGGTTGATGCAGCCCTGCACCTCCGGCTGGGGGGAGGGCTGGCGGCCCAGATCTTGGGCCTGGGGGGCTCCATCGTCCTGGGCCTCGGCCTCTATGCCCTGCTCCTGTCCTTCCTGGGCATTCCGGAATTCCGGGAACTGGCCTCCCGGCTAAAGGCCCTGGGGAAAAAATAGGGTTAAGCGGTTGGCTGGCGGCATTAATTTATTGAGGAGTAACATCCTAAAATAATTGATATTATTTAGGGAACCTACTGAAACTTAATTGCCAGGCTTCCCTTAGCTAACCAAAACTGTTAATAAGATAAACTGCCTATAATATAAAATAGCGCATTAACCAGGGCTTTTGCATCATCCCAGGAAGAAAAAATGAGGCCGCGGCGAGAGGCCACCCCGGAGACGACGCCGATACTCCCAGCAATTCAGGGCCCTGCCAGGGCTTAGACGCCTATGAACCCTTCTCCTGCCACCGCCGTAATTTTGACTGGAGGCTTGGCCACTTTCAGCGGCAACACCGTCGCTTCAGTGCCCAAGTTTCTCCTGCCTGTCTGCAACTGCCCTCTATATCAATATTGGGCCAGTATTCTCGGTCTCGCCGGCGTCAAAAATCTGATAATTTGCGTGAGTGCCGAACACGAAACCTTGGTGGCCGACCACTTGTCCCTCTCGCCGCCGCCTCTCAATTACCTGGTCAGGAAAACCACGCTGGGAACGGGAGGATCACTCAAGGAGGTGGCCCAAGATATCACCGGCGATTCTTTTTGGGTGGTCAACGGCGATTTGTTGCTGCACGCGGACCTTTCCCTGATGTGGTCTTTTCATCAACAGCATCAGGCCATGGCCACCGTGGGCTCCATCAAGATTGAACCGGAGCCCTGGGAAATGGAGCGGGTGGAGCTGGATAAGGATCAGAAGGTGAAGATCATTCACCGCATCCATCCCTTCCAGGAGAGGCGCAGCAATCTAAGGCCCGCGGGGTTATTCCTGTTCGCCTCCGGGGTCCTGGATCTAATCCCCCCGGACAGCTATTTCGATCTCAAAGAACAAATCTTCCCGGTTTTATACCATCTCCAAGCTACCGCGGTGGCCTGGGAAATCCCCGGATATTGTCAAACCATCGATAGTCTCGACGATTATTTCCAGGTAAACCGGGATATTATCCTGAAACGGGTGGTATTTGAGGGCGTCAAAGGTTTTCCGGACGATTTTGCGGCCGCCAACCCGGTCCCCGGGATCAACCCCTCTGCCACCCGGCTTCCCCCCTACAGCATCGGCCCGGGTGCCCGAATCGGCGAGGGGGTTTTGATCCTGGGGCCCGCGGTCATCGGTCCTGATTGCGAGATTAAAGCCGGAGCCGTGATCAACAACAGCGTACTCCTGGGAAACGCCATGATCGGTCCCCTGGCCCGGGTAGATCATTGTCTGGTGGGCGAGAACGCGGTCATTGGGGGAGGCGCGGATCTCCGTGATCAGACTATAGTGGCCGCCCCAGGCCCCGCGTCCCGGAAAAATTACCTGGGGGTCACTTTCGGCAATGTGGAGTGGCGGGTTCCCACCAGCCCCTTTTATCTTATTGCCAAGCGGGTGTTCGATCTGGTGGCGGCCGCGCTTCTGCTGGTCTTGTTTTCTCCCATGATGCTAGTCGCGGCCCTGGCCATTAAGCTTGACTCTCCCGGGCCCGTGTTTTTCCGCCAAATCCGGGCCGGCAGGAAGGGCAAGGATTTTATCATGTTCAAGTTCCGCAGTATGGTCAGTGATGCCGAAGATTTGAAGCGGGAACTTCATGCCTTTAATGAAGTGGACGGGCCCATGTTCAAGATCATGGCGGACCCCAGAATTACCAGGGTGGGGAAATTTCTCCGGGACACCAATCTGGACGAAATCCCCCAACTCTGGAATGTGTTGAAGGGTGACATGAGTCTGGTGGGGCCCCGGCCTTTATCCATGGAGGAGATGCGCTTTAACCCCAAATGGCGGGATTGCCGCCTGGCCGTGCTTCCCGGAGTGACCGGGCTCTGGCAGGCGAAAGCCCACGACAAAGTGTTTTTCAACGAGTGGATCCGTTACGATTTAGAATATGTGCACCATTGCTCCCTCTGGCTGGACCTCAAGATCATCTTCCTGACCGTCTTTAACGAATTGAAGAATTTCCTGCGGAAAAGGCGGCATAAGGATACGAAAACAGATAGCTCTCCGGATTATATGGCGGAGAGTTCCCGTTAATCACGTTTAAGAACCTTTGCCGGAACAAGGCAATTATGCCCTTTAATTACCTGAGATAGGCGTTGACAGGAGTATGCCATGGAAAAGCGCAAACATCCCCGGCTCCCCAAATGTCTGCCCTTAGAGTTCGAAGTGGGCCGGTCCAAATCGGCAAAACCTTCGAAACGCCAGGGCGTTTTGGGCAATATCAGCTTGGGCGGCATGTTTTTCCAATGCAAGGAACCGCCGAAAGTGGAGCAAGGGCAGGTTCTGGAGTTCACCGTGGCCATCTCTTCCGGCCCCCTGGCTGCAGACCACCACGAAGTCTCCTACTTTAAAGGTGAGGGCGCGGTAGTGCGGGTTGACCATCCGAAAGAAGGTTCCCCCTTTTTCGGAATAGCCGTGCAGTTCTCCCAACCCTTATCTTTGGCCGGGATTATGGAAACCCATGGCCAGGTCCCGGATCCTGCCCCTCCGGTCCCCGGAGCTTCCGGGAAACAGGATTGAATTGGCCCCGGGGAAGTCCCGCTCTTTGCCCCTAAAGCTTCCCGGCACCAGAGGAACCAGCCATGCAACCCGGAGAAAAAATCGGGCCTATTTTAAAAATCCTGGATCAGCGCTATGGGGACGCGCATGTCACTCTGGATTTTGCCAATCCCCTGGAACTCCTGGTGGCCACGGTGTTGTCGGCCCAATGCACCGATGTCAAGGTCAACCAGGTGACCCCTCCGGTTTTTAAAAAATATCCCATTGCCGCGGCTTATGCCGCCGCGCCCCTGGAGGAGCTGGAGGCGGCCTTTCACCCCACCGGCTTTTTCCGGCAAAAGGCCAAGAGCGTCCAGGGAATCTGCCGGGCCCTGGTGGAAAACCACGGCGGCCAGGTGCCGGCCTCCCTGGAGGAATTGGTCAAGCTCCCGGGCATCGGCCGCAAGACCGCCAACGTGATTTTGGGCAACGCCTTCGGGATTCCCGGCATCACGGTGGACACCCACCTGGGCCGGGTGGCCCAGCGCCTCGGCCTCACTCAAAACGAGGACCCGGTGAAGATCGAGTTCGACCTGATGCCCCTGGTGCCCCAAGCCCGCTGGACCAAATTCTCCCACCAGATGATCTGGCACGGCCGCCGCATCTGCACCGCCAAAAAACCTCAATGCCCGGCCTGCCCGCTCCTGCCCTACTGCGATTACGGCCAGGACGCGGCTAAACGCGGACATTGACACTCCTTGAAAATCATGGCATAAGACAGAGCAAGATCGCCCGAAAAAGGGGGAAGGAATGATGCAGAAAAGATTGCGGGTAAGTCTGGCTGGGCTGCTGGTGGGGCTGCTCTGCACCTCTGCCTGTTTAGAGACCATGTTGATCAGCGCGGGCGCCACCGGCGCCATCGGCGCGTATAAGTGGATGGAAGGCACCATGGAGAAGGACTATCCCCGGCCCATGCAACAGGTCTTCAACGCCGCATTGGGCGCGTGCAAGGACCTGAACCTGAAAATTTCTTCCCAGCAGTATGCCGCCATGGACTCTCGCATTGAAGCGGTGCAGCCGCCCGACACCAACGTCAAAATCCAGTTATTGGCCAGGCCCAACCAGATCACCACCGTTAAAGTCCGCTTCGGCCTGATGGGAAACCAGGACGCGTCCGCCTATTTTCACCGCCGCATTATGCACCACCTGGGTTTAGCGGCCGCGGACTAAGGCTAAGGATCTGCGCAGGATAGGGAAGAATGGCTGAAAGCCGGGCTTTCGGCCATTTTTTTCCGCCCGCGGCTCTCTGGTCTTGGCAGACTTGAGTGAGGAGATATCGCCGGAAAAATGAGAGAACCGCCATCCTCTTGGCCTCCGGGTCTGACCGTCCTGCTAGGGATATTGCTGTTCCTGGGCCTTTATCTCACCAGTCTTGACAATTATCTCCTGTTCCACAGCCTGGCCGAAATTTTCAGCGTTATCATCGCCGGGGGAGTTTTTACCCTGGCCTGGAACTCCCGCCGCTTCATTGCCAATAATTACCTCCTCTTCCTGGGGATTGCCCTCCTCTTTGTCGCTTTTCTGGACCTGGTCCATACCCTGGCCTATAAAGGCATGGGGGTATTTCCGGGGTACACGGCCAATCTTCCCACCCAATTATGGATTGCCGCCCGTTTCCTGCAAAGCCTCTCCCTGCTGGCCGCGCCCTGGTTCCTCAAGCGGCGTCTGCGCCCCGGGCTGGCTTTTGGCGGCTTTTTTCTGGTTTCCGCGCTTTTGCTGCTGAGCATCTTCCACGGGGGGATCTTTCCGGACTGCTTTGTGGCCGGCCGGGGTCTAACCGCCTTCAAAATTTACAGCGAATACCTCATCTCCTTTATTCTCCTGGCGGCCATGGGCTTTTTGTGGCAACAGCGGCAGGCCTTCGACCCCGGGGTCCTGCGCCTCCTGCTCTGTTCCATCCTCCTGAGCATCGGCTCGGAACTGGCCTTTACTTTCTATGTGAGTGTCTACGGCCTCTCCAACCTCATCGGCCACCTGTTTAAGATCCTGGCTTTTTACTGTATCTATAAGGCCATCATCGAAACGGGCCTGGTGAAACCCTTCAACCTGCTGTTCCGGGACCTGAAGCTCCGGGAGGAAGCCCTGCAAAAAGAAAGGGACACCATCGAGGCCCTGAATGCCGAGCTGGTGCAACGCGTCCGGCAACTGGAGGCCACCAATCAGGAACTGGAGGCCTTCAGCTATTTTGCCTCCCACGACTTGCAGGCCCCTTTGCGGGCCATCAGCGGGTTCAGCAGGATTCTGGAAGAGCAGTTCCATCCTTTCCTGGACCAGGAAGGGCAAAGATTTCTCAAGATCATCCAGGACAACTCCCTGAAAATGAAACTTCTCATTAACAGCCTCCTCAGCCTCTCCCGGATGGAACGCCGGGACCTCAAGCGGACCGAGGTCAATATGGCGGAGATGGTCCGCTCCGTGTTTGAGGAACAAAAAAGCGGGGCGGCTAACGCACCCCAATTGCTGATAAAAACCCTGCCCCCGGCGCAGGGCGATGCGGTGATGCTCCGCCAGGTCTGGGTCAACCTGTTGGCGAACGCCCTCAAATTCACCCAATCCCAGGAACAGCCGGTTATCGAAGTGGAGGGTTGGAGGGAAGAGCAGGAGAACCTTTACTGCATCAAAGACAATGGCATCGGTTTTGATATGAAGCACGCGGAGAATATCTTCGACAGCTTCCGGCGCCTCCATGGCGATGGGGAATTTGCCGGCACAGGCATCGGCCTGGCCCTGGTCAAGCGCATCATTGAGCGCCACGGGGGCCGGGTCTGGGCGGAGGGCCAAGCGGGGGAGGGCGCGGCTTTTTATTTCTCCCTGCCCCGTTAATACGGTCTCTCTATTTGCGGTTTTTTCTTTTCGCTCTTCATTCTTTACTTTTTGTGAATAATTACCAGGTATCGCTAAAATATAACCTCACCACCGCCGGCTAAAATCCCGGGGCCGGGGATTACCCGGGGCCCCATGGAAAAAACCATGAAAAATAAAGTTCGATACGATATTTCCCTACTGAGCGAAGATGATCTCTATCTCTTTAACGAAGGCAGCCACTTCCGCCTCTATGAGAAACTGGGGGCCCATCTGCTGGAGGCTGAAGGCGGGCCCGGGGCCTACTTCGCGGTCTGGGCCCCCGACGCCAAGCAAGTCGCGGTCATGGGCGACTTCAACGGCTGGAGCAAATCTTCCCATCCCTTAAGCCCCCGGGGCCAGTCGGGTATCTGGGAGGGATTCATCCCGGGGGTGGGCCGGGGAACCTGTTACAAATACCACATCCGCTCCCGGCACCGGGGTTACCGGGTGGATAAGGCGGACTCCTTCGGTTTCTACTTTGAAGGGCCGCCCCGCACCGCGTCCATCGTCTGGGACCTGGACTACACCTGGAACGATCAGGAGTGGATGGCGCGGCGCCACCGCCGCAACTCCCTGGATGCCCCCATCTCCATCTATGAAATGCACCTGGGCTCCTGGCGGCGGGTCCCCGAAGAAGACAACCGCTTTCTCACCTACCGGGAATTGGCCCCCCAACTGGTGGAGTATCTACAGCAGACCGGCTTTACCCACGTGGAATTCCTGCCGGTCATGGAGCACCCTTTTTACGGCTCCTGGGGTTACCAGACCACCGGCTTTTTCGCGCCCACCAGCCGTTATGGCACTCCCCAGGATTTCATGTTCCTGGTGGACTGCCTGCACCAGCACGGCCTCGGCGTGATCCTGGACTGGGTGCCCTCCCATTTCCCCGCGGATGAACACGGGCCCGGCTTTTTTGACGGCACGCATCTTTACGAGCATGCCGATCCCCGCAAAGGTTTTCACCCCGATTGGCATAGCTTCATCTTCAACTACGGCCGCAGCGAAGTGCGCAATTTTTTGCTCAGCAGCGCCCTCTACTGGCTGGAAAAGTACCACATCGACGGTCTGCGGCTGGACGCGGTGGCCTCCATGCTCTATTTGGACTATTCCCGCCAGGAGGGAGAGTGGCTGCCCAATCCCTTCGGGGGCAAGGAGAACCTGGAGGCCATCTATTTCCTGCGCAAATTCAATGAAGAAGTCTATAAAGCCTATCCCGACGTCCAGACCTTTGCCGAGGAATCCACCTCCTGGCCCATGGTCTCCCGGCCCAATTACGTGGGCGGCCTGGGCTTCGGGATGAAGTGGGACATGGGCTGGATGCATGACACTTTGAAGTATTTCTCCCATGATCCCATCTTCCGGAAATATGCCCACGCCACCCTGACCTTTCGTATGCTCTATGCCTTTCAGGAGAATTTCCTCCTGCCCCTGTCCCACGACGAAGTGGTGCATGGCAAGGGGTCCCTGCTCCAAAAAATGCCGGGGGATGTCTGGCAGAAATTCGCCAACCTGCGGTTGCTCCTGGGCTATATGTACGGCCAGCCCGGCAAGAAGCTCCTCTTTATGGGGGGGGAGATGGCCCAGTGGTCGGAGTGGTACCATGAAGCCAGCCTGGACTGGCACCTGCTGGCCTATCCCTCCCACCAGGGCGCCCAGAGGTGGGTGGAGGACCTGAACCGCGTCTACCGCCAGGAACCGGCCCTGTATGAGGAGGATTTCAGCCCCGTAGGGTTCGAGTGGGTTGACTGCTATGACGTGGACCACAGCGTCATCTCGTTTCTCCGGAAGGCGCGGAACCCCCGGGAACTCATCCTGGTGGTGGCCAACTGTACGCCCGTAGTCCACCATAACTATCGTCTGGGGGTTCCGAGGAGCGGCTTCTGGCAGGAGATCCTGAACAGCGACGCAGCCCACTACTGGGGCAGCGGCCAGGGCAACCTGGGGGGGGTGGAGGCCCAGCCCCTGGCTTTCCATGGGCGGCTTAACTCCCTGAACCTCACCCTGCCGCCCTTGGGGATAGTCTTCTTCAAGGCTGAAAGCAGTGAGCAGTGAGCAGTAAAGGAATGTCTATTGCGAGTGCTTTCTACCTTGAAAAGTTCCAAGTTGGTGGGGCGGCCGTCCCTGGCCGCCGGACGCATGACGGGCACGGAGGCCCGCCCCACCAGTATTTTCATGATTTGTGGGTGGGCCAATGGGGCCCATGAGGAACTGCCTTGAAAAGTTCAAGTTCAAGGTTCAAAGTTAAGACTGCGGCTCTCAAGCACTTTCTATAATTTATGGGTGGGCCACAGGCCCATCATAAACCGCTTACTGCTCACTGGTTATGATTTCCTCGCAAAAATCCAGGGCTTGCCTGGCCACCCCCCGCCACCCCGCATTAAGGTTTCAGGTTACAGACAATTAGTGCGTCTGGGTGCACCGGGGATTTTAGATAGGATTTACAGGCAGGGGAAATTTTAGAATTGTCTTAAGAACCGCAGGTCGTTTTCGAAGAAGAGGCGGATGTCGTCGATGCCGTATTTGAGCATGGCGATGCGTTCGATGCCCAAACCGAAGGCAAAGCCGGTGTAGACTTCCGGGTCGTAGCCCACGGCTTCGAAGACCGCAGGGTGCACCATGCCGGAGCCCAGGACTTCCAGCCAGCCGGTGACTTTGCAGACCCGGCAGCCCTCCCCCCGGCAGATGACGCATTCGATGTCCACTTCCGCGCTGGGTTCGGTGAAGGGAAAGTAGCTGGGCCGAAAGCGCACCCCCACTTCCGGGCCGAACATCTGGTGGACGAACGCGGTGAGGACCCCTTTCAGGTCTGCGAAAGTCACGCCCTTATCCACCAGCAGGCCCTCCACCTGGTGGAACATGGGGGTGTGGGTCAAATCGGAGTCCCGGCGGTAGACCCGCCCCGGGGCGATGACCCTGACCGGGGGCTGCCGCTGCTCCATGGTCCGGATCTGCATGGGGGAGGTGTGGGTGCGGAGCAGCACCTTGTCGTTGAAGTAAAAGGTGTCCTGCATGTCCCGGGCCGGATGGTCCGGGGGGATATTCAAGGCCTCGAAGTTGTAGTAATCCAGCTCCACCTCGGGGCCTTCCACGGTCTCGAACCCCAGGTGCAGGAAGATGTCGCACACCTCCCGGTTGACCTGGGTGAGGGGGTGGACGCGGCCCCGGGGATGGCGGCGGCCCGGCAGGGTGACGTCGATCACCGGAGCCGCGGCCCGCGAAGCCGCTTCTTTGAGGGCCACCAAAACCTGTGCCAGGGCCTCTTCCAGGGCTTGCTTAACTTTGTTGGCCTCCTGACCGAGGCGGCGCCGGGCCTGGGGGTCCATTTGCCCCAGGCTGCGCAGGATTTGGGTCAGAGCCCCCTTGCGGCCCAGATACTTGACCCGCAGGCTTTCCAATTCCTCAGCGTTGGCCGCGGCCTGAATCTCTCTTAGGCCAACTTCCTGGAGTTCCTGGATTTCCCGGTCCTTGAAGGTCATGGTTAGCTTTCAGCTTTTAGCCATCAGCTTTCAGCTTTTAAAAGTTAAGAAGAGTTATGAGATATTAGTTGCAACAGATGAAAAAGCTTACATTTCTTCTGGTCCCCAAGCTGCGCTTGGGAACCCAATTGGGTGTAAAGCTGTGCTTTGCCAAGGGTTTGGTGTTACCAGGCGCCAGCCCAAGCACAGCTTGGGCCAAAAATACGTTCCCAAGCACAGCTTGGGAACGAGAAGAAATCTCCGCACACGTTTCTTTAAGCTGAAAGCTGACAGCTTCTTCTACATGGCCTGCTTGGAGAGTTCCGCCACCCGGGCAAAGCCCGCGGGGTCGAAGAGGGCCAAATCCGCCAGGGCCTTGCGGTCCAGATTGATCTGGGCCTTCTTTAACCCCCCTATAAACTTGCTGTAGGACATGTCCAGGGGGCGCAGCGCGGCATTGATGCGGACGATCCACAGGGCCCGGAACTCCCGTTTCCGCACCTTGCGGTCCCGGTAAGCAAAGCACAAGGCCTTTTCCACGGCTTCCCGGGCGGAACGGTAGAGGCGGCGGCGGCCGCTGCGGTAGCCGCTGGCCAGTTTCAGAAATTTTTTGCGCCGGGCCCGGGAGGCCACACTTTTTTTCACACGAGGCATGGGGTGCTCCTATTTCACAGATAAGGCAATAATTGTTTCATGTTCTTTTCATCCGCGGCCGCGAAATAATCCGGCTGCCGCAGGTGCCGTTTGCGTTTGCGGGATTTGCTGGTCAAGATGTGGCGCAAGTTTGGCCTTTTACGTTTCAAACGGCCGCTGCCGGTGACGCTGATACGCTTGGCCGCGCCCCGATGGGTTTTCATTTTCGGCATAACTTTAACCTCTGTTTTCTGTTTTCAGTTTTCTGTTTTCTGTAAGTGAAAATGCCTGCTTTCCGGATAATAAAGCCGATGATACTCAGGGCAAGGATTGGTTTCTGTATTGTTTTAACAGAAAACCGGAAACAGAAAACAGAAAACTATCTTTTATTTGGGAGTGACGATCATACTCAGGTTCCGGCCTTCCAGTTTGGGGTGCTGCTCCACCGTGGCGATATCTCCCAGGGTCTCCGAAATCTGGGCCAGTATGCGAAAACCCCGGTCGGTATGGGCGATCTCCCGGCCCCGGAAGATCACGGATATTTTGACCTTGTCCCCTTCGGACAAAAAACGCCGGGCGTTTCGCATCTTAAAGGCCATATCGTGTTCTTCGATCTTGGGCCGCACCTTGATCTCTTTGACCTGGATGGTGGTCTGCCGCCGCCTGGCTTCCTGTTGTTTTTTGCTCTGCTGGTACTTGTACTTGCCATAATCCATGATGCGGCAGACCGGGGGGGTGGCCTGGGGAGCCACTTCCACCAGATCCAGGTTGGCCTCCGTGGCCCGGGCCAGGGCCTCCTTGGTGGGCATGACGCCGACCTGCTGCCCATCGGCAGCGATCAGGCGCACCTCGGGAACCTTGATCTGCTCGTTGATCCTCACGCGCTGCTTCTGGATGGCCGTCACCTCCTGGAATTTATGGGGATTGGGCAGGAGTAGGAATGCGGCCTTCCTCCTGCACCCGGTCAATAAAGGTTTCTAAAGCCATATCTTTCCACTCCGTCCCATCACGCAACCGGGGCGACAGGGTGCGGTCTGCCGCCTCCCGGTCCCCGATGACCACCATATAGGGGATTTTCTGCAGTTGGGCTTCCCTGATTTTGTAACGCAGGGTCTCCGGGCGGCTGTCCAGTTCCACCCGCAGGTTTGCTGCCCGCATCAACCTCTCCACTTCCTGACCGTAAGCATGCACCCGGTCGGTGATGGGCAGCAAGATGACCTGCACCGGGGCCAGCCACACCGGAAACGCGCCCGCGTAGTGCTCCACCAAAACGCCCATAAAGCGTTCTAAAGACCCCAGGATCACCCGGTGCAGCATCACCGGGCGGTGGCGCTGCCCATCCGCGGCCACGTAGGTGAGGTCGAAGCGCTCCGGCAGGGTAAAGTCGCACTGAATGGTGGCGCACTGCCAGCGGCGCTGCAGCGCGTCCTTGAGTTTGATGTCGATCTTGGGGCCGTAGAACGCGCCTTCACCTTCGCAGATACTGTAAGGGATGCCCTTGGCAGTAAGGGCGTTATTAAGGGCGTTGTTGGCCGACTCCCATTCCGCGTCGGAACCGATGGACTTCTCCGGCCGGGTGGAAAGCTCCACTTCGTATTCGAAGCCAAAGATGCCCATGACCTCAAAGACGAAGTCCAGCACTCCCTGGATTTCGCTTTCCACCTGCTCCGGGGTGCAGATGATATGGGCGTCGTCCTGGGTGAACTGGCGCACCCGGGTCAAGCCGTGGAGCACCCCGGAACGCTCGTGGCGCAGCACCGTGCCCAACTCGAAGAGGCGCAGGGGCAACTCCCGGTAAGAGCGCACCCGGGATTTGTAGATGAGCATGTGGGCCACGCAGTTCATGGGCTTGACCCCGTAGCCCTGCCCTTCCACGTCGCAGAAGTACATGTGGTCCCGGTAGTTGTCCCAATGGCCCGAGCGTTTCCAGAGATCGGCCTTGAGCATCTGGGGGCCCATGACCATCTGGTAGCCCCTCTTCAAATGTTCCCGGCGCTCGAAATCTTCGATGATGCTCCGGAGCATGGCCCCCTTGGGCAGGTAGATCACCAGGCCCGGTCCGGCCTCCTCTTCGATGAGAAAGAGCCGCAATTCCCGGCCCAGACGGCGGTGGTCCCGGCGCTTCGCCTCTTCCAGAAGCTCCAGGTGCCGGGCCAGCTCCTCGGGGGTGGGAAACGCGGTGCCGTAGAGCCGCTGCAGCATAGGGCGTTTTTCGTCCCCCCGCCAGTAAGCCCCGGAAATGGCGGTGAGCTTGAAGGCTTTGATACAGCCGGTGGAGGGCACGTGGGGACCCCGGCAGAGGTCAACGAAATCCCCCTGGCTATAGAGGCTGACCCGCTCTGCGGGGATCTCCCCCAGGATCTCCACCTTGTAATTTTCTCCTTGATCTTGAAACAGCTTCACCGCCTCGTCCCGGGAGACCTCCCGGCGCTCAAAAGGCAGGTCCCGGCCCACGATCTGGGCCATTTTTTTTTCGATCCGGGCCAGGTCTTCCGGGGTGAACGGCGCCGGCACGTCAAAATCGTAATAAAAACCCGCTTCAATGGCCGGGCCGATGGCCACCTTCACCCCTGGGAAGAGGGAACGGACCGCTTCCGCCATCACGTGCGCGGCGCTGTGGCGCATGATCTCCAGCCCCTGGGGGGAATCCAGCCAGACCGGGGCCAGGGTGCAGTCCCGGTCCAGGTGGTGGGCCAGGTCCAGCAATTCCCCATCAACCGCGGCGGCCACGGCCTTATGGTCCGCGGCCACTCCCAGGTCCAGGAGGGCTTGGGCCACGGTGACGCCTTCAGGCTCTTCCCGGGTCGGTCCGTGGTCCAGATGGATTTTAATCATGCCCCTGCCCTGAAAAGTTCAAAGTTCAAGGTTCCAAGTTCCAAGTTAGGACGTAGGGCGGGCACTGCCCGCCATGAAACCGCTGCTCTTATTAAATAAAAAGGCATCTCGGGCGTCATTAGGAGCTGTCCGAGATGCCGTTCATTCTTACATAAAGGTTATATTCACGGATACTGCCGTGTTACTCCTCAATCTCCCAGCCGGAGGTCTTCCTCTGAGTGGTAATTCATCAGATTATCTCGCATAAATCCCCGGTCATGTCAAGTATTTTTCCCTTGAAGTGCATTAGTTTTAAAGGCTGTAGGGCGGGAAAGTGAAACGCATCCCGCCTTCGGCAATCGGGGTATCCAGCTAAAAGGCGGGATGCGCTGCGCTTTCCTGCCCTACTTGTACTTTAATCCGAGAGCAGCACGGCAGTGGCGGCCATCGCGCCACCAGGGTTCCAACCTGCCAACCGTGCTAAGAGCCAATAGAAGGCCTTGCCCTTGAGGTAGCAGTTAAAACAATGGGAATGGGCGCAGTCGCCGCAGTCGGGGCAGGTATGGCTGGTGCACCAGTCGCTGCACCAGGCGCAGTCGTCGCTGGTATCGGGGAAATAGCTGCCAGCCGGATTCCAGCTCTCGATGTCGGCAAAGTCGAAGAGGACTTTGCCGTTTCTCCGGCAATAATCCCGAATCTGGTTATTGCGCACGTTGAGGTTGCCGTCGATGCCGGACCCATCGGTATGCCCAGTCATATAGATGAAGATCACCTGGGGGAAATCCTGTTCCAACTGATTCATGGCCTGAAGATAGGTATCGATCTCTTCCTTGCTGCTCCCTGATACCTGGCCGCACCAGGACCACATCACCATATTGATGTCGTTGCCGGGTTGATTGAGGCGGGTTCGGGTGATGTTGACCCAGTCGGGATAGTAGCCCAGGTCAGGCCCCGTTTCTTCCGCGGGGTAGAAAGAGTGCGTGGCATCCTGCAGCATTTCCAGCCCGGTGACGATTTGGCTGCCGTGGGAGGTGTGGCCGTAATAGAGGTTAAACTGCGAAATAGCCTGCTGGATGTACTTGTCGGGAATAAAGGGATAGGCCGCCGGGGCCAGGTGGTCGGCAATGACGGTTTGTCGGGCCAAAACCGGCCGGACCCCGAGGTTCAGAACAACTGCGCCCAGAACCAGGATTATTGCCCATTTCTTGCCGTTCATGTGCAACTCCTCCTGAAAAAAAGCCCCTGGAAGCCTGTTGCCTGTAACCTGAGATTATGCGGCAGCCTCGGCCACCACGGTCAAAAAATGTTTTGAGTACCTCTTGGTCTAGGGAAAAGACCCCATGTCTCTGTTTTTGAATCCGGATCCTCTCTTTGTCCGCAAGTTAGCATAGTTTTCGCTGAAAAAATACGTTTTTGCAGATTCAGAGCAGACCTCACCATTGCTAACAGACTCATCATCTATCGGCTAGCGGCTCAAGAACCCCAGGCCAGCACCGCTCGGCAATGATGGGCCAGCGCCCACCTGGTGATCCTTGCCAATCGCCAGTCTTAGAGCTGGGCCAATGGGCAGAAAATCGGCGTCATTGCAATCTTCGTATCCGGCAGCTATCTGGTAAACCCTTTGGCGAACCATCTGGACAAAAGAATGCTTCGTATGGGCTGGCGACCTCAGGTCTTCCAAGCATTCTCCCATGGGGTCAATGATCCTGAAATGCTCGTCTACCTCACGCAGCATGATGAATCCGCTATTGGAGGAAATGGTGGCGCCCTGGAAATCAATCATGAGAGACCGGTTAAAATCGGGCCTGACTGCCTCTCGTTGGCTTTCACCACATCCGAGCATCTTGGAGACCTCCGAATCGCTAAAATATCTCCTTTATATCATATAGTTATCTTGATTTACACCGATTCTTGGCGCATAATCCAGGGCTAGAATTATGGCTTCACCATGAGGAATCACTCCTGCCTGGCCCCGCGACATCAACCTGGACTTGACAGATGGAAACCGCTACAGTAAATGCATAGCAGACTTTCACCAAAATATGGTGCGGATACCTTTATGTTTGTGATCGTGGCGCTGCTTTGGGCCAGTCTGGCCCTGGGGGTAGGGCCCGCCCCGCCCCCGGCCCCGCCTCCCGCGGAGCCCGCCCAGCCCCTTACCTTCCCCTATTTCCGGGTGCCGGAGAAGGTCGCCCTCTGCGGCGAACCCGTGCCCCTGGACGACCCCGCGGTCCGGGAGGACCTGGACCGGGAATTCACCATCGCGGTCTGGAGCCGGGCCCAGACCACCATGTGGCTCAAAAGGGCCCAACGCTATTTCCCGGAGATCCAGCGGAAAATCATGGCCCAGCGGCTGCCCCCGGACCTGAAGTACGTGGCCGTGGCCGAAAGCGATTTCCGGCCCAAGGCCCGTTCTTCCGCGGGGGCCAAGGGCATTTGGCAATTCATCCCCCCCACGGCCCAACGTTTTCAACTCAAGGCCAACGACGCCATCGACGAACGGATGGAGTTCTCTGCGGCCACGGACGCGGCCCTGCGCTATCTCAGCCAGTTACACCGGCTCTTGAACAACTGGACCCTGGCCCTGGCCGCGTATAACTGCGGGGAGGGCCGGGTGCAGAAAGAGATGGCCGCCCAGGGGGTAAGGGACTATTACCACCTGGCCCTGCCGGAGGAGACGGAGCGTTACGTCCATCGCATCATTGCCGCCAAGGTCCTCCTGGAGAATCCGGGCCGCTACGGCTTCGACATCCCCCAGGACCAGCTTTATCCGCCCATAGACAGCGATGCCGTGGATTTCACCATCGCCAAGGAGGTGCGGGTCAAGATCCTGGCTGACGCCTGCGGCACCTATTATAAGACCATCAAACGCCTCAACCCCTGGATCAATGGGGCCACCCTGCCTCCGGGCGCCTACCGCCTGCAAGTTCCCAAAGGGACCGGTCCCCGCTTCAAGGAGGCCTACCTCCGGGGACAAATCAGCTAAAAAAGCTGTCAGCTTTCAGCTATCAGCTTTGAACCTTGAACTTGGAACTTGGAACTTGGAACTTGTAAGCGGAGGAGATTTGGCGGCTACGGAGAAAGAGACTGTCTCATTACTGATCACCGGCGCCTGGGTGCTGACGCAAAATGGCGAGAGGGAAGTCTTCTCCCCCGGCGCGGTGGCCCTCCGGGGGGAAGAAATCGTGGCCGCGGGCCCGCCGGGGGACCTGCAAAAGCGCTACACCCCGGCCAGAGTGCTGGATTACCCCCAGGGCCTCATTATTCCCGGTCTGATCAACGCCCATACCCATGCGGCCATGGCTCTCTTCCGGGGCCTGGCCGACGATCTGCCCCTGGAGGAATGGCTCTCTTCCCACATCTTCCCCGCGGAGCGCCATCTGAACGGGGACTTCGTGTATTGGGGCACCAAGCTGGCGGTGGCGGAGATGCTGCTTTCCGGCACCACCACTTTCTGTGACATGTATCTCTGGTCCGCCCAAGTGGCCCAGGCCGCGGCGGAAACCGGCATCCGGGCGGTGGTGGGAGAGGTCCTGTACGACTTCCCCTCTCCCAATTACGGTCCCCCCGAGGCCGGTTTGCAGTATAGCGAAGACCTTTACCGCAACTGGCAGGACCACCCCCGGGTGCAGGTGGCCATCCAGCCCCACGCGGTCTATACCTGCTCACCGGAGTTGTTGCAGCAGTGCGGGGAACTGGCCTCCCGGCTCCATACCCGGCTCATCATCCATCTGTCCGAAACCCCCCGGGAAGTGGCGGATTGCCAGGCCAAATACGGGGCCACGCCGGTGGGCCATCTCCACCGGCTGGGACTGCTCAATTCCCGCCTGGTGGCCGACCACGGGGTGGTGTTGACGGAGGCCGATCTGGAACTGCTGGCGGCCAGCGGCGCAGGTGTGGCCCATTGTCCGGAGTCCAACATGAAGCTGGCCTCCGGCATCGCCCCGGTGGTGGACCTCCTGGCCAAAGGCGTGCCGGTGGGCCTGGGCACCGACGGCTGCGCCTCCAATAACAACCTGGACCTGCTCCAGGAAATGGACACCGCGGCCAAACTGCAGAAGGTGCACCGGATGGAGCCCACGGCCCTGCCCGCACCCATCGCCCTGGAGATGGCCACCCGGGGCAGCGCCCGGGTTTTGGGCTTGGATAAGGAGGTGGGCTCCCTCACGCCCGGCCGGAAAGGGGACCTGGTGGTCATCGATTTGGACCAGCCCCACCTGACCCCCATCTATGACCCCTATTCCCACCTGGTCTACGCGGCCACCGGCGCGGACGTGCAGACCGTGCTGGTGCACGGCCAGGTGGTGGTCCAGGACCGGCGCCTCCTCACCTTTGACCTGGAGGAGACCCTGGCCCGGGCCCGGGAATTGGCCCGTAGCTTGCGCAAGTGATCCCGGAGATTGGCAAACCGGGCCCTGGGGCCCGAAAACCAGCGGCCCTGGCGCCATACCGGGCCGGCCCGTCACGGAGGAGGCGAAGCCCATGGATGTGAAGATTATTTCCCGGAGACGGGCACCCCGCCCGGTGACCCTGAAACTGACTGACGGCTCGGTGCTTAAGGGGCAGGTCAATCTCTACTATGAAGAGATGGAGCTGAACCGCGTCAGCGATCTCTTTACCAAGGACAAGGACCCTTTTCTGGTGTTATTCGACGTAGTTATGCAAGGAAAGACTGAACAGGTGTACATCATCAACAAGCAGCATATTGTCTGGCTCACCCCGGAGGATTAATACAGTTTTTAGTTTTTAGTTTTTAGTTTTCCAACTTCGGGCGGTGGGGAAGAAAATGTAGGGTGGGCACTGCCCACCGATTCCATTGCAAAACTTGCTGACAGGCGGTCAGCTCCGGGCAATGAGAAAGACCCCCAGGCAGGTGACCAGGATGCCCGCCATGCGGGTAAAAGAGACCGCCTCCCCGAACATGAACCGGGCCAGAATGGCGGTAAAGACGTAACCCAGGCTGATCAAAGGATAGGCATAGCTCACTTCCGCCTTGGCCAGAACGATGAGCCAGACCATAAAGCCCAGGCCGTAGCAGACCAGGCCCAGGAGCACGTTCGGGTTGGTAGCCGCCTTCAGAAAAACAGGGGGAAGGGTGCTGAAAGAGAGGGCAAAGTTGCCCATTTGCGACATGCCGTATTTCAAAGATAACTGGCCCGCCACATTGAGAACCACGTCCAGCATAATCAAGGCCAGCACCACAGATTTAACCATTGCTGCGCTTCCTTTGTTGATTTTGTATGCCTCTAAATAGTTAACAGTTGAGTATCGGCAAAGTTAATCCCGGATGCAAGAAAATAATCCCCCAGCCGCGCCATCGGTCCCCACCCTGATACAACGCCTGGACCCGAGAGTCAAGATAGCTCTGCTGCTGGCCAGCTTCCTGGCGGTATTGCTGCCCCAGCGTCCCGGGGTGGCGGCCCTGGCCGCGTTGCTGGTCCTGGGACATCTGGCCCTGGCCCGGGCCTGGGGGGAACTCTACCGCCTCCGCTGGCTGCTCCTGATCCTGGCCCTGTTCAGTATGACGGTCTGGTCGGTGCTGGCCCAGGGCCCCACCCTGCTTTTCTGGCGGGTGAGCCGGGAATCCCTGGCCTTCGGGTGCGCCACCTTCCTGAAGCTGGGGACCATGATGGTGGCCGGTATGGTGCTTTTGGCCACCACCCCGGTGGAAGAGTTGTTCCTGGGGCTGGTGAAACTGCGGGTCCCTTACGCGGGTGCGTTTGCCTTTGCCCTGGCCCTGCGCTGGGTGCCGGAGGTTTTCCTCACCGCCCAGAGGGTGAAAGAGGCCCAGGAAGCCCGGGGCCTGATTTGGGAGCAGGGCGGCCCCATAACCCGCCTGAAACGCCACCTGCCCCTGCTGGCCCCCATCTTTCTCCTCACCCTGCGCCGCAGCCAGACCATGGCCTGGGCCCTGGAGACCCGGGGCTTCCAGAGAAGCGGGCAGCGCACCTACCTTTTGGAACTCCGCATGGCCCCCCGGGATTGGCTGGCCCTGGGACTGGCGGGGGCCTGCCTGACCGCTTTTTTGGCCTTGCATCTGGCGGGGTTGGACCGGATTCCCGGATTAATATTGTAGGTTAACAAAATCTGAACTTATCTCCCATCCTGTATTGCTTCCGGAAGTGTTCTTAGATAGATTAAAAAATTATGGGCTTCAAATCCATCAACTTCCGGTGGATACTGCTTCTGGTGATTCTGCCCGTTGTGGCCGCCACGGTCTTGGCGGAACTTACGGGGGCGATAATAGAGCGGCAGCAGCGCAAGTCGGTGCGGGATTATGGGTATGTCACCAAGATAGAAGGAATGGAACCGGGCGGATTACTCCGGAAAAAAGTTGATGCCTATGTAAGCGACGGCTTGGGAGGACGGGTGCGTTGGCTTACCAACTCCCGGGGATTTCGCAACGACCGGGAATTCAACCCCCACCCTCCTCCCGGAGTATTGCGCATCCTGTCTCTGGGGGATTCTTTTAACTCAGGCTACCGTGTGGGTCAAAAGGAGACCGTTTCCTCTCTGCTGGAGGAATGGATCAACCACCATTACGGCAAGTGCGAAGTGCTGGTGGCGCAGACCGAAGAGCCGGCCACCGCTTTATATTATCTGGACCGCTTCGGCGTCAGGTTTCACCCGGACCTGGTCCTTTTGGGAATCACGTTGGGGAATGACATTGCCCAGACCTACCTTTCCCTGGATCCGTACAGAGGGTACAATCTAACCGTGACCCCGGGAGACGCCCGCATTGAGCAGCATAAAGGCACCCAAAAAACGTTCCGGTTTCTCAGGGAATACAAAATCCCCTCGGACTATCTCCAATCCCAAACTCCCCTGGCACAGATGGTGAGTGAAATGGGCCATTGGCTGCGTAAGCGGCACTTAGTCCGCCGCCTATATCAAGAAGATGAACCCATCACCAGTTGGGGCGACCGGAATCCACCCCTGCTGTTTGACCCCATCAATGGCCTGGGGATGTACACTGCCCCCCCACCACCGGAAATAGCTGAAGCTTTCCACAGGTTAGACCGCACCCTGGGAGCCTTTAAAACCTACTGTGACCGGCGGGGCATCATCCTGGCGGTGCAGCTCTTTCCCCAACGCTATCAGGTTTCCCCCCGGGACTGGGAAAGGGCGGTGGCGGAATACCGCCTCAAGGCTTCCCGCTTCGACCTCCTGGGGCCCAATAAGAAGATTCGGGATTTTTGCGGGGAACATGGCATTTTCCTGATTGATCCCACCCCGGCCATGGCCGCTTATTGCGCCCGCACCGGCACCAACCTGTATCTGCCCCGGGGTGATATGCACTGGAACCGGGAAGGGCACCGGGTTTTCTTTGAATCCGCCCGGGAATCTTACGGAATTCTGGCAGCCAAGGGCTTTACCGCGGTGTGGGCCAGAGATAATCTCACGCAAAGGCGCCAAGGCGCAAAATTAAATTTTTAGGGGCACGGCTCCAGCCGTGCCCCTAAAAATATTTCTTGCGTACTTTCTTTGCGTCTTTGCGTCTTGGCGTGAGGTAATTTATTCCCTGTTCGCTTAGAAATGAAACAAACTAACACGCTAACATATTGACATCACTCGTAGGGGCGGGTTTGAAACCCGCTACAATGCGAACATGGTATTATTCGTTTCCGCCGCGCTCCTCTAAAAGATGGCCCGGGCTAATTCCCATACCTTGGGGGAGCGCCATACCTGGGATTTGAATAGTTCCCGGAGGTAAATGAATTCCTTGGGCAGACGATCAAAAAAATTGTCGAACAACTCCTCATGGGACCTGGCCTCTTTGGCTGCCACTTCACGCTCCACCGACATGAGTTCATAGAATTTCTCGGGGTCGAAGACCATCCCGTCCCAGTGGATATCCTGATGCCGGGGCATGAAGCCCATGGGGCTTTCCACGCCGTAACCCTTGCCCCGCACCCGATCCACCACCCATTTGAGCACCCGCATGTTTTCGCCGAACCCGGGCCACATAAACTTGCCGTCCTCATCCCGTCGGAACCAATTCACCCGGAAGATGCGCGGCGGATTGGCCAAATGCCGCCCGATATTTAACCAGTGGCTCCAGTAGTCGGCCATGTTGTAGCCGCAAAAGGGGAGCATGGCCATGGGGTCCCGGCGCATGGACAGCCCCTCTTCAGCCGCGGCCGTAGCTTCGGAAGCCATGGTCGCGGCCAGATACACCCCGTGGGACCAGTTGAAGGCCTGATAGACCAGAGGCACATGTTTACTCATCCGGGCCCCGAAAATAAAGGCCTTGATGGGGACCCCTTCGGGGTTATCCCATTCAGGATCGAACGTGGGGCACTGTTGGATGGGAGCAGTAAACCGGGCGTTCGGGTGTGCGGCCAGGCGGCCGCAATCCGGAGTCCAATCCAGTCCCTTCCAGTCGAGCAAATGGGCCGGAGGTTCGTCGGTCATCCCCTCCCACCACACATCCCCGTCATCCGTGAGGGCCACATTGGTAAAAATGCAGTTCTTGGTCAGGGTCATCATGGCATTGGGGTTGGATTTCATGGAAGTGCCCGGAGCCACCCCAAAAAAACCGGCCTCAGGATTGATGGCCCTGAGATTCCCATCCTGATCGGGCTTAATCCAGGCAATGTCGTCACCCACCGTGAAGACCCGCCAACCTTCAAATCCCTTGGGAGGCACCAGCATGGCGAAGTTGGTTTTGCCGCAGGCGCTGGGGAAGGCCCCGGCCACATAGGTTCTTTCGCCTTCGGGATCTTCGACTCCCAGGATCAGCATGTGCTCCGCCAGCCAGCCTTCATCCTCGGCCATGACCGAAGCGATCCGGAGGGCAAAGCATTTCTTGCTCAACAGGGCATTGCCCCCATAACCGCTGCCAAAGGAATAAACGGCCCGCTCTTCCGGAAAGTGAGTGATATAGAGATTTTCCGGATTACACGGCCAGGGGACATCTTGCTGGCCCGGCGCCAACGGGGCTCCCACTGAATGCAGACATTTGACAAAGCTGCCCTCGTCGCCCAGGACATCCAGCACCGCCTGCCCCATCCGGGTCATGATCCGCATATTCACCGCCACGTAGGGGGAATCCGTGATCTCTATACCGATATGGGCAATGTGGGAACCCAAGGGTCCCATGCTGAAAGGAATGACGTACATGGTGCGCCCGCGCATACAACCGGCAAACAGGCCCGTCAATATTTCTTTCATTTCCCCGGGGCTCAGCCAATTGTTCGTGGGTCCCGCGTCGGCTTTATTGAGGCAGCAAATAAAAGTGCGGCTTTCCGTGCGGGCCACGTCCCTGGGGTCGGAGCGGCTGAGAAAACTGTTGGGGCGTTTCTCCGGATTGAGGCGAATAAAAGTGCCGCTGGCCACCATTTGCTCGCAAAGTCGGTGATATTCTTCCTGGGAACCGTCACAAAGATAAATCTGATCCGGTTTAGTGAGGTCAGCTACTGTATTAATCCAACTGAGGAGGGCACTGTTGTTGGTCTTTGCGCCACTTATTTCCATGCCTTGCATTGACGACCTCCTAGAACCACCGCCTATTTCCTAAAATTATCTCGCAGCGAGCTTCATTTTAGATTCGTTCTCTCCAATAGTCCGGCTTCCGGTGTAAATGTGCCATTGCGACTATCAGGATTTTATCCCCCTGGTTCCCAAGCTCCGCTTGGGAACCGGCTTGGGTGCGAAGCTCTGCTTCGCTCCCTGGCGGTATTTATTCTATTACCACTTATCGCCAAGCTGGAGCTTGGCTGAACAGGTGCGTTCCCAAGCGGAGCTTGGGAACGAGGGGGTTGGGCGGCCGCGACTTTATCCGGTTTGATAATCCTGCCATACTTTGGAGAATTTCTTCTTATACTTGTGGCTCACTTCCAGGTCCGGCGCGGCCAGGCCCGCGGCCAGCAGATATTTATTAACAAAAATCCGGTTTTTTAAATATACATAAGCCGGGAGGGCGTCCTCCCCCGGCGCGGCCCCGTCCGGGGTTTTGACTATTATACTTTTCCCCAGGATTTTGTCAGTTAAATAAGCCAGGGTTTTCTGCTTTTCTGCAATGCGGACACCCAATAATTTTATCTTTTGGCCGCTGTCCAGTCTCAGGGTGTCAGGTCCGAGGATTTCCACCACCTTGTGGAGGACCGGGCCAGAACAAAAAACCTCCCCCAGGGGCCGGGCGTCAGGCAGGCGGGGCCGGTAGGAAAGGGGTTGAAGCCGCGGCTTCTTTGGGCGAGAACTTATCGTAACTTCCGGAAAAAGCGGCAGACGGTCCCGGAGACCCAGCTTCTCTTCGATGAGGTTCCGAAAATCTTCATGAATCTCATACCCCACGGCGCTTCTCCCCAGTTCCAAGGCCACTTTTACCGTGGTGCCGCTCCCCAGGAAGGGGTCCAGGACCGTATCCCCCACAAAAGTGAACATGCGGATCAGGCGGCGGGGCAGCTCTTCGGGGAACATGGCTTCGTGGCCCACCTGTTTGGCGCCCCCGAAGCGCCAGTGGCCGGAGAAGTATTCCTTCCACTCCTCTTTAGTTAATTTAGAAAGTTCTTTAATTTCTCTAGATACGGCTTTAGCCTTGCCGGGCTTTTTGAAAATCAGAATGAATTCGTAGTCGATCTCCACCAGGCCGTTGGGGGGATAGGGGTAGGAGCCCATGACATTGGCCCCGCCGCTGGGGTTCATGGTGGTCTTCTTCTGCCAGATGATGGCGCCCAGGAAGTCGAAACCGATCTGCTCGCATTGGCTGATAAATTCCGCGTGCAGGGGAATGATTTTGTAACGGCCATAAATGCTGGAGCGGGCGAACTGGTCACCGACGTTGATACAGAGGCGGCTGCCTTCCCGTAAGACTCGAAAGCATTCGGCCCAGGTATGATAGAGGTTTTTCAGATATTCATGCAGACTCTGGCCGTAGCCGATCTGGCCGGGGACGCCGTAGTCCTTGATATGCCAGTAAGGGGGGGAGGTGACCACCAGGTCAATGGACCCGTCGGCCAGCTCCGGCATGGCCCGGCTGTCGCCGATGATGATTTGGGCCGAAATAGGCATAAAAAGATTCACCACGGAGGCACAAAGTACACAGAGTTACACAGAGAAAACTATTTCCTTTGACGCCCGGCGTCAAAGGAAATTTTTAATCCTCTGTGAAACTCTGTGCTCTTTGTGTCTCTGTGGTAAAGCTTTTCATCTCGCCAGCCATTTGAGGCCCTGGCGCAGGAGGTCTTCCACGGTGGCCGCGCCCTGGGAGCGGGCCTGGTCCAGGGCCTTTTCCGCCACGTTCTTGGGGTAGCCCAGGTTCAGAAGCGCGGAGAGGGCATCCTGGAAGGGACGGTCCGCAGCCACCCCGGGCCGGGGCCGGGAGGTGATGATCACCTTGCCTTTCAGTTCCAGGAGGATGCGGTCCGCGCTCTTTTTGCCGATGCCGGGGATATTCGCCAACCGCCGGGAATCGCTCAAGGACATGGCTTCCTCGAACTCCTGGGGGGAGATGCCGCTGAGGATTTTGAGGGCCAGGCCCGGGCCGATGCGGGGGATGTTCAGGAGTTTGAGGAAGAGGTCTTTCTCTTCCGGGGTGTGGAAGCCGTATAGGTGCAGCGCGTCATCCTGAATGCGGGTGTGAATCTGCAGGCGGATCGCGGCCGGGGGTTCGGGCAGGGCATAGAAGGTGGACAGGGGAATGAGCACCCGATAGCCCACGCCCCCCACCTTGATGATGACCTGGCCCGGGGTCTTGTCCAGGAGTTCGCCTTCCAGGAAGCCGATCATTTAGGTACCGTTTTCCGTTTTTCGTTTTTCGTTTTCCGTTAGAAGAATAATCGGCTGTAGGGCGGGAAAGTGAAACGCATCCCGCCTCCGGCAATTGGGGTGGCTAAATAAAGGCGGGAGGCGCTATGCTTTCCCGCTACGTGCTACGTGCTTCCATTAGATATGGAAGCTTAAATCCAGGAAACTCACGGGCAATGACCCTTTGCAATATATCAGGGGACGGCCCTTTGCCGGTGGGTGGCGTGAGTGGCAGTCCTTCAATTTTATCTTTATCAGAATTTCCAAGCTCCGATAAAACAAAACCGTCTCTATTTTTAGCGAAATCAGCTGCTATATTTCCTGATTGAGCCTTGAAATATAGCGGAAATAAATATATTCCATCCATGCGGTATTGACCAAATGTTTTGGCAGCAAGAGATATGGAATTCTCAATGGAGAGCATAAAGGTTATTATTTTTAGTTCGGTTTTTTTTCCTCCGCTGTTGACATACACGCGTTTAAGGGGCAACTCCCTTTTATTGTGGGAAAAAGCCGTAACCAACATCACTGCATTTCCGTCCAGGTCAGTGAATTCATGTGCATCGATAGGATATGCGATATCGAAATATAAAACCCTAAGGGACTTGGGCCGCTTTTGGGCTCCCGCATTGATACGCTCGTTTATGGTCGTGAGGGCACTGGGACCATGGGACCATTTTAATTTCTTCTCCTTCCAGTGCAAAATATCTTGAGTGACAAGTGTTTCTTTACTTCGTTTCAATTCTGTCTCAAGTTCAACGATCCGTGCAATAGTTAATGATTCAAGGGCAGATGCATATATCAGATTGTAAATAGAGCCACCTTTATATTGGGAGGAGATGAATTCGGCATACTTCAGCTGATAATCTCTCCAAGCATTATTAGTCTCGTCAAATCTCTCAATTTCATTTGGAGAATAATATTTCTTCAATTCGGCGATAGTACTTTCTAATTTCCTTTCACTTCGCTGGTACGCTTGAGATGCAAAGACATTAAGTTCAGTTTGCGTCATACTCTTATTGAATTCTACTTTTCGTAATTCCTCAGCCTCTTCTGCATAGGATTCTCCTAACTCTTTTGCAACTTCTGCACGCCCCATTAATGCAGATTCAAGGTTCTTTAAATCACCGATAGAATAGTTTGTTTTGTCTAGTTCTTTCTGAAAGGAGAGAAGCCTCTCTGCTTTTTGAATGTTTTCAAAAACCGGTGTTTGTTCTGCCCTTCTTCGCCAGAAAAACCAGATGGCAGTGCCTATGCCACCTAATACTAATAGGACAACATCTTTGATCAAGTCTTGCATTATTTACCTTTTAATACAGGTAAACAGGCAGAGATAATATTCTTTTCCGAAGACCGCAGACCGAAAACCGTCATCCTCCCGGCCAGCGGCTGTGGAAGTGGTGGCAGACGCCCACGGCCAGGGCGTCCGCGGCGTGTTCGTTGGTCACTTTCAGGCCCAGGAGGTGTTCGATCATCAGTTGCACCTGGGCCTTGGTGGCCTGGCCGTAGCCCACCACCGCCTTTTTCACCGTGGCCGGGGGGTAATGAAAGATGGGCACCGCGGCCTGGGCCGCGGCCAGGATGACGACTCCCCGCACCTGCCCCAGGATGAAGGCGGTGCGCACGTTGGCGGCCAGGAAGATCTCCTCCAGGGCCAGGGCCTGGGGCTGGTGCTCTGCAATCAGGGCGGTCAAGCCGTCATATATTTGACGGAGGCGGTTCTCCAGGGCCGGGGGGCGGCCGGTATGGATGCGGCCGGAGGCCAGGTGCAGGAGATGCTCCCCCTCCCCCTGGATGACGCCGAACCCGGTGTCCCGGGAACCGGGGTCCACCCCCAGGATCACCTGCCTCACATCAGGGCCTCCAGGAGTTGGTCCGGGATATCGAAATTGGCGAAGACGTTGTTCACGTCGTCGTGTTCTTCCAACATCTCCACCAGTTTCAGCACCTGCTGGGCGGGCTTTTCCTCATTGATCTGCACCGTGGTTTTGGGGCGCAATTGCAGCTCGGCCAATGCAGGGGTAAAACCTTTGGCTTCCAGGGCCTCTTTGACCTCCACAAAACTTACGGGGTCGGTGAGGACCTCAAACATTGTCTCATCGCTCTGCAGGTCTTCGGCGCCGCACTCCAGCGCAGCCTCCAGGAGTTCGTCCTCTTTGACGCTCTCCCGGTCGAAGACGATGACTCCTTTCTTGTCGAACATCCAGGCCACGCAGCCGGGCTCCCCCAGGCTGCCCCCGTATTTGGTGATGAGGTGGCGCACGTCGGAGATGGTGCGGTTTTTATTGTCGGTGAGGCTCTCCACCATCAGGGCCACGCCCGCGGGGCCGTAACCTTCCAGGATGATCTCTTCCAGGGCCGCGCCGCCCCCTTCGCCGCTGCCCTTGCGGATGGCTTTGAGCATATTGTCTTTGGGGAGGTTTTCCGCCTTAGCCGCGGCCATGGCGGCCCGGAGGCGGGGATTGCCCGCGGGGTCGGCCCCGCCCAGACGGGCGGCCACGGTGAGTTCTTTGGTCAATTTCCCGAAGATCTTCCCCCGCTTGGCATCCACCGCGCCTTTCTTGCGTTTGATGGTGCTCCACTTGGAATGGCCGGACATCTGGCTTACTCCTTGATTTTTAACCTTTCACCACAGAGGCACAGAGGACACAGAGTTTCACAGAGGGAAGTTTCAATTGCCATTGACGCCAAAGCGTCAATGGCAATTATAAAACCTCTGTGCACCTCTGTGCTCTCTGTGTCTCCGTGGTGAATATTTATTTCTTTGCCTTCCTATTCATGGCCAGGAAGTAAATCTCCTTGCTGGCCGCCCGGGAGCCCGGGGGCTTCACCCGGCGGCAGGACCGGAAGGCCTCCGCCAGTTCCCGGAACAGGGCCTCCACCTCCGGCCCTTCGAAGACCTTCACCAGGAAATGCCCGCCGGGCCGGAGCAGCTTCCGGGCCCAGGCCCAGGCGGCCCGGGCCAGGTCCAGGGAGCGTTGCTGATCCACTTCCCTGATGCCGGTGGTCCTGGGGGCCAGATCGCTGACCACCGCGTCAAAATCAGGGCTGATGGCGGTGACGGCCTCCAGGTCCAGGGCGGCCAGGTCTCCGAGGACGAAGTATACGGGGGGCGCCACCGGCACGGCTGGAGGTGTCAGGTCCACCCCCACCACCACGCCCTTGGGTCCCACCCGGGAGGCCAGGTATTGTAGCCAGGACCCGGGCGCGCAGCCCAGATCCAACACCTGCTGGCCCGGCTGGAACAGGCGGTATTTGCCGTCCATCGCCTTTAATTTATAGACAGCCCGGGCTACATACCCTTCAGCCCGAGCCCTGGTGCGGTAAGAGTCCGGGACCCCGGGTCGAGGCATGGTTGCAAATACCTATCTTGGTAAATTAACTGGATTTCTTTTAACATAGGAGCCTCCCTTTAGCAATCAAAAACCCTGTCATGGGGCTTTGTCAATATTTTGACAAACTCCGGTATCTTTGACAGGCTCACCGTCACCAGAGTGGCCCGAGAAATATATTTCCCTTGACTAATCAAGGGTTGCGCCAATGCTGCCCGTCTTTCCCATCTGGCACAAACATTGCTCATTGGTCAGTAAAAAATTGCGCGTAAGGAGCGCGGTGATGGCCCGAGAAAAAGACCTGCCCCCGGAACCGGTGGAAGAAGCTCCTCCCAAGTCCAAAGGGAAATTGAAAAAAATCATCCTGTTTATCGTCCTACCGATTCTGTTGCTGGGCGGCGGCGCCTTTGCCTACCTCGTTTTATTTGACGATCCGGCTCCCGCCAAGACCGAGCAAGCCCACAAGGCCCTCATGCCCCTGGAACCCTTTCTGGTGAACCTGGCGGACAAGGACGCGCGGCGCTATCTGAAAGTGAAGATCGATCTGGAAGTGGATAACGAGAAGGCCGCCAAAGAGCTGGAAAAGTCCCTGCCCCGCATCCGGGATCAGCTCATTTTCCTTCTGAGCAGCAAAAGTTATCCGGACATTGCCACTCCGGAAGGCAAGCACCAGTTGAAAAAGGATATCCTGGCCCGGTTGCACGCCATACCCGCGGGCAAGAAGATCAGCGCCGCGTATTTTACCGAATTTGTGGCCCAATAGGAGGGCAGCGTGACCAAAGTTCTCTCCCAAGAAGAAGTCGATGCCCTCCTCAAGGGGATGATTGAGGGGGAAATAGACGTTGAAACCGACCACGCCGCGCCCGAAGAGGGGGTAATCAGCTACGATTTCACCTCCCAGGAACGGATCATCCGGGGGCGCATGCCCACCCTGGAAGTGATCAACGAGCATTTCGCCCGGGCCTTCCGGGTCTCTCTGTCCATGATCCTGCGGCGCAACGTGGATATCCAGACCAACTTCGTGCAGATGGTAAAATTCGGAGAATTCCTCCGTTCCCTGCCCCTGCCCAGCAGTTTCCACATTCACAAGATGGACCCCTTGCGGGGGCAATGCCTGATGGTGGTGGACAGCAAACTGGTCTTCGCCCTGGTGGAGTGCTTCCTGGGCGGGACCGCCAAGACCCGGTTCAAGATCGAAGGCCGGGATTTCACCACCATTGAGCGCCGCCTGATCAGCAAAGTGGTGCTCATGGCCTTCCAGGATCTGGAAAAGGCCTGGGCCCCGGTGCATCCGGTGAAGATGCACTTAGTAAGGGTGGAGATCAACCCCATGTTCGTGGGCATCGCCACCCCCAACGACATTGTGGTGATCAGCAAGTTCCAGGTGGAAATGGAGCAGACCGACGGTTTCATCACCGTGTGCATGCCCTACTCCACCATTGAACCCATCAAAGGCAAACTCTATTCCGGGTTCCAGAGCGAGCAACTGGAGAAAGACAGCAGTTGGACCTCCCGCATTCACAATCAGCTCCATGATATGGCGGTGAACGTGGTGGTGGAATTGGCCTCCACGGAGATGAGCGCCCGGGATGTGATGAATTTGGAAGTGGGCGATATCATCATCTTTAACAAAAAAGTGACGGACCCGCTGTTGGCCAAGGTGGAAGGCATCCCCAAGTTCCTGGGCAATGCCGGACAGGTGCGTAACTCCAAGGCTTTTCAGTTGCGCAGCCTCCTTTATACGCCAGCTCATTAAGTCAGGAAGACTGGAGGATATCAAGACTATGGCAACCAATGGACCTTCCCAACGCGTGGTGGATTACGACTGGGAAAAAGCCCTGGAGCAAAGCTCCGCGACTCCGGCGCCGGATAATGCGGGAGACGCCCTCGATGCCGGCGAACCCCAAACAAGCCAGGCAGAGAGAGGCAAGGGCAACCTGGAGCTGCTTTTGGACATCCCCCTGGAGATCACCGCGGAATTGGGCCGGGCCAAAATGATCATTAACGACCTGCTGCAATTGGGCCAGGGGTCGGTGATCGAACTCAACAAGCTGGCTGGGGAACCCCTGGAGATCCTGATCAACCAGAAGCTCATCGCCCGGGGGGAAGTAGTGGTGGTCAATGAAAAGTTCGGCATCCGCTTGACGGATGTCATCAGCCCCTTGGAACGCATCAAGCAGTTGACCTGAGGCGGATGATGATGGATTTCGGGGGATGGATCCTCGGGGGCTGGGGATGGCTGGTAGCCACCGCCCAGGACGCGGGCGGGATGACTGCCACCCGCATCGCCACCCCGGAATTTCCCTTCTGGCAGCATCTCTTCCGGGTGGCGGCGGTGTTGAGCGGCATGCTGGGAGTGCTGGTCCTGGGGTTGTATCTATGGAAGAGATCGGGGTTTTTGCGGCCCCAAGGGGTGTCGCCGTTGATCCAGGTGCTGGCCACCCATTATCTGGCTCCCAAGAAGGCCTTGATCCTGGTGGCGGTGGGCAAAGAAAGGTTGCTCCTGGCCAGCGCCGGCGATCAGTTGCAGTTGGTCACTTCCCTATCTCCGGAGGCCCAGGCCGAAGCCGCGGCCTTGATGCCCCCCGTAAAGAATGAAAAAGAAGGATGCGCATGAAGGCACGGATCTTCAAGGGTACTCTGCTGTTCCTTTTCTGCCTGTCGGTCAGGCCCGGTTGGGCTGCACCCGCGGGCGGCCTGGGTCTGGATCAGCTCCTGGCCCCGGAACGTTTGAGCCTGTCCTTGCAGCTCCTGTTGCTTCTCACCGTCCTGTCCCTGGCTCCGGCCCTGGTGATCATGGTCACTTCCTTCACCCGCCTGGCGGTGGTCTTTTCCTTTTTGCGCCAAGCCATGGGCACCCAGCAGATGCCGCCTAACCAGATTCTTATTGCCCTGGCCTTATTTCTCACGGTCTTTATCATGGCCCCGATTTGGCAGGACATCCAGGATAAGGCGGTCAAGCCCTATATCAATCAGCAGATGAACGGGGAAGAAGCGGTTAAAAGGGGCTTGGAACCCTTGCGGGGTTTCATGCTGCGCCAAACCCGGGAAAAAGACCTGGGCCTGTTTGTGCACATCTCCAAAACGCCCCGGCCTAAGAATCCCCAGGACATTCCCATTGCCACTTTGATCCCGGCCTTTATGATCAGCGAGCTCAGGACCGCGTTTGAGATCGGTTTTCTCCTCTACCTGCCCTTTCTGATCATTGACATGGTGGTGGCCTCGGTGCTGTTGTCCATGGGGATGATGATGCTGCCGCCGGTGATGATTTCCCTGGTGTTCAAGGTTTTGCTCTTTGTCCTGGTGGACGGCTGGAACCTGGTGGTGGGTTCTTTGGTGCGAAGTTTTCAATGACGCGGCAAAAGGAGAAGAAATGAGTCCGGAGCTAGTGATTGGTGTGGCCCGGCAGGCCATCCAGGTGACGCTACTGGTGGCCCTGCCCATCCTGGGCATCGGTCTGGTGGTGGGCGTAGTGGTCAGCCTGGTGCAGGCCGCCACCCAGATCCAGGAAATGACCCTGACCTTTGTGCCCAAGATCATCTCCATTTTTGTGGGCCTGCTCCTGCTGTTGCCCTGGATCATGAGCCACCTGATGACTTTTACCTTGGAGATTTTTGGCAATATTCCCAACTACGTGCGGTGAAGGAGCCGCTGATGGCCGGGTTGATCCTGCAAATAGAACAATTTTTTCTGGTGGTGATCCGGGTGGGGTGCATCCTTTTCTTTTTGCCCCTCTGGGACAGCCGCCTCATTCCCATGCAGATCCGGGTTTATTCCATCCTGGTGATCTCCCTGGCTTTGACCCCAGTGGTGGCCGGTTCCCTGCCGCCCTTTCCCGAAACCTGGCTGGCGGCGGTGGGCCTGGTGCTCCGGGAGCTGCTCCTGGGCCTATCCCTGGGCCTGGTGGTGCGTTTCCTCTTCGCGGCCATCCAAATGGCCGGCGATCTGCTGGGTATCCAGATGGGATTCGGCATGGTGAACCTGATCGACCCCAACAGCGGCGTCCGCACCACGGTGATGGGGGATATCCTCCTGTTGGTGGCAACCGTGCTTTTTTTGGCCGTGGACGGGCACCATCTGCTCCTGATGATCCTGGCCCGGAGTTTCGGAGAGGTGCCGGTGGGGGGACCGGCGTTGCTGCCGGCCAGCCTCTTCTCCCTCCTGGTCCCCATGGGCAACCTGATGTATCAACTGGCCGTGAAACTGGTGGCCCCCTGTCTCCTGGTCCTGTTTTTGACGCAAATCGGCATGGGCCTGGTGGCCCGCACCGTCCCCCAAGTCCAGGTGATGATTATCGCCTTTCCCCTGACCATCGCCCTGGGCCTGATTTTCTTCTCCCTGTCCCTGATGCTTATCGGCCCTTATTTAGCGGGACAGTTTTCCGGCTTTCAAGCTCCTTTACTCCAGGTTCTGCGGGCCTGGCACGGTTAAAAGACCGTTTTCCGTTTTCCGTGAAATGCGGAAAACGGAAAACGAAAAACGGAATAAGAGATGGCCGACGACTTCCAGGACAAAACAGAGAAACCAACTCCCAAGCGACGCGCCAAGGCCCGGGAAAAAGGCCAGGTGGCTCGCAGCAAGGACCTGTCTACGGCCCTGGTCCTTCTGATCGGCCTGCTCTGCCTGGTCCTCTGGGGGCCGGTCCTGGGGCGGAAGACTATGGAGATGCTCAGGGTCTGGCTGGGCCAGATCCGCCCCGGACTGGTGGGGCCTAATCAGGTGTCGTCGCTGTTCATGACCTTTGGCCTCACCATGGGGGGGCTGTTGACTCCCATCTTTATCAGTTTGTCCGCGGCCGCGGTCCTGGGCAACTATGCCCAGGTGGGGAGAATTTTTTCCACCGAACGCATCACCCCGGATCTGAGCCGGCTGCAATTCTTCAAGGGATTCCAACGCCTCTTTTCTCCCAACACCGTGGTGGAGTTGGCAAAATCCCTGGCCAAGATCGCCATCATCGGCCTGGTGGCCTATTTCTCGGTGAAGCGGGAGCTCCCGGGGGTGATGCCTCTACTGGATCAATCCGTGGGCCAGATCCTGCTGTACCTCTCCGGGACCGTTTTCCGGGTCTCCATCCGCATCATCCTGGCCTTGATGGCCCTGGGAGCCCTTGATTATCTTTATCAGCGCTACCGGTTTGAAAAAGACCTGAAGATGACCAAGCAAGAGGTCAAGGATGAAATGCGCCAGGCGGAAGGGGATCCCAAGGTCAAGGCCCGCATCAAAAGCCTCATGCGGCAGATGGCCACCAAGCGCATGATCGCCGAGGTCCCCAACGCCGATGTGGTGGTCACCAACCCCACCCATTACGCGGTGGCCCTGAAATACGACAGCGCCAACATGATCGCTCCCCAGGTGGTGGCCAAAGGCCGGGGGTTCCTGGCCTTGAAGATTATCGCCGTGGCCCAGGAAGCGGGCGTGCCCCGGGTGGAAAACCGGTCCCTGGCCCGCTCTCTCTACCGCCTGGTGGAAGTGGGCAAGAGCATACCCACTTCTCTGTACCGGGCCGTGGCTGAAGTCCTGGCCTATATCTACCGGCTGCGGGGCGCGGCGGGAGGGGCGAGATGACCACCGTGCCTCTGACCCAGAAAGCATCCTTCTTCCAGGGATTCGGCGTCGCCAAGGGCGAGCTCTTTGTGGCCATCGGCGTGATCACCACCCTCCTGGTGATGGTCTTTCCCATTCCGGCCTTCCTGCTGGACCTGCTCCTCAGTTTCAACCTCACTTTTTCCCTGATGGTGCTGCTCCTGTCCTTATACACCATCAAGCCCATTGAATTTTTCATCTTTCCTTCCCTGCTCTTGGTGACCACTTTATTCCGCCTCTCCCTGAACGTAGCCTCCACCCGCATCATCCTTCTCCACGGTTATGAAGGCGTAGGGGCCGCGGGCCGGGTCATCCACTCCTTCGGGAGCTTTGTGGTGGGGGGCAATTATGTGGTGGGCGCCATTATCTTCCTGATCCTGGTGGTCATCAATTTTATCGTTATTATCAAGGGTTCCACCCGGATTGCGGAAGTTGCGGCCCGGTTCACCTTGGATGCCATGCCCGGCAAACAGATGAGCATCGACGCTGATCTTAATGCCGGCTACATCGACGACATGGAGGCCCGGAAGCGCCGGGCCGTCCTGTCCCGGGAAGGTGAGTTTTACGGGGCCATGGACGGCGCGTCCAAGTTCGTGCGGGGGGAGGCCATGGCGGGCATCCTGATCATGGCCATCAATGTTATCGGCGGCCTGATTATCGGCGTGGCCCAACACGGCATGACCCTGGGGGACGCGGCCCAGACCTTCAGCCTGCTGACCATCGGTGAAGGCCTGGTGGGTCAGATCCCGGCGTTGCTGGTGTCCTCGGCCGCAGGTTTAATAGTGAGCAAGGCCGCGTCAGAGGCCAGCATGGGTGAGGAATACGCCCAGCAATTCACCCTGAAACCCCAGGCCATGAGCGTGGCCGCGGGCATTATTTTCCTCATCGGCCTGGTTCCCGGCCTGCCCCATGTGCCTTTCCTCGCCCTGTCCCTCGTGACCGGCGGCCTCGCTTACGTGGCTCAAAGTTCCCGGAAAAAGGCGGAGGCCGCGGCGGTTGAAGCCAAAAAAGTTCCCAAGCCCCGGGGGCCGGAGCCCATGGAAAACCTCCTGACCCTGGACCTGCTGGAGCTGGAGGCGGGCTACGGCTTGATCCCCCTGGTGGATGAGGAGCAGGACGGGGAACTGCTGGAACGCATCCGGGCCTTGAGAAGGCAATTCGCCACGGAGATGGGAGTGATTGTGCCTCCCATCCATATCCGGGATAACCTGCAGCTCAAGCCGGGGGGTTATGCGATCCTCATTAAGGGGGTGGAAGTGGCCCGGGGCGAAATGATGGTGGGCTACCACCTGGCCCTGCACCCCGGGGAATCCCTGCGCCAGATCGAAGGCATTCCCACCCGGGAACCCACCTTCAACCTGCCGGCGCTCTGGATCAACCCCAACAAGAAAGAAGAAGCCCAACACCTGGGATATACCGTAGTCAACCAGGCCAGCGTCGTTGCCACCCACCTCTCGGAGGTGATCCGCACCCACTGCCATGAGCTCCTGGGGCGCCAGGAGGTGCAAAAACTCCTGGACCGCGTGGTCCAGTCCAATCCCAAGGTCGTGGAAGAACTGACCCCCGGATTGCTTTCCCTGGGGGGAATACAAAAAGTCCTCCAGAACCTGGTCCAGGAAAGGATCTCCATCCGGGACCTGCTTTCCATCCTGGAGACCCTGGCGGATTACGCCCCTTATACCAAGGACCCGGACATCCTCACGGAATATGTCCGGCAGCGCCTGGGCCGGGCCCTGACCAAACCCCTGGAGACTCCGGACCACAAGATCATGGTCCATTCCCTGGACCCCTTCATTGAGGACCTGATCAAGGACAGCCTGCAAAAAACGGATTACGGCATCTTTCTGGCCATGGCCCCGGAAACGGCCCAGGAAATCATCGGCGCCTTGCAATCAGCCGCGGAGAAGGCCACGGCCCTGAACCAGCAACCCATTATTGTCTGTTCTCCCGGAGTGCGGCGGCATCTCCGGCGCCTGGTGGAGAGACAGTTGCCCATGTTGCGGGTGCTGTCCCACCATGAGCTGGTCACCGATGCCACCATCCAATCCATGGGAGTAGTGAGTTTAAGCCATGAAGCTTAAGACATTTTTAGCTCGGGACTTGAAGGATGCCCTGTCTCAGGTAAAAAGGGAGCTGGGGCCGGAAGCGGTGATCCTTTCCACCCAATCCCGGTGGGTCAAAGAAAACCCGGCTGGTTGGGGGCAACGGCCGGGGGTGGAGGTAACCGCAGCCGTGGATATGACGGCTTTTCCCAGCAATGGGGAGAGTGACCGCGAAGACCGGGGGGGATGGTTCCCGCCATCGCCGACTCCGGTCAGCCAAATCCAGGAGGATTTGGAAGAAGTCAAGGACCTGCTGCACCAGTGGATGCGGCAGAGCGGTCCACCCTCCTGGCTGCTGCAGCATAAAGAACTGACCATGTTTTACCGCTTCCTCACCAAGTCCGGCCTGGATGAGCGTTTCCTGCAACGTTGGCTGGACAACGTGCAGGGTATGTTGGAACAACCCGAAGAAGAACCCCTCACTCTCAAGGAGGTGGCCTGCCGCTATCTGATGCACGCCTTTGAGGTGGTGGACCCCTGGAAGGCCAAAGAAGCCCAGCCGCGCTACTGGACCTTCATCGGCCCCACCGGGGTGGGCAAGACCACCACCATCGCCAAACTGGCGGCCAAATTCGGCCTCTTGGAAAAACTGAAGGTGGGATTGATCTCCATGGACAACCAGAGATTAGGGGCTCACAACCAGTTGGCCGCCTACGGCCGGCTCACCGGGCAACCCCTGATGGTGGTGCACCAGCGCCAGGAATTGCTGGAGGCCATGGAAAAGATGGGAGACCTGGATCTGATATTGATCGATACCGCCGGCCGCAGCCCTTATGCCCCGGCTTTACAGAAGGAATTGCAGGAATCCCTGGGGGAATTGCCGGAATTGGAGCACCACCTGGTGCTCAGCGCCACCACCAAGGAGAGCAATCTGATCAATGCCATCAAGCGTTTCAGCGCTCTGCCCATCTCTTCGTATATTATTACCAAACTGGACGAAACCAATGACTTTTCCGGAATCTTCAACCAGTTGTGCCGTCACCGGGTGCCCGTTTCCTATCTGACTGCGGGCCAGCGGGTGCCGGAAGACATTGAACTGTCCTCCCGGCGGCGGGTGACGGAGTTGTTGTTGCGGCGGCGGAGTTAAGCACGATTTCAGAGATCAATGGGAGTGGTTTATGAAACCAACCATGCTTCTTAACGACCAGGACGAAATGGACGAACTGTCCCCGGAGCTGGCCGCTCCTCCCCCACCGCCTTTGCGGATCATTGCCGTGACCTCCGGCAAGGGCGGAGTCGGGAAATCCAACGTGGTGGTGAACCTGGGCGTAGCCCTGGCCCAACAGGGGCTCAAGGTCCTCCTCATCGACGCGGATCTGGGGTTGGCCAACCTGGACATCCTCCTGGGCCTGACCCCCCAGTACACCATCCACGATGTCCTGCAGCTCCGCAAAACCCTGCCGGAGGTCCTGGTGGAAGGCCCGGAAGGCCTGAAGATCCTGCCGGCCTCTTCCGGCATCCCGGACCTGGCGGAGTTGGACGAATACCAGAAGATGTTTCTCCTCAACGAACTGGACAACTATTCGGAGACCATCGACGTGGCCCTGATCGACACCGGGGCCGGCATCTCCCGCAATGTCCTGTTCTTCAACATTGCGGCCCTGGAAAGGGTGGTGGTGGCCAACAATGAGCCCACCTCCATCACCGACGCCTATGCCCTGATCAAGGTCCTGGCCACCCAGCACAACGAGCGGCGTTTCAAGCTGCTGGTGAACGGACTCTCCCAACCCCGGGAAGCGGAGGCGGTGTACCGCACCCTGCTGAAGGTCTCGGAGCGTTTCCTGGGCCGGGATATTTCCCTGGAATATCTGGGTTATATTCCCCATGACGAGGCGGTATCCAAAGCGGTCCTGAAGCAACAACCGGTTTTGACCCTTTATCCCAAATCCCGGGTCTCCAAGTCCTTCACCCAGATGGCCCGGCGGTTATGGGAAATGCCCGGGCCCGATGAAATGGACGGCAACATTAAATTCTTTTGGCGGCGTTTGCTCCAATACCAGATCTAGTAGGCGCCAGTGGAAGAGACCGACATGAAAAAACAAGCTTTGGCCCACGATATGTCTGCGGAGTACTGGCCCGCGCAGGTTGATAACTCTTGGCAAGAGCAGATGGTGCTGCAATACGCGCCCCTGATCAAATATATCGCCTCGCGCCTGGCTTTGCGCCTGCCCTCCCATATCTCCCTGGACGACCTGATCAGCTCCGGCATCATCGGCTTGATTGACGCCATTCACAAGTTCGATCCCAGCAAAAATATCAGTTTCAAGACCTACGCGGAATTCCGCATCAAAGGCGCCATCCTGGACGAACTGCGCAGCCTGGACTGGATCCCCCGGTCCGTGCGCAAGAAGACCCACCTCCTGGAAAACGCCTACGCGGAATTGCAGAAGACCCTGGGCCGGCCCGCGGAGCCGGAGGAGGTGGCCGCGGCTTTAGGGCTGGATATAGAAGATTTTTACCAACTCCTGGATGAGACCAAGGCCGTATCCCTGGTGGAGTTGGAAGGGGTGTGGAAGGCCGTCAGCAGTGCGGCTGATCTGGCGGACAATGAAATGCCCGAAATCCTCCAGGACGAAAATGTGCGGGACCCCTTTATGGCCTTGCACTTCTCCCAGCTCCAGGAAGTCATGGTCCGGGGTATCGAGGCCTTGCCTGATAAGGAAAAGTTATTGATATCCCTTTATTACTATGAAGAACTGACCATGAAAGAAATCGGCCAGATCATGGGCTATACCGAATCCCGCATTTCCCAATTGCATACCCAGGCGATGTTGCGCCTGCGGGCCAAATTGCGGGAATATTTTCAATATGGAGAAAAATAAGATGTGCCGGCGCCTGCTGCTACGCTTGCTGCCTCCCTGTCTCTGTCTGGCGCTGGCGCTCCCCTGGGGCGTCGGGGTGCGCCAGGGGTGGGGCCAGGAGAAGGAAATGGCCTCCTTTAAGCCCGGTCCGGTCTTTGAGGCCAAGATTGGTGAGAAACCTAGGGCTTCGAATTCCTTGCCCCTGGCCCCCTTTTATTTGATTGAGGAAGAAGGCTCCCGGGGGCGGGTGCGGCGGGTGACGCTGGCCCTGGAATTCACGCAGCCCGAAATAATGGGGCTCCTGGACCCCCAGGCGCCGCGCCTTAGGGAAATCGTCTACGACTTTCTGGTACGACAAGAGCATGATTATCCCGGCCTGGAAAAGAAAGGAGAACAAAAAATCCTGGCCGGGTTAGTAAACCGCTACCTGGGGCAGGAGGCGGTTGCTGCCGTCAAGGTGGATCAGAACTACCTCTTGCTCCCTTAGAGGGAGGAAAGGCTGTGGATGGCATCGATTCATCCGGGAGGGTTCCCATTGTCCCCCCTGATCAACACCTGATCAGCGATCAAGTCAGGGATAAAGGCGGCCAGGGGGCCAGGCCCCAATATTATGCCCAGAAACGGACGCCCCCGGAGCCTGAATTGGCAGAAGAAGTAGAAGAAGAGGCTCCGGCTCCGGAAGAAACCGGGAAACCTAAACATCTCATTGACATTAAAGTCTGACTGCTTCAAAAAGTTATTTGCGGTGACACAGGCTTTCCAGCCTGTGCGGAGTAACAAGGCGGGCGAGACGCCCACCCTACGAAACTTGACTGCGGAGAAAAGCCGTGTCTGCCAAAAGTATGGAATATTGGATCTTCATTCAGATGATTCTGGAGCTGGGCCTGATTGTGGTCGTGGGGGTCTCCCTGCTGCGGATCAGGTCCTGGTATAAGAATATCATGGCCCTGCAGGCAGGGCAGCCTTCCCGGGAAGACGCGGCGAAGATGGTGGAACTGGCCCAGGTGATGGAGGAACGGCGCCGCCATCTGGAAGAGCTCCTGGCCCAAGTGGACCAAAAGGCCGCGGCCTTACAAAAACTCTCCCGGGCGGGGTCCAGGACCAAAGCCCCTGCCGGCTCCCCGCCCCCCTGGGAAAACGGCGTCTCTCTGCGCTCTCAGGTGGAGAACCTGCACCGCCAGGGCTGCTCCACCGAGGAGATTGCCCGCCGCCTGCAGATGAACCTGGCGGAGGTGAAAATGGCCCTGGACCTCTCCCGGGCCCGTCCCCGGTGAAGAGGGTTTTGGTTTTGCCAGCTTGCCGTTAAATGATTAAGGAGAATGCGGGACATCCTCGGTCCCGCGTAGCCTTTTCTCGGCTAGAACCTGGGAATTTACCCGCGAGGAAAGCTTTTCAGGATTAACTCCGGAGCAGAGGGCCTGCACCCCCATTGAACGGGTTACCTAAGGAAGGAGGTCCAGACCAAGTAGAAATGATATGATAGCATTACTCTGATATAACGTAATTACGTTTAGTAATGATTACGATTTAATCCCTACCATCACTTTATAATAATTGCCGAATTCCTTATCCACCTTTTGGATGTGTTCTTCCAACCATGATAACATATAATTTATTAGATTTTGTGGTGCTACATCCTGAGAATTAATCATTTCATCTTCCATATCTAACACTTTCCTTATAAAAGCATCATGTTGTTTTTTATGATCGAAAAATTTTGGATATTTACTATTAACCATATATTTCTCCTCGGTTGAGAAATGATTAAGGGCATATTTCCTGAGGCTTAATATGTCTAAATACACTTTCATTTTTACGTCATCACTTGGCGAAGATGGCGGCATATTTTCATAAGCATCATACATTCGATTGAGCATATTAACAAAAGATTCATGTTGGCTATCAATATCACTTATCCCGACATTATAGAACTTATCCCACATAAACGGCATATCATCCACCTGCTAAAGCTTAAAAATTTTACAATTTTTTCTTAAGGTAAAAGCGGGATAGAGTGTTGTCAATCATTTATTGTTCTATTTCTCCAGATTTCTGACCGACCACCCCTCTGGTTCCCAGATTTGGGGAAGCGGCGATCAAGTCACTCTCTGGCCAGCACCGCCAGGCAATGATGCCCTGGTTTAAGGGAATTTTAGGCATGTGCTTTCCCCGGCCAGGGACGCATCCCCCTCTTTTTCTATCCTCCCCCTTATTAAGTTATCCTTGCACCCCGGCCTTTTTTAATAATATGGTAATGTGGAAAAAGGGCCAGGCAGCGAGGGACATGGTCTTCATACCCCTCTCCGGCTCCCCAACATCTCCTTTTCGAGGGCAGTGCGATCCATGGATCTGAAGCGGTGGCAGCAGCGGCTCAAGGCGGCCCGGGGGGAAATCCCCGGGGATTTGGTCCTCGCCGGCGCGCAGGTGGCCTGCGTCTATACCGGCGAGTGGCGGCAAACGGATGTGGCCCTGTTTGACGGGGTGATCGTCGGCCTGGGGGACTACTCCGGCCCCCGGCTGGATCTCTCGGGCCGCTATCTCCTGCCCGGTCTGATCGACGGCCATCTGCACCTGGAGAGCAGCATGCTCACTCCCCGGGAGATGGCCCGGGCCCTCCTGCCCCTGGGCACCACCACGGTGGTGGCCGATCCCCATGAAATCGCCAATGTTTGGGGCACCGCGGGACTGGATTATCTCCTGGCCGCCAGCGAGGGGCTGGCCCTGGACATCTTTTTCATGCTGCCCTCCTGTGTCCCCGCCTCCCCCCTGGAGACCGCGGGCGCCAGGCTGGAGGCCCCGGACCTGAAACCCTACGTGCGCCACCCCCGGGTCCTGGGGCTGGCGGAAGTGATGAACTTCCCCGGGGTGGTGGCCGGCGACCGGGGCCTGGGGGAGAAAATCGCGCTCTTCCCCCACCTGCCGGTGGACGGCCATGCCCCCTTGCTCTCCGGCCAAGGCCTCAATGCCTACCGGCTGGCGGGCATCGGCTCCGACCATGAATGCACCCAACTCGCGGAGGCCCGGGAAAAACTGGAGTTGGGTTTTTACCTCATGCTCCGGGAGGGCAGCCTGGCAAAAAATCTGGCGGACCTGCTGCCCGCGGTGACCCCGGCCTCCCTCCCCCGCACCATGCTGGTCACGGACGACTGCCACCCGGAAGACATTTTGGCCCACGGCCACCTGAACCATCTCCTGCGCCTGGCCGTCTCCCGGGGTCTGGACCCCCTGGCGGCGGTCACCATGGCCACCCTCAACCCCGCCACCTATTTTCAACTCCAGGACCGGGGCGCAGTGGCCCCGGGCCTGGCCGGGGACCTGGTGGCGGTAGAGGACTTGCACACCTTCCGGATCGACAAGGTCTTGAAAAACGGCCAGGTAGTGGTGGACGGCGGCCGCCTCACCGCGGGCCTGGAACTCCCCCCCTACCCTGCCCCCACGGCCGCCATGCAGGTGAAAATGCCGGACCTGGAGGCCTTTTCTCCCCCGGCCGGGGGCCATCTGGTCAAGGTCATCGGCCTCATTCCCGGCCAATTGCTCACGGAAAAACTGGTCTTGCCCGCGCCACTCAAAGATGGCCGCCTGGCCGCGGACCCCAGCCGGGACCTGCTGAAACTGGCGGTGGTGGAGCGCCACCACGGCACCGGCAATTTGGGGCTGGGCCTGGTGCAGGGCTTCGGCCTGCAGCGGGGCGCGCTGGCCTCTTCCGTGGCCCACGATTCCCACAATATCGTGGTGGTGGGGGCTGATGAAACCGATATGCTCCAGGCCGCGGAGCATCTCGTGAACTTGAAAGGCGGCCTGGCGGTGGTGGCCGGGGGCCGGGTGCTGGCGGACCTGCCCCTGCCCATCGCCGGGCTTATCAGTCCCCGGCCCCTGGAAGAAGTGGCCAGAGGCTATGGCCGTTTGCAGGAGGCTTACCGGTCTCTGGGCGGGGAGTTGCCCGATCCCTTCATGGCCCTGTCCTTCCTGGCCCTGCCGGTAATCCCGGCGCTAAAACTAACGGACCTGGGGCTAGTGGACGTAAACCGGTTTGAGGTAGTGCCGCTTTGGGGGGAAGATTAGTTCCAAGTTCCAGGTTCCAAGTTCCAAGTTGAGGATTTCGAACCGAGAACTTTGGCTGCTCACTGCTTACTGCTTACTGCTTACTGCTTACGGAGGAAATATGAGCTTAGTCCTGACCGGTTCCGAAGTGATGCAGGTGTTGGATATCGACCTGGCCTTGGCCGCGGCCCAGGAGGCCTTCCGGGCCTACGGCGAAGGCCGGGTGAACATGCCCCCCAAGTCCTATCTGACCCTGGCCCAAGGCGATTTCCGGGCCATGTACGGGGAGATCTTTTTGCCGGAGGGACACATCTGCGGCCTGAAGTGGGTCAACGTGCATCCGGGGAACCCGGCCAAAGGGCTGCTCACGGTAATGGCCAAGATCCTCCTCAATGATCCGGAGACCGGCCTGGAGTTCGCGGACCTGGACGGCACCCACATCACCGATTACCGCACCGGGGCCGCGGGGGGAGTGGCCGCGCAATTGCTGGCCCGTCCCGACGCCGCCCGCCTGGGGCTCATCGGCGCCGGGGCCCAGGCCCGCACCCAACTGGCCGCGATCCTGAAAGTGCGGGCCATCCGGGAAGTCCTGGTCTTTGACCGCCATCTGCACCATTCCCAAGGCTTTGCGGCTTACGCCACCACCACCCATGGGGTGGCGGCCCGGGCCGTGGCCGAGGCCGCAGACGCGGTCCGGGAGATGGACATCGTGGTCACCACCACCCCCAGCAGCCAACCGGTGGTCTTCCGGGATTGGGTCTCCCCCGGGGCCCATATCAACGCCATCGGCGCGGACGCAGCGGGCAAGCAGGAGTTAGACCCGGCCATCTTGCAGGCCGCCAAAATCGTGGTGGACGATTGGGCCCAGGCCTCCCATTCCGGGGAAATCAACGTGGCCCTGGCTCAGGGGCGGATTAAAGCGGAACAGATCTACGGCTCCCTGGGGGAGATCGCGGCCGGGAAGAAACCGGGCCGCACCGATCCTTCAGAAATCACGGTCTTCGATTCCACCGGCCTGATCATCCAGGACCTGGCCCTGGGCTATGCGGTCTTTCGCCGGGCCCAAGAACGGGGCCTGGGCCGGGAATTGGATTTTCTAAAATAGACAAATCGGCCGGAAATATTAAACGTCGGCGATATCAACCCTATGAGATGGTTTGAAAATATCCTCTTACCCCCGGGGCTGGACGCCAGGCCTCAGGACTATCCCCAGCCGGCAATGGCGGAGAAAACCAGCCTGGCCGAGAAAATCGCCTGGCTCCTTTTTTGCGCCGTCTCCCTGCAAATGGTCTTTCTCCAACCGTACGTGGTGCTGTGGCCGGGAGAACGCGTCAACCTGTTTTCCGGATTATTGGCCGCCCTGTCCCTGGCCGCGACGCTGTGGGCGGCAAAAAAGGGGGCATTGACCCGGAGCCGCTGGGAGCTCGGCATTTGCCTGACCCTGACCGCGCTGCTGCTGCTGAGCAGCTTTCTCAGCCCCCTCCCCCGGACCAACGCCTTGCGGGGCTTGGCTCTCCTGGCCCCGGCCCTGGGTGGATTCTGGGGGGCCAGAATCCTGCTGGCCACGCCTGGCCGGCAGCGCTCTTTCCTCCTGCTCTGCCTGGCAATGTTATCCGGATTCCTGCTGATAGGTCTGATCTCTTACGGGGTTACCGGCCGGATCACCACGGCCATGGATCCCAAATACCACTCTTTAGCGACCAAGGTCATGCTCCTGTGGTTTGCGCCCCTGGCCTTGCTTTGGGGCCGCTCTGCCCACAAGATTCTGGGTGCGCTCCTCATCGCCTTGAGTTATCTCCTCTTTTTATTCACCCAGTTGCGGTCGGCCATGGCCATTCCTTTGATCCTGGGAGGGCTGGCGGTCTTTTGGGGGGGGATGCGCCTGAAATATTTCCTGCTGATCCTCCTGGCTTTGTCCGCCATCCTGGTTTATAGCATCCGCCATTTGCCCGTGGAAAGAACCGGCCTGCAATATGAACCGGCATACTACCGGGTGGAAAATATTATGTTTTCCTGGCACGTCGCGGTTAAGCATCCCTTTTTGGGCATCGGCCTCCTGACGCCCCGGGAGGATTTTCTCCAGGATTATGTTATAAAGTATCCCTATGTGACCCGGGAGAAGTTCCGCCACTCCCTGGCGTCCATCAAAGTTGCCGACAATATGTTTCTGACTCTTATGGTGGGGGTGGGCTTTCCTTTTCTGTTGCTCTATTCTTCATCCCTGATCCTGCTCCTGGCCGGGTTGATACGGACCATCGGCGCCCACCCGCCGGCTGCCTATATCCCTCCCCTGGCGTTATTTTTGCCTCTGGCCGGGGCGTTTTTGACGTTTTTGGTTTATGATCTGCTACTGCATCCCCAGGTCTGCTGGTTCTTCCATCTGTTGTTGGGTCTGATCCCCGTGAATCGGGAGCAGGAGTAATACGGTTTTCTATTTTGAACAGTTCAAAGTTCAAGGTTCAAAGTTCAAAGTTAAGACTACAACTCCTGGGAATTTTTAATAATTTGCGGCTGATGCAAGGTTAATGAACTGTTGTGCATAATTGGAGCTAATAACCTTGAACCTTGAACTTTGAACCTTGAACCCATCATGAGCGAACTGCCCCCCTTCTACGTCATTACGGTAAATTACCACAGCGCTTCCTATCTGCCGGAGTTCATCGCTTCCCTGGCGCGGCTGCCGTTTATCAGCAAGATGATAATCATCAACCACTCTCCGGAAGAGAGTCTGGCGGCCTTGAGCGCACCCTTTCCCCTGCAAATCATCCATCAGGAGAACGCCGGGTATGGCGCGGGACTGAACCGGGGACTGCGGGAGGTGCGCGAGGAGAACGCCATTGCCCTTCTGTGCAATCCCGACCTGGTCCTGGCCACGCCGGATAGAGTGGCGGAGGCCTTGGCCTTCATGACCGGGCAGCCCCGGGTGGGCTGCCTGATCCCCCGGTCCGTGACCTTTGAGGGGGAACCCATTCTGGCCTGCCGCACCTTTTACACCTGGAAGAGTCTTTTGGCTGCCAGAATCGGTCTTTTTCGCCGGGTCTTTGCCAGCCCTTACCGGGAACACCTGATGCTGGACGCGCCGGGCGACCGGCCCCTGGAAGTGGATTGGGGGTACGGCGCGGCCATGTTTTACCGGGTGGCCGCGTTTGGGGGGGCTCCCCCCTTTGATGAGAACTTCTTTCTGTACCTGGAGGATGTGGACCTTTGCGTCCGTCTGTGGCAGGCCGGCCTGGCCGTGGTCTATTATCCGGATCTGCTTTTCCGGCACCATAGCCAAAGAGAGAGTAGCCACCGCTGGCGCTTTCTCCGCTACCATCTGCTCAGCCTGGGGAAATTTATTCTAAAATACCATGGCCTGCCACCGCGGCGTAATTTGTCAGAAAGGAATTAACTTGCCTCCGTCAGCCCTGGATATATTGAAAAATTTTTTGAAGGGTGAACCGGCCCCCGGCCGCAGCCAGATCAAACCAGGGAACAATTTGAGAGAAACATGGAAAAGATCGAATTTTTCAAACACAATCTGACTGAGGAAGATATCGATTTGGCCAGCCAGGTCATGCGCTCCATTTTCCTCACCACCGGGCCCATGGTGGCCCAATTTGAGAAGAAATTCGCCCGATATCTGGACAGCCCCGAGGCCGTGGGCCTCACCAGTTGCACCGGGGCCATGCACCTGGCCCTGCTGCGCCAGGGCATCGGGCCGGGAGACGAAGTCATCACCACTCCCATGACCTTTGTGGCCACCACCACGGCCATCATCGAAACCGGGGCCACCCCGGTCTTGGTGGACGTCTGCCCCCGAAGCGGGCTGCTGCTTCCCGAGGCCGTGGATGCGGCCGTCTCTCCCAGGACCAGGGGCATCCTGCCGGTGCACCTCTATGGCCGCATGGTGGATATGCGGGGCTTGGCCCGGGTGGCGGCCAAACATGGCCTGGCCGTCATCGAGGATGCGGCCCATTGCCTGGAAGGCAGCCGGGATGGGGTGCGGCCCGGCCAACTCAGCGCCGCGGCCTGTTTTTCCTTTTATCCCACCAAGAGCATGACCTGCGGGGAAGGAGGGGCCCTGGTGTGCCGCACTCCGGAAGACGCGGACTGGTACCGCGCCGCCCGGCACCACGGCATCTCCAAGCACGCCTCCTCCCGCTACACCAAGAAATACGAACATTGGGACATGGAGATGATGGGGTGGAAGTACAACATGGATGACATCCAGGCGGCCCTGCTCCTGAATCAGATCGGCCGCCTGGACGGGTACCGCCGGAAGCGCCAGGACCTGGAAAGGCTTTACCGGGAACTGCTGGCGGAGGTGGAAGGTCTCGATTTCCTGGAAGCTCCGGGTCCCGGGGAGGTGAGCGGCCACCATCTCTTCACCGTGCTTTTGCCTCCAATGGTGGACCGGGACGAAGCTATCAAGCTGGTGCAGGAACAGGGGGTGGGCTGCGCCGTCAACTACCGGGCGGTGCACGTGCTCCGCTATTTTCAAGAGACGTACGGTTACCGGCCCGAGGACTTTCCCACCGCTTATCAGATCGGCCAAAGGACCATAAGTCTGCCGCTTTATCCCCAATTGACGGAAGCAGAAGTGGCCCGGGTCTGCGATACTCTGAAGAAAGCAGTCTCTTCGAGGCCCTAGGAGAAACCTGCTCGACCCGGCAGACTCTCAAATTCGGGAAAAATTTCTGAAGATCCATGGCAGGGAAAAAAATTAAAGTTTATCACCTTATAACCTCCTTCTGGACTAACCACGGCCCCAGCAGCACCCTGTTGGCCCAAATCCGCAGCCAGGCCCCCGGGAAATTCGACTTTTCCATCTGGTCCCTCTACGGACCGCCACCGGCTCTTGATCCCCGGGACCTGATTAAGAGAGCCGGCCTGGGTTACCGGGTCTTTCCCATGGGCGCTTCCTTCCTGGATGTGAGGGTTCTCCTGCCCCTGGTGCGCCAGTTGCGCCGCCAGCCCCCCGACATTCTCCACTGCCACCTGCTGCGGGCCAATCTCTACGGCCGCCTGGCCGGGCGGTTAGCCGGGATCAGAAACATCATCAATACTATTCACGGCGTCGATGAATACCTGACCCGGGCAGATTTACTTTCCCGTTCCCTGCGATTGGTGGAGCGCCTGAGCGCGGGCTGGGTTTCCCGATATGTGGCGGTTTCTGAAAATGCCCGGCAAGCAGTTATCAAGCACCTGAGAATTGCCCCCGGAAAGGTCTCCACCATTCTCAACGCCGTGGACCTGGTTCCCTTTCAGCGGCCCTTGAGTAACGGTTCTTCAATCCGGGCCGAGTTAGGGCTTTCGCCCGACGCGGTGGTGTTGGGCTCCGTGGGGAACCTGTTGCCCCTCAAAAATTACGCCAAACTGGTACGCTGGTTCGGAGATCTCGCCGCCACTTTTCCCCAAGTCCAGTTGGTCATTATTGGCGAAGGCGAAGAGCGCCGGGCCTTGGAAGACCTGATTGCCCGGAAGAATCTGGCGGCCAAAGTGAAGCTGCCCGGGTTTCGGGCCGATATTCCCCGGGTGCTCCCGGCCCTGGATATCTTTGCCTTTCCTTCCCTCTCCGAGGGCCTCTCCATCGCCCTCCTGGAAGCCATGGCCGCGGGCCTGCCGTGTGTGGCCATGGACGTGGGCGGCAATGCCGAAGCCGTAGTGGACGGCCGGACGGGCAACGTAGTTGCTCCCGGGGATGCCCCGGGGTTTAAAGACGCTCTCATCCGGCTGGTTAAAGACGGAGAATTGCGGAAAAAGTTGGGAGAGGCTGGAAAAAAACGCGCCTTTACGCTATTTAATCCTAAACGTCTGGCCGCGCAATATGCCCAGCTTTACCGCGCGCTCTTGCACCGGAGTTAAGTCGTCGTGGCGGAAATGAACATGCCCCTGGGGGTAGCCGCTTTCCTGCTGGTCTTTGGCTTTGGGGTGACCTATGCCATCATCCCCCGGGCCAAGAAATGGGGCCGGAGTTGGGGTCTGGTCGCACCCCCGGGGGGCAGGCGCCATCATCCCCAGGACACGCCTTTAACCGGAGGGGTAGCCCTCTTCATTCCCCTGATGGTGTCCTTCCTGGCCTTTTTTGGCCTGGCCCTGGCTGGCAAGTTATCCATGCTGCGGCCGGAATGGCCCCGGATGTTGTCCCTGTTTCTGGGCACCACCTGGATCCTGATCCTGGGCACCATCGACGACCGGCTGATGCTCGGCTGGAAACCAAAGCTGGCCGGCCAGTTCCTGGCAGGCCTGATCCTGGTTCTGGGAGGACATACCGTGTCCGTGGCCACCATCCCCTGGGTGGGGCCGGTTTATTTCGGCTGGTATGGCATCCCTTTTTTCCTCTGCGCGGTGGTGACCATCACCAATGCCATCAACCTCATTGACGGCCTGGACGGCCTGGCGGGAGGCATCTGCTTTTTCGCGGCCCTCACCAGCGCGGTCATTGCCTCGGTAAAAGGAGACTTCTTCACCGCCACCCTCAGTTTCACCCTGGCCGGGAGCCTGCTGGGATTTCTCCGGTTTAATTTCCCCCCGGCTTCCATCTTCCTGGGAGACGGGGGCAGCATGATGCTGGGTTTCCTTTTGGGAACCCTGGCCATCAGTTCCACGGCCTTCTTTCCCGGCCAGCGCCTGGGCACCAGCATCATGATCCTGGCGCCTTTCCTGCCCCTGGGCATCCCCCTCTTTGAAGTGGCCCTGTCCGTTCTCAGGAGATGGCTCACCGGCCAGGCCCTCTTTCTGGGGGACGGCAACCATCTGCACCACCGCCTGTTGAGCAAGATTAAGGCCGCCCGCCCCACGGTGGCGATATTTTACTTCTTCAGCGCCTCTCTTTGCGCCCTGACCCTGCTCATGGTTCTGGAAGTCCAGACTCCGGTGCTCCGGTTTTTTGCCGGCTTCCTCACCCTGGTCCTGATGCTGGCGGTGACCTGGTCCCTCCGGCTCTACGGGGAACGGGGCCTCTTTCTCACTCTGCGCAACCGCCCCTATTTTAAGTTTCTGGGGGAGTTCCTCCGCTTCATGAAATTGCGGATCGGCAGGGCCCGGTCGGTCGCGGATCTCCTGGGTTTGCTGGAGTCGGGGGTCAGGGACCTGGAATTCGACCGCGTCGAGGTAGTCTATCAGGGCCGGATTCTCAGAAGATGGACCAATCCCCAGCCGGTGCACCCCGACAGCCCCCGCCTGGTTTTCGAAGAATCCCTGGCGGCCTGGGACCTGGGGATTAAATGGGCTCGCCCCGTGCATGGCGATGAGGACTATAACGAATATCTCCATTTGACCTGGCGCCGCTTTCTGGGCGCCATTAAGGCGGCGTTGCCGCCTCAAGACCCGGGCTTGGGGGATGCGCCTGCCGGGGGGGAGGGGTACGAGCCGGTGGCCCGGGCTTCCCGGCGGCAGTAGCCCCTGGCGGCCTCCCCGCCAATGCCCTTGACGGGAACCTCAGGCCAAGTCTCAAGCTCCTGGCGGCCCGGGCTTTCCAGGCTGTGCCCGGGCAGGCTGCAAGCCTGCGTCTACCCAGGATAGATTGACCTCCGCTCAATGTTAGCAATACTCATCATCTGGTCTTATGTGTTTATTATCTGTTTTATTTATGGCAGCGCGGCTGCCGGGCTGCTGCTGGCCCTCTGGCGGGAACCAGAACCTGATCCGGCGCGGCTGCCTCTTTCCCTGGTTACTATTTGGGGATTATGTTTAGTAACCACGGTTGCCGGCTATTTTTCCCTCTTTGAAAAAATCGCTTTGGGGGCCAATGCCTTGATTTTTTTAGGAGCCTTGGTCCTGGCCGGCATTTATTATGGAGAGATCATCAATTGCTTCAAGTCCGGCCTCCGGGGGTTATTTACTCTTAATAAATATGTCTTGGCATTATTTATCCTGAGTTTTTTCTTTATCCTGATCAGGTCCGCGGCTCCCCCCTCCTCCTTTGACACCGGCCTGTATCACGCCCAGGCCATCCGCTGGATTGAGGAATATCCGGTGATCCCGGGGTTGGGCAATCTGCACGGCCGCCTGGCCTTCAATTCCATGTGGTTCTTGGCCAACGCCCTCTTCGGCTTTTCTTTTCTGCAGCTCCAACCCTTCCATGTGCTGAACGGTTTTCTCCTATTAATTTTTCTCTTTATCTGTCTGCAAGGCTTAAGTAACTTAATTAAGGGGCAATATCATTTCAGCAATATCCTGCGGGCCGCTATCGCCCTCCCCGGGCTTCTGGTTTTCAAAGACCAGTTGTCGTCGCCGACCCCGGACATACCGGCAGCTTTATTGATCTGCCTCCTTTTTGTTTATTATGTCCAATCCCTGGAAAACCTTGGTGAGGTTCCGGAGCAGCTCTTCTCCCCCCTCATTTGCTTTCTGGCCGCCTGGGCCATAACCATTAAATTATCAGCCCTGCCCTTGGCCCTTTTCATGGCGGTGATGGCGGGCAAGGAGATCGCCCGGGGCCGCCCGCGCAATTTGTTGCTCCTGGCCGGGGGCGTCGCTATCCTGGTTCTGCCCTATTTCCTTAGGAATATCTGGCTCTCCGGATATCTGCTCTACCCGTTTCCCGGCCTCGATCTCTTCCACTTTGATTGGCAGGTGCCCCCAGCCGCGGCCCTGGCCGAGAAGCGGGCCGTGGAGGCCTTTGCCCGGGACCCGGGGTACGTCTTGACTCCGGCCGCATCACCCAGCGCCTTTTCCTGGGTGCCCACCTGGTTCCACCACACCCTGGCGGATTACGGCAGTAAATTGGTGCGCATCTTCCTCCCGGGCCTGGTCATCCTCCTGGATTGCCTGGTAAACCTGATCACCCGCAAAACCTGGAAAATCGACTTTCGGGAAATCGGCAGAAATGCGGTGCTCTACCTCGCTGCCGCCGCGGGCCTCCTCTTTTGGTTTTTGACCGCGCCTGATCCCCGCTTCGGCATGGGCTACCTGATAATCGCCGTGGTCATTATCTTTATCCCCCTTCTCAAAGCCTTTGATTATCGGGTGACCCAATTATTCCCCTGGTCGCTGGCTTTATTGATGCTTTACTTTATGGCAGCTTTTCTGCCGCAAGATTTCCCGACCCTGGGTCAACGCCTCTGGCTGCCGGCTCCTTACCCCCAGGAACGGTTGGCAGAGGAGGAGATTCAGGGCCACCAAGTCTTTTTTCCCCGGAACCGGGGGGGGAAATGCTGGTATGCCCCCCTTCCTTGCACCTATTACCCGGTTAAATTTGAGTTTCGGGGAGCCGGCATAAAAGACGGTTTCAAAGCCCGGAGCGCCCCATGAATCCGGGGTTAGGGGCTATGGCGGGAGAAGAGGCCGGAGATTTAGAGGGTGCGGATCGACGGTTGGAGAACGGTCGCGGGTGGATGAGCCCCTTTCTCTGCATCCTCCCCCCTGCCCTAGCCCATAAGTTCTTTGAGGAGAGCTTGAGTGGAAAGTAAAAATAGTCTTATTAATCCGGCGTGGCGGCTTTTTGTGAAAAAATCCGCCAGGGGCTGCGGCCATCTTATCAAAACGTTATGGTTGATTATCGGCGCCACCCTCTTGCTGATCCTGTTCTTGGAATTAACCTGCGCCCTAGTCTATCATTTGCTTCCCGGCAAGAGCGCTCCTGAATATTTTCGGGAAAGCGCGAGCTATAAAAACTCTCCCTGGATTCATGATTACGATAAAGAGCTTTTCTCCAGTTACAACACCTCCTGGAGACCTTATGTCTATTGGCGGCGGACGCCTCATAAAGGGAAATATATCAATGTAAATGAGCAAGGTCTCCGTTACACCGTCCCCGCTAAGGTCAATGCAGGTAATGCCTCCAAAAAGCTGAAGATCTTCATGTTCGGCGGCTCCACCTTGTGGGGCGAGGGAGTCCGGGACCAGTTTACCATTCCCTCCCTGGTGGCCAAGGATCTGGCGGCCCGGGGCCTGGCCACGGAAATCACCAATTTCGGCGAAGTTGCCTACGTGAATACCCAGGAACTGATCGACCTGGTGTTGCAACTGGAGCGGGGGAATATTCCCGATGTGGTGATCTTCTATGATGGCTATAATGATGTTTATGCGGCCTTACAGAATCAGGCCGCGGGCTTTACCCAATTTGAATGGAAGCGAGAGCTGGAATACAACATATCCACGCGTTACCATAAACTTAAAAAGGTCTTTTTGTTAAACACCCTGGATAGATTTTATTTAGGCAAACTGATAAAGTCCCTATCAGATAAATTGAGTTACCAAGAACCTTTTTCTCAAAAGAGTAAGACTCTTAAAAATGATTTGGTGGAGGTTTACTTAAATAATCTAAAAATAATTACAGCCTTAGGGAAGGCTTATGGTTTCGTGCCCTTATTTTATTGGCAACCCGTAATCTACACCAAAAAAACCTTGACTCCTTTTGAGAAAAGATTTGCCACTGAACCCCTGGGAGATTTATACCGGCAGTCCCAGGCGGTAATGCAGGCAAAACATCAAGAATTTGCACCTTATCATTTTTTTGATATCAGCGGCTTATTTGCCGCGGCCCACCATGAGGTGTACCTGGATTATTGCCATGTCAACGAGGAGGCCAACCAGATTATCGCCCAGCGGCTGGCCGCTGATTTGCTGAAGATCGTTCATCCTGCTTCTCCAGGGCCGGCTGGGAAGTAACTAAACGGCAGCCCCCCGCCACGGATAGCCCTGCCAGAAAAATATCGGCACCCACAGCCACCATCCAGAGTTGACCAAGGATAGGTCTCGGTCCCCGGTGGCGGGGGGGCAACGCGGCTTCCTGCCGGTTAAAAGATGATGCCGCGGTTGCCGGCCGGGATTCAGAAACCATCTGTCCACTTAAAAAATGTTGCAAAATTGGATATGTCTCAAAAATAAAATGCTTGACTGGTACAAAGATTGCTATATTAATATTAGGGAGAAAAAATTTCTGACAGCGCCTATCTTCTGTCCGCATTTTTAAGCTCCCTGGATTCACTTAGTCCTTATTAATCATTAATCGGATCGCACCCGGCGTTTGCAACCCCTCGATGATCGAGGGCCCTGTATTAGAGGAGAGGGGTTCATGTGTGCGCTAAATTCCGTAGAGTGTAATCCTTACAGGGACGGACTCCTTCCCTCCCTGAAATTCCTAGACCTGGCCTATTCCGAAGTTCTCGACGACCATTTTCCCGAAGGGGTTTTCCTCATTAACACTCGCTGGCAAGTCGGGTACTTCAACCGCCGGGCCGAGGAAATCACCGGTTTCAGCCGGGATGAGGTGGTGGGCAAGTTCTGTTGGGACGTCTTTCGGGCGGACCAGTGCCAGAAAGACTGCCCCATGCGCATCACCATGAGCACCGGGGAGATGCTGGTGGACCGGGAAGTGGAAATAACCACCAAGGCAGGAGTGAAAAGACTTATCCTGGTCAACACCGCGCAGATCAAGCGGCCTGGCAACGTGGTGCTGGGCGGGGTGGAGACCTTCCACCATCTCACCTGCCCGGAAATGGAAACGGAAAAACTGGAGCATCATCCCCTGGCCGATATTGTGGGGGTGAGCCCCCGGATGCAGGAAATCATTCAAACCCTGCCGGTGATCGCCGCGGCCGATTCCAATGTGCTGATCCAGGGGGAATCGGGCACCGGCAAGGAACTGGTGGCCCGGGCCATTCATCTTTACAGCTCCCGGCGCAAAGGGCCTTTTGTCGCGGTGAACTGCTCCGCCATCCCGGAGAACCTGCTGGAGTCCGAACTCTTCGGCCATGAGCGGGGAGCCTTTACCGGCGCGGTGAGCAGCAAACCGGGCCGCTTCGAGCTGGCCAAGGGCGGCACCTTATTTTTGGATGAAATCGGCGAACTTAAGCCCGAACTCCAGGTAAAGCTGCTGCGGTTCCTGGAAGTTAAGGCTTTTATGCGCGTGGGCGGCACCCGCAAAATCCCCTTGGAAGCCAGGATCGTGGCCGCCACCAACCTGGACCTGCAGGAAGCCATGCGCCAGGGCAAGTTCCGGGACGACCTCTATTACCGGCTGTTCACCGTGCCCATCCACCTCCCTCCCCTCCGGGAAAAACGGGAGGACATCCCCATCTTGGTCAAATACTTTCTGGAACAGCTTAACCGCAAGTTCAACAAACGGGTGCGGGGGGTGGACCCCAAGGTGATGAAGGTCCTCTGCCGCCACGCCTGGCCCGGCAATGTCCGGGAATTGCAGCATGTCCTGGAATACTGCTTCGTCTTCGCCAAAGGCCCCCTGATCACCGAGCGCCACCTGCCCCGCCTGGAATCCGCCTGGTGCGCCCGGGAATTGGAATTGCCCCTGGCTGATAAGTCCGCCAGCCCCCTGCAAGCCTTGGAGAAGAAAACCATCCTCATGGCCCTGGAAATGACCCAGGGGAGCAAGCAGGAGGCGGCAAAAGTGCTCAAGATCAGCCGCAGCAAACTGTGGCGGAAGATGCGGCTTTACCACATCAGCGACAAGGATTTCAAAAAATAAAACGTATATTAATTTTGCGACAATTTCTGTGCAAGGTATCTCCTTGAAAATTATCGATAATAATCCTCTAATTTTTAAACGTTTCAAATCTGCAACATTTCATTATCCTTAATCAACCATCTAGAAATTATTTTATCCAAGAGGAAGACCAGAAATTATCGGCCGTTGGTCAAAATAAAACGGCCTTATATTTTTGCAACATTTTTGACAATAATATAACTTATAGATATTATTGATATATTATAAAAGGATTGAAAAAACGTTTTAAATCCGCCCATTTTTTCTCTCCCCAGCTCTTTCAACTTCCGCCCCTCTTCCTAAAATATCCTTCATTAACAACCACTTAACCTAATGGCCCCGTCCTTGCTCTATAATCGGGCAGATATAGGGAAGCGGCCTCAAAATCCAGTTCCTCCCCTTCCCTCAGGATGACGACGGGTACTCTGGCAGAGGCTCAACTTGGAACTTTGAACCAGGAACTTCGAACATCTTTTGAAGGAGGAAAGGTCGATGAGTGTAACCTTTAAAGCCCTGGAAACCATTCTGGAACGCTATCCCCCCAGCTCGGAACACTTGATCAGCGCCTTGCAGGATGTGCAGGCCAAATTCAATTATCTTCCCCCCGAAGCCATGACCGCAGTTTGCGACCATCTGGGCGTGCCCCTCTCCCGGGGCTGGGCGGTGGCCACTTTTTACAAGACTTTCAGCCTGGAGCCCAAGGGGGAACATGACGTAGCCGTGTGCCTGGGAACGGCCTGCCACGTGCGGGGGGCCGCCAACGTCTATGAAAAATTCCGGCGGGACCTGGGGGTTGCCGGCCCGGAAGGCACCACCCGGGACCTCAAGTTCTCCCTGCGTCAGGTGCGCTGCCTGGGCTGCTGCTCCATGGCGCCGGTGGCCCAGGTGGACGAAGAGATTCACGGCAACCTCAGCCAGCGGAAGGCGGGACATCTCCTCAAAATGTACCGTAAGAGGTAACGGCTATGCAGATAACCAGCTTCGACGACTTGCAAAAGGCAAAAGGCGAGGGTCTTGTACAGCTTTATCCGGATAAACCCAAGATCCTGGTGGGCATGGCCACCTGCGGCCTGGCCGCGGGAGCCCAAAAAGTCTACGACCTGTTGAACAAGAAGGCCCAGGAGGCGCATTGGGACGGGGTGGTGGAAAAGACCGGCTGCATCGGTTTTTGCTACAAGGAACCCCTGGTGGACGCGGTCCTTCCCGGGAAGCCCCGGGTTACCTATGAACAGGTAACGCCGGAAATTGCCGGGGCCCTATGGGAAGAGCTGGCCGCGGGCAAGATCCCGGAAAAGCAGCTCATGGCTCGCATCGATGTGGACGACATGATTCTGGATGGCGGGCCCCGGAAGTTTTACCAGGGCAAGCTGAAAGGATTCCTGGCCCAAACGCCCCGCTACGAGGACCTGGACTTTTTCAAGCTGCAGCGCCATATCGCCATGCGCAACTGCGGCTTCATCGACCCGGACAATCTGCTGCACTACGTCGCCCGAGGCGGCTATTTCGCACTCTATAAAGCCTTGACGGCCATGACCCCGGATGAGGTCATCGCCGCAGTGACCACTGCCGGACTAAGGGGCCGGGGCGGCGGCGGCTTCCCCACCGGGGTCAAGTGGGCCTCCTGCCGTAAGGCCAAGGGCTGGCCCAAGTACGTGCTCTGCAACGCCGATGAAGGCGATCCGGGCGCATACATGGACCGGAGTCTCATCGAAGGCGACCCCCATTCCATCCTGGAAGGAATGCTCATCGGCGCCTATGCCATCGGCTCCAGCGAGGGCTACATCTACGTGCGGGCCGAATATCCCCTGGCGGTCAAGACCCTGCAGCGGGCCATCTTTTCGGCCCGGGAAGCGGGGCTCTTGGGACAGAACATCCTGGGCTCTGGCTTTTCCTTCGACATCAAGATCAACCTGGGGGGCGGAGCCTTCGTTTGCGGCGAGTCCACGGCCCTGATGGCCTCCATCGAAGGCAAGCCCGGGGAGCCCCGGGCCAAGTATGTCCACACCGTGGACAAAGGGCTGTGGAATCGTCCCTCGAACCTGAACAACGTGGAGACCTGGGCCAACGTGCCGGTGATCATCGCCAAGGGCGCTGACTGGTACCGGGACATCGGCACCGAAGGGAGCAAAGGCACTAAAATCTTCTCCCTGGTGGGCCAGGTGAAGAACGTGGGCCTGGTGGAAGTCCCCATGGGAGTCAGCATCAAAGACCTGGTGATGCAGGTCGGCGGCGGCGTGCCGGAGAACCGGGAATTCAAGGCCATCCAGATCGGCGGGCCCTCGGGGGGTTGCATCCCCAAGGAGCACTGGGGATTGCCCATCGACTTCGATTCCCTCTGGGACGCGGGCGCGATCATGGGCTCCGGCGGCATGATCGTCATGGACAATTCCACCTGCATGGTGGACGTGGCCAAGTTCTTCCTGGACTTCCTCATCGATGAATCCTGCGGTAAGTGCATCCCCTGCCGCCTGGGTCTGAAGCGGATGCGGGAGCTCTTGGAGGAGTTTTCCGGGGGCAAGGGGTCTCTAGAGGATCTGAATGAGTTGGAGTCCCTCTCTGAGGCGGTCAAAGACGGGTCGCTGTGCGCCCTGGGCGGCTCCGCGCCCAACCCGGTGCTCACCACTCTCAGGTATTTCCGGGAGGAATACGAGGCGCACATTCTCCAGGGCAAGTGCCCGGCCGCGGTTTGCAAAGACCTGATTACTTATTCCATCAACCCCGAGTTGTGCAACGGCTGCACCGCCTGCGTGGGGGAGTGCCCCCAAGGGGCCATCACCGGAACCAAAAAGGAACCCCATTTACTCAACGCTTCCTTGTGCATCAAATGCGGCGCTTGCCATGAGGTGTGCAAGTTCGGGGCGGTGGATGTCGCCTGAAAGGAGGGGTCATGATCGACTTTACCATCAACAGTCAAGCAGTTCAGGGACAAGAGGGCTGGACCATCCTGGAGGTGGCCAGGTGGAACGGCATTGACATTCCCACCCTCTGCCACCACGGCGCCTTGGAACCCTATGGGGCTTGCCGCCTATGCGTGGTGGAGGTGGACGAAGGCAGACGCTCCCGGGTGGTGATCTCCTGCATGTATCCCATCAAAAAGGGCATCAAGGTGCAAACCTCAACTCCCCGGGTGGACAATGTGCGCCGCTGGATCGTGCAGTTACTGTTGGACGAAAGTCCGGCATCCCCGCATATCCAGGAACTGGCCAAGACCTTTGGGGTGACTCCCTCCCGCTTCAAGAAGGAGGGAGTGGATTTTGCCTGCCACCTCTGCGGTCTGTGCGTCAGGGCTTGCCAGGAAGTAGTGGGCATCCAAGCCCTCACCTTCGGCAACCGGGGATTACGCAAAGAGATCACGGCGCCTTATCACCAAAGGAGTATGGATTGCATATGTTGTGGGAGCTGCCTGTATGTCTGTCCCACCGGCGCCATGGAAAAGTTGTTTCCCCAGGTCAGCGCCCCCTAGGATGAAGGAGACCACTATGAAAACTGAAGGCAAAATCGGCATCTTCCTCTGCGAGTGCGGGGGCAAGATCAGCAACCGCATCGACTTGTCCCAGGTGAGTGAACTGCTGCGCTACGAGCCCTGGGAACATTTGGACGCCTACCCCCACCCCTGCCTGGCTCCGGGGCTGGAGGCCATGCGGCAGGAAGTGAAGAATAAGGGGTTGGACCGCATCCTGGTGGGGGGCTGCTCCTCCAGGGTCATGAAAAAGAGGTTTTCCTCCGGCCTGGCTGAGGTGGGGATCGAAAAGCACCAGGTGGAGATGATCAACCTGAAGGACCATGTGGCCGCCGTGCATGAAGCATCCCCCCAGGAGTTGGCCCGCAAAGCCGCAGCCTTGATCGCCGGGGGCATGGCCAGCCTCAAACTATTAGAGCCTTATGAACCCGTGTCTTTGACCTTCGAAGGACCGGCTCTCATCTTGGGAGGGGGCTTCTCCGGCTTTATCGCGGCCCGGGAACTGGCCCGCCAGGGCATGGAGAGCTTGGTCTTTTCCAAGGCAGAGACGCCGGAGCGGGTTCTGGATGAGCTCCATTGGACCTTTCCCGGCTGCCGCATCTTCTGTGGGGACCTGGCGGACCTCCTCCGGGAGGTCTTCACCCATCCCCGGATCAAGGTGATGCCGGATCAGCCCATCGACTACATCGTCGGCGGCGTCGGCGACTACCACGTGGGGCTGAAGCAGCCTGACGGCAGTGTCACCGAGGTGGCCGGCGCGGCCATCATCACCGCCCTGGACCGGGAGTACGGTCCGGGGAACATCGACTATATCGGCGGCGGCGAGAGGGTCTGCGACCTCCTGGAACTGGAAGAAAAGCTGGGTGCAGGCGATATCAGCCCCGGCAAAATGGTCTTCTGGGTGAACAGCCCTCAACACGGCCAGGCCGCCCAGGAACTGGCGGCGCTGGCCGCCTGGCGGGACAGTTTGGTACTGGCCCGGGAACACCCTCAGGTCCAACCCACGGTCGTGTATCCGGCCAACATCACTCTCCCCTTAAGCGGCAGCGACCTGAGGGAAGCACGGGCTCAGGGCATCGGGCTCCTGTCCTACGCTCCGGAAGTGCATCCGGTGGTCCAGTCCGGTTTCTTGAGCTTTGTCAGTCCCGGGGACAACCTGGAGCATGAAGTGGAGTGGGACACCCTGGTGGTGCCGGGCGCGCCGGCAGAGCCGGTGGAGAAAGCTCAGGAACTGCTCCGCTGGCTGCCCATCTACCCGGAAAACGGAGGAGGCCGGCTCCAGAAGAGCAATATCAAATTCTGGCCGGATCAGATTCCCGATGAGTCCCTCTTTTTCACCGGCTCGGCCGGGGGCGTCTGTGACCTGAACGAGGTTATCCAGCAAGGTAAAAAGGCGGCCCGGGGGGTCTTGCACTTACGGGAAAAGGCCCTGCAGGGCAGACTGGTGAGCCCGGTGGTGGTGCATGTGGATAAGGACCTCTGTGAGGGCTGTGGTCTCTGTACCGAAATCTGCCCCTGCGGCGGCATTGAACACGTCAAACCCGGCAGCGGCCCGGTAGCCCGGGAAACGGACAACCACCTCTGCAGCGGGGGCGGCACCTGTGCGGCCACCTGCCCCCACGAAGCCATCAAGGTTCTCAATAACAGCACCCAGCAACTGGAAGCCCGCCTCAAGGCCATTCTGGGACGGATGCAGGAGGACGAGATCCTGGGCTTCGTCTGCGGTTGGGGGGGATTGGCCTCCGCGGAACAGGCTGCGGTTAAAGGGCTGACCTATCCCAGGGGCATTTATCTGACCCCGGTGAACTGCCTGGGGTCCCTGGACCCTTTCATCCTGTCCATGGCCTTTCTGAATGGGGTCAAGGGCATTATGCTGGCCGGCTGCACCCCCAAACACTCCTGCCATTACCACTACGGGGTGGACCACTGTTGGTACCGGGTCAATGCCATGAAAAAGCTCCTTTCCCTGGCCGGCCTGGAGCGGCGGCGCATCGCCATCGGCTATGTGGAGGTCAATGAACCGGAGTCCTTCGTGCGCATGGTGGAATCCCAGATGGACACTTTGGACAAACTGCCGCCTCTGCCCCAAGACGACAAAACCAAGGCCAGGCTCTGGGCCATCCATGCCACCCTGCATCGCCCCCGGGTGCGCTGGGTCCTGGGCACCAGCCTGCGGCGGCCGGCGGAGAAAGAGTTCCCCGGCTCCCAGTTCAATGCGGTGGAGGCGGACGAGACCATGTTGGATGTGCTCAAGGAAGAATTTCTGGCGGCCAGAATTATCAAGGCCTTGAGCGAACAGCCCCTCAACCCCCCGGGAATCGCCCGGGCCATGGACGAGCCGGTAAAAAACATTTCCCCCCTCTTGCCGGATATGGCCCACGAGGGCCGCATCGCCCTTAAGGGCTGGGAGGGAGGCTACCCCATTTATGCCCTGGGAAAGGCATGAGTGGCCGGACTGAATAAAATAAAGTCAAGTCCCGGACCCAAGTTCCTGCTGCTTGACTATTAGGGCAACCTTAAGAAGCCAGTTCAGGTAGCGGCCGGAACTTGGGTTGACTGGGCGGGAGGGCCCCATGAAGACTTTTGCCGATTTGATCCAGGAGGTCCAAGAACCAGGCCTCTGTCACCAATGCGGTGGTTGTGTGGCGTTTTGTAGCGCCATCAATTACGGGGCCTTGGAATTGGGACCGGACGGCAGGCCGCGCTTCAGCAACAAGGAAAAATGCATCGAGTGCGGCATCTGCCATTCCATCTGTCCGGTGATCCATGAACTGGATGAAGATACCCAAAAACTGGTGTCCTGGAGCGCGCCCATGGGCCAGATCATGGGGAACGCGGTGGCCCGGGCCACTGACCCCGAGGTGCGGGCCCAGGCCACGGACGGGGGGGTGATCACCGCGCTCTTGCTCCACCTGTTTGACCGCGGCCGTATTGAGGCCGCGGTGGTCAGCAAGACCGTGGGCCCCTTTCAACGGCAGCCCTGGCTGGCTCTCTCCCGGGCGGATATCGTCGCTGCGGCGGGGTTCCACTTCGACACCCTTCCCAGTATTAAACATTTTTCCGATGTCTACACCACCTATTCGCCTTCCATCGCCGGCCTGCAGGATGTGGCCAGGAAACCCTTGAAAAGGGTGGCCTTCGTGGGCACGCCTTGCCAGATCAATGCCTTGCGGCGCATGGAGGTCCTGGGGGTGGTGCCTGCCGATGCCATTAAATTCCATTTCGGTCTGTTCTGCGCCGGCAACTTCCAGTTTGGCCCGGACCAGCGCCAGCGCCTGGAACGGATCGGTAATTTTACCTGGGCCGAGGTCCATAAAGTCAACCTCAAGGAAGAACTGCTGATCCACTTGCAAAACGGGGAAGTGCGGGCCATTCCGTTGCCGAAACTGGAATTTATGAAACGGCACGCCTGTCAATTCTGTAACGATTATGCCGCGGAATTTGCCGACCTCTCCTTCGGCGGCCTGGGTGCGCCCGAGGGCTGGACCACGGTGCTCGTGCGTTCGCCACTGGGGCGGGCGATCTTCGCCAATGCCCGGGGTAAAGATATCGAAGTATTCAATTTCCGGGACAATCCCACCTTGATGTCCCAAGTCATGGCCCAGGTGGGGGAATGGTCCCATAAGAAAAAGAAAGCGGCCCTGGAGTATTTCCAGGCCCTGGAAAAGAAAGCCATCTGAGGGGAGGTCGAAGAGGAGGCTTTCATCATGCAAACCGCCTGGGAATGGTGCCTTACTTACGGGTTGCGAGAGCGCCAATTTCCAGGATGACTGGGCGGCGGGTAAACCCGCCGCCTTTTTTCTTCAAAAGGTTTCTGGTAAAGAATACTATTGAAGTATGGTTAACTTTTGATAACATGAGGGCAAGCTGTTTTCCCTAAAACCTTGAAACCAGGGAATCCTGGGGTCCGCCCGAGCCGGTTCGGGCCGGGGTGCAAGGTGACCAAACCGCGCCACGATTTTGGAGACCTGCCTGAGGGTGACGGGGTTCTCGCGCTCTCTCCCCGCCACGCGGTCCTCGGCGCCACTCTCCAAGCGGAAAGACTCCTGCAGCAGAAGCTGGAGCCCGGCCAAATTCTGCAGTTGTCTGAACTTTTCCCGGAACCCTGCCTCTCCCAAATAGAACCGGCCTTTCAAGACGCCTTGCAAACGGGCACCACCCGCTCCAACCTGCTGGTGCACCTGCGTCCGGAATCCGACCCTGTCCGGTTCCGGAAATGCTCCCTAGCTCCCCTTTATAGTCAGGACCGGGAAATCATCGGCGTCATCCTCACCTTTCACGATGATACCCTGACCCGGGCCTGGTCCGACTGGTCCAATTTCGGCCTGGGGGTGGACCCGGAGGCCATCTTTGAGGACCTGGAACGGGGTCTCTTCATCGTCGACCAGCGCCGGCGGATCACCGCGTTTAACCGGCGGGCCCAGGAGATCACCGGCTTTCCCAAGGAAGAAGCGTTGGGCCGCCATTGCTGGGAGGTCTTTCAAGCGGACCGTTGCCAGGCAGGCTGTTTCCTGCGGGCCACCCTGGAAGACGGGGCCCCCCGGCTCGATCAAAGCGTGCACATTATCAACAAGGTGGGGGAACGGCTTAGTATTCTGCTGAGCACCGCGCCCATCAGGAACAAGCGGGACGCGGTGGTGGGCGCGGTGGAAACCTTTCAATCTTTGGGCCCGGCTATGCTGCCGGAGGAAGAGCCGGCCCCGGTTCCCGGGGAGGTGGAGATCATCGGCCACAGCCCCGCCATGAGAAAAATCCTGGAGATGCTGCCGGATGTGGCCGCGTCCAGCGCCGCGGTGGTTCTGGAAGGAGAATCCGGGACCGGCAAGGACCTCTTTGCCCAAGCCATCCACCAAAAAAGCCCCCGGGCCCGGGGCCCCTTTGTGGCCTTCAGTTGCTCGGCCCTGGTGGAGACCCTCATCGAATCGGAATTGTTCGGACACGTGAAAGGGGCCTTTACCGGGGCCGTCCGGGACAAGGTGGGCCGCTTCGAACTGGCCCAACGGGGCACCCTGTTTTTGGACGAAATCGGCGAACTCAAACCCGAGTTGCAGGCCAAGCTGCTCCGGGTCCTGGAAACCCGGGTCTTTGAGCGGGTGGGCGGCACCCGGCCCATCCCCCTGGAAGCCCGGATCATCGCCGCCACCAGCCGCAACCTCCTCCAGGAAGTGCGGCGGGGGCGCTTTCGTCCGGACCTCTTCTACCGCCTGCGTACCGTGTCCTTTTATCTCCCCCCTTTAAGGGAGCGGAAAGAAGACATCCCCCTGTTGGTGAACCATTGCCTGGAGCGGCTCAACCGCAGGTACGGCAAGGAAGTGCGGGGGGTGGACCCCAAGGTGATTCACCTCTTTCAGCACTATTCCTGGCCGGGGAACATCCGGGAACTGGAGCGGGTCCTGGAGTACGCCTTCGTGTTCGTCAAGGCCGCGGTGATCACCAAAGACCACCTGCCCGAATTGGCGTCCCCCCTGATGAAACCCGCGGCGGACGCCACCCTGGACCCTTATCGGGGAGCCGGCGAGCGGCTCAGTATTCAGAAGGCCCTGCAAAAGGCCCAGGGACGCAGGGAAGTGGCGGCCCGCCTCCTGGGTATCAGCCGCAGTTCCCTGTGGCGCAAGATGAAGTCCTACAACCTCCTCTAAGTCAAGTCCCATCTTGTTGCAGTTTCGTTTCATTATAATTAATAATTATCCTAAATATCAAATAGATAATATGTTTCATTATGTTTCATTTTTAATATGAAACAGTAAACAACAACAATTCATAGTTTATTAATTAGTAATTAATTCAGGGAATTATCTACAGGCATAAGAATTGCTTTAATTAACCATAATTAAAAAATTGAAATTTTTTGGAGATGGCCATGAAAAAAAACCAGAAAACCATCGACAGCATCCTGGCCAGCTATCCCCCCCATCCCCAGAATCTCATCAGCCTGCTCCAGGACGTGCAGGCCGCGTACAACTATATCTCCCCCGAGCACCTGGCCCTGATTTGCGACCACGTGGGGGTCCCCGTCACCCAGGCCTGGTCCGTGGCCACCTTTTACAAGTCCTTCAGCCTGGAGCCCCGGGGTGAGCACGAGATCAAGGTCTGCCTGGGCACCACCTGCCACCTCAAGGGCGCCAACCGCCTGTTGGAGGCCTGCGAACGGGATCTGGGCATCACCCAGGGCGGCACCACCGCGGACCTGCGCTTTACTCTGGACACCGTTAAATGCGTGGGCGCCTGCGCCGAAGCCCCGGTGGTGATTGTGGACAGAGATTATCTGGGCCGGGCTTCCCTAAGTTCCCTGAAGAAGCGGTTGAAGAAAAGGTAAGGGCCGGGGCGGCCGGGAGGAACTCATGAAACGGATAAAGAACGTTGCCGAACTCCAGGATCTGCGCCAGGGGCTGCTTGCGGCTCAAGACCCGGACCAGCCGGTGGTCAGGGTTTGCCTGGGGCCGGGTTGCCTGGCCCTGGGGGCCGAAAAAGTGGCCCAAGCCTTCAGGACGGCCATCAAATACAAGAAATTAAAGGCAGCGGTCAAACCCCTCCTCAAGGAGACCGGCTGCCACGGTTTCTGCGGCCAGGGAACGCTGGTTAGCCTAACCCCCGCAGACCTCTTCTATGTACGGGTGAAGCCGGAGGATGTGCCTGAGATTGTGGACGTTACTCTGGGCCGGGGAGAGGTGCTGGAGCGGTTGCTTTACCGGGACAACGGTTACCGCTACCGGCAGGCCGGCGAGATTCCCTTTTATAAGCTGCAGCAGAAGATCATCCTGAAAAATGTGGGTCTCATCGACCCCCTGGACCTGAAAGACGCCCTCTTAGCCGGGGCTTATCAGTCCTTGGCCAAGACCCTGACGGAGCTATCGCCGGAGGAGGTCCTCAGAACGGTGGAGGTATCCGGTCTCCGGGGGCGGGGCGGCGGCGGCTTCCCCACCGGCTTCAAGTGGCGCCGCGCCGCGGATAATGTCCGGGAGAATCCGGGGCCGGTCTACGTCATCGCCAACGGCGAGGAAGGAGACCCCGGCGCCTTCATGGACCGGGCCATCATGGAGGGGGACCCCCATGCGGTCATCGAAGGCATGATCATCGGGTCCTACGCCCTGGGGGCAGAACAGGGCTTCCTCTATGTCCGCCATGAATACCCCATTGCCATTCGACACCTCTCCATCGCCCTCCGGCAGGCCCGGGCCCTGGGATTGCTGGGGAAGAACATCCTGGGGTCGGGTTTCGATTTCGACCTCCAGATTAACCGGGGCGCCGGGGCCTATGTCTGCGGCGAAGAGACCGCAATTATCGCCTCCCTGGAGGGCCGGGCGGGGGAACCCAGAACCCGGCCTCCTTTCCCGGCCCAGGAAGGATTGTGGGGACGGCCCACCATCATCAACAACGTGGAAACCTGGGCCAACGTGCCCCACATCATGGCCCAGGGGGCCGAGTGGTACGCCCGGCTGGGGGTGCCCCACAGCACCGGCACCAAGATCTTTTCCCTGGTGGGCAAGGTAAAAAACACCGGCCTGGTGGAGGTGCCCATGGGCATCAGCCTGGGCCGCCTGGTGGAGGAGATCGGCGGCGGGGTGCCGGGCCAGAAGGGGTTCAAGGCCGTCCAGACGGGAGGTCCTTCCGGAGGAATAATCCCCTATGAGTTAAAAGAAGTATTCACGGATTATCATTACCATCCTCCCCACCTGATCCAGGAGAGAAAAGAAATTTCCGTGGACTTCGATTCCATGGCCCAGACCGGATCGATCATGGGCGGCGGGGGCATGATCGTCATGGATGACCGCGACTGCGTGGTGGACGTGGCCCGCTACTTCCTGCGCTTTCTCCAGGAGGAGTCCTGTGGCAAGTGCCTGCCCTGCCGCCTGGGTCTGAAGGGCATGCTGGAGTTTTTGGACCGCTTTACCCGGGGCCAGGGCGCGCCGGAAGACATCGCGGCACTGGAGAGTTTGGGGCAGGCCCTGGTGGACGGGTCCCTCTGCGGGCTGGGCCGGGCCGCGCCCAATCCCGTGCTCACCAGCATCAAGTACTTCAAAGACGAGTACCTGGCCCACATCTTGGACCATAAATGCCCCGCGGGGGTTTGCCGGGATTTAATCACTTACCGCATCGACCCGGGAGTCTGCAACGGCTGTGGGCTGTGCCTCGCGGATTGCCCCGAGGCGTGCATCAGCGGCAAGAAGAAGAAGGCCCACGTCATTAATACCGCAGCCTGCAGCCGCTGTGGCGCCTGCCAGGCCGTGTGCCCGGCGGACGCGGTGCGGGTAGCCTAAGGAGACGCCCATGACCCCGAAAAAGAAAAAGCCGGAGAGGATCAACTTCACCATCAACGGCCGCCAGGTCCAGGCCCAGCCGGACTGGACCATCCTGGAAACGGCCAGGGTGAACCACATCCACATCCCCACCCTCTGCTTCCATCCGGCCATCACCCCCTGGGGAAGCTGTCGGCTGTGCGTGGTGGAGACCCGCTATGGGAAGCAGGGGAAGATCGCGCCCTCCTGCCTCACCCGGCCGGTCCCCGAACTGGAAGTGTTCACCGACTCGGTGCGGGTGCAGAATGTTCGGCGCTGGGTCCTGGAGATGCTCCTGGCCGAATGCCCGGCTTCCCGGGAGATCAAAGAACTGGCCGCACAGTATGGGGTGACCTCCACCCGCTTCCAGATCGACGACCCGCAAGAAGAATGCCTCCGGTGCGGCCGCTGCGTGGCGGTCTGCCATGAAGTCGTGGGAGTGCAGGCCCTGACCTTCGGCTCCCGGGGGGTGAAGAAACAGTTGGAGACCCCTTACCGCATTCCCAACAGCGCCTGCATCGGCTGCGGCTGCTGCGTCTCGGTATGCCCCACCGGGGCGTTGCAGGACCGGCTGGACACCGTCCGGGGCGACCTGTCCCGGCGTACCGGCCACGGCTTTGCCCATTAATACGGTTTTCGGTTTTCAGTTTTCGGTTTTCGGTAAAAAGATGGTCAATTATCAATAAGTTAATAGGTCGTATAGTTGAAGCAGAAACCGAAGTTGGCATAAAGGGAGCGAGAACATGAAAACAGCCCAAACCCCAAAACCAAGCGGACCGGAGCCGCGGCTGGGAATTTTCCTGTGTGAATGCGGGGAGGAAATCGCCCCGAAAGTGGACCTGGCCGCCCTGGCCCAAACCTTGGCCCAGGACCCCCGGGTGGAGCACGTGGAAATCCTGCCCTTTTCCTGCCTGGCCCCGGGGCTGGACCGCGTCCGGGAGGTGATTACCCATAAAGGGCTCACCCGGCTCATCGTCGCCGGCTGTGAGAGCCGCCTCCTGCACAAGAAATTCGACCTGGCCCTGGGGGCTTTGGGGGTAAAGGAAGAAATGATGGACCTGGTGAATCTCCGGGACCATGTGGCCCGGGTCCACCAGGCCCCCCCCGGGGAACTGGCCGCCAAAGGAGCCAAACTCATCCGGGCTTCCCAGGCCTGGCTGGAAACCCTGAAGCCGGCCCCCCGGCTGCGCATCGACTACCAGGGGCCGGTCCTGGTGCTGGGCGGGGGCATCGCCGGCTACGGCGCGGCCCAGGAATTGGCGGCCCAGGGAATACCAACCGTCATGGCCCTGCACCGGGACCCGGAAGAGGAAATCCTCCGGGCCCACGCCATCTATCCCGGGGATGACCATTGCTTCCACCGCCTGCAGGGCATCCTCCAGGAAGTGGCCGCCTCGCCCATGGTCCGCACGGTCCGGGCCGGGGAGCTCCAGCAGGTCTCCGGCAGGTTCGGGGACTATACCGCCACCTTTGCTCCCTGGGAGGGAGAGGAGGGTTTGACGGTGCAGGCCGGGGCCATCATTGCCGCCCTGGACTGGGAAGTAGGCCACCAGCTCCCGGAGCACGGCCACGACGGGGAGCGCATCATTTGCCAGGTGGAGATGAACGAGTTTCTCCGGGACGGCCAGGCCCTGCGCGGCAAGATAGTTTTTTGGATCAACGATACGGAGTCCGGCCAGCCCTTTGCCGGGCACCTGTCCCTGGAGGGCGCCTGGAATATGGCCATTCATCTCCGGGAGAATTCTCCCGGGACCCAGGTGTCCATCCTTTTTGACGGCCGCCTCCCCATCCCCTTCGGCACCTTCGACCGGGCCCGGGCCCGGAAACTGGGCATCGCCCTGATCCCCTACGACAGCAAGGTCCGGCCCCAGGTGAAAAGTGAATTTATCTCCTTCAACCGCATGCATATTCAGACGGAACAAGACCTGGGTTGGGACCTCCTGGTGCTCTCCCCCCGGCGCAAACCCGGGGCCGAGGCCCTCAGAACCGCCAAAATTCTGGGCCTGGAAGTCAAAGAAGAAGAGTTCCTGGAGAGGTCTCCCCAAATGGTACGTCCGGACCAGGTGGTCCTGGATGAGAAGCTCATCGTCGGCTCAGCGTCCCAGCCCTGCGACCTGCGGGGCGCCCTGAGCCAGGGGCGCCGGGTGGCCAAGAAAATCGGGGCCCTGGCCCAGAAGGCCCGGGCCGGAGAACTCCATGCCCCCCCGGTGATTTCCGTCATGGACCAGAGTAAATGCTCGGTCTGCACCCTCTGCCGGGAAGTCTGCGACTGCCTGGCCATCCAGCCGGTAAGCGGGCCGGTGGAGGGCCTGGGCCATGATGTCCCCAGGATGGTGGACCCCATGCTCTGCACCGGGGAAGGCACCTGCGCGGCCTCCTGCCCGGAACTGGCCCTCACTTTGCAGAACTGCACCCTGGCCCAGCACGAGGCCCGGGTCACCGCCCTGGGCAGGAGCCTGGCGGCCCACGAGGTGATGGGATTCGGGTGCCAGTGGAGCGGCGCGGCCGCGGCCGACCAGACCGGCTTGCGGGGCCTGACCTACAACCCCCGGTTTTATCTGCTGCCGGTGCGCTGTCTGGGGCAGATCGACCCGGTGGTCATGGGCCGGGCCTTTCTGGAAGGAGCCAACGGCCTGTTGCTCATCGGCTGCAACCCCGAAGAATGCCACCACAGCTACGGTATCGACCATACCTGGAGCCGGGTCTGGGTCCTGAAAAAGCTCCTGGGCCTCTGCGGCCTGGAGCGGGACCGCATCGCCCTGGCTCACAGCGACATCACCAAACCGGACCGGTTCGTGGCCACGGTGGAGAGTTTTTGTAAAACCCTGGCGGCCCTGGGCCCCATTAATCGGGACGCCGAAACCCAGAGCCGGCTTCAGGCCCTTTATGACACCCTCCACGGCTACCGGGTGCGCTGGGTCCTGGGGGTCAGCCTGCGCCGGCCCTGGGAAACCTCCTACCCCATGCACATGCCCAATCCCACGGCCTATGACCGGACCTTGACGGAAATCGTCACTGAAGAGTTCTTCCGGGCCCGGGTGAAAAATCTCCTGCGGGTTAAAGGCAAGTCCTTGCAGCTTGCCGACATCACCCAGGCCTTGGCAATAGACGAAGAGCGGGCCCACGATTACTTAAAGGATATGGGCCATGAGGGCCTCATTTCCATCGTCTTCATCAACCGCACCCTTTACTACGGCCTGCCCTTCGGGCCCCAATGACCGCAGACCGGGCAGGAGCCGCAGCCCTGGTTAATTTATACCATGTTCGCATTGTAGGGGCGGGTTTTAAACCCGCCCCTACAAGTGATATCAATATGTTAGCATGTTAGTTTGTTTCATTTCAAAGCGAACATGGTATTAGCCATCGGCTCCATGCAATTAATCATTTCTGCCATCCGGTCAGTATTCTCCGTCAACGGGCTTTTCTGAGGGCGGCGAACAGGGCCATCACCCGGGCCGCGGCGCCGCTGGCCTGGCAGACGGTTTCAGAGATATCTTTGGGCCCCTGGCTGGTCCCGGCCAGAAATACGCCCGGGGTGGCGGATTCCAGGGGATGGAGGATGGCATGGCGGGTCCGGTAAAACCCGCTGGCATCCCTCTCCGGAGGGGCGTCTTGGAAAGGCAGCGATGCTGACGGGGCCTGGAGCCCCACCGCCAACACGGCCAGGTCCACGATCAGTTCCCGGCGCCCGCGCTGGAGCAGATCTTCGTAGCAGACTACCGCGCGACCGTCCCCATCCTCCCGAATCAACCCCGGCAAGCCTTTGATAAAGCGGACCCCTGCCCTTTGAGCCCGCCGGTAAAGCTCTTCAAAACCCTTGCCCAAGGTGCGGAGATCATTGTAGAAGATAGTCACCTGGGCCCCGGGGTGGTGCTCCAGGGCAATCACGGCCTCTTTAATGGACGCGGTACAGCAATACCCTGAGCAGTAGGGCAAGAAACGGCGGTCCCGGGACCCCACGCATTGGATGAAAGCCAGGCTCTTGACTTCCCGGCCCTGGACGGTGATTAAAGACCCCTGGGTCGGCCCGGTGGCGCAGATAAGACGCTCATACTCCAGGTTGGTGATCACCGCCGGGATGCGGCCATAGCCGTATTCGCTTTTAATGGAGGGGTCAAAGGGCCGGGCGCCGGTGGCCAGGACGATGGCTCCCACCTGCAGGTGCCGGGAACGGGGCGCGTCTTCCAGGTTGATGGCCTTTCGATCGCAGGCCTCGGCGCACATCCGGCAGTCGATGCAAAACTCCCTCTCAATGGTGGACCGCAAAGGCACGGATTGTTCGAAGATGATGCGGATGCATTTCCGGGGCTTGAGCCCCAGGTTCCAGCGGCTGGGGACAATTACCGGACATACTTCAGCGCAGGCCCCACAGCCCACGCACTTGCTCATATCCACATAGCGGGGCTTTAAGGTCACATCGACGTGGAAACTGCCGGCCTGGCCGGAGATCTTGTCGATTTGGGCATAGGTCAGGAGTTCGATGCGGTCGTGGGCGGAGACTTCCACCAGCTTGGGCCCCAAAATGCAGATGGAGCAATCCAGAGTGGGGAAAGTCTTGTCCAGTTGGGCCATGGTGCCGCCGATGCTCAGGGAGGAGTCGGCCAGATAAACCTGGAGACCGGCATTAGCCAGGTCCAGGGCCGCCTGGCAGCCGCCCACGCCGCCGCCGATGACCAACACCGCCTGGTGCAAAGAAGGAAGAGTTGCCTGGGGGGGCCTCCCAGGGCTCTCCAGGGCCAGCCGGATTACCCCCACCGCCTCCTCCAAAGCGGCGCATCCCCGCACCTCGATGACCTGCGGTTCTTTGCGAAGATGCCTGAATAAGCGGGCCTGGGCCGCAGCCTCGCAGGCCGCCAGAAGCCATTCTCCGGGTTTCCCCAAGAGGGTGGACGCCTGTTTGAGCCCGCCGGGGGTGCAGAGGGGAGGAATGAGGTGAGCCCGCCAACCCGCGTCGGCCAGTTGCCGGACCATCTCCGGCAGATCAAAGGGAATCTCCGGGCAACGGCAAATCAGCAGCTTCATCACCCTTCCCCCTTTTCCGCCTTAGGCAATTGTCCGGCCATCTCCTGCACTACCCGTTGAAAGGCCCTGCCCTCGGTGGCGGAGATCCACTCCAGGCGCAGGCGGGCCGGGTCAATGCCTTTTTTCTCCAGCTTGGGCCTCAGTTTATCGAGGCGCGTCTGGGCCTTGAGATTGCCGGACAGGTAATGGCAATCCCCCGGCGGGTGGCAACCGGACACCAGCACTTGGCCGGCGCCCAGTTTGAAGGCGTGGAGAATGAACTTGGGGTGGATGCGGCCGGCGCACATGGTGCGGATGATGCGGATCGCCGGAGAGTACTGAAACCTGGAGACCCCGGCAAAGTCCGCGCCGGCATAAGAGCACCAGTTGCAGCAAAAGACCAGGATCTTCTTCTCCGGCTCAGCCGCCAGCGCCGCGTCAATCTGATGGAAAATCATCTCATCGGTGAAACCCCGGGCAATAATCGCGCCGCTGGGGCAGGCGCCCGCGCAAGCCCCGCAGCCTTTGCAGGCCGCTTCAATGATCCGGGCTTTTTGGTCTTTGCCCCGGTGGTGCGGGCGTCCCTGCCCGCTCTCCACTAGTTCCACCGCCTGATAGGAGCATTCCTGGAGACAGGTGCCGCAGCCCACGCACTTTTCCTGGTCCACGGTGCAGATGACGCTGTCCAGGATGATGGCCTCGTGGGCAAACAACCCCAAGACCTTGGCGGCCGCGCCGCTGGCCTGGGCCAAAGTCTCGGCCAGATCCTTGGGGCCCTGGCAGGCCCCGGCCAGAAAGACGCCATCCAGCACTGTCTCCAGGGGCCGGAGCTTGGAGTGAGCTTCCAGGAAAAAGCCGTCATTGCCCGTGGGCAGTCTCAGTACTTCCTTCAAAGACAGGCCGTTTCCCGGGGTCATGCCCACGGCCAGCACCACCAGATCCAGGCGGTCTTCCCATTCCCCGCCCATAAGTTCGTTTTTGGCCCTCAGGACCAGCCCACCGTCCGCATCCCGGCTGATGCCGGTCACCTCTCCCCGGATAAAGAGGATGCCTGCTTGCCGGGCCCGGGTATAAAGTTCTTCCCAGTCCTTTTTGGTAGTGCGCACATCCCGGTAATAAATGCGGATTCTAGCCTCCGGGAACCGGTCTTTGAGTTCCAGGGCCTGCTTCAGCGCGGTGGGGCAGCAGACCCGGGAGCAATAGCGATTCCCTTCTTCTTCCCGGGAGCCCACGCACAGGACAAAGGCCAGGTCTCGGGGGTCGATTGCGGACCCGGAAAGAAGCAGCTTGCCCGCGGTGGGTCCATAAGGGTCCAGCAGCCTCTCCAGGGCCACCGTGGTGAGGACTTTATCCAGGGCCGCCCAGGATTCCCAGCGGCTGCCCCGGGGCTCAAAGGGGAGAAAGCCGGTGGCCACCACCATGGCCCCCACGCTCAGGGTCTCGTGGGTCGCCACCGCGGCTAAATCCAGGGCCTGCCGGGGACAGGCCGGAACGCACCGACCGCAGCCGTCGCAGTGTTCCCGGTCCACCACGTACCGGGCCGGAAAGGCCCGGGGGGAGGGCAGATAAATGGCTTGGCGCGGGCTTAAACCTTCCTCCATCTCCCCGGGCACTACCTGGGGGCAGACCTGGGCGCATTCGCCGCAGAGATCGCAGCCGGCTGTCACCATTTCCGGCTCCCGGCGCACGGTGACTTGAAAATTCCCCACGTAGCCGGAGACCTCGGTCACCTCGCCGGCGGTCAAGACCCGGATGCCGGGATGGAACGTCACCGCGGCCATCAAGGGGTTGATCAGACTCAGCGCGGTTTCCCCCTGGGGAAAGGTGCGGTGCAGCTTGTTGGCCATGCCCCCCAGGATGGGGCCGCGTTCCACCAGGACCACCGGAAAACCCGCGTCGGCAATATCCAGGGCGGTCCGCAAACCCGCGGGCCCGCCGCCGATCACCAGGGCCTGCCGGGTCACCGGCACCCTTCGTGTCGGCAGGGGCTGGGCGAACCTCACTTTAGCCAAGCCCATTTTGATCAATTCCAGGGCCTTAATCTGCGCGGCCTGAGGTTCCTGGGCGTGCACCCAGGAGCACTGCTCCCGGATGTTGACCATTTCCAGGAGATAGGGATTCAGACCGGATTCCACCAGCAGCCGGCGGAAAGTGGCTTCATGAAGCTTGGGGGAGCAGGCCGCCACCAGCAGGCGGTTCAGCCTATGTTTTTTGATATCCTTCTTGATTTCCAATTGCCCGGCTTCCGAGCAGGTATAAAGATGATGGCGGCAGACCCTCACCCCCGGCAGCTTCTTTCCCTGAGCCGCCAAAGCTTCAGGGTCGAGGACCGCGGCAATATTCAGCCCGCAATGGCAAATATAAATTCCGAGACGGAGTTCTTCAGTCATATTCAGAGATAGCGGTTTTTATACCTGTTATGAAAAGTTCTCATTGGTGGCACAGGCTTTCCAGCCTGTGCGGACTGCGGGGCGGGCGAGACGCCCGCCCCTACGATTCTTTTCCTGTTTTGTGGGTGGGCCGATGGCCCATGAGGAGCTTCTTTGATAATTTTTTACGAAAAACGAAAAACCCAAAACGAAAAACGCTATCAGTCGTTACCCACCAACTTGGTTACCGCCTCGGCCCAGGCCTGGGAAAACTTGCCGGGACTGGCAATCACTTCTTTTCTGATGAGGGTGATGGCCTCCTCGTCGCAGATGTTGCGGCACACCCCGCAGTAACTGCACCTGTCCACCTTGAGAAAGACCCGTTCTCCCTCCCGGACGATGGCCTTGACCGGACAGAGGTCGATGCACTTGAGGCAATCCGCCGGACACTTCCGGTCATCAATAATTACTTCTCCGGCAAACTGGGGATTGACCTCAATGGAGTCATACCGGCACACCCCCAGGCACTGGGTGCACCGCAGGCAAAAATCGGGCTGGGGCAGAGTCTGCCCTCCCGTCTCATCCAGGACGATGGCCTGGCGCGGACAGGCCTCCAGGCATTTGTGGCAATGTTTGGGGCACTCTTCCAGGGCATTGGCGATCAACTGCAACTGCTGGCGGCACCAATGGACCTCCCCTTCCGGCTGCGTGGGGCAGGGTTCCGGGCACTTGCTTTTGTCCATCTGCATCTTGGGGAGGAAGGGGGCCAACCCTCGATGTTCGGTGAGAATGGCCTTGGTCTGCCCGTTATAGGTCAAGGTCACTGCCCCCAGGGGGCAGAAATGGGCGCAGACCTCGCAAAGCACGCAGCGCCGGGGGTCGATGTCGATTTCCAGGCCGGTCTCCCCGGGGATGACCGTCACCGCCTGCCGGGGGCAGACCAGGGAGCAGATGTCGCACTTGATGCAGGCCTGTTTATCCAGGCGCAGTTGCACCTGGTCCACGTACATCTGCAGGGTCAATTCCAGGCTGTTGGCTCTTGCCCGTTTGATTACTCGGGGAAACATCTGCACCCTAAATTCCTAAAACCATAAGTATGCCCGTCAATGTTGCTTTTCCGCACCCCAGGAAATTATTTTTCTTTTCCCTTGGCTTCCAGACGGCGGTGAAATTCCCGGGCTCGATACTTAAGTTGCCGGCGGCGCAGTCTGGCTTTCAGGTCGGGGAACTCGCCCAGCAAAAAGTCGAATTTGTCGCAGGGCTTGAGATCCGGGCATTGGTAACACTGGTCCACCCCCCGGGCCAGGGCGCAGCGGCGAATGGGGCAATCCTCATGGCCCCGGCCATTCTTGCAGCCCGGACACTCCGAGTGGCTCTGGAACCATTCCAGGCCCTTACGCAGTTCCGCGAAACTAAACCCTTCTTCCCCGGGGAAACAATGCAGCCACCAATTGCTCCGGAAGCGTCCCAGGTATTCCTGGAGCCGGGAAACCGTGTTCAGAAACGCGGGGTTGCCCAGTTGGCAATCGTCACATAAACCGCAAAAACTTGCCCTCAACATGGCTTTATCTCCTAGCGATTACTCTCCCGGGGCCTGCGGGCAAGCCCCGGCGCCGCTAAGTTTTTTGGGATTCCCCATTATTAATATAAGGCCGCACTAATCTGGGCCTCCAGTTCCGCTTCGGTATAGCGGGTCAAGGTGATCGCCTCTGCCGGGCACTCGGCCACGCAGGTCCCGCAACCCCGGCACAGCTCCTCCTGCACCTCCGGATGGCCGCGGGCATTTACTCGCACCGCGCCATAGGGACAGAGCTCCAGGCAAGTCAAACAACGGCGGCACCTGCCTGGCTCAATGCGGGCGGTGATTTCGCCCCGGGGCAACTCCGTCTGGAAGAGGATGGCCGCGGCCCGCGCGGCCGCGGCCTGGGCCTGGGCCACGCTTTCCCCCAGGCTCTGGGGATAGTGGGCCAAACCGCAGAGAAAGATACCGTCCGTGGCCGTCTCCACCGGGTGCAGCTTCTGGTGGGCTTCCAGAAAGAACCCTTCCAGAGTCAGGGGGATACCCAATTGCTGGGACAGGCGCACATTATCCCCGGGCGCCTCGATGCCCGCGCTCAGGATCACCAGGTCCGCAGCCAGGTCCAGTTCCTCCTGTAAAAGCCCGTCCCACACCCGCACCGACAAGGGCCGCCGTTTGGCCGCAGTCAACCGGGGCGGCCTTTCCGGGTCAAAGGGCAGGAACTTTACCCCCTTTTCTTTGGCCTCCCGGTAATAATCCTCCCGGAAGCCGTAGGCCCTGATGTCCCGGTAAAGGATGGCGATGTCCAGCAACGGGTAGCGTTCCTTGAGCAACAGGCTGTTTTTGATGGCTTCGCTGCAACAAACGCGGCTGCAATAGGGATGCTCCGGCTCCCGGGAGCCCACGCATTGGAGCATCACCAGCCGGCGGGCTGCCTCTAACCGGGTATCCTGTTGATATATCAGATCCTCCAGTTCCAGTTGGGTGAGAACGCGGGAGTCCTGGCCGTAAAGATGGAGCCCCTGGGGGCGAAATTCCCGGCCGCCCACGGCCACCAGCACGACGCCATGCTCCAGGAGGCGCTCCCCGGGGCGGCCTCCTCTTTCCCTCCTGACCTTGCTGCGGAAATTGCCCGCGTAACCCTCACAACTGACCAGTTCGCAAGAAGTGAGAACCTCGATGTTTAGATGGCGGTAAACCCTGGACTCCAACTCTTGGACGAATCTGGGGACGTCCAGTCCTTCCAGGGAAAAGCGCAGCCGCTGGGCCACTCCCCCCAACCGGCCGGAACGCTCTATTAAATAGGTATGAAAACCCTGATCCGCCAGGCACACCGCGGCGCTCATGCCGGCCACGCCTCCCCCCAGCACCAGGGCCCGGGGAATTACCGGCATAGTTTGGGCAGTGAGAGGAGGTAACACCTGGGCCCGGAGCACTGCCATGGTGACCAGGGCCAGGGCCTTCTTCCGGGCCGCGGCCGGGTCCTCCTGGTGGACCCAGGCGCACTGTTCCCGGATATTGGCCATGGTGAAGTAACCGGGGTTCAGGCCCGCGACCGCCACCACCTCCCGGAAGATGGGCTCATGGGTCCGGGGGGTGCACGCGGCCACCACCACCCGGTTCAGGCCCAGAGTGCGGATGGTCTCCCCCAGGCGTTGGGTGGATTCCACCGCGCAGGTGAACAGGTCGTCCTCCACGTGCACCACCCCGGGGAGGTTCCGGACCTGGGCCGCCAGTTGCGGCAGATCAATAGTCTTGGCGATGTTGGTGCCGCAATGGCACAAAAATACCCCGATCCGCAGGGAAGTGTCCGCGGCGGCCCCGGGCATCTGCAGCCGGGGCGCGAAGACCCGGGGGCTGATGGTCAACGCCTGCGCCGCGGCCTGGGCCGCGGCCCCCGCGGACGTCACCGATTGGGTGATGTCCATGGGCTCCTGCGCGGTGCCGCAGGTGAACACCCCCGGCCGGGGCGTGACCACCGGGTTCCCGGAACCGGCCCGGATGAAGCCGTGGGCATTGAGAGGCACCCCCAGGACTCCGGACCAGGGGACCAGATCCCGAGCCGGCCGCAACCCCGCGGCCAGCACCGCCAAATCAAAGGCAGCCGCGGCCGGGCGGCCTTCCGGATCGGTGTAGCGAACCCGGACGCCGCCCTGGGGGAGGGGTTCGATGCCGGTCACCCGGGAGCGCACCAGGCCCACCCCCTGCTCCTGGGCCCGGAGCAGATAAGCCTCCTGGCCCTTGCCCTGGGCCCGGAGGTCCAGATAGAAAATGACGCTCTCTGTCTTCCCCCCGGTCAGTTCCCGGGCCACCAGGGCCTGCTTGAGGCTGGCGAGACAACAGAGGGAGGAGCAATAAGCCGCGCCTTGGCGCAGGTCCCGGGAGCCCGCGCATTGGATGAAGGCGATGCGGCCCGGCTCGGTCAAGTCCGAGGGCCGGAGCAAGCGCCCTTGAAGGGGCCCCCCCGCGCTCAGCAGCCGCTCAAACTGGAAGCTGGTGACCACGTCCGCCAGACCGGCTCCGGGGAACTCCAGTTCCAGGGGGGAGCGGGCGCCGGTGGCTATAATCACCGCTCCCACGTGCAAAATCCGGTTTTGGGGCCTCTGCTGCAAATCAATGGCCCCCGCGGTACAGACCTGGACGCAGGCCCGGCATTTTTTACCCCGGAAGACCCGGCAGGCCGCCGGCGTGATGACCGCGGCCTGGGGAATGGCCTGGGGAAAGGGCACGTGGATGGCCTTGGTTTCGCTCAGGCCCAGATTATGGGGGTCCGGCATCTTCACCGGGCAGACCCGGGCGCATTCCCCGCAGCCGGTGCACTTTTCCTCGTCCACATAGCGGGGCTGGGCACTGAGCATCACCCGGAAATCCCCGGGGCCGCCCTGGAGCTGCCGCAGCCGGGTCAGGGTGAGGATCTCGATCCGGGGATGCCGGGAAATCTCCAGCATCCGGGGTGACAAAATACACATGGCGCAGTCGTTGGTGGGGAAAGTCTTGTCCAATTGGGCCATGACCCCGCCGATGGAAGGCCCCGCCTCCACCAGGGTCACCGGCAGCCCCAACGCGGCCGCGTCCAACGCGGCCTGCTGCCCGGCCACCCCGCCCCCCACCACCAGCACCCGGGCACAGGCCACCTGCTCCAGGGGCCGGACCAAGGCTTGGTGCGCTGCCGGTTCCCGCTGCCTGCTAAGTTCGGATGCTAATGGTTCAGCCATGAACAGAGCCATTTTTACCGATATGAAATGTCACCTGTAGGGCGCGTCTTACGCGCCGGCATGGTGCGTGAGACGCACCCTACGTTTTCCTGCTCTGAAAGTGTAAATCACAGCGGCTGGAAAGCCTGTGCGAGCAGCATTTTCAGAGCGGGCGAAAAATTTTCTCGCAAAGACGCAAAGATCGCCAAGTTTTTTTATCCTCTCTTTGCGTCCTTGGCGCCTTGGCGAGAAACAAAAACAACTGCGCTTTTTAGGGATGGCACCCCCCCGGTCATATGGCAATCGATGACCAAGGCCCGCCCCAAACCTGGTTACTCCCGGTTAATTTTCCCGCCAGCGGAACATCTGCAGCAGATTTTCTATTTCCTTGAAGGGGTAAGGAAAGCTGACCCCGAAACGATAACGTAATAGCTCCTCCGGACTGGCAGGGGCCTTTTGCACCCAGACCACCCTGGCAGTCACATCCTCCAGTTTCTCCCGCTCGCCGGGGTCTTGCCTGATGGGCAGGCCGATGGAGATTTCGTCGCCAATGACCACGAGAAAATTTCCCGCAATCTGCGCGCCGTGGCGGGTGATATCCACCAGATAGGTTTCGCTTACCGGCCTCCCATTAATCGTCTTTACATCCCAAACACAGGAGTGCCGCGGCTCCCGCCGTCTTTCCATGGTGCTGGCCATCTTTCCTGCTCCTCTACAGGTGGACGGGGCCAGGGCGCCCCCCTGGCGGGGTCAGGCCGCTGCCTTTAGCTACCGGCCCATTTCTTAGATCGGCCTGATCATGGCCTTACTCTATTAATATTATTTCTCGTTCCCAAGCTTGGCTTGGGAACGCACTTACCCGCCAAGCTAAGCTTGGCAACCATTTCCGTTCCCAAGTCATTTCTGTCCGGTTAAGCCCAAGCCATGGTTAACTGGTTATTAACATTCATATTATCCGGCAGCGGGCCGGGCGGTTCAAGGAGTTCCGGCACGGCGCAGGTGCGGAACAGGTTGAGTTGCAA
>JBFLXM010000029.1:0-22679 GCA_040757175.1 Thermodesulfobacteriota bacterium
AAGATTGTGTTACAATGGGCCATGGTCCGGAATCTCCTGTCTGTTTGATAGGTTATGCCAAACCCATTCTAACAGGTTCCCAGGATTTTTCGGGCCTTTTTTAATCAGTTAACCGGACAGAACTGATAGGAATGCTAACATCTTCAAGAGGTAGCCAGCTTAAGTCGACTATTGCGTCGGGAACAAACGTTTTAAGTGTCTCGGTCAATTGCTTCGCTAACGTATTTAATTCCTCTAACTTGGAAGGATTCATAATCTCTTCATATTGTCTCTGAGTTTCTTCTCTGAGTCTTTTGACCTCTTCTTTATCGGCGAGGACACTGCGAACAACCAAATCCATTAAACCTGTAAGGACCGACCCCCGACCTTCGGCAGCATCTTCAGAGGCGTCACGGACAGCCGGAATAAAAAGAAACCGAGTGTATTTTCCGAGATAGCCCTTCCCGACCTCTTTGAATCCAAAAAACTGGCCATCGTCCCTTTGACGAGTACACTTATCAGGATTAGTCCCTTCCCAATTTTTTAAAGCCTCCATTGCTTCGGTTTGATTCTTATAAGGGGGCAAGGTGGCATATTTCGGTTGTTGACGAATTTCTTCATAGGCACTCTTTTTATCCTTGGCCACTGCGGCAGTTCGAATTGGAGCAAATTCTTCATTCTGAAGACTAGCACCATGATAATTTGAAGTAAGCTTACCACTCTCCAATGAAAAAACGCGTTCTACGGTAAGTGAATCTCCCTGCATATAACTGGAAAAAAGGGCCTTGGCATCTACAGATAGATTTTTAAATTTAATAGCTACGACAATTTCTTTTGCAGTATCTCTATCGTAATAATCTTCCGAGTCTATTCTCGGAGAAGGGTTATAAAATAGATCAATCGCCTTTAGAAATGACGATTTTCCTGCTCCATTAGCTCCAACGAGGGCAGTCAACTTTTCACATTGAAGGGTTTCATCTAAGATAGACCGAAAGTTCCGAACATTTATCGATTCGATAATCATCGGTTTTGCCTCCTCTCGGTCTATATTGGAGGTGTTATATTTTGGGAGGGGAAGGTCGATTATAATTCGATCATGCAACCATGCCTTCTTTATGATTATCAGCAATTATAGCGAAAATAATTGATTTTGAAAGCATAGTCTGTAAAGTATGCATGGCTTACTCTAATAGTCAGAAAAACTTATATTTTTCCAGGAGGGGGTTTGGGGGAACCTCGCTTTTTCTAAAAAAGCGGGGTTCCCCCAAATCATTTCTATCCCTTACACACCCGCCAGGCGGCGGGCCAGGGTCTCGGCATTGGTGAAGACGGTTTGGGTTTCCCCGGCGCTCAGGCCCGCGCCCCTGAGGATGCGTTCCGCTTGCTGTCGATTGATGAGGTCCCCGGGTGAGTGGGAGTCGGTGTTGAGGATCAGGGAGGCCCCGGTTTCCCGGGCCATCTTCGCCACGTGGCCGTTGGCCAAGGAGTGGCCTTTGCGCGCGGAAATCTCCAGGAAGATGCCCCGCTCTTTGGCCAGCGCGGCTTCCTCCCTAGTGATCAGGCCGGGGTGGGCCAGGATGTTGATATCTGCTTCCAGGGCCGCGCGGTTGGTCCCCGGGGCCACGGGTTCTGCCAGGGTCTCTCCGTGGATGACGATGAGGCGCGCGCCCAGGGCCCGGGCTGCGGCCGCCAGGGGGCCGATCAAGGCCGGGGGCAGATGGGTGAACTCCAGGCCGGGGATGAAGTACGGGGGCTCGCCGCGGTTCAGGCTTTGAGCCGCGGCCTGAAGGCGTTCAAAGACCATCTCGAAGTTGGAGGCGTCCACGTGGTCGGTGACGCCCAGGAAGCGGTAGCCCAGCACCTGGGCCCGCCGCCAGAGTTCGGTGGGCAGGAGTTCGCCGTCGCTGTAAAGGGTGTGGGTATGGAGGTCGATCATGGGGAGAAGGTTTTCGGTTTTCGGTTTTCGGTTTTCGGTAAAAGCAATTTATCGGCTGTAATCATTAGATTTTTTCTCTAGCCAGCAAGCAAAGAGTGGATTAATTTTCTGAGGATGCTCTAATTACAGGACGTTGACAGAAAACAGAAAACGGAAAACAGCAAACAGTCTTTATTACATCTTATACTTGCCGAAGTCGTCGGGGTCCAGGCTTTCCAGGATTTCCGTCCATTTCTTGGCGTCTTCGGTGGTGATGGCCTCCTTGGCGGAGAGGTCCACCCGCCGGGCTTTTTGGATCACCACTTCGGCTACGAAGATGGGGGCCTTGACCCGCAGGGCCAGGGCAATGGCGTCGCTGGGCCGGGCGTCGATGGTCACCTCCTGGCCTTCCCGGTTGAGGTAGATGAGGGCAAAGTAGGTGTTGTCCCGAAGATCGCAGACCTCCACCTTGGTCACCTGGATGGCCATGCTCTCCATGATGATCTTCAGGAGGTCATGGGTCATGGGCCGGGAAAACTTGATGTTTTCCAGCTCACTGGCGATGGCCGTGGCCTCCAGCAACCCGATCCAGATGGGGACCGCCTTGTCCGAGTCCACATCCTTCAAGATCATGATGGGACTGTTGGTAAAGGGGTCGATGGTCAATCCGGAGACGGTCATTTGCCTCAGCATGATAACCTCCTTTGGGGAGCCTGCGGGTCAGCGGCCAGGGGCCACGTTGTGGAAGAGTCCTCTACCTGTGTGCCTCTCATGGAATGGGGGTGAGCCTCAGTGAGGCGCACCTGCACCAATTGCCCCACCAACTCCCGGGGCCCGGAGAAATTCACCACCTGGTTGGTCCTCAGTCTCCCGCAAAGTTCCGCCTGGGAGCGTTTACTGGTTCCCTCCACCAAGACCTCGAGCGCCTGGCCCACCAAGCGCTGGTGGGCCTTAAGGGTAAGCTCATTCAATAAATTCTGCAAGCGGGTCAGGCGTTCGGCCTGGACCTCCCCCGGCACCCTCTCCGGCAGGAGCGCGGCCCGGGTTTGGGGCCGGGGTGAATACTTGAAGGAAAAGGCCTGGTCAAATCCGGCCCGGCGCACCAGGTCCAAGGTCTCCTGAAAATCCTCCTCGGTCTCCCCGGGGAAACCGACGATGAGGTCCGTGGAGAGGCTGATGCCGGGGCAGGCCCGGCGCAGCATGGCCACCTTCTGCAAATATTCCTCCCGGGTATAACCCCGGTTCATGGCCTGCAAAATCCGGTCGGACCCCGACTGCACCGGCAGGTGCAAATGTTCGCAGAGGCTGGGCAGCTCCCCGAACGCGGCCATCAACTCCCCTGACAGGTCCCGGGGATGGGAGGTGGCAAACCGCAGCCGGGCCAGACCCGGCAGCGCGTCGATCCTCCGGAGTAGTTCCCCAAAGGTCAGGGGGTCCGGCAAATTACGGCCATAGGAGTTGACGTTCTGGCCCAGGAGGGTGACCTCTTTGCCTCCGGCAGCCAGAAAATCGGCCACTTCCCCGATAATCTCCCCGGGCGGGCGGCTGTGTTCCCGGCCCCGCACATAAGGCACTACGCAGAAGGAGCAGAAATTGTCACACCCCTGCATAATGGTCACCAGGGTCTTGACCGCGCCCGGAGCCCAATGTCTCCGGGGTTGCCGGGGAAACCCCCCGGCCAACTCAATGTCCACTACCCGCCGGCTTTGGCCCGCCTGGCGCACCATTTCCGGGAGGCGGCCGATGCCCTGGGTGCCGAAGACCAGGTCCAGGTGGGGGGCCGCAGCCAAGAGCCGCTCCCCCTCCTGCTGGGCCACGCAGCCGCCCACGCCCACGATCAGTTGGGGGCGGCGCTGCTTCAAAACCTGGAGACTCCCCAGGAGACTGCGGACCTTCTCTTCCGCCTTGCGGCGGATGGCGCAGGTATTGATCAGATAGAGATCGGCTTCCTCCGCCAGGTCCGTGGGCAGGTAGCCGTCCGCCAACACCTGGGCCATCTGCTCCGAGTCCGCCACATTCATCTGGCAGCCAAAGGTCTTGATGTATACTTTCTTCTTCGGCCCCAACATGCCTTTTATTAAATCGGAAACGCAAGCCCTTGTCAACCCGCCCCACCCTTTGCCTGGACAGCCCTCCATCCGTAGAGTAAAATGCGGACTAACTAAAGATGCGGGAAGGGCAGGGACCGTAGGGGCGGGTTTAAAACCCGCCCCTACTCCCCCAATCAACTCTTCTTTCACCGGAGTCTGGCATGATCCCGATACGGGGGGCGCCCAACAGCAGTTGGCCCGTGGTCACCTTGGGGCTGATTGCCCTGAATCTGCTGGTCTATCTCTATCAGCTCCACCTGGGGCCCCAGGGGGAGTCCGCCCTTTTCTTGAAAGGCGGGGCGGTGGCGGCCAAGCTCAGCCAGCTCAAGCTGATCGGTTCCCGCCAGTCCCTGTGGATCTTGGCCACCATGTTCAGCTCCCTGTTTCTGCACGGGGGCTGGGTGCACCTGCTGGGCAATATGTGGTTCTTGTGGCTCTTCGGCGAGGCCCTGGAGGATGATCTGGGGCATGGGCGTTTTCTGGCCTTTTACCTCTTTTCCGGGTTTTTCGCCTGTATTTTTCATGTATTGGCTGCCAGCAACCTTTCCGCGCCCTTGATCGGGGCCAGCGGGGCCATCGCCGGGGTGCTGGGAGGCTACCTGGTGCGTCTCCCTCAGTCCCCCATCCGCACGGTGGTTTTCTGGCGCCTCAAGTTGGAGATCGTGAACATCCCCGCGTTTGTCTGGCTGGGCCTGTGGCTGGCTTTGCAGTTCTACGGCCTGCGCCGGGGCGGCGCCGTGGCCTGGGTGGCGCACCTGGGGGGCTTTATCACCGGCTTATTAACCGTCTCTCTGTTTACGCCGGTCAAACGTCCGGCTCTGGTCAAAGCCCATGCCAATCCCGGCAAGCCCCGGGGCAAGAAGAGATAGGGTTATTTTCCGGCAGACCTCTTGACAGTCGCTCAAGGACTCTTGACAAACCTGCATATTACGAATAATTCAAGGGTGTCAAAGTCTTAACTTTGATGGCCTGGTAAAAAGTCAAAAATATGCTGATTTCCTCTAATCGTGCTCAATAGATTCAGTAACTTAAGTTGGTGATTTTTGGAAATTCCGACTTTTTACCAACCCATCAACTTTGAACTTGGAACCTGGAACTTGGAACTTCTCAAGGCAGGGAGGCGGTATGCAGTATAGCGAGGGGAGGTTGGGGCGTATTTTTACCCTGCGTCTGGAGGACGGGGAGCGATTGCCGGACGTCCTGGAAGCCTTTGCCCGGGAGCAGGGCCTCCAAGGGGCCCTGGTCTTTTTCCTGGGCGGAGCCCAACACGGCAGCCGGGTGGTGGTGGGGCCGGAGGCCGGCCGGGAAACCGTGGTGCCCCTGATCCACGTCCTCCAGGGCATCCAGGAGGTCCTGGCCGTGGGCACCATCTTTCCTAACGAGGAAGGCCAGCCGGTGATGCACCTCCATGCCGCGTCCGGCCGGGAAGGCGGGGCCACCGTGGGCTGCACCCGGGCCGGGGTGGAGGTCTGGCTGGTGGGGGAAGTGGTCATCCTGGAGATTTTAGGCACCAGCGGCCAGCGGCTCAAAGACCCGGGGACCGGCTTTGAATTGTTGCAATTTGCCTGAAGGGGCATTGAAGGGGCGGGTTTAAAACCCGCCTCTACGCCCTTACCTTCCCCCTAGAGAAAATTTTGAAAGTCTTGGTTATAGGTGATTGAGACAGATGGATAAAGAACTCCTGGACCGTATCGCCGCAGCAGGCCGCCAGGCGGCCCTGGCCGCGGGCGCGGTCCTGCGCCAGAATTTTTGTAAGCCCCAGCGGATCACCTATAAGGGGGCCATTGATCCGGTGACGGAAACGGATATTCAGGCCCAGGAAATGATCACCGCCCTAATCCGGCAGACCTTTCCCGAGCACGGCTTTCTGGCGGAGGAGACGACGGCAGAGGGAAATGGGGAACAGCCGCCCCCGGCTGTTTCTTTTCCGGCCCGGCAGGAAGACGCCGCTCCTTATCGCTGGATCATCGACCCCCTGGACGGCACGGTCAACTTTGCCCACGGCTACCCCGCGTTCTGCGTGTCCATCGCCTGGGAGGCTCAAGGGACGCTGACCTACGGGGTGATCTACGATCCCCTGCGGGACGAGCTGTTTGAGGCCCGGAAGGGCGGCGGCGCGTATCGAAACGGTCAGGCCATCCGGGTATCGAAGACTAAGCGGCTGGACCGGGCCTTGCTGGCCACCGGCTTCCCCTACGACATCCGGGAGCGGCTGCCGGAGACCCTGGCCCGGCTGGGCCGCGTGTTAGGGGTGGCCCAAGGATTGCGCCGGGGCGGGTCCGCGGCCCTGGACCTGGCCTACGTGGCCTGCGGCCGCTTCGACGGCTTCTGGGAAGAAAACCTGAAACCCTGGGACACGGCCGCGGGGGTGTTGATTGTCGAGGAGGCGGGGGGCAGAATTACAACTTTCGGCGGTGGGGGGTATGATATTTATGCGGCTAATATTGTGGCGAGTAATGGGGTGTTGCACAGCAAAATTCTAAAAGATATTGCAATTAAATAGATCAATCAATAACTTATATTATAATATTTCTAAAAACTCTTCAACCGTCATGCCAGCATTACGGATAAGTGCCCTTAAAGTTCCCGCTGAGAGCTCCTTATGCTGAGGGATGGAAAGGTTTACCCGGACACCTGGCTTCACCATGACCAGGTGGCTACCTACCTGTCCTAATGGAACCCATCCCACCTTTTCAAAGACCTTGACGGCTTCTTTGCCAGAAATATTGCCAAGCCTGCCCATCCGCCCCCCCCCTTACCCGGGCTGATTGTGGAGATTGTTTCCCTCATTCTCTATATCTAAGTACAACAAGTAGGGGTGAGTTCTCCGAATTTTGTCATTATCCTTATCGGTCTCCGAGAGGAATCGCCTCGGAGACCCCTATTGGCTAAACGGCCACAACGATGGGTTGCTGTCCAGGCTCAAGCGGTTTGGCGGCTACCGCCTTTTGATCCTCCGCCCAGAGCCAGGCGGTTATGGCCTCTTTGATATTTTCCAGGGCTTCCTTCTCGTCCCGGCCCTGGGAAACACACCCGGGGAGGGCCGGGCATTCCACCACGAACCAGCCGTCTTCATCCTGTTCCAAGGTCACGTGGAATATCATGGGATATCTCCTTCGCCTGAAGGGACTAAAAATTTTCCAGAGAAAAATTATTGACATCAAAAGCAATTCTATTATACCTTATATAAGGTGCAAAGATGAATAAAGTATTCGGTTTGATAGACAATTGGTGCTGGTGGCCCGTATCGGTCCCGTGAGGTGCGTCCGCCGGCAATGGTAAATATTTTCGGGGCCCCTCACGGAGAGGGGCCCCGGTTTTTTTTAACCGATAAAAGCCGTGGCCCGCAGGGGGTCCGGCTTTTTTTTTACCGCCGATGAACGCCGATGAACGCGAATAAAAAAATGAATTTACCTCCGTTCATCTGCGTTCATCCGCGGTTATAAATAATTATCTTTAAACGAACGGAGCAGCGCATGGTTATTCCGGATTTTGCGGCGTTTCAGGAGATGGCCCGCCAGGGCAATCTCATCCCGGTGTACCGGGAGATCCTGGGGGACCTGGAGACCCCGGTGGCGGCTTACAAGAAGCTCAGGGGGGAGGGCTGCTCCTTCCTCCTTGAAAGCGTGGAAGGCGGGGAAAAATGGGGCCGCTTCAGTTTTCTGGGCCTCAATCCTTCCCTGATGTTCCAGGTGCAAGGGGGCAAAGTCACCATCCAGCGCCGGGGGGAAAAAGAGGTCCTGGACGCGGGGGCCGATCCTTTTGCTCATCTACGCCGCTTGTTGGATGATTACCGGGCCGTGCCCGCACCTGGGCTGCCCCGCTTCTGGGGGGGGCTGGTGGGCTACCTGGGTTACGACATGGTGCGCTTCATCGAGCGGCTGCCGGAGCTGACCCCGGCCACCGACATCCCAGAGGCCCGTTTGCTGCTCACCGATCAGCTCCTGATCTTCGACAACCTGCGCCAGACCATCAAGGTGGTGGCCCTGGTGCAGGTGGACCCGGACAGCCCCTTAAAAGATCAATATGACCGGGCGCTCCAAGCCATCGACGCGCTCATCGGCCGCCTGCGGCAGCCGGTGCCCTTGGCGGAGGCGCCCCGGACGGCTGAGAGCGCGCCCCTGGAATCCAACCTCACCCAGGAGCGGTTCGAGGAGATGGTGCGCCGGGCCAAGGAGTACATCGCCGCGGGAGACGCCATCCAGATCGTGCTCTCCCAGTGTTTTTCCACCCCGCTGCGCCACGACTCCTTCGACCTCTACCGGGCCCTGCGCTCCATCAATCCCTCTCCTTACATGTTTTATCTGGACCTGGGGGACCTGCAACTGGTGGGGGCGTCGCCTGAGATCCTGGTGCGCCTGGAGGAAGGCCAGATCATTTACCGGCCCATTGCCGGCACCCGCCACCGGGGGGCCTCCCCGGAGGAGGACCAGGCCCTGGAGGTGGAACTGTTGGCGGACCCCAAGGAGCGGGCCGAACACCTCATGCTGGTGGACTTAGGTAGGAACGATGTGGGCCGGGTCTCCAAGGTGGGGAGCGTCCGGGTTCCGGAACTCTTCACCGTGGAGCGCTATTCCCACGTCATGCACATCGTCTCCCAGGTGGAAGGGGAGTTGGCCCCGGACCGGGACGGCCTGGAGGTGCTCAAAGCCACCTTTCCCGCGGGCACGGTGGCGGGAGCGCCCAAGGTGCGGGCCATGGAGATCATCGAGGAACTGGAGCCCACCCGCCGGGGCCCCTACGCCGGCGCGGTGGGCTACCTCAGCTTCAGCGGCAACCTGGATTTTTGTATCACCATCCGCAGTTTTTATATTCATGGGGGCCGCATCTACCTGCAGGTGGGCGCGGGCATTGTCGCCGACTCCGACCCGGCTAAGGAATACCAGGAGACCGTGAACAAGGCCATGGCCCTGACCCGGGCCCTGGAGCGGGCGGAAGAGGGGTTAGTGTGAGATGAATGTGGGGGAACCCCACCTTTTTTCAAAGGTGAGGTTCCCCCACACCCCCTCCTGCCAAAACATAAGTAGGGACGGAATTTCCCTGCCCGAGATTGGAAGTGATAATCAGGCGCAGTTGTGTTAAGGAGTAAACATGTTAGTAATGATCGACAATTACGATTCCTTTACCTATAACCTGGTGCAGTACTTCGGCCAGTTGGGGGTGGAGGTGGCGGTGCACCGCAATGACCGGATCGACCTGGAAGGGTTGGAGAAGCTGCGGCCCACCTGGCTGGTGATCTCCCCCGGCCCCTGTTCTCCCAACGAGGCCGGGATTTCCCTGGCCGCGATCCGCCATTTCGCGGGCCGCCTCCCCATCCTCGGGGTCTGCCTGGGACACCAGGCCATCGGCGCGGCCTTCGGCGGCGAGGTCATCCGGGCCCCCCGGCTGATGCACGGCAAGACCTCCCTCATCTATCACGAGGGCAAAGACATCTTTCAGGGCATCCCCTCCCCTTTCGAGGCCACCCGCTACCATTCCCTGATCGTCAACCGGGACAACCTGCCGGACTGTTTGCAGGTGTCGGCCCAGACCGCGGTGGGGGAGATCATGGGCCTGCGCCATAAGCAATTCGCCATCTTTGGGGTGCAGTTTCATCCGGAGTCCATTTTGACCACGGAAGGGATGAACATTTTACGGAATTTCCTGATGCGGCAACGGGGGTGAGGTGGGCATTATTGGGGGAACCCCGCTTTTTGGGAAAAAGTGAGGTTCCCCCAAACCCCCTCCTGCAAAAACATACATAAAAGAGGGTAACCATAACACCTCCCTTGAGAGCGAATTGATGGATCAGGAAGCAACTGTGTCGGGAAAGAAAAAAAAGGGGGAGAGAGAACCCTCTGCCGCGGCCCCCTCCGGGAATGATATCTCTCCGCCGGAATCCCCGGAAGAGGGCCTGAAAAAGGAATATGTCATCGACATCTTCCGGGACTGGTGCAAGGGCTGCGGCATCTGCGCGGAGTTCTGCCCGAAAAAATGCATCAAGATGAACGCAGCCGGGGAGCCGGTCGTATCCGACGCCAAACGCTGCACCGGCTGCGGCTGGTGCGAACTGCATTGTCCGGACTTCGCCCTCTGCGTGAGGGAACTGGCGGCCAAAAAGGCGGCGGAAGAGGCGGACTGAAAATGAAAAGATTCACCACGGAGACACAGAGGACACAGAGGTTCACAGAGAAAAAATATGTTTGCCGTGGCAGAGCCAAGGCAAACATAGCTTTAATACTCTGTGCCCCTCTGTGCTCTTTGTGTCTCTGTGGTTAGTCTTTAGAGCAGCCTATGAATACTGCAACCGGACAACCCCGCCTGCTCCAGGGCAACGAAGCCGTGATGGAAGGCGCGATTTACGCGGGCTGCCGCTTTTTTGCGGGCTATCCCATCACCCCGGCCACGGAGATCAGCGAGGCCATGGCCCTGCGCCTGCCGGCAGTGGGCGGCACCTTCATCCAGATGGAGGACGAAATCGCGTCCATGGGAGCCATCATCGGCGCGTCCCTGGCCGGGGCCAAGGCCATGACCGCCACCAGCGGCCCCGGGTTTTCCCTGATGCAGGAGAATCTGGGTTTCGCGGTGGCCGCGGAAGTGCCCTGCGTCATCGTTAACGTCATGCGGGGCGGGCCCAGCACCGGGCTGCCCACCCACGTGAGCCAGGGGGACGTGCAGCAGGCCCGCTGGGGCACCCACGGCGACCACCCCATCATCGTTTTGGCTGCGGCCACCACCCGGGAGTGTTTCGACCTCACGGTCAGGGCCTTCAATCTGGCGGAAAGATACCGCACCCCGGTGATTCTCCTGACCGACGAAGTGGTGGCCCACACCCGGGAAAAGATCGTGCTGCCCGCGCCCGGGGAACTGGAGGTGGTGGAACGCCTTAAACCCACGGTGCCCCCGGATTGGTACATCCCCTACGCGGACACCGCCAGCGGTGTGCCCCCCATGGGCATCTTCGGGGATGGCTACCGCTACCACGTCACCGGCCTGATCCACGACGTGCGGGGCTTTCCCACTGAGCGCCCCGACGAGATCGTGCCTTTTCTGAACCGGCTCTTCCGCAAGATCAACCAGCATTTCGGTGACATTATGATGGTTAAGGAAGAAATGACGGAAGACGCGGAGGTGCTGGTCATCGCCTACGGCTCCGTGGCCCGGTCCGCCAAAAGGGCGGTCCGGGAGGCCCGGGAACGGGGGATCAAGGCGGGTCTACTGCAACTGGTCACCCTCTGGCCCTTCCCCCGGCAACTGGTGGAACCGCACCTGCAAAAAGTCCGGGCCGCGCTGGTGCCGGAGCTGAATCTGGGGCAGATGTCCCGGGAAGTGAAACGGGTGAACCAGGGGCGGACCAAGGTAGAGACGTTGAACCGGATCGATGGGGATTTGATGACGCCCGGGGAGATTTTGGAGAGGTTGGTGAGGATGTAGGGTGCGTCTTACGCACCATTAGATAAGAAAGAAGGTGGGCAGTGCCCACCCTACATGATTGGCCACGAAAGAAAAGGAGAATGGCCGTGGTGACGGTAGTATGGGAGGAAGTCAAACAGGAAGGCATCAGTTGGATCGCCAAGCGGGGTCTTTATCGCACCAAGGTGCCCGGCGGCTGGCTGGTGCGGGTGCAAACCTCGGAATCGGACTTCATCGTCTTCCTGCCGGACCCCGAACATAGTTGGGAGTAACCTTAGGAATAAGGTATCCAAGCAGAGCTTGGATGGAAAATTGGCGTTCCCAAGCAAAGCTTGGGAACGAGGGAATGTGATTGATGGCGGGCACGGAGGCCAGCCCCACCGGAAACCAAAAACCAAAAGCTGAAAGCTGACCGCTGAAAGTTGAAAGCTCAAAACATGGCCGAAATTACCCAACTCATCCATAAGTACCTGCGCCACGAAAAGAAGTTCCCCCATGTCTGGTGTCCGGGGTGCGGGAATGGCATAGTTTTGGGCGCGCTGATCCGGGCCATTGACCGCACCGGCTTTACCAAAGACGAAATCGTCCTGGTCTCCGGCATCGGCTGTTCCGGGCGCATGAGCGTGTACGTGGATTTCAACACCCTGCACACCACCCACGGCCGGGCCCTGACCTTCGCCACCGGGGTGAAGCTGGCCAACCCCAGGCTCCAGGTCATCGTGGTCATGGGCGACGGCGACGCCACGGCCATCGGCGGCAACCATTTTATCCACGCGGCCCGGCGCAACCTGAATCTCACGGCCATTATCATCAACAACAACATCTACGGCATGACCGGGGGCCAGTACTCCCCCACCACGCCTTACGGCAGCCGGACCACCACTTCCCTGTACGGCCATATCGAACACCCCTTTTCCATCGCCGAACTGGCGGTGACCGCGGGCGCGGCCATGGTGGGCCGGGGCACGGTCTACCACGCCAACCTGCTGGATCAATTGATGGAAGCGGCCATTTTGAAAAGGGGCTTCGCAGTGGTGGAGGTCATCAGCCACTGCCATACCCAGTTCGGCCTGAAAAACAAGCTGGGCGGCCCGGTGGAGATGATGCGCCGGCAAAAGGAAATGGCGGTGCGGGTGGAAAAAGCGAAAACCATGACCCCGGAGGAACTGGCGGGCAAAATCACCATCGGCACCCTGGTGGACCGGGACCTGCCCATCTATACCCAGGAATACCGCCGCATCCGGGAGGCGGCTAAGGCAAAATGATTTACCACAGAGGCACAGAGGACACAGAGGTTCACAGAGAAAAATTATTTATGCCTTGGCTCCGCCAAGGCACAAATAAATATTTTAATCTCTGTGGAACTCTGTGCTCTCCGTGTCTCTGTGATGAAGTCTTTAATCTTTCGGATAGCGCATGAGCACGCGATTTGAAATAAGGTTGGCCGGGGCCGGGGGCCAGGGGTTGATCCTGGCGGGGATCATCCTGGCGGAGGCCGCGGGCCTTTATGACGGCCAGTTCGTCTGCCAGACCCAGAGCTACGGGCCCGCGGCCCGGGGCGGGGCCTCCAAGGCGGAAGTGGTGATCAGCAACCGCGAGATCGACTATCCCCAGGCCATCCAGCCGGACGTGCTCCTGGCTATGAACCAGAAGTCCCTGGACACCTATCTGGCCGACCTGAAACCGGAGGGCCTGCTCATCGTGGACGCAGCCCTGGTGCCGGAAGTGCCCCTGGACCGGTTCATTGCTATTCCCTTTACCCGCATCGCCCGGGAATTGGGCAAAGAGATGGTGGCCAATATCGTGGCCTTGGGGTCGTTGGCTGCCTTGAGCGGCGCGGTCACCCTGGAGAGCCTGGAAAAGGCGGTCCTGGCCCGGGTGCCCAGGGGCACGGAGGAACTGAATAAGAAAGCCCTTCAGGCCGGGGTGGCAGCGGCCAGGCAACTAAAAGGGAAGAGCTCCGATAAACCTGCAATAACAGGTTGTTGAAAATTATCTTTATATGGAAATTCAAGACTCAGAAGAACACAAAGGTATCTAAAATCCCTCTTTGAAAAAGGGGGATTTAGTGGGATTTCAGGCGCTTATCAAATCCCCCCTAACCCCCCTTTTTCAAAGGGGGGGATAAGAACAGGGAGTAAAGCAACTGGCTTTGACAATAGGTCCGGCAAAGAGTGGCAAAGGAAAGCCGCATTTGGAGGAAAGGCCGTGGGCAAACGGGTGTTATTGGCGCTAATACCGGTTTTCATCCTGGCCGGGTTAATGAGTGGAGCGGCCCGGGCCCAGGGGCTGAGCCCCCAGGAGACCTGGGTGATGCAGCAGGTGGCCGGGGGCTTCACCGCGGACCTCAGGGAAAAATTCGGCCCGGAGGAGAAATCCCGCCACTTGCGGGGCCGGTTCCTGGAGGCCCTGCTTACCGGGGAGATGTCGGGCTTCAAGGCCCACCGCCGGGGCGTGTCCATCAAGAACGCGGTGATCCCGGATTATGTCAGCCTGCGCTCTGCGGAAATAGCCCAAGCGGTGGAACTCCAGGCCTGCCGCTTTCCGGCCGGGCTGGACTGCGGCTACGCCCTGTTCAAAAAATCCCTGTCCCTGGACGGCTCCATCATTACCGGCATGGCCATGTTCAACGGCATGAAAGTGGAGAGCGACGCGTCTTTCAACGGGACCGAGTTTCAAGGGGGGACGTTCTTTGAGGGCGCGAACATCCAGGGCCGCCTCAGCGCCCGGGAAGTTAGGTTCACCGGGAAGCTGGGGGCCCAGTTCACCAATCTCCAGGTGGGGAGCGACGCGGATTTTTCCCAGGCCCTCTTTCAGGCCGACACCTTTTGCAGCCGCATGCGGGTTAAGGGCAACTTCGTCATCTTTAACAGCGTTTTTGAAAAACAGGCGTTTTTTGACGGCACCGAGGTGGGCGGGGATTTCAATGCCATCAACGCCCAATTCCGCCATCCCCAGGCCCCGGTTTACCTGGTCAACCTGAAGGTGGGGCAGATGGGCCTGTTCACCGGCCTCAAGTCCCAGGGCGGGGTCTCCCTGGCCATGGCCCAGTTCCGGGACCTGTTTTTGGGGAACTCCGAACCGGCCCAGATCATCAGCTATAAAGCACTGACTCTGGACTACGCGGTGGTGGAGCGGGTCCTGGACCTCCGGAACCTGGAGGTGGACAAGCTCTCGGCCAAAAAATTGACCGCCAAGGACCTGGCGTTTCTGGACAACGTGCGTCTCAAGGACGAAGCCCGTCTGGACAGCAGCAGCTTTTTCATCCTGATGCTGATCAAGGTGGCCTGGCCCCAGACCCGGAACCGGGTGTGGCTGGATGAAATGACCTACCAGGCCCTCCATGCCCGGGATAACGTGGCCGAGGAAAAGCCCCAGGATTGGCTGAAGCTTTTGGATTTGCTGCAAATCAGCCGGTTCAACACCCAGAATTACAGCCAGTTGGAATCCTATTTCCAGCGCCGGGGCGAAAAGGACCGGGCCGATGAGGTCTTTATCCAGGGAAAGCGCCGGGAAATCTTGCAAAAATGGTGGCGGCCCACCAACCTGGCCACCTTTATTTTTTGGGACCTGCTCGCGGGTTACGGGCGCAAGCCCAGCCGCACCCTGTGGATCAGTTTTTCCATTGTTCTGTTAGGCATGCTTTTCTTTGATCCCAAGAATTTCGACCCCTCCTTCGTGGGGGGCTGGGGCTGGCTGCTGAACGGCGACCGCAGGAAGACCGGGGTGATCCGTTTCTTCCTCAGCCTGGATGAATTTCTGCCGGGAGTGGACCTGGGCCTGGCCCGATTATGGCAGATTTCCCAAATCTCTTTCGGCACTTTGCTGTACTATCATTTTCATAAAATCGCGGGCTGGATTTTGATTCCCATAGCCCTGGCCGCGGTGTATACGCAATTTAAATAGTGAGGGAAATATGCTCAAAGAAGCCATCTACAAAGTAGTCACCCGCCAGGATTTGACGGAAGAGGAGATGATCCGGGCCATGGACATTATCATGACCGGGGAGGCCACCGAGGCCCAGATCGGGGCCTTTATCACCGCCTTGCGCATGAAAGGGGAGACGGTCCCGGAGATCACCGCCGCGGCCAAAGTGATGCGGGCCAAGGCCACCCGCATCCCCGTGGGCGACGGCCTGGTGGATCTGGACCGGGACGAGATCAACGTGGACCTGGAGACGGTGGTGGACACCTGCGGCACCGGGGGGGACGCCACCCACACCTTCAACGTCTCCACCATTACCGCGTTTGTGGCCGCGGGCGCGGGGCTGAAGGTGGCCAAGCACGGCAACCGCGCGGTCTCCTCCCGCTGCGGCTCCGCGGACGTCATCGAGGCCCTGGGGATCAATTTGGGGCTCACCCCGGAGCAGGTGGCCCAATGCGTCCAGGAAGTGGGCATCGGCTTCCTCTTCGCGCCCCAGCTCCACGGGGCCATGCGCTACGCCATCGGCCCCCGCCGGGAGATCGGCATCCGCACCATCTTCAACATCCTGGGGCCGCTGACCAACCCCGCGGGGGCCAACGTCCAGGTGCTGGGGGTCTACGACGCCGCGCTCACGGAGCCCCTGGCGAAGGTGCTGGGCCGCCTGGGTTCCCGCAGCGCCTTCGTGGTCTTTGGAGAAGGTTCCTTTGACGAAATCAGCATCGTCGGCCCCACCCGGGTGAGCCAGCTCCAGGACGGCCAGGTGCGCACCTACAATATCACCCCGGAAGAGTTCGGCTTGCAGCGGGCCGCGTTGGCGGACATCAAGGGCGGGGACGTCTTCGAAAACGCCCGCATCGTCCGCCAGGTCCTGGAAGGCGGCGGCGGGCCCAAGGAAGATATGGTGGCCCTGAACGCGGCCGCGGTCTTCATGGCCGCGGGCCTCAGCCCCGATTTTCCCGGGGGCATCGCCCTGGCCCGGGAATGTATCAAATCCGGCAAGGCCCTGGGCAAGCTGGAGGCCTTGATCGAGAAGAGCAAAAGCTTTGGATAAAATAAAAGATTAACCACGGAGACACAGAGGACACAGAGATTCACAGAGAAGATATTTTTGTGCCTTGGCAGAGCCAAGGCACAAATAAAACTCTCCTCTGTGTAACTCTGTGCTCTCTGTGCCTCTGTGGTGAATCATTGAAAGGCAAAGATGAACTTTCTGGAAAAAATTGTGGCGCATAAGCTGAAGGAATCGGAGGCGCTCTTCACGCCGGAGGCCACCGCGCGTTTTCAGGCGGCCATCGCCGCCCGGCCCGCGCCTTTGAGCCTCAAAGCCGCGCTGGACGCGCCCCCAGGCCCGGCCATCATCGCCGAGATCAAGCGGGCCTCCCCCTCCAAGGGGGAGTTCGCCATGGACTGGGACCCGGTGGAGCTGGCTCAGGTTTACCAGGATAACGGGGCCGCGGCCCTGTCGGTGCTGACGGAGATGAAATACTTCAAAGGCGATCCGGAGTTCATCCCCCGGATGCGGCCGGTTATAAAAATTCCCATCCTGCGCAAGGACTTCATCCTGGAGCCGGTGCAGGTGTACGAATCCGCGGCCCTGGCCGCGGACGCCCTGCTGCTCATCGTCAGCCTGTTGGCGCCGGGGCAGCTTCGGGCCTTGCTGCTGCTCACCCGCTCCCTGGGCCTGGAGGCCCTGGTGGAGGTCCACACCAAAGAGGAAATGGATATGGCGCTTAGCGCCGGGGCCCGGCTCATCGGCATCAATTCCCGGGACCTGCACACCTTCAAGATGTACCCGGACCGGGCCCTGGAGCTGGCGCCTCTGGCGCCTAAGGAAGTCACCCTGGTGGCCGCGTCGGGCCTGAAAACCCGGGCGGATCTCGAGCGCCTGGCGACCGCGGGCATTAAGGGTTTTCTCATCGGCGAGACCCTGGTGACTTCCGGGGACCCGGGCGCGAAGCTGCGGGAGTTTATCGGCAGAGGGGATTAAGTAGGGTGGGCATGGCCCACCATAAAAGGCCGACTCGCCTGCCCAACATTTCTATTATGCAGAGTCAATTAATAAAAGAGCGGCTTTATTACCTGGATTGGCTGAGAGTATTGGCTGTCATGCTGTTAATTCCCTATCATACTGGCGCAATTTTTGCGAATATTGATTTTCATATCAAAAACAACGTCACCAGCACTGGAATTACTACTATTATGGGATTTATCGATAACTGGCATATGCCTCTGTTTTTCTTGTTGGCTGGTGCATCCACCTGGTTTGCCTTAAAGAAACGTCCCCCGTCTGCCTATATCAAGGAACGTTTCCTACGGCTTATTGTTCCTTTGGTGTTTGGCATACTGGTAATCGTTCCACCCCAAACATTTTATGAAAGGATTCAAAAGTTAGGGTTCAGCGGCAATTATTTTGATTTTTATTCTCATCTAGTCAAGGGCGATTTTCCTGAAGTGAATTTGACCTGGAATCACCTGTGGTTTCTTTTTTACCTCTTTGTAATTTCGGTAGCCGTTCTGCCGTTAATATTGAGCTGGAAAGCGGGCCGGGGGGTAGCCATCCTGGAAAGCTTTTATGCCTGGCTGGCTAAAGGCCGCCGCATTTTTTTATTGTGCCTGCCGCTGGCCATAATCCAGATGACGTTGAAGGTCCCATATCCGGGACCACAAAATATTGTCTCGGATTGGGCCCGTATTCTGTTCATGCTCTTCATTTTTTTATACGGGGTTCTGTTCTACATATTCCCTTGGTTTCAGGAATCTCTGGAACGGAATCTTAATGTAGCGTTGGTTGCAGGTGTGGCTATTTCCATCTGTTACCTCGGCTTGTATTTTTTAGGCTACAGATTCGTTAATGGCTATAATCTGCCGAACATAGCGCAACTTGGTCTTAATTCCTTGGCTACATTGTGTTGGTTAATAGTATTATTGGGTTTTGCGCAGAGAAGCTTAAATTTCAGCAACCATTTTCTGGATTATACAAGTGAAGCTGTGCTACCGATATATATTATTCACCAGACTGTTATAATAGTCTTGGGATATTACGTTGTGAAAACTGAGCTTCACTTGATTACTAAATTTGCAATCATCAATATATTATCTTTTATAATTATTATAGCGATTTATGATATTATAGTAAGAAGGGTTTATGTAATGCGTACTCTATTAGGAATGCGGCCAATACAGAAAAAGATTTCCTGAACCCTGGTGGCTGCGTCGGGCCTCAAGACCCGGGGCGGATATCGAACGCCTGGAGGCCGCGGGCATTAAAGGCTTTCTCATAGGCGAAACATTGGTGACTTCGGGGGACCCGGGGAAGAAGCTAAGGGAGTTTGTGGAGGGATATATTAATCAATATGTACCCTTATATTGCAAAATAATTTTGATCAATGAAAGAAACGACTCGTTTAGCTTGGGAGAGGTTCTTAAACCCTGATATTTTGCGCCAGAATCTTATTTTGGCATCCTTGTACATTGCTTATTATGAAATATTGAAAGATAGTATAGTTGGGCACATAAAGAATTTTTTTTGCAGATAAATGGACCAAAGAAGGGCCTAATGAAAGCGAAAAATATAAATGCGAAATACTCACACGTAATAAGAGCCCAATCTATGCATCGCTGTCATGGCTTATTGAAAATGGAGTTATTGATAGTAATGATTTAGAAAGTTTCGAGCATATCAAAAAATGCAGGAACGAATTGGCACATGAGCTTACAGAATTAATTAATAAAGGTGTTCAATTGCGACACCTTGACACATTTGGTGAATTGATACGCTCGTTAAATAAAATTGAAGTTTGGTGGATACTGAATGTGGAAATTCCGACTGATGAAGATTTTTCTGATATGGAAATCGATGAATCTCATATCACTCCGGGACCAATAGCAATGTTGCAGGTACTTTTGGATGTCGCTTTAGGTGATGAAGAACGTTCGAAGTTTTATTACCAGGAATTTACAAAAGCAGTCAGTAAAGACACCTAAAATAAAAGACATGGTACGCGTAAAAATCTGCGGCATTACCAATTTGGAAGACGCTCTGCTGGCGGCGGAATTGGGCGCGGACGCCCTGGGGTTCATCTTTTATCCCCCCAGCCCCCGCTCGGTGGAGCCGGACGCGGCCCGGGCCATTATCGCCCAATTGCCCCCTTTCGTGACCACCGTGGGGGTGTTCGTGGATGAGGACGCGGCCAAGGTCAAAGATTTGGCCGCACATTTGGGCCTGGATTGGCTGCAACTCCACGGCCAAGAGACGCCGGAGTATTGCCGGGCTCTGGACCGCCGGGTAATCAAGGTCTTTCGCATCCGGGACGCCGCTTCCCTGGAGCGGCTCCATGATTACCAAGGGGCAGCCCAGGCCTTCCTTCTGGATACTTATAAAAAGGGGGTGGTGGGCGGCACCGGCGAGGTTTTCGACTGGGACCTGGCCCGGGAGGCCCGGAAATACGGCCCCATCATCCTGGCCGGGGGACTGACCCCGGAAAACGTGGCCCAGGCTATCGCCGCGGCTCAACCCCAGGCCGTGGACGTGGCCAGCGGCGTGGAAGCTTACCCGGGGAAGAAAGACCCGGAGAAGCTGCGCGCTTTCTTTGCAAAAGTCAGGTCTGGCCAGTAATAAGTAATAAGTAATAAGTGGTAAGTGAATAAAATTAATAATCAGTAATTAATGGTCAGTAAAATGAAAAATGCTCGATATGTTCGTAGTTTCAGAGAATTGCTGGTTTATCGGAAAGCAAATGAAGTGGCAAAAAGAATCTTTGATATATCTAGAAAATTTCCCAAAGAAGAAGTTTATTCTCTTACCGATCAGATAAGACGGAGTTCAAGGTCCATAGGGGCTCAAATCGCGGAGGCCTGGGGAAAAAGGCGTTATGAAAAACATTTCGTTAGCAAGTTGACGGATGCTGATGCAGAGCGAGTAGAAACTCAGCATTGGCTCGATGTAACCATTGCTTGTGAATATATTTCTAAAAACGAAAGAGAAGTTTTAGAGACGCAGCTTGAAGAAATAGGTCGAATGCTAAATGCCATGATGGCAAAATCCCACTTATTTTGCAAGCAGGGATATTTAGTTATTAAGGAAGAACCAAATGAATTTCTGATAGATGATACCTGAATCTGAATACTATACATCACTTATTACTTATTACTTATTACTTGCCACTTATCACTGATACTGACAAAAGGAGGTTCAATTGTTACCAGATCGACATGGCCGTTACGGCCCTTACGGGGGTCAGTTCGTTCCCGAGACCTTGATGCCGGCGCTCCTGGAGTTGGAGGAGGCCTACCGGCGCATCAGCCGGGATATGGAGTTCCGCCGGGAGGTGAGCTGGTATTTGCAGCATTACGTGGGCCGGCCTACACCGCTGTATTTTGCCCGGCATCTGACGGAGGCCCTGGCCGGGCCTAAAGTTTATATCAAGCGGGAAGACCTGGCCCACACCGGCGCGCATAAGATCAACAATACCCTGGGCCAGGGTTTGCTGGCCCGGCGCATGGGGAAAAGGCGGATTATCGCCGAAACCGGCGCGGGCCAGCATGGGGTGGCCACGGCTACAGTGGCGGCCCTACTGGGGCAGGAGTGCGACATCTACATGGGCACTGAGGACATCCGCCGCCAGCGGCTTAACGTCATCCGCATGCGCCTGTTGGGGGCCCGGGTGATCCCGGTGGAGTCCGGCAGTTGCACCCTGAAGGACGCCATGAACGAAGCCATCCGGGATTGGGTCACCAACGTACGCCATACCCACTATGTCCTGGGCTCGGTGGGGGGGCCCCATCCCTATCCCATGATCGTCCGGGATTTTCAGGCGGTCATCGGCCGGGAAGCCCGCTCCCAATTGCGCCGGGACAAGGGCCGCCTGCCTAACTGCCTGGTGGCCTGCGTGGGCGGCGGCAGCAACGCCATGGGGCTCTTCCATGCCTTCGTGCAGGAGGAGGTGCGCTTCGTGGGGGTGGAGGCCGCGGGCCACGGTCTGCAAACGGGGCATCATTCCGCCACCCTGGTGGCGGGGAGCAAAGGGGTGCTCCACGGCGCGTTCAGCTATCTCCTCCAGGACCCCTGGGGCAACATCCAGGAGGCCCATTCCCTGGCCCCGGGGCTGGATTATCCCGGGGTGGGGCCGGAGCATTCCTTCTTCAAGGATACGGGCCGGGCGGAGTACGTGGCGGTGACCGACACGGAAGCCCTGGAAGGGTTCAAGTTGCTCTCCCGCACCGAGGGTATCCTGCCGGCCCTGGAGAGCGCCCACGCGGTGGCTTATCTGCAAAAACTCGCGCCCCAATACGGGCCGGACGACATCATCATTGTCAATCTCTCCGGCCGGGGGGACAAGGATATGGAGGCTGTATCCGAAGCTTTGGAGGTGTCTGGTGACGCGCATTGAAGCGGTATTCCGGAAGCTCAAAAAGCAGGGCGAAAAGGCCCTCATCCCTTTTATCACCGCGGGTGATCCGAATCTACAGACCACCAAGGCCCTGGCCCTGGAGATGGCCAAGAGGGGTGCGGACCTGCTGGAGCTGGGCATCCCTTTCTCCGATCCCCTGGCCGACGGCCCCACCATCCAGGCGGCCAGCAACCGGGCCTTGAAAGGGGGAACGCACCTCCAGGAAGTCCTGAAACTGGCGGGAGAATTACGCCAACAAACGGAGATTCCCCTGATCTTAATGGGATATTACAACCCCATTCTGCAGTACGGCCTGGAGCGCACCGCGCAGGAGGCCAAACGACTGGGGGTGGACGGCTTCATCATCCCGGACCTGCCCCTGGAGGAGGCCGGACCGTGGCGCCAGGCCGCTCTGAACGCGGGCCTGGCCCCCATCTTCCTGGCCGCGCCCACCAGCGGCGCGGCGCGCATCAAGAAAGCGGGGCATCTGACCCGAGGGTTTTTGTATTACGTCTCGGTCACCGGCATCACCGGCGCGCGCCAGGCCCTGCCCGGGGAGCTGGTAGCCGCGCTGCAGGAGGTCCGCTCCCTGGTGAAATGCCCCCTGGCCGTGGGCTTCGGCATCTCTTCCCCGGAACAGGTGCAAAACCTGGCTCCTTACGTGGACGGGGTGGTGGTGGGAAGCGCCATTGTGCAGAGGGTGGCGAAGCTGAAGGGGCCGGAGTTGATCAAGGAGGTGGGAGATTTCATCGCTTCCCTGAAGGCTCCGCTGCGACAATAGCTGTCAGCTATCAGCGGTCAGCTTAAAAAATAGAAACCCAGAATATGCGCATTTATCCTGTTGCTGTCAAAAAGGCATTTAATGTAGGGGCGAACCCAGCACTGTCCGGTTAGGAAATTGCATGACAACCGGTAAACATCATTTGAAAAAAATTCTCCCGGAGGCGTTTTTTTCCTTGACAAATTAGCTTGTGAACAAGTGCGGTTTTC
>JBFLXM010000030.1:0-39071 GCA_040757175.1 Thermodesulfobacteriota bacterium
CCTAAAGGCTATTTCCGCTGGGTTGGCTGCTTCTGAATCGACGTCCCAAGATTGCAGCCCGACCATCAGTAAGTGGTCAAAACAGTCCAAAGAAAATGTATTTAGGCAACAGCCCGTGAAGCCTGCGGCTACCATTTCTTGTCGTTAGAGTGCGACTCGGTATGAGAAGGGAAGGTGCTGTTTGCGTCCAAGAAAAAGGGCGGCCCGATGGCCGCCCTTTCTTGCGTCTTTGCGCCTTGGCGTCTTTGCGTGAGGTTTGCTTTATTCCCAGTCGTCCTCCACCTGGGTGAGGACCGCGAGTTTGACGGCCTGGACTTTGCGGTAGACCTCGGCAGGGAGGCGGATGGCGCCGTCCACGGTGAGGAGGTCCCGGTCGATGGAGATGCCGAAAAGTCTTTCGTTTTCCTGGAGATAGGGAAGAATCAGGTTCCAGTCCGCGTCGGTCAGAGGCACCAGTTCCCCGCCGTTCAACTGTTCATCCACCAGTTGGCCAAAGGGGTCCCGGATGTAGAGGGCGCCGCCGGAGGCCAGGGAGAAGAGGTTGGAGCCGGGGTAGGGCGTGGCCTGGGCCCGGACGCGGCCCCGGGCATCGAACTCCAGGCCGTTGACGACGACAAAACCGCCGCCGGCAAAGGGATCGCCGGCCATGAAGGATTCCGCCAGGAAGTCCAGGGCGGTGCCGTTGATCACCACCCGGGGGCGGCCCACCGCGTTGATCAGGGGGCGGCCCGCGGCGTTCCCCAGGATATAGACTTCTCCGCCCTTGGCCCCGTACATGAAGGTCTGGCCCACGTCGCCATGGATCACCAGCTTGCCCCGCTTCATGATCTGGCCCAATTGGTCCTGGGCGTTGCCGTGGACCTGGATGGTCATGCCGTCCAGGCCGGAGGCCAGGTAGTCCCCGGTGCTGCCGTAGGCGTCGATGCGCACCTCCTCGGTGTTGGGGCCGAAGCCGCAGCCCAGGAAGCGCTGCCCTTTATAGCCGTAAGTGATGAATTGCCGCCAGCCCAGCTCGAAGGCCCGGCAGAGCAACCGGGCGTCGCAGTCATCGCCCTCCGGGGGAAAACCGGCCGCGTCCAGGACCAGGATGTGATCCGGCCGGGGCGGCGCGGCCAGCTTCTCCCGGGTCTCCCAATCCAGCCGGTGGTAGCGGCCGGTCCGGGATTTCCCCATTTTCGGGGTGTCGTGGAAGATGGTGGTCAGGGCGTCCATGAGCAACCGCAGGAGGTGGCTGCGTTTTTTGTCCCCCGGATCGTAGCGCCGGTCCAGGAGCAGGGTGAGGCCGCCTATGGCCGCGGCCTTGAAACCGTCGCCCTTCTTGGCCTGGGCCGCGGCGGCCTGCAAGGCCTCCCGGAAGGTGACGTAAGACCACTGGGACACCCCGGCCCTGACCCACTGAAAAAATTCCTGGCCGCTCCCGTCCTTGAGGAGCGCGGCCACCTGGCGCTGCAATTCTTCATCCGGCTCGCCGCCCACCGCCGCCGCGCCCGCGTCCCAGGGCCGCTGATACCAGGGCACCACCTTGGGGGTGCCGAACTTGTCCTTACAGGTCAAGACGCGCTGGCCGTTGTGGGGCTCCAGGGAGAAGATGAAGGCGCCGCCGTCGGTGGCGCTGCCGCCCCGGGCGTTCCAGTAGAGGTCGGCCACCGGGCAGAAACGGGGGTCCTCCGCGGCCAGGCTTTCCAGGGTGGCGTCAATGGCCTGCTTCTCCGAACAGATGAGGCCGATCTGCACCTCCCCGTCTTGTAAGGCGAAAACCTGGGGCCGCAGCATGGAGGTGTCGGTGATGCCGATGAGTTCGAAATTATTCTTTTCCGTGTCCGTGCGGGCGATGATGAAGAACCAGGGGCCGTCCGGGGAGCCGTGGATATTGGCGGCCTGGAGCTGCCGGTAGAGGCGCTGCCGCTCCGGCGGCAGCAGGTCGAAATCCCGCTCCGTGGTGGGGGCCATGGATTCGATGACGTATTCCAGAGGATAGCCATAGAGGCGGTTCCAGAGGTCGAAGGTCAGGACCGCGACTTCCGTATCCGTGAGGAACTGGGGGTAGAAGTGGCGCTGGCTCAAATATTCGCTCACCGCGAAATAGTTGGCAAAGTCGCCGTTGTGCACCAGGGCTACGTTGAGCGCGGCAAAAGGATGCGCCCCGCCGGGGTGCCAGACCCGGCCCCGGGTGGGGTAGCGCTGGTGGGCGATCCAGATGTGGGCCTTGAAATCCAGGAGATTATAGTAGAGGGCCGCCTCTTCGGCGTAGCCCACGATCTTTAAAATCATGATATTGCGGCCTTGGGACAAGACAAAAGCCTTCTTCTCCCCCAGGGAAGCATAAAAGGCCTGGTTCAGGCTGTAGCAGTTCTGGGCCACGAACTCGTCTTCCACCTTGCGGGCGGGGATGCCGTAGAGCTTGTGGCTCTGGATGAAGTGTTGCAAGACCTCCGTCTTCACCCGCACGAAATAGCGCCAGACCTCCGGGGGCTCCACCTCCAGGCCCGGCAGGTCCCGCCAGTCTTTCATGGTGGGGATGCGCTGAGCAAAGTCCACCTTGAAGACCGGGGTGATGAACTGGGCCTCCACCTGGGCCCGGGACTCGGGGTCCAGGTAGGCGATCTGGATCAGGTAATCATCGTCCAGGATCTCCTGGGTGACGCCCAGGGTTTCGGGGTCCAGGCCCACCGCAGCGATGCCGCCGCCTTTGCCGTTCCCCCGGTTGTGCATCTGGATGGAGGGCTGGAAGATGTGCTTGCCGGAGACCGGGACGCTGGCCGCGAAACCGGTGACCCCGCAGCCGCCTTCGTCTTCGCCTTTAATTATCCGATCAGGCGGATAGAGGGGCTGGAATTCTTTGCGGGTTTCCCAAAGACGGAGACCATGGTGATTATAGTGGTTGGTATTTTTCATTGGATTCACCGAATTATAGTTCAAAGTTCAAGGTTCAAGGTTCAAAGTTGAAAAGACAAATACAAAAGAAGTTTCAAGGTTCAAAGTCTCAAAGTTAAAGAAAAATTAGTGAGTTATTTGAATTTGCTACCCTTATGATCAGAGTCTTTCAAATACCTCAGAAAACCAGCAATCAAACGAGATGTTTCATTGGCCAGGGCCATAAGCTGGTTGAAATCCTGTTGGGATATCCTGCCAGCGTCCAGAGCTACATATAAATGTGATTTTACTTCTCCGACGGACCCTTTTGCCATGGCGAGGAATTGCTTGAATTCCTTATTACCTTCCCGTTCAAAACCTTCCGCGATATTGCCCATGATGGATATGGAGGCTCTACGCAGTTGGTCTTTGAGAGCAAAATCCTTTGCAATATCTCCCTGGGTGGTAATTTTATAAATAAATTTGGTTAGTTCCCGTCCTTTTTGCCAGGCATCAATATCTTCAAAGCGTTCAATTTTAGCCATTTTATAAATAGTTCAAAGTGCAAGGTTCAAAGTTCAAAGTTGAAAAACAAATACAAAATATGGTTAAAGAATGGAGGGCAATGCCCCTAACTTACTATGTATATTCTATCATTTCGGGAGAAATATTTCCCTCAATTAAAAGTCTTATAATCAAATTGAAGGAATCTCTCCCTAAATACCACATTCCTGCATTTAGAAGTGCGGCTTTTTTCGGTCCGCCACTATGCTGAATCAACCAATCTTCGGTTGACAGTAGAGCTTCAGAATTTTGGTCATCACGGAGTGATTCTACAACCTGACGAACCCAGGTATCAATAGGTTGTAATTCTATAGCTTCCTCTGGTTGTATTTCACAATTGAACAGGAATATAACATCTCGCAGGTAAAAGGCCGAAGTCTTTGGACCAACGCCCCAAATATGCTTAAGGTCCTCACGGTGCTCTCTGATTCTACCGTCTTCTATTTCTTTAATACTATGGTTTACTATGTTGTAATCAGGTATTTTGCTTATATATCTTAAAACATCCAGAACCATCTGGCGATCACGTGTTTTGCCCATGGTTTCATTAAATTGCTGCCATAAGGGGCTATTATCAATTTCAAAATTATTCCAATCTACATCAAGAGGAATATGATGGTCCTTCATCAAGGCATCTATTTTTGCTGTATAATCTGGCAAGAAATATGAGTCCAAACATTCCTGCATTTTCTTAAGATATCGGTCAGAGAGAGAATCGTTTCTGCCCTGCATGTATAGTTTTGATAATAGGAATTTAAATGAAAAGTACCAATCTGAACGTAGTCTATCCGGTTCCCATCCTTCTTTAATTAAGAATTCTTGAATATACTTCCTCCCCATTGCTTCCAGAACGGCCAAAGCTAGTTCAAGCTTCTCATTCATTGGGGACCGCCTGCCTGCCTAATGTTCGATTAATAGGGCGTGCCAGGTAAGCCAAACTACCTGCGGCCGCAGGCCGCCCTATAACTTTGAACTTTGAACCTTGAACTTTGAACTAACCCCTCTGCCGGATATCATCATCAACATCCCGCTCAAAGTAATCCAGATGCATCATCAAATCCGTGCGGCCCACCAGTTCCCGGATGCTGCGGAGGCCCAGGAGGCGCAGGATTTCTTTCAGTTGCCAGCTCCAGGAGTAATACAGGTTGCAGATACGGGCGGCGCCGTAGGAGATGGTCATCAGGTCCACCAGCTCCGGATCGGTGGTGGCGATGCCCCGGGCGCAGCCCCGGCCGCTTTCGCAGTTGTGGCAGCGCAGGCACTCCAGGGCCACCAGGTCGGCGGTGCCGATCTGCACCAGGTCCGCGCCCAGGGCGATGGCCTTGGCCACGTCGAAGGCGCTGCGGATGCCGCCGGAGGCCACCAGGGTCACTTCCTCCCGGATGCCTTCGCTGCGGAGGAACTGGTGCACCTTGGGAATGGCGTACTCCACGGGCATAGCGATATTCTTCTTGGCGATGTCCGGCGCGGCGCCGGTGCCGCCGTAACTGCCGTCCAACTGCACCACGTGGGCCCCGGCGTAGTAGCTGCCCACGGCCACCATGTCCACGTCCGTGGGGGTGGAGACCTTCACCGCCACCAGGGCTTTGGGATTGATCTCCTTCATCCAGTCGATGTGCTTCTTGTGGTCTTCCACGGAATAGACGCTGTGAAAAGGGAAAGGCGAGAACAGGGCGCTGCCGGTGACGGATTCCCGCATCCGGGCCACCGCGGGGGTGACTTTGTCCCCCAGGAGGTGGCCGCCCAGGCCGGGTTTGGCCCCCTGGGCGTATTTAAATTCGATCATCCGCACCCGTTGCAGGGTGTCCTCCCGGACGCCGAAGAGGCCGGTGGCCACCTGGGTGACGATGTGGTCGTCAAAGGGGTAAAGTTCTTCGGGATAACCCCCTTCACCGGTGGAGACCAGGGTGTTGAAGGTCTTGGCGGCCTGGGCCCGGGAGAGGATGGTGTTGATGGACACCGAGCCGAAGGACATGCCCCCGCCGTACCAGGGGACGCTTACCCGGATCTGGGGGCGGCCGTCGCCCCGGCGGTTGATATCCACCTCCAGGGAGATGTCCTGGTGGCTGATTTTCTTGCCGCCCCGGCGGGGGGGGAAGAGGAAGCGGAGGCGGTCGAAGCCGCCGCCGGAACCCCCGGTGCGGAACTCCAGGTCGGTGTAGGGGAGGTTGCCCCATTCCGCCTGCCACCAGGTGCTCAGCAACAGGTCGCCGTTCCAGCGGCAATCACCCAGGGTGTTATAAACCGGATGCAGGCTGACCTTGAGGGCCTGCCCCGGGCAGTTGGCCACGCAATGGAAGGGCTTTTTCTGGCAGGCAAACCCCAGGCAGAGATAGCTCTGGGGCCGCCGCAGGTAGTTGCCGGCCTTGGTGAAGACGCGGTAGGGGCAGAGTTCCACGCACTTGCCGCATTTGACGCACTTGGATTCGCTGCGGTAGACCCGGTACTTGCTCAAAGTGTTGCGGAAACGGCCCGGGGTGTGCACCGGCTCCCAGGGTTGGCCCGGGGCGGTGGTGGGCAGCGCGATTACTTTTTTCGGCTTGGCCATTTTAAATACCGTTTTCAGTTTTCAGTTTTCGGTTTTCGGTTAAAAGAAAAAAATGCAAATAAGTCATAGGTTGATCTTTTTATTCTGGTTCCCAAGCTGTGCTTGGGAACCCAATTGTCTGCAAAGCTGTGCTTTGCGAGGGAAATACAATATAGATGGTGATCAGGCAATGCCCTGACCAGCCCGCCCAAGCTCAGCTTGGGCCAAAATTGCGTTTCCAAGCACAGCTTGGGAACGAGATCTAGAGATCAAGTTTTCAGTTTCCAGGTTTTTCACTAAAAACTAAAAACTGAAAACCGAAAACCGTCTTTTAAGTCGGTTCCCGCTTCAGTTCGCCCTCCCGCTGGGCAAAGAGGGGGGCGAAGATCTCCTTTTCCAGGTCTTCCAGGAACATGGCCCGGCCCACTTCGCCGCGCAGCCGGCGCACTTCCCGCATGCCCATGGCCCCCAGGATTTCCAGGAGCTGGTTGTTCCAGGCGCCCATGAGGTTGACCAGCCGCTGCGCGCCCCGTTTGACGTTGAGCTGGTCGATCTCCACCGGGCACTTGCCCCCTTTGGTGCATTGACGGCAGAGGCGGCACTCCAAGGCCAGGAGCAGGGGCAGGTCGGCGATGATCCCGTCCGCGCCGCAAATAATGGCCTTGGCCACGTGCTCCGCCAGGGCGATGCCGCCGCTCACCAGCAAGGTGACCGTGTCCCGGAGCTGGTCCTCCACCAGACGCAAGTGGCAGCGCCGGATCAGGTCCTTCAGATGCAGGTCCTGGAACTCTCCCAGGCCCCGGGCCCGTTCCGAGGCGTAGATGTGGATAATCTCGGCGCCGGCCGCGGTCAGCTCCGCCACCCGGGTGACCACTTTTTCGTCTCCGGGGACCTTGATGCTGACAATCACTTCCGGATAGCGTTTTTTCAGGGCTTCCACCTGCTCCAGGACCCCCGGCTGATCCAGAATTTCCAGGGCCCGCACCTGGGAAAGGAGAGGATCATCCAGGTTGAGGGAACCGGTGGAGTAGGAGGGCATGAGCAGGCCCACGGCCTCCGCGGGCACCGGCACCAGGCGGTCCCGGGCCAGGAGGGCCAAGGTCCCCAGATGATGCGCGGCCTGGACGATGATTTCCTGCATACCCCGGGGACTGGCGCCCAAGGACGGCTGGGCCAGCAGGATGGGCAGGGGCAGTTCCAGGAGGGGAGGAACGGACCAGGCCAGTTCCCCCTGCTCGTCGAAGGTCAGGAACATGGGTTTGCGGCCCAGGTCGATGCTGGTGCTGATATACTCCCGGCCGTGGATGCCGTCCCGGGTGGGGCGGACGATTTCCGACATATCGGTCCAGATGGAGTCGAACCCGGGGCCGGTGAAAGGACCGCCGTAGCCCGCGCCGGAGACCGGGATCTTGCCGGTCTCCGCCTGGTACCAGGTGGCCGCCAGGATCTCCGGGGTCCAGTATTCATCGCCCAAGTGGCGGTACTGGGGATTGCCCGCCTTATAAATCAATTCCCGGGGGCAGCCTTGGACGCAGCGGTAGCAGTCCCGGCACATCTCGTCGATGGTGTCCACGAACTGGCTGCGGTCAAAGCCCCGCTTGCGGTAGGCGTCCACCGGGCATTGCTCTTTGACGCAACGGGCGCACCGCAGGCAGCCTTCGCCCCAATCGATGATGGTGTTTTTGGCCAGGGGGCTGAAACGGGGAGGCACCCGGCGCATATGAATATGATACTTGGCGGGCAAGAGGACCTCCTTTAAGGCGCAGAGCGGCGGGCCGCCGCGTCCGGAGCCCGGCGCAGGGGACTGGGGCCCAAGGCCTGGAAGCGGTCCTGGATTTCCGAGACAATCGCGGCCAGGGCGGACTGATCGCCGGGGGTGACCACGGACCGGGCCACCCGGGCGGGCTCCAGGCCGATCTCTCCCAGGTACTTTTTGGTATAGGCCATACGGTTGCCGGCCCGGTGGCTCCCTTCACTAAAGCGGCAGAGGCTCTCTTCGCAGCCGATGACCCAGACCAGGTCCACCGGCGTGGCCAGGGCGCGGAGCAATTGGAAGGCTTCCACCTTGCTGCTGCAAGGTTCGGCCAGGACCCGGAGCCTCACTTCGGAGAGGCCCCAAAGGGTTTTCAGGGCCTCGGGATCAGGCACGGCCTGCTGACAGGCAAAGACAACGACTTCCATGGGCATGGACCTTGTGCTTGAAGCGAAATTGGGGCCAGAGGGGACACCCCCCCTGGCCCAGGTTATCACCTAGAATTTTTCTTCACAAATTATAGTATAACAAATACGCTCTAATTCCGGCAAGAATTAACTATTCCGGAATTAAAGAATCGGCAGATAGCGATCGATCTCGTAGGCGCTGACGTGCATGCGGTAGTTGTCCCACTCGATCCTTTTGTTTTCAATGAACTTGGTGAAGATGTGATCGCCCAGGGTTTCCTTGATAAGGGCGCTCTTGGCCAGTTCGTTCACGGCCTCGTCCAGGCTGCCCGGCAGTTCGGCAATGCCTTTCTTCTTCCGGTCTTTTTCGGACATATGGTAGATGTCCTCTTCCACCGGCTGGGGGAGAGGATATTTGCCTTCGATGCCCTTCAGGCCCGCGGCCAGCATGACCGCGAAGGCCAGATAGGGGTTGCAGGCCGGATCGGGGGCCCGGTATTCGCAACGGGTGGCGGTTTCTTTGCCGGGCTTGTACATGGGCACCCTTACTAAGGCGGAGCGGTTGCGCCGGGCCCAGGAGACGTACACCGGGGCTTCGTAGCCGGGCACCAGGCGCTTGTAGGAGTTGACCCACTGGCTGCAAACCGCGGTGATTTCCCGGGCGTGCTTCAGAAGACCGGCGATGTAGCATTTGCCTTCCGCGGATAGATGGTACTGGTCTTTGGCGTCGTAGAAGGCGTTTTTCTTGCCTTTGAACAGGGACTGGTGGGTGTGCATGCCGCTGCCGTTGATGCCGAAGATGGGTTTGGGCATAAAGGTGGCATAAATACCGTTCAACATGGCGATGGCCTTGACCGTGGCCCGCAGGGTCATGGTCTTGTCGGCCATCTTCAGGGCCTCGTCGTAGCGCATGTCGATTTCGTGCTGGGAGTCCGCCACTTCGTGGTGGCTGTATTCTATCCGCACCCCCAGTTTCTCCAGGGAGAAGATGGTCTCCCGCCGCAGATCATTGGCCACGTCCAGGGGCGGGGCGTCAAAATAGCCGCCTTTATCCAGAACCTCGGGTGATTCGTTGCTGGCAAAGTAAAAATACTCCAGTTCCGGTCCCAGATAGGAGGTGTAGCCTTTTTCCGCGGCCTTGGCGAGCACTCTCTTCAAGACGTAGCGGGGGTCGCCCGGGTAAGGAGACCCGTCCGGCTGCAGGATGTCGCAGAACATGCGGGCTACGGGCTGCTCTTCCGGCCGCCAGGGGAGGAGTTGGAAGGTGGCGGGGTCGGGCTTGGCGATCATGTCGCTTTCTTCGATGCGGGAAAAACCCTCGATGGAAGAGCCGTCAAACCCCATGCCCTCGGTCATGCCCTCTTCCAGTTCGGAAGGGCGGATGGAGAAGCTTTTCAGCATGCCCAGGACGTCGGTGAACCAGAGTTGGATAAAGCTGACGTTTTGGTCTTTTACGGCTTTAAAAACATCTTCAATGGTCTTGCAGTTCACGGCTTTCCCTCTCCTTAAATGAAGTAAATTCCTTTAATCAGTAACAATAATCATGCCACCGGAAAAAAGCAATAAAATCAAGAAAATTACCAAAAATCACAAGAAAGAGATTTACATAGTTGTTATTAATTGGAGATATTATGACAAATATGTATGGTTTAAAAATAGTAATCCAGGGGTTGGAAGCGGCGCCGCACGCACCAGGCGAACCAGAGGTTGAAGGGCAGCATGTGCCAGGAGAAGAGGTGGGGGGTCTGGCGCTTCAGGATGGCCAGGGGGGAATAAAACTTCCGGTTGGCCCGCCAATAGCCTTCCTCCAGTTCCCGGACGGTCATGTGCCGGGGCTGGTAGACCACCTTGAAGCCGCAATAGTTGGCCCAGTTGTGGTCGAAGATGCGATTCTCCTTCAGAAGCTGTTCCTGCACCTTCGTCCCGGGCCGGGGCGCCAGGATGAACATAAAAGAGACCGGGGCCTTGACCCGGATGAGGAAATCCACGGTGGTTTCGAAGATATCCGGGCGGTCGCCGTCCAGGCCGAACATGACGTTCACCGAAAAGCCGATGCCCCGGTCCCTTAAGGCCCGGAATTGCCGCTCATAATCCTTGACCTTGTTTTGCTTCTTGTTGATGGCTTTCAGGCTCTCGGGGCTGATGGACTCCATGCCGATATTGACGTGCAGGCAGCCGCTTTTGGCCATGAGGTCCAGCACCTCCGGGTCGTCCCCCACGTTGGCCGTGGCCAGGCAGCCGTAAATCAGCTTCAGGGGGATGAGCCGTTCCATAATGGCCATGGCGTGGCGCCGGTTGGCCACGAAATTGTCGTCCACGAAATAAATGAAGTCGCTTTTGGTGACTCTATGGATTTCCTTGATTTCCTCTATGACTTCATCCACCGGGCGGTGCCGGAACTTGCCGCCGTAGACCTGGGTGACTTCGCAGTAATTGCAGGCGTAGGGACAGCCCCGGGTAGTCTGGGAAGGGATGTTCAAAAGTTTGTATCGTTTCAAGTCCAACAGGTCATAGCGGGGCACCGGCAGGTTTTTTAGATCGGACAACTTGGGGCTTTGATAGCGGGCCTGCATTTTCCCGGCCTGGAAATCCCGGAGCAGCCGGGGCCAGGCCTCCTCGGCCTCCCCCAGAACCAGGGCGTCCGCGTGTTGCCGGCATTCATCCGGGGCCAGGGTGGCGTGGAAGCCGCCCATAACCACGGGTATGCCCCGGTCCCGGAACCCCGCGGCCAGTTGGTAGGCCCGGGGGGCCTGGTGGGACATAAAGGTGAGGGCCACCAGGTCCGCTTCTTCCCGGAAGGTGATTTCCTCCAGCAGGTCGTCCTTGATCTGCACCCGGATGTCCCGGGGCGTGAGCGCGGCCAGATAAGGAAGGGTCATGCCCAGCAACCAGCGCCGCTGGCGCCGGTCCAGACGGCCGTTGCGGAAACGGGAGGGCTGGATCAACAGCAGTCGCATGGGAAAATATTTAAACACTTCCCTGGGAAATTAGCAAGGGCGGTGCGTTCCTGAAAAGATTTACCACAGAGGCACAGAGAGCGCTGAGATACACAGAGAAAAGATTTAGCCCTGGCGGCGTGAGCCACCAGGGCTAAAGTTTTATTCTCTCTGTGAACCTCTGTGCCCTTGGTGTCTCTGTGGTGAATCCCTTATTTATTTTCCTGATGCCGCCAGATCCTTATGATTGGCGTAAGGACCCATTGCCGCCAAAGAGCTGGAGCGCCGGTAGCCCAGGATCTTTTCCACTTCTTGGGCGTCGGCGTCCATGACGTAGGGGATGCCGGAGATCTGCGCGGCTTCCGGAGTCAGGGCCACCAGGTCGTCCCGGGTGATGTGCTCCAGACCGAACTTCCGGGCCCCGGCCATAAACTGCTGCAGGCCCTGGGTCATGCGGCTGATATAGCTGTACATGCCGATGGCCCCCGCGGGAATACGTCCGTATTTCCCGAGAGGGTATTTCCGCCGCAGGGCCGCGGCCTCGGCGAAGTGCTCCAGGTAAGCCTCTTTGAGGTCCCGCTCTTCCCGTTCGCACTTTTCCTTGAGCTTCTTGCCTTCCACGTTGCCCACCATGGCCGCGGTCATGATGGAGCGGCCCATGCAGACCAGCTTCACAAAGGGTGCACCCAGGGCCAGGGCCTTGAAGACGTGGTCTTCCAAAGACAGGCCGCCGGCGATGGCGCAGGTGGGGACGAATTCGCCTTTGCTTTGCAGGTGGGACAGGTATTCATAAAGGAGGCATTCCAGGTGCACGGTGGGGATGCCCCATTCATTCATCATGCGCCAGGGGCTCATGCCGGTGCCGCCGCCGGCGCCGTCCACGGTGAGGAGGTCGATCTTGGCCTGGGACGCGAACTTCACCGCCCGGGCCAGGTCTACGGGCCGGTAGGCCCCGGTTTTGAGGGAGACCCGCTTGGCCCCGACCCGGCGCAGGTGCTCAATGGTTTTATAGAATTCTTCTTCGTCCACCATGCCGAGGCGGGAGTGGCGCTCGAATTCCCGGATGCCCCGGACTTTATACTGTTCCTGGGTCATGGTGTCGTGGGGGTCCGGCAGGACGATGTAGCCCCGGTCCCGGAGCTGTTTGGCCCGGTCCAGGTTGGGGAGCTTGACTTCGCCGCCGATGTTCTTGGCCCCCTGGCCCCACTTCAGCTCGAAGAACTCCACCCCCAGTTTCTCGATGACGTACTCGGGAACCCCCAGGCGGCCGTCTTCCACATTGGCCTGGACGATGATGTCCCCATAACCGTTGTACCATTTCTTAAAGATCTTGACCCGGCGTTCCATCTCCGGGGAGCGGACCACCTTGCCCTTCTTGATTTCGGACTGGGGGTCCATGCCGCAGACGTTTTCGCCGCAGACCAGGATGATGCCGCTGATGGCCGCGCCGATGGCCATGGATTCCCAATGGATGCGGGCGATGTCCGTGGAGCCCAGCGCGCCGGTGAACGCGGGGAAGGCCAGCTTCACCTTGTTTTTGACGCCGATCTCCACCGAGGTGTCCACCGCGGGGAAGATGGCCTTATCCGAATCCGCGGCCATACCATGAGCGCCCACGCAGGTGCCCTGGATGTTGAAGTAGGAGAAATCGCAGGGGTAGTCTTTGTCCGCGCCCGCGGTGACCTTACCGAAGGGCATGGGGTAGAGGAGTTCCCGGCCCCGGACCGCGGAACGGCCGATTTCACAGGGACCGGGACAACCGTCCAGACAGGTGACGCAGATGCCGGAAACCGGGGCGGGCTGCACCCGGTTCTTGGTGAGGGTGGCGGGACTGCGATTGGGATTGCTGATAGTCATGGTTTCCACTCCTTTATTAAAAAAATGTTCTTTAAGAAAATTAAGGAGTGGGAATTAAGGCCAAAAAGCTAAAATATTGCAAAAAATAAGCCAACCCGGAGGCTGGCTTATTTTTTGAACAATATCTATAAGTTAATCAACAAAGAGCAAATTTAGCTACTTATTATGATTACATAGTTGTTAGTTTTACTGATAATTAGCAGCATATTTGTTAAAAAGCAAGGATATTTTTAGTGTAACTTAAATTTATTTGGGGGGAATAACACACGTACCGGTAAGGCCCCAGGGAGACACCCATTTCCTTGACGTCCGGGGGCAAATTCCCTAAAATATTCTAAAAATCATAGGCCGCGGTGGGGAGTATGGTGTCCGTAGACGGAAAAAGGGTGCCCTCGGGAGTCAGCCGCCTGGATTTGCTCCTGGGCGGGTTGTTCATCGGCGATAATGTGGTCTGGCATGATGACGCGGGCAGTCTGGCGCCGGTCTTCTCCCTCAATTTTCTCCTGGCCTGCCATCTCCAGAAGAAACCCATCATTTACGTGAGTTTTGACCGTTCCCCCAAGAATCTCCTGGATAAGCTGGGGCATCTGGTGGAATATCCGGACCTCACCATTCTCGACTGTTTTACCCATGGCAAGGGCAACAGCTCCGCGGTCTTTCTCAAGTTTTACGAGGGTCTGGAAGCCGATCTGCCCTGCCGCATCCTCAAGGTGGAGGACCCCCGGAATCCCCAGGAGTTCATGGACCGGCTCTACGCGGTGCATGCCGGTTTTGAAGGGGATGTGCGGTTTATTTTTGAGAGCATCACCGGCATGACGGAACTCTGGGGGAGCGAAGACCGCTTCCTTAACTTCTATTCCCATTCCTGCCCCCGGCTCTACGACCTGAATACCATCGCCTACTGGGTGTTGGAAAAGAACGCCCATTCCCCCAGGTTCCGGGCCCAGATCAACCAGATCGCCCAGGTGGCCATTGAATTGACCATCAAGCGGGGCACCACCTCCCTGATGATCCTGAAGGCGGAAAACCGCAGTCCGGAAGAGTTTCATAAGCCCCACGTCTACTGGACCAAGGACCTGACCATCACTTTTGAAGACGAAAGCCGGGTCCCGGGCCGCATTGACCTGGGCCTGCGCCTCAAGGAGTTCCGCCTGAAGCGGGGCCTGTCCCAGACCGAGCTGGCCAAGCTGGTGGGCGTCACCCCCAGCACCATCTCCCAGGTGGAGTCCAATCTCATTTACCCCTCCCTGCCGGCCCTCTTCAAAATGGGGGAAGTCCTGGCCGTGGACCTCACTTCTTTTTTCGCAGAGCGCCAGGAAGGCCAGGAGCGCCTGGTGTTCACGGCCCAGGACGCGGTGGAGGTCAAACTCCCGGAGATGCCCGAGGCCGCGGTCTTTGCCAAGCTCCTCTACCCCGTGGATTTCGAGGTCAAGGCCAAGCCCTATCTCCTGGAGATCAACCCCAAGGAGAAATTGCCCGGCCACTTCTTTTTCCATAAGGGTGAGGAAATCGGTTACGTCCTGTCCGGGAGATTGCAGGTGCAGGTGGGCCAAGCGGTGTACAATCTGAAGACCGGGGACGTCATCTACCTGAAATCGGAAGTCCCGGACCAATGGCGCAACCCCGGCCCCAGCGTGGCCCGGCTGCTGTGGATAAAGGTGAAATAGGGCCTTAAGCCGCTGGTCCTCAAGCCCCTGGCTTCCACCCGCTTCATCGTCGCCCAATCCGATCTCCGGGGCGGCTCGGGGGCCAGTTTTCTCGTGCAATGGCAGGGGGAGGCCAAGGTCAACCCGCCGCTTCCGGAAGGGGTGATGATCGGCACTGCCGGTCAGCAGGGGATTTCCTTCACTTCCCGGGGCGTGGAAATAAGGAAGTGACAAGCCGCGCTCCTGCTTAGAAGAGCTCCAAGCTCAAAGTTGAGAGCTCTGCAAAAATACTTATGCACCTGAAGCCCAACTGCGAGAAAAAATAGGTGATTATATATCATGGAATCATTAAATAAAAGTTCACTTATCGCTCCCTGTGGCATGAATTGCAGCATTTGCCTGGCTTACTTGAGAGAAAAAAATAAATGCCCTGGTTGTAGAGAATTTAATGATGATAAACCTGTTACTCGTGCCCGGTGCAAAATTAAAAACTGCGCAAATTTTCAAGGAGGCAAGGCAATATATTGTTATGAATGCGAAAAATATCCTTGCGGCAGACTGAAGCAATTGGATAAAAGATATCGCACCAAATACAGGATGAGTATGATCGAGAATCTTGTAAATATTATGACATTTGGAATTAGAAATTTTCTGCAAAATGAAAAAATTAGATGGACTTGTCCCCAATGCGGAGGCACCATTTGCGTTCATAAAGGATATTGTTATAGTTGCTTGGAAATTAGATAGATAAAATTGTTATTGGTAGTAAAGCGTTCCGGCTCGACCGGAGAAAGGATACCCTGTTCAGAATGATGCGGTGGCTGCGAAAATCCCTTTGTCCGAAAAAGGAGTCCGGGTATGATGCGGCGAGCTATTCCCAGTCCTATCCCTTGTCTGCTGCTGGTAATCATTGCCATTCTCGGCGTCGGCTCTAGATCTGTCCAGGCGCAAACCTCCAGGCCGGTTCGATACTTGGTTTTCTCCACCTATCTGGGGGGATCGGTGCCCTGGGTTGCCGGCGGCAGCGCGCACACCTTCGCCCAGAATGCCGCCTGCGACGCCCAGGGGAATACCTACGTGACCGGCGCCACTACGGTTGCCGATCTGCCGGTGCTGAACGCCTGGCAACCGAGCCCCGGGGCCGGCAGCACCATGACCGCGTTTGTGGCCAAGTACGACCCCACGGGCAAACCGCTCTGGTGCACCTACCTGGGGGGCAACCAGCAAAATATGGGCGTCGGGGTGGCTGCCATGCCGGACGGCGGAGTGGCGGTCGCCGGCGTCACCAGTGCGAATGCCTCGGGACCGTTCCCCACCCTGAACGCTTATCAGGGCCAGAACAACGGCCAGTCTGATTACTTCGTGGCCGTATTTGACGCCAACGGCAATCTCCGGTACTCCACGTACCTGGGCGGGAGCGGGGTGGAGGGCACGCCGGGGAGCGTCTTTACCGATGATAACAGCAGCGGCAACAATGTCGCGGCGGATGCGGAGGGTCGGGTCTATGTTACCGGCACCACCAGTTCCGGCAGTAGTGGGGCCGTCAAATTCCCGGTGACGGCCAACGCCATCCAGAGCAATCTTGGTGGTGATGCGGACGCCTTTCTGTGCATCATCGACCCCGCCCAGAGCGGCGGCGACTCCTTGGTTTACTCCAGCTTTCTGGGAGGGGACAAAGACGACAAAGGGCATAGCGTCGCGGTGGAGGCCTCCGGCCACCAAATCACCGTGGCCGGCTATACCAAGTCCACGAACTTGCATACCACCGACAATGCCTACCGAAAAATAGCCGCGCCGTCCGGATATATCAGCAACGGCTTTGTGGCCCAGTTCAGATCAAGCCATCCCGGTTCCCGGTCCTCCCGGTACACGAGGCACTACGTCACCTACCTGGGCGCGGACGCGAGCGATGCCCGGGATGACACCTACGGCATGGTCTTGGATCCCACGGGGCTCATCTTGGCCACGGGCCGCACGCAGTCGTCGGACTTTCCCATGACCACCGGGGGCGAGCCCAGCATCTTCAACACCGCTCCCTATCTGAAGGCGGGCACCTCTAATGATGAGCCCTACCTGGTGAAGATCGATACTTCCTTAAATGGCGCAGCATCCCTGGTCTATGCCACCTTCCTGGGGGGCGGGGCGGCAGACGGAAAGTGGGGCAGCTTCTGCACCAGCGTGGGTGTGGATGCCCGGGGGACGGTCTATGTGGCCGGGGAGACCAATGCCCCGGGCCAGTTATACACGCCTTCCAGCCAACCGGTGGAGTCGCCCCAAAATTTTCCGTACACCCAAAACGCGCTGTTCCCGGCGCGCCAGGGGAGCGTTGACGTCATCTTCATGCAAATCGACCCGAACGGCGCCCGACTGGACTACTCCACCTACCTGGGGGGGACAAAAGATGACCGCGCATACGGACTGGCCGTCGATCCCCGCGGCAACGTCGTCCTGTCAGGCCTTACCTTCTCTGCCAATTTTCCGGTAAAAAATGCGGCGCAACCCTGGCCGGGCAACACGGGGAGTCAGAACGCCTTCGTGACCAAGTTCTCTGCTGTTGGCGCCCCGCTAGGTTCATTCCTGTTGCTGCTGCTGGCTGATTGAAGGGGCCGCCACTTTTTATACCGTTTTCGGTTTTCGGTTTTCAGTTTTCGGTTAATAGATTGGTAATTATCAATAAATTATCCATATGATTTGTTGCAGCAGAAAACGAACTTGGTATTACTCGTTCCCAAGTTGCACTTGGGAACGAGCCATTCATGAGCCTTGGGCTCACCAAAAATTATGAAAGGATGGTGGCACAGGCATTCCTGCCTGTGCGATCTACACTTTCAGAGCAGTCGCTCATGAGCCGTTGGCTCTCTTAAAAGAATGAAAAGGCTAGTGGGGCGGGCCTCCGTGCCCGCCGAGCGGCAGGCGGCCAGGGACGGCCGCCCCACCAATTTTCTGCTGTCTGTGAATTTTTCGTAACAGAATGAGAATGGCGGGCGAGACGCCCGCCCTACGAAAACTCTTATGGTTCACAAGTTAAGAGAGGGAGCCATGAGATAAAAAACCCCTTGGGATTTCAAGGGGTTTTTATTTAAAAGAAGAACCTCAGGGGCTCTTTTCACAGAAAACAGAAAACAGAAAACAGAAAACAGAAAACCACCCTAATACCCCGGGCTTTCCCTCAGCCCTCGGTCTTCGGGCGGATAAGCCCCCTGCCGGGCCGCGGCCCGGAATTTCTTGTGGTCCAGGCCGTATTGCTTGATCTTGTAACCCAGGATCCTCAGGCTGGTGTCCAGGACCTTGGCGGCCTGGCTCTGATTGCCCCGGGTCTGGCGCAGGGCTTCGGAGATCAACTCCCTTTCCAGATTGGCCACCTGCTGGGTCAGGCTGTTGCGGCCACCCTCGCCGGGTTCCTGGCGCTGCAGGCTGCGGGGCAGATGGACGCTCAAGATGGTGTCCTCGTCGCAGACCAGGACCGCGCGCTCGATGATGTTCTCCAGCTCCCGGACGTTCCCCGGCCAGGGGTATTGCATCAGCAGGTCCAGGCCCGGAGCGGACAGCCGCAAACCCGGTTTCTGGTGCTCCGCCGCGTATTTGTTGAGGAAATGCTCGGCCAGCAGGGGGATGTCGGCGCGGCGCTCCCTTAAGGGGGGGAGATAGATGGGAAAGACATTGAGGCGGTAATAGAGGTCTTCCCGAAAGGCCCCTTCGGATACGGCCCGTTCCAGGTCCCGGTGGGTGGCGGCGATGAGGCGCACGTCGGCCTTGAGGGTGGAGGTCCCCCCTAACCGGGTGAACTCCCGTTCCTGGATCACCCGCAGGAGCTTGAGCTGCACGTTGGGGGTCAGGTCGCCGATTTCATCCAGGAAGATGGTGCCCCCCTGGGCCAGTTCGAAGCGGCCCTGTTTGCGCTGCAGCGCGCCGGTGAACGCGCCCCGCTCATGGCCGAAGAGTTCGCTCTCCACCAGGGTTTCCGGCAGCGCCGCCAGGTTCACCTTGATAAACGGCTTGGACGACCGCTGGCTGTTGTAATGGAGGGCGGATGACACCATTTCCTTGCCCGTGCCGGATTCTCCCCGGATGAGGATGGTGGCGTTGCTCTTGGCCACCCGTTGAATCATCTCGAAGACGTGGCGCATGCGGCTGGAGGTGCCGATGATATTCCCCACCTGGTAGCGCTCCTGCAACTCCCCCTTTAATTTGATATTTTCATCCCGGAGCCGGTCCTTCTCCCGGTCGATGAGGAGCAGGCTGTTCACGGTCTGGGCGATGATGGAGGCGATGATGGTGAGGAGCCGCAAGTCCTGGTCCAGGTCCAGGTCCCGGTGCAGCCGGTCCACGCTCAGGGCGCCGATGGTCTGCTGGTTGATCTTGATGGGCACGCAGAGGAAGGAAAGCTCGTCCTTTTCCCGGCCCCGGGAACGGGTGCGGTTCAAGAACAGGGGCTCCTGGCTCACCCGGGGCACCACCATGGGCTCCCCGGTCTCCACCACCCGGCCGGTGATGCCTTCCCCCAGTTTGTAGCGGCCCCGGCGCCGGGCTTCGGCGGTGAGGCCCTGGGCCACTTCGATCTGCAACTCCGAGGTCTCGGGGTTGAGGATGGTGATGGTGCCCCGGCGCATGCCCATGCTCTGGGCCAAGATCTGCAGCACCTGGTTCAGGCTGCGGGGCAGGGGCCCGGGCGCGGCCAGGGCCTGGATGATTTCGTAAAGCAGGGATAATTCACTCATGCGCGGTTTTTAACCCTCCGAATCCGGATTGATATCTCCATAATCGCATAATTATACATTTTCGCAAGATGTTTTTAGCATAATTGTACATTTCCATAAATTTTGTAAATGCAGAAAATGGAAAAGCTCTGTATAAAGCGATTAATAAAGAGGGAGCCGGGTATAGGGGCGAATCTGGTATTCGCCCTCAATTTATGGGCGGATACCAGGTTCGTCTCCACAGCTTATTCCCCCCTGCTTAACCCTTGACAGGGTTTCTGCCTTTAGCTATTTTAATTATTGAATATTTTATATTTTTCTGCCGATGGGGAAACCGCGTGCAGGACACTTTTTTCTATCGTGCCGGCCACCGGGTCATGGCCTTCATTGATTACATGGGGAACCTGACCCTGTTCTTTCTGGAGGCCTGCCGCAGTCTGTCCCACCCCCCCTGGTTTATCCGGGAGGTAATCGCCCAGATGTATCATCTGGGGGTGAAATCCTTCCCCCTGGTGGCGGTGGCCTCCTTTGCGGTGGGACTGGTGCTGGCCATGCAGGGCATCCAGGTCTTGAAATTGTTCGGCGCGGCCAATTACATCGCCACCAGTGTCTGCTTCACTTTTGTCAGGGGATTGGGGCCGTTGCTGGCCGGGATTATGCTGGCCTCCCGGGGGGGATCGGGCATCGGCGCGGAACTGGGCTCCATGCGGGTCACCAACCAGATCGACGCGCTCACCGTGTCCGCGGTCAACCCCATGAAATACCTGGTGGTCACCCGCATCCTGGCCTGCATGCTCATCCTCCCCCTGCTGACGGTGGGGGCCAATATCATCGGCATCCTGGGAGGCATGCTCATCGGCGTCTTCCAGTTGGGCATGACGCCCACCTATTATTATACCTTGACCATTAAATACCTGACCTTGCGGGATGTGCTGCCGGGAGTGGGCAAGACCGCGGTCTTCGGGATGATCGTCGGCGCGGTGGGGGCTTTTCACGGCTTTAATACCGAGCACGGGACTTTCGGGGTGGGCCAGGCCACCAAGACCGCGGTGGTGGCCGCCATTCTACTGATTCTGATATCCGATGTCTTCCTCACCAAAATCACTCTCCTCCTCTGGCCCTAAGTTCGGGGAAGAGACTCCCGGATGGGTTCCGGCTTCGGCCCCGGCCCAACCCCTGATCTGCTACCGGGGGGTTAATAAATCCTTTGGCAGCAAGGTCGTGCTCCAGGACATCGATCTGGACGTGTATGCCGGGGAGACCCTGGTGATCCTGGGGCGCAGCGGCTCCGGCAAGACGGTGATGACCAGCATGCTGGTGGGTTTGAACCAGCCGGATAGCGGCAGCATTACCGTGGGGGGCCAGGAGATCAGGGAATTCCAGAGCGACAGCGATTGGCGGGATTTGCGCCTGCAAACCGGCTATCTCTTTCAGGGGTCCGCGCTTTACGATTCCATGAGAGTGGGTGAGAACGTGGCCTTTCCCATGGTGCAGCACACCCACTGGAGTCAGGAGGAGATCGCCCGGCGGGTGCATGAGAAGCTGGCCCAGGTGGGCCTGGCGGAAACGGAGGCCATGGAGCCCTCGGAACTCTCCGGGGGCATGCTGCGCCGGGCTGCCTTGGCCCGCAGCCTGGCCCTGGACCCCCAGATCATCATCTATGACGAGCCCACCGCGGGGTTGGACCCCATTACCGGGGATGAGATCGGCAACCTGATCAGCCGTCTCCAGAAGACCCTGCAGGTCACCTCCATCGTGGTCACCCACGACCTGCGCCTCACCGCGCTGGTGGCTGACCGCTTGACCCTGTTGTACCAGGGCCGCATGGTCTTTCTGGGCACTTATGAGGAATTTCTCCGGTCCTCCCACCCGGAAGTGCGGCGTTTTCTCCATGAGCCCCCGGAGGAGAAACCTGAATGATCCAGCGCAAGTATGAGACTATTGTGGGCATCTTCGTGGTGGCCTCCCTGGCGGCCCTTCTGGTCATGGTCTTGATCATCGCCCAGCAGGAGCGGCTCTGGGTGGAACACGTGGAATTCCAGGCCATTTTCAGGGATGTCAGCGGCCTGAAAGTGGGCTCGGAAGTGCGGTTGGCGGGAGTGACGGTGGGCAATGTCAAAAACATCACCATCGACCCCCAGGGCCAGATTATCGTGATCTTTGAGGTGGTGGGGAAATACCGGAACCAGATCCGCGGAGACTCCCGGGCGACCATCGGTTTTCAGGGCCTGTTGGGGGATAAGAGCCTGGATCTCACCCCTGGTTCCGCGGAGCAGCCGGAGGTGGCCGCGGGGGGACGGGTAAACTCCATAGAACCTTTTGATATTACGCAAATATTCGCCAAGGCGACGCCCACCCTGGAAAAAGTGCAAAAGCTCTTGGATAATCTGGCCAACCTCGCCGAGACCGTGACCAAACCCGGCGGCGGCTTCAGCAAATCCATGGACGAACTCAGCCAGATCGTCAGCAAGATCAACAAGGGCAAGGGCACCGCGGGCCAGTTGCTCAACGATCCGGCCCTGTACCGGGAAGCCGCGCAGGCCGTGGCCAATATTAGTAAATTCACCGGCGACCTGGAAAAAAGCAAGGGCGCGCTGGGCACCGTGATGAATGACCCGGCCTTCAAGGCAGATCTGCTGAAGACCATGGCCAATCTCCAGGAAGCCACTTCCCGGTTCCCGGAACTGGTGAAAAAGGCGGAAGCCTTGGTGGAGCAACTGCAGCGGGCCGGGAAGGGGCTGCCGGGATTGGTGAACTCCGGCACGGCCATGGCCGACGACGTGGACAAAGCGGCCAAGGCCGCGCAAAAAACCTGGCTGCTGCGCCGCCACGTGCCCCAGCCGCAAGAACGCACCATCAGTATCCAAGGGGATCAGAAAAAGGATTAACAGGGATGAAGGGATGGCCATGGGGAATTTGGCTGCTTTGTCTGGTGGGACTGGGTTGCGCCGCGTCCAAGCCCCCTGGGGTGGGGCTGCTAGAGAAAGCAGTGGCCACCAATGACGCGGGCTACCAGTATTACCGCCAGGGCAAGTGGGACCTGGCGGAGGAAAAATTCTCCCAGGCCCTGACCCTGAACCGTCTCATCGACCGCCAGGCGGGCATTGCCGCCAACCTCAACAACCTGGGGGCCCTGGCCCAGGAGCAGGGGGACCTTAAAAAGGCCCAAAAGTGTTTCGATGAGGCCCTCAGTATCCTGCGGCCCCTGGGGGAGTCCGCGGGGATCTGCGAAACCCTGAACAACCTGGGCTCCCTCCACCAGGCCCAGGGCCGGCTGGAGGACGCGGCCCAGTCCTACCAGGAGGCGATGTCTTATGCCCGTCAACTGCCTCCAGGTCCCCTGCTGGCCCTGACCCTGACCCACCTGGGGGACGTGGCCCGGGCCCGGGGGGAATTGGTGCCGGCCCTGGACCTTTATCACCAGGCCCTGAGGCTGGATGAAGCCCGGAAGGACCGCCAGGGCCGGGCCGTGCGGCAGGAGCGCCTGGGCCGCACCTACCTGGCCCTGCAAAACTACAGCGTCGCCGGGTCCTATCTCCATGATTCACTTCGTGAATTCCGGGTTCTCGAAGACACGGGGGGCATCGTCGACGCCCTGGATTCCCTGACCCGGCTGTCCCTGGCCCTGGGGAACCGGGCCGCGGCTTGGGATTACGGCGAACGGCTGCTGAAAATCTACCAGGCCCGGGGCCAGGAGAAGGAAGCGGAGAAATTGCAGAAGTTATTAAAAAGGGGTAACGGGGCGAAAGGCTGAGGGGAATCAAAAAAGTTCAAGGTTCAAGGTTCAAGGTTCAAAGTTTGGGCCGCGCCTGCACCGGCCGGGAAGCAGATATCACCTTTGGCATTCCTTGACACCGGTTTTGCCGGGGGATAAATTTGCTTACTCGTTCCCAAGCACAGCTTGGGAACGAGGGAAAGCTTTCAGCCTTCAGCCATCAGCGTTCAGCTTTTTTCTTTCCTGAAAAGTTCCGGGCGGTGGCCCAAGCTTTCTATCCTGTGCGGTTACCCGGGCGGGCGGGGACGCCCGCCCCTACGTTCCTCTTTTCATCCTTTTATACCATGTTCGCTTTGAAATGAAACAAACTAACATGCTAACATATTGATATCACTTGTAGGGGCGGGTTTAAAACCCGCCCCTACAATGCGAACATGGTATTATCTCCTTTGAATATTCAAATTTGTAGACCCATCACCCCTGCATAATATTTACATAATTGTTCTATTAAGTCCCCATATCAGACATTAGTGTAAAAAGCCAAATTGCTAATTTATTGATTTAACTAATAAATAAATTGGCACCATTCTTGACTTTTGATGATTAATTTTGGGCTCGCCTGCTAATACCAATTCGCCAGCAAAAGGCCTGGTTTATCAACCGGCATCAGGAGGGGTAGAGAATGGGAAATGCCATAAACAGCGGCGACACTGCCTGGGTTCTGGTCAGTTGCGCCTTGGTCTTGATGATGACCCCCGGTTTGGCCTTCTTTTACGGGGGCATGGTCCGCCGCAAAAACGTGCTCTCCACGTTGACCTTGAGTTTTGTCTTTATGGCCCTCATCGGCGTCCAGTGGGTTCTTTACGGCTATTCCCTGGCCTTTGGGGACTCCATCGGCGGTTTCATCGGCGGCTTGAACTATTTGGGTTTCTCGGGGGTGGGCGCGGCGCCCAATCCCGCGTATGCCAAGACCATCCCCCAGAGTTTGTTTGCCGCGTTCCAGATGATGTTCGCGGTGATCACCCCGGCCTTGATTACCGGCGCGTTCGTGGAGCGGGTGCGCTTCAAGTCCTTTCTGATTTTCAGCCTGATCTGGGCGACTCTGGTTTATGACCCTCTGTGCCACTGGGTCTGGGGCAAAGGGGGCTGGCTGGGGGCCCTGGGCGTCCTGGACTTTGCCGGGGGCACGGTGGTGCATATCGCCGCGGGGTTTTCGGCCCTGGCCTTTGCCTTGGCCATCGGCCCCCGCAAGGGTTTCGGCAAGAATCCCATTGAGCCCCACAACATTCCCCTCACCGTCTTAGGCGCGGGGCTCCTGTGGGTGGGCTGGTTCGGTTTCAACGCCGGCAGCGCCCTGGCCGCCAACGGGGTGGCGGTCAATGCTCTACTGACCACCAACACTTCCGCGGCCACCGCCGGGCTGGTCTGGATGCTGCTTTCCTGGCTGGATGGGCGGCCCAGCCCCCTGGGCCTGGTGACCGGCATGGTGGTGGGCCTGGCCGCGGTGACCCCTGCGTCCGGTTTTGTCACCCCCATGGCCGCCATGGTCATCGGCGCGGTGGCCGCGCCCCTGAGCTACTACGGCATCCGCTTCCGGGACAAACGCCAATTGGACGAATCCCTGGACGTCTGGGCCTGCCACGGGGTGGCCAGCACCTGGGGCATGGTGGCCTGCGGTCTCTTTGCCACCACCGAGGTGAACGCGGCCGGGGCCAACGGCCTCTTCTACGGCCACCCCGGCCAACTGGGGATTCAGCTTTTGGCCATTGTGGTCACCATGGCCTTCACCTTTGGGGTGACCTTCCTGGTGGCCAAGCTCCTGGATTGGAGCATCGGCTTGCGGGTCACCACCATGGAAGAAGAAGTGGGCCTGGATATCAGCGGCCACGGTGAAAGAGCATACTCTTGAGGACGACGCGCCATGCTAAAAAAGATAGAAGCTATCATTAGGGAAGATAAGTTGAACGACGTCAAGGACGCCTTGCATGAGATCGGCATCGTGGGCCTCAACGTCTTTGAGATCCGGGGCCACGGCCGCCAGGGAGGCATCACCCTGGCGGGCCGCTCCGGCACTTACCAGGTGGATATGTTGACCAAGATCCAGGTGAACATCATTTTGAGCGAACACAATCTGGACGAAACCATTGAAGCTATCCTCAAATCCGCGTACACCGGAGAATCCGGGGACGGCCTCATCTTTGTGTCCCCCATCGACGAGGTGATCCGCATCCGTACCGGGGAACGGGGGCACGAGGCGGTGATGTATCCTGGCGACATCGATGAGCGGAAGGGCCGGGTCGAGAGCAAATCTCCGGGGTCTTGAGGTTTGGGAGGTGTAAGGGCCGCAGGCCATTTCCCTTCCCCAGCGGCGGCTTATTTGCACCTGAAAGAGCAGACCGCACAGGCTGGAAAGCCTGTGCCACCGATGCCTTTCACGGGTCTTGGGTGGGCCGAGGGCTCATGAATGGCTCGTTCCCAAGTGGTGCGTGGGAACGCCTTTGCGGCCAAGCTAAGCTTGGCATCCAATTTCGTTCCCAAGTGCAACTTGGGAACGAGTTAAATCACGTAGGTTTTTCAAACAATTTTTGCGGCTTAATCCTGTAACAATAGCAGATAGAGTTCTGGCACGATAGTTTTGGGCATGGCCTGCAAGCCAAAGCTATTGGCGGTATAAACCGGCCGCCAATGAAAATTTGGGGTTTCCGGGGTAACCCTGATCTGGCTGAAGGCGCCGGTCAGGCCGCCGCTGGCGGTGATGATATTGGGAAAGAGCTGGTAGGCCGCGGGCTCATAATCATTTTGCAGGGCCACGGAGACAATGCCGTTTAGGGTGGCCGCGCCAGAGCTGCCGGCAACCTGGAGTTGGCCGTATTCGGTGGCCGAGGCGATGTTAACTTTCAAAGTGCCGGCGCTGCTTTGGGCATAACTGCCGGCGACGCCCAAATTCCAAGGCCCGGCGGATAAGCCGGGACTGACCTCGCCTCCATTAGTCAAACTACCGACTACCATGCCGTTTCCAACCAGGCTTCCTCCCGCATTGACGGCAACATTGTTTAGGCTACCGCCATACAGCGCCGTCGTACCGCCCGAATTCACTGACACCGGAGCGCTGGCATAGATGCCGTAAACCCTCATAGTACCGCCGGATACGGTAAAGGGCCCGGAATAAGGGCTGGTCCCCGCATTGAGCGTCAGGATGCCGGTCCCTATTTTATTAATGGCAATACCCGGATAATAGTCGGTCAGGATTTGCGGGTCAATTTGTTGGCTGACGTCCTTTAACCCCAAGTTTTTGGAGGTTACCGTGTAGCTGTAAGATTCATAAAACTCCCAGGTGGTGGGAGTCAAGGCCGGCTCACCGGCATAGCAGGTGATGGTGACCTGGTTGCCGTCCACCGTCACCACCGCGTAACCGAACTTGTTTTCCAAGTGGTTGTCCAACGTGGCGGTGACCGACTCCGGCGGCGGCGGTGGAGGTTGGCCCCCGTGGGGCTGGTAGGAGTAATATTTTTGGGGGTCCCAAGAACTCCACGGGCCTCCACCACCGCCCGCAATTAATTGGGTGATGGGGGGCGTGGTCTTGCCGTTGACGTCGGTCACGGTGACCGTCGCCCGGTTGTAGAGATGGCTGTGCCCGGTAAGATAGACCTGGCAGCCGCCGTTGCCGAGACTTTCCCAGAACGCGTCCCGCTGCAGGGGATGGTAGGCCAGGCTGCTGAGATTATAATCAACGGCCACCGCGGGTAAATGGCCGTAAACAAAGACATGGGGGAGGATATTGGCGGCCAACTGCTGATCCAACCAGGGCTGGTTGACCCGGTTGTCATTACCCGGCACAAATTGGTCCACCCCGACAAAAAGGGCATTCTGATTGGCAAAGGAGTAGGTCATGCCCTTTTCGCCATCCGGGCCGTTTTGGGGGATTTGGGTCAGGACCTTGGCTATGCAGGTATCCCAATAATAGGGGTAATAAGGGGTGGAAATTTCACCATAGGTCTCATGATTGCCCCGCACCGGGTAGGAGATGTTTAAGATCCGGGCCATGGCGGTGCGCCAATTTTGGTACGCCGTGGGCAGAGACACCTGACGGGCGCCAGTATGCCCATGAATCTGGTCTCCGCCGCAGAGAACGAGAGAAACCCCTCTATTCAGGGCAATATCCTTAGCCATGCTTTCCACGACCGCGGTATTGATCCCCACTGCGCCGTTCGCATCGCGTTGGTCGCCAAACACCGCAAAGCTCCAGGGCGCCGCCCCGGCCAAACTGGAGAATGATATTAAGGCCAAGGACAGGAATGCCAGCAGGAGCATCCCCAGCCGCTGACGCCAGTTTGAATGCAAGCGGTTCAATTTATCACCTCCTTTTCAGGATGAAAAATACGCCGGCGTTCGCATACGGTAACCGAGATTATGCGGCCGACCCATTCACCGCAGTTAAAAGGCGGTTTTCGGAGCCCCCTCACCGATTTTAATTCCGGAAATCTTCCACTTTTTGTCGCCGAATTATCTATCTTCAGCGATGATAGCATAAATTTTAAAGAATTTATTGGCACTTATTTTTAGAAAATAATGCCAGGAAGGACTTGCGCAGATACCGGGTTTTGCTTCACAATGCAGCGAGTCCTTCTTGGAGTAATCTGGCAATGGGCATCATCCTTTTCTGTATTTGCATGGCCCTGGCCGCGCCGGCCCTGGCCCAGCCCCCCGGAGCGGGGACGAGAAATGTCCTTAGCCTGGAAGACGCGGTGCATAGCGCGCTCCGGGATAACCGCCTGGTGCAGAACGCCGCTCTGGAGGTGTCGAAGTCGGAAAGAATGGTGTCGGCCGCGCGCACCCGCCGCTGGCCCGTCTTCGAAATAATAGCCTTGGAAGACTGGTGGTTGAACCCCCAGAATGATCAAAACATTCTGGGCGGTGTCTCCAGCGCGCTACCCATCCCCATTCCCATCCCCACTCCCTCCCTGGGCAATGTTACCAAGAACGCGCAGCCCACCGCTTCCCTGTCGGGTTTCCTGACCCAGCCCCTGAGCCAGCAATACCGCATCGGCCTGAATATCTCCATGCACCAGGTAATGGTGGAGATTGCCCAGGAAAAGCTCCGGGCCCAGCGCCAGAAAACGGTCAACGACGTCAAACGCCTCTATTACGATATTCTCCAGACTCAAAGCATGCTGGAAACCGTGGAAGAGTCCATCCGTTTCTTGCGGGAAATGGACCGGCTGGAAAAACGGTACCTCCAGGAGAAGGTCAGGCTAAAATCCGAAAGTTTGGAGGTCAAGGCCAAACTGGCCCAGGCCGAGCAACAACGGGTAACCCTCAAGAACAACCTGGCCACCCAAAAGGAGCAGCTCAACGACCTGATGGGGAGAAATATCCTCACGGAGTTCGCGGTCAACCCCGTGCCCGAGGCCACCGCCCTGGAAAACGACCTGGAGGGGGCCCGGACCCGGGCCCTGAAGCAGAGGCCGGAGGTCCGGGAGGCCCGGTTGATGACCAAGCAGGCGGAATATGACCGCTGGCTCAAGCAGGCGGAGTATATTCCCAATATCAACTTCAGCCTGTCGTACACCCGGTCCATTAACCTGGACCCCCTACCGGAAAATATGGTCTTTGCCGGTTTCATGATGACCTGGGAGATTTGGGACTGGGGCCGCAAATATCATGAACTGGCGGCCAAAACCGCAACTCTGGCCCAAACCCGGAATACCACCCGGGAAACCGAATCCCAGGTGCTCATCGATGTCAACAGCAAATTCCGCAACCTCCAGGCCACCCGCAGCCAACTCCAGGCCAGCCGGGCCTCCCAGGTGGCGGCCCGGGAGAAGCTCAAGGAAGAGACGGATAAATTCAAGAACGACACCGCGCTCCTCAAGGATGTGCTCCAGGCCCAGACGGAATTAGCAAAAGCCGACAGCGATTATCAAAAGGCCTTGTCGTCCTTCTGGCGGGACAAGGCGGAATTCGAGAAGGCCACAGGCGAAGAAAAATGAAGCTTGCGAACCATGGAAGCGGGCAATCTGGACGCGTAATAATCCCCCCTAACCCCCCTTCAAAAAAGGGGGGAATTTTGGCATTCAAGTCCTCCTCTTCTAAAGGGGGTTTTTCTCTGGTTCCCAAGCTTAGCTTGGGAACCCACTTGTCCCCGAAGCTTTGCTTCGGGAGCCAAGCTCAGCTTGGCCTCCATACCCGTTCCCCAGCACAGCTTGGGAACGAGAAAAATAAGTCCCCCTTTTTGAAAGGGGGATTGAGGGGGATTTGGCAGTCGGGAGGCGGTTGGGGTTTTCCGGGGATATCCAGGAAATTTCTGGCCGGGGCTCTGGGATTGTTGCTTTTGGCCGCCTGCCTCTGCGGCTGCGGCTCCAAGGGCCAGGAAGAGAAGCCCCCCACCCCGGTGGGGGTCAGGGCCGCGGAGGAATACCGGGGGGGCGGAGAGACTCGCTATTCCGCCAATATCCAGCCTTACTCCCACGTGGAGCTGGCCTTCAAGTCCGCGGGCTACGTGGTGGACATCTTCCAGGTCCGGGGCGTGGACGGCAAGATCCGCAACGTCCAGGAAGGGGATTACGTTAAAAGAGGGACGGTGCTGGCCCAGGTCCGGAAAAGCGATTACCAGGCCAAAGTGAGCCAGGCCGCGTCCCAGTTGTTTGCGGCCAAAGCTAATCTAAAACACGCGGAGCTGGATTTGGTGCGGGCCAAGAATCTCTATGCCGCCAACAGTCTGACCAAATCCGATTATGACAAGGCCCAGGCCCGGTATGGCGAGGCCCTGGGCAGCGTGGGCGCCACCGCAGCCCAGGTCCAGGAAGCCCGCATCGCGCTGGAGGACGCGTCCCTGAAGGCCCCGGTCTCCTCCCTGGTCCTCAAACGCAAAGTGGAGATGGGGGACCTGGCCAACCAGGGGACCATGGGCTTTTTACTGGCCAATACCGAAGACGTCAAGGTGGTCTTCGGCATCTCCGACCTGATGCTCCAGCACCTAAAATTGGGGCAGTCCCTGGCCGTCACCACCGAGGCCCTCCGGGGCCGGGAATTTCGAGGATTGGTGACCGCGATTTCTCCTTCCGCGGACCCGAAATCCCGGGTCTTCGACGTGGAGATCACCATCCCCAACCCCCAGCAGGAGCTGAAGGTGGGCATGATCGCCGCGGTGGCCGTGCCCACCGGCCAGGCCCCCCAGGCCCTGACCGTGGTGCCCCTGACGGCCATCGTCCGCTCCCAGACCAAGCCGGAGGGCTACGCCCTCTTTGTGGTGGAGGACAAAAACGGTAAGAAGATAGCCCGCTACCGGGATAACGTGGAACTGGGGGAAGTATACGGCAATATGATCGCGGTCACCAAGGGGGTGAAAGTGGGAGAACCGGTGATCGTCACCGGCGCCACCCTGGTCATCGACGGCCAGCCGGTGCGGGTCATCCCGCCCCCGGAGCGGTAGGGGGAGGAAGACAGAACCTGAGGGAGGGGGCCATTTGGCTTTCAGCTTTCAGCCATCAGCTTTCAGCCATCAGCTTTCAGCTTTTAAATTCTTTTACGAAAAGTTCCTATCCAGCAGTAAATTGGTGGGGCGGCCGTCCCTGGCCGCCTGTCGCTTGGCGGGCACGGAGGCCTGCCCTACGCCTTTTAATTCCGGTTCCCAAGCCGGGCTTGGGAACCGGAAAAAATATATATTGGTCTGATTATTTTGCCGGTTCGGTGTATCTGACGCCTTCCAGGCCCTGAAAATGGGCGTCCTGGGTCCAGATGAGACAATTATGGGCGCGGGCGGTGGCCAAAATGACGCTGTCCGCCAGGGGCAGGTGCAGATCGCTGCCGATCCTGGCGGCTCTCAGGGCTAGGGGGGCGTCCAAAGGCACGATCAACCCCTGGTGCATGGCCGCGGCTGTCTGGAGCGCGGCATCTTCCCCCCTCTGTTGCAGCACACGTTTAAAAACTTCCAGGAGGCAGATGGTGGGCACCAGGAGGGAACCCGGGTCCTCCAGGGCCGGGGCATAGAAATCGGCATTAGGGCCGTCGGCAAAGTACTCCAGCCAGCCGCAGGAATCCACCAGGTTCATACCCGCTCCTCTTCCCGGGGCACCTCCGTATCGATCCCCTTGATAAACCCGCGCAAAGTCTTGGGCTCTCTTAAGGGGATGAGTTCGATGCGATTCTCGTACTGGAGGACCTGCACCCTGGTGCCGGGCTGAAGCTCCATGGACTCCCGCACTTCCCGGGGGATCACTACCTGGAATTTTGAGGACACGGTGACTGCCTTCATGGCCATCTCCATCGATAGTAGTTTTGTTTTACATTATCATGATCGATGGCAGGAAGCAAGGAGAGATATCCGCTAACCCGGGGATCGACAGGGCGCTTTCCTTCTCCCTGCTTGCGTGCTAAGATGCGTTGTCCGTAGGGTGCGTCTTATGCACCAATTACGGCTGCAAATTTATGAATGATTTGGCCGCCAAGAAAAGCTTCTTTATCAAACGCTTCGAGAGTAAATACCGCCTGCGCCTGCACATGTCCCTGATTCTCTTGGCGACTGTGGGTGCCGGGCTGCTGGCCACCAGGATAATGCTGGCCTTGCACTTGCATAATGTAGTAATTCGTTACCCCCTGGCGGTGTTGTTTGCTTATTTCGTCTTCTTTATTTGTGTGAAGCTGTGGCTGAGATGGATTGCCCCTGCTTCTGTGGTCCGGGCCCGGGGGAAGTCCTCCTCCAGCGCACTGGACATCATTGCCATCCCGGGAGGGTCAGGGTCTAGCGGCGGTTCCTCTTCAACTACCGGTGTATTCCGGGGCGGCGGGGGAGATTTTGGCGGCGGCGGCGCGTCCGGGAGTTTTGAAGTGGTGCCCGGGGCCCTGGCCCAAAGCAGCGCCCAGGCAGCCGCAAGCGGCGTGGACGCGGGGGGCGGCGCGGCGGCAACCGCGGGGGACGCGGTGGCAGACGCGGCTTCCTCCCTGGAGTTGGATGAAAAGGGCTGCCTGGTGGCGGTGGTGCTGCTGGTCGTGGCCGGGGTGTTCCTGGGCGCCGGCATTTATTTGATTTACCAGGCGCCCTTCATCCTCTCGGAGGCGGCCTTCGAGTTTTTCCTGGCCGCCGGGCTGGTGCGGGGGGCGCGGCGGCTGGGTCGCGGCGACTGGATGGGGAGCGTCTTCAAGGCGACCTGGATACCCCTGGTTTTAACCCTGTTGCTGGCCCTGCTGGCAGGCTTCCTGATGCACCATTACTTTCCGGGGGTGACGCGTATTTCGGAATTGTTTGCTTATATGTAGGGTGGGCACGGCCCACCCATAAAAGATGGTGGGCCGTGCCCACCCCACGAAAACTGGGGAACTTGCGGTGGCCAAGCTCAGCTTGGCAAATAATAAAGCGTTCCCAAGTGCAACTTGGGAACGAGAAAATAAAGCGAGTTCCAAGGCAGAGATTGGGAACCAGATGAATAGTAGAATAGGAGGTTAATAAAATTATTATGAAAAATCAATCATCTAATAAGGAGTGCCAATCTTCCTATCGGATACAATTTTATAAGAAATCTATTGTGATGTCGTTCGCCATTAAAATTTATATAGGCTGGACATATTCTTCGCTAACTGAATATATTAAACGTTCTAAAAGAAGAAAAGGTCAAGAAACGCCCGATTCTATAGTAGAAGTATATGTTTTAACTCGGTTAGCCATTTTATGCGTCCTTCTATTCTTTTTCTATCCATCAGGTTTACCATTTGTACTGTCAGGTTTACCATTTGTACTGTCTTGTTATACACTTTGGGATATATTTGGCGTAACATTTGATGACATCGTAGCTTCTCCTATAAAAAACGTAGATAATAAAGGACCATTTATCAGTATAGGGAATCCAACTAGATGGTTATTTATTTCTATAATACAATTTATTACAGTTATATTTGCCTTTGCAATTTTGTTTCTCAACTATGGTTTTCAATTTAAAGTTGGAGGAATACTTGATGCAACTACTGCGCTATATGTGAGCGCTATGGTCTTTACGACTCAGGGATCTGGTGATTTCACCCCACTTTGTAACACTGGAAAGATATTGATTTGTATTGAAATAATTTATTTTTTGTTTCTGTCGGCTGTAAAATTGCCAATAGCAGTGTCAGCTATCAGGGTAAAGACAAGAGATAAACCTAAATATAATATTACAGGATGCCTGGATTCTCAAGTTGATCTTGGGCAAGATGGCTATTAACAGTTCTTTTTTGCTGCTCGTTCCCAAGTTGCACTTGGGAACGTCTTATGTTTTACAAAGCTGCGCTTTGACACGGTATCGTCCACATCAAGCAGTAGAGTAGTTTTTGGCATGAGAGTTAATTGCGAATGGGGGACTTGCCGAGGCCAAGCTAAGCTTGGCAAATAATAAAGCGTTCCCAAGTGCAACTTGGGAACGAGAAACATCAATATTAATATGCGAAGCCGGTATAAAATCGTGGAGGTAGAGGCCCCCCAGTTCATTACCTGCACCATTGTGGGCTGGCTGCCAGTCTTCACCCGGGAAAAATATCTGGAGATTATCACGACCTCCCTGAACTTCTGCCGGCAACAAAAGGGGCTGCGTCTCCATGCCTATGTCATTCTCGATAATCATCTCCACCTGGTAGTCTCCGGGGATGATTTATCCCAGGTAATGCGAGACTTTAAAAGGCATACGGCCAAAGAAATCCAGGAGGTCGCCCGGCAAGACAACAAGCAGTGGTTGCTCAAGCAGTTTGAATTCTTTAAGGGGGCGCAGAAGGTGAAAAGCAGGCATCAGGTCTGGCAGGAGGGCTTTCATCCCCAGGCTATCATCGGCGAAGAGATGCTAAGGCAGAAAATAGAATATATTCACTATAATCCCGTGAGGGTGGGGTTGGTGGACCGCCCCGAAGACTGGCGTTATTCCAGCGCCAGGGAATATCTGGGCCAAGATGGGGTTTTGGAGATTGATTTGATCGAAGTTTGAAGTAAAGCGCAGCCTTGGGGTATTCGGGGCGTTACCAAGTGCAACTTGGCGAGAGAGTAGATTTCATTTGGGGACTTGCCGAGGCCAAGCTAAGCTTGGCAAATAAAAGAGCGTTCCCAAGTGCAACTTGGGAACGAGAGGGAAGGAGAAGAAACGTGCCCAAGTACAACTTGGGCACGAGAGATCGAAGGCGTGCCCAAGGGCGATTGGGGGGCTTGCCGCAGCCAAGCCAAGCTTGGCAAATAATAAAGCGTTCCCAAGTGCAACTTGGGAACGAGAGGGACAGAAAATCATTTCCAGTTCCAAGGTCATTAAGAGGGAGCGCTATTGGATATGAGATAATGGAATTGCCATATAATTTTGAAAGCATTGATACCGGATATTTGAAAGTGGGATTTAGAATTGATGATATAGAGGATAGTGTGATGGATTACGTTGATGATAAAATAAATAAATATATTAAAGAGAATTTGTATATTGAATGAAATTTTCTCGTTCCCAAGTTGCACTTGGGAACGCCTGATGTTTTACAAAGCTGCGCTTTGACACCGTATCGCCCATATCAAGCACGAGGGTAGTTTTTGGCATGAGAGTTAATTGCGAATGGGGGACTTGCCGAGGCCAAGCTAAGCTTGGCAAATAACAACGTTCCCAAGTGCAACTTGGGAACGAGAAGAAGATGGTGGGCCATGCCCACCCTACAAAAACCGAAAACCGAAAACCGAAAACGATATCTAAATGGCGCATCGTAAAACCGACGACGAATACATCCAGAAGACCCACAATACGGCCCGCTATTTTGTGGAGCATGCGCACATATCCTGGGTCTTGCTGGTGGCCGTGGTGGTTTGGGGGATTTTCGGGTACACCGGCATGCCCCAGCGCAAAGACCCGGACATCCCGGTGCGGGTGGCCCAGGTCATCTGCCCCTGGCCGGGGATGACCACGGACAAGGTGGAGCAACTGGTCACCCGCAAGATCGAGCTGAAGATCGCGGAAAACACCCACATCAAGAAGATCGAATCCACCTCCCGGGTGGGCGTGTCAGTGGTCATCGTCGAGCTGGACGAGAAGGTGGAGGACACCGGCAAGCAGTTGGACGACATCAAGTACCGCCTGGATTCCATCCACGACCTGCCGGAGGGCGCGGGGCCCATCAATTTCCTCAAGGACTACGGGGACACCGCGGCCCTGATGCTCACCGTGGCCAGCCCCAAGATCAGCGAGGTGGAGATCGCGCTCCGGGCCCGGGACCTGGAGCGGGCCATCACCAAGGTCCGGGCCCAGGCCCAGGGCGACCCGTCCCTGCCCCGGGCCACCCTGGTCTTCGGCTTCCCCATCTCCATCAGCCCCCGGCTGGTGCACCCCTTTGTGGATCAGTTCGACAAACACCTGAAAAAATCCGGCCTCGGCCAGGATATCCGCGTCATCGAGGGACCGGGATTTGTGGCCGTGGACGCAGGCTCGGAAGCCAGCGACGCCCAGATCATGGCCTTTCTGTATAAGTTCATCCGGGAGAACCTGCGGGCCGCGGAGGTTCACCCCGATGTCTGGGAGCCCCTGCTCATCAGGGACCCGGTCCAGACGGCCGCGGCCCTGGCCAAGACCCCGGGGGACCGCTACAGCTACCGGGAGATGGACGATTTCACCAAGCTCATGGAGCGCACCCTGCTGGGGGTGACCCAGGCCCTGGACAAGACGCCCATCGTCACCAAGGTCTCCCGGAGCGGCGTCCTCAACGAAGAGATCTGGCTGGAATACTCCCAGGAACGGCTGGCGTCCTACGGCGGCAACGTCAACAAGCTGCCGGACATCCTGCAGGCCCGCAACATTGCCATCCCCGGCGGGGTGGTGGAGGTGGAGGGCAAACAGGTGACGGTGGTGCCCTCCGGGGAGTTCACCAGCGAGAAAGAGATCGGCGGGGTGATGGTGGGGGCCACCGCGGACCAGGTGCCGGTGTACCTTAGGGACCTGGTGGAGGTGGAGCGGGCCTATGAGAGCCCGCCCCGGTTCCTGAACTTCTTCAGTTGGCGGGACGCCCAGGGCCAGTGGCGGCGCTCCCGGGCCATCACCCTGGCGGTGCAGATGCGGGCCGGGGAGAAGATCGGGGAATTCGGCAAGGCCGTGCACGGGGCCCTGGCGGACCTGAAAAAGATCCTCCCCGAAGACCTGATCGTGGCGCGAACCTCCGACCAGCCCCAGCAGGTCCGGGAAAATATCGACCTGTTCATGAAAAGCCTGTACGAGGCCATCTTCCTGGTGGTCCTGGTCTCCTGGGCGGGCTTCTGGTCCTGGCGCTCGGCCCTGCTCATGTCCCTGTCCATCCCCCTGACCCTGGCCATGACCTTCGGCATGATGTATCTGTTGGGCATCGACCTGCAGCAGGTCTCCATCGCCTCTTTGATCATCGCCCTGGGACTGCTGGTGGATGACCCGGTGGTGGCCGGGGACGCCATCAAGCGGGAGCTGGGCGGCGGCCAACAACCCCTGGTGGCCGCCTGGTTGGGGCCCACCAAGCTGGCCACGGCCATTGTCTATGCCACGATCACCAATATTGTGGCCTATCTGCCCTTTCTGATGGTGGGGGGGGACACCGGGCGCTTTATCTACAGCCTGCCGGTGGTCATGGCCTGTTCCCTGGTGGCCTCCCGGGTCGTGTCCATGACCTTTATTCCCTTCCTGGGATATTATCTGCTGCGGCCGCCGAAAACCCTGGAACGGCCCATCCACGAGCGCCGCCAGCACGGTTTCCTGGGAATGTACTACAAATTTGGCCGTTGGGTCATTGCCCACCGGTGGCGTTTTTTCGCGGGCTCCCTGGGTTTTCTGGCCCTGGGGGCCGTGGCCCTGATGGTGCTTAAAACCGCGTTCTTCCCCAAGGACCTGTCCTACCTATCCTACGTGGACATCTGGCTGCCGGAGGACGCGCCCTTATCCTCCACCGATGAAACCGCGCGGCAGGTGGAAAAGGTCCTCCAGGAAGTGGCCGCCAATTTTGGCCGGGAGCAAGGGGGCAAAGACAAAAAACCCCGGGAGGTTCTGGATTGCCTCACCTCCTTTGTGGGGGGCGGCGGGCCCCGGTTCTGGTTTTCCCTGTCCCCGGAGGCCCAGCAGCCCAACTACGCCCAGATCGTCATCCAGGTCAAGGACAAGCATGACACCAACTATCTGGTGGACCCTTTACAGCAGGCGGTGTTGAAAGCCATCCCCGGGGCCCGGGTGGACGTAAGACAGTTGGATACGGGCACCCCCATCAAATATCCGGTGTCCATCCGCATCTCCGGGGAAGACGCCCGCACCCTCCGGGACCTGGCCGCAGAGGTGGCCAAGCTTTACCGGGCCACGCCCCTGGCGGAGCGCATCCGGGATAATTGGGGCTCGGAAAATTTGGTGGCCCGCATCAAGATCGATCCGGACCGGGCCAACCTGGCCGGGGTCTCCAATCAGGACGTGGCTGCGGCCTCCGCGGTGGGCATGAACGGCTATCAGGTGGGGACGCTCCGGGAAGGGGATAAGCAGATCCCCATCAAGGCCCGCCTGGTCATGGGGGAGCGGGCCCGGCTGGCGGACCTGGGGAACCTGTATGTCTATTCCTCCCAGGGGTCCCAAAAAGTGCCCCTGGGGCTGATCTCCAGTCTCCACTACGGCATGCAGACCGAAAAGATCGAGCGCCGGCAGCAGTTCCGTAACATCGAAGTATCATGCTACCCGGCGCCCGGGGTGCTGGCTTCCCAGGTGCTGCACGCGGTCTGGCTCGGGCTCGCCAAGTTCGCCCAAACCCTGCCCCCGGGCTATAAGATGGAGATCGGCGGGGAGCAGGAAGAGCAGGAAAAGGGCTTTCACGACCTGACTATTGTCCTGGTGATCTCCATCATCTGCATCTACCTGGCCCTGGTGTTTCAGTTTAAAAACGCGGTCAAGCCTTTGATCGTCTTTGCCACCATCCCCTACGGCATGGTGGGGGCCTTGATCGCCCTGATGATCATGGGGCAGCCCTTCGGGTTCATGGCCTTTTTGGGGATCGTCAGCCTGGTGGGGGTGATTGTCAGCCACGTCATCGTGCTCTTCGACTTCATCGAAGAAAAGCACGACGAGGGAGAGCCCCTGGAGGAAGCGGTCCTGGACGCGGGCATCATCCGCCTCCGGCCGGTGATGATCACCGTGGGGGCCACGGTCTTCGGCCTCATCCCCTTGGCCTTGCACGGCGGGCCCCTGTGGGAGCCCTTGTGCTACGCGCAAATCGGCGGGCTGCTGGTGGCCACCCTCATCACCCTGCTCCTGGTGCCGGTGTTTTACAGCATATTTGTGATGGACCTGAAGATCGTCAAATGGGAGGAGCGGGGGAAGGGGGCGCCAGAGGGCAAATAAATCGTACCCGGAGATGCCGGCCGGGGCGGGGTTGGCCGGAATCTCCCGGTGGAACTGGCGACAACACTAGGCAAGATCAGTAGTCGTATGGCGGGATGCGCTTCGCTTTCCCGCCCTAGGGGCTGGGCAAGATCAGTGGTCTAATATTTTAATGCTTCAGCCGGCAAATCTTAATTACACCTCCATTCTGATCCAGGCAGTCTCCGCTGGCCGTCTCCTTGGCAGAATACTATCCCCCTTTGGCAAAGCGTTTGCCCATAAGGAATCCGAGGACAAAGAATAGCGTCACGATGAGTACTGAATAAGTGAACATATCCTTTCTCCTATTTTAATTATATATATTATTTATTAGTTTTTTTTATCATTTCAATCTAGTTATTTTGTGAAAGTTTGTCAAGGTGGTAGGGGAAATTTTTTCATTCTTCCCACCAGTTCTTCCCTTCAAGCTTCGGGCCTCTTCCCGAAAGGTTTGGCAATTCCTTCCCTGCCTACGCGGGTCCGGACTCCCCGGTGATCCCTTGGGAAAAGGTTAGAGGTTGGCTGCAGGTCGGGCAGATTGAAGATACAGGGATTTTTCAGATAAATAGGGGATAATACCAAGTTGCAATCAAACGACAATTTTCTTGTAACAAGGGGTGAATCTTGTATTCGCCCGGCCTCCAGGGCGAACACAAGGTTCGCCCCAGCACTGTCCGGTTAGGTTTTTGCAAAAGCGTAATCCCTCAGAGGCTGAGACTCTGGGGGGTGATTATGCAGAATCCGAGCTTCATTTTGGATGTTAATGCGTAATTCTCTGACTCTGTTG
>JBFLXM010000031.1:0-7000 GCA_040757175.1 Thermodesulfobacteriota bacterium
TTTAGGATATTACGAAAACCGCACTTGTTCACAAGCTAATTTGTCAAGGAAAAAAACGCCTCCGGGAGAATTTTTTTCAAATGATGTTTACCGGTTGTCATGCAATTTCCTAACCGGACAGTGCTGGCAAATGCCACGTTTTTATAGCAGTTGCCAAAATTTCTTTCCTCTTATCCCCTCTCCCCCCAGCGGGGGGGAGAGGGTTAGGGGGGGGCGGAAAAACCTTTTGGCGATCAGTATAAGTCCCCCTTTTCTGACATGGGGATTATCAGGGGTGCCCGCCTTCCCCATGGCGGCCGGGACGGCCGCCCTACCAATTATTTTTGCGTCTTTGCGCCTTGGCGTCTTGGCGTGATATTTTTTATCCCCGCCACAGAGGCACACCCGCAAAATCCAGGATCACCGCGGCCAAATTTGGACCAGGCCCGGCGTAATCCCGCAAGGCCGCCAGCATCCGCGCCCCCACCGCGGCCACCACCGGCTGGGCCTTCGCCGCCAGCAGGATTTCCAGGGCCTGCCGCCCGGTATTGGCCCGTGCCACCTCCCCGGCCAGTTGGGAGTTTCCGGTTATTTCCCCGGTTAACTGTCCCAACCTTTTCAAATCGGCCAGGCCCCGGGAAGCATGGGTGTGCCCCCAACCCTGGGAGATCTTCAGGGCCTTGCCGAAAAAGGCCCCCACCGTGATCTCCGGAAATTTCAGGTTGGCCCCGGTCTTCAGGGCAAAACGCACGTAATCCCCCATCTGCACGAAGGACTCTTCCGGCAACTCCGGCAGCAACGCCTGCATATGGGACTCGCTCTTCCCTCCGGTGCTGAACACGATCTTTCGTATTCCCAGGGCCTGGGCCACCTTTAGGCTGGCGGCGATGGTGGCCCGGTAGGCCGCGTGGGAGAAGGGTTTCACCAGCCCGGTGGTGCCCAGGATGGAGATGCCGCCGATAATCCCCAGCCGGGGGTTCAGGGTATGCCGGGCCATCTCCTCCCCCCGGGGCACAAAAATCTCTACCCCCAGCCGCAGGGGTCGGCCCGGAAAAACTTGCTCCCACACCTTCTTCAGGCTGCCCCGGATCATCCGCCGGGGCACCGGGTTGATGGCCGGTTCCCCCACGGCCAGGGCCAGCCCCGGTTTGGTCACCCGGCCCACCCCGGCCCCAGCCTGGAACCGGATTTCATCTTTGCCGCCATGTCCCTGGGCCAACAGCCAGACCTGGACGCGGATCTCCGCGCGGTTGGTCACGTCCGGGTCATCCCCAGCATCCTTAATGACCGCCGCTTCACCCCGGTTTCCGTGGCGTCCATGGGCATGCAGGGGGATGCTCAGGCTGCCGCCGCCGGGCAGCTCCACGTCCACTCTCTCCGGACCAGGCCGCGCCAATAGCTCCCACAAGGCCCCCTGGGCCGCGGCCGCGGCCGCGGTGCCCGTGGAAAACCCCTGGCGCAGCTCCTTCCGGGGCCGGGGCGGCTTTGCCATCTCCAGGAAATCTGGTGAATCTTGGTCTTTCAAAATATTCTCTTGCGCCTTGGCGTCTTTGCGTCTTTGCGTCTTTGCGTGAGATAAATATCACGCAAAGCCGCAAAGAACACCAAGGTTCATCCCCACAATGCATAGGGAAGAGCCACGATAATCAGGCTCAGGAGCCGCAGGCCCTGGCTGAGCAATAAAAGTTCGGTCCCCAGTTTCGGGGAAAAAATGCCCACATTGGCGGGCAGTTGGTGCCGCAAGGCCCGGATGGGGGTGGCCACGATATTGCCCAGGACCAGGGCCATTACCGTCTGCGGCACGGTCAGGGCCCCGGCCTGTAAAAACGCGCCCGCGGCGGCGATGCCGGAAGTGAATTCCGTGGCCACGCTGAAGATGACCACACTGGCCGCCTCCATGGGCAGAAAGCCCAGGGACACGTGGGCGGCCGCGGCCTCCCGGAGCCATTTAAACAACCCCAGGTCGTTGAGCACGAAGATGAAAAAATAGATGGGCAGGGTGAAGAGGATCACCCGGGTAAACCGCCGCTGAAATTTCTGCCAGATTTCCCGGAGCAGTCCTTCCTTGGGCCCGGGGAGCGGCGCAGCGGCCCCGATCTCTCCGTCCGTGGCCGCAGGGAGCCGGACGCGGCCGTAAACCAGCAGGACCGCGCTCCGGAGCAAGGCCGCGGCCAGGGTCAGCCCCAGATAAATCAAGCCCGCCTCCCGGACCAGGGGCAGGATGATGAAAAAAGTGGTGGGCAGGTGCAGCAGATAAACCGGCAGCCCATTGTTGAACAGATAAGTGAGGATCAGCTCCTGGCGGCTGATTTTGCCCTCCTGGTACAGGGTGGTCAGCATGGTGTTGGCCATAATCCCGGAGAAAAACGCGGCCGTGAACGCGGCCCCGCTTTCCCGGCGGAAGTGCCCCCAGCGGAGCAGCGGCGCGGCCCAGCTCCCCAGCTTGGCGGCCCAGCCCAGGGATTCGATGGCCTGGCCCAAGAGCAGGCCCACCCCCATATAGGCCAGTAGATGCAGGAGCGGCCATGCCAGTTGCCGGTAGAGCTTCCGGGCCGTGAGGTGAGGCGCGCCGGGCCACAGGCCCAGCCAGTAGCTGGCGGCCAGGAGGCCGAAGACCAGGAGCAGCACCCAGCGCCCCCAGCCCCTTTTTTGTACCGCCTTCAATAACCCTTGCCCTTCTTTTTAATAATAATCATCGACAGATAGGGCATGGACTGCCCCTTGCAGTCCCGCAGGTTCTCCACCACCGTCTCCCCTTCCAGGCCGCAACGGCTGATGCAGGTGGCCCGGTCCAGGAGGTCCAGCTCTTCCAGGGCCTGGTAGATTTCCCCGAAATTGCGGTAGGTCTTGAGCATGACGATGTTATCGGTTTTCTCCACCACCTCCCGCAGCCGGGCCGCGCCCAAGGCCCCGGACACCAGATAAAAGGATTCCTCCCCTTCAGTGAGAGGCGTATGGGTCAGGGCCGCGGCCGCGCTGTAAGAGGTGATGCCGGGGATGGTGACCACCCGCACCTCCGGTTTTAAGCGCTTCAGGGTTTTCAGGAGATAGCCGAAGGTGGAGTAGGTCAGGGGGTCCCCCAGGGTAACAAAGGCCGCGTCGCTTCCCGTCTCCAGGACCTCCAGCACCCGCCGGGCGTTTTTCTCCCAGGCTTTTTGTAAAACCTGGGGCTCCCGGGTCATGGGGAAGGGGAGATGCTCGATCCCTGCGCCGTTGAGATGGCAGCGCACGATGTTCAGGGCCAGGCTGTAACTGTTCTTGCTGGAGCAGGAGGCAAAGATCTGGGGAACCCGCTGCAGCACCTTCAGGGCCTTCAGGGTGATCAATTCCGGATCGCCCGGTCCCACGCCAATCCCGTAAAGGGTCCCGGTTTTCGGGGTCATGAGGGTATCTCCTCCAGGGCCATAATGGCCAGGGCGTTTACCACCGCCGCGGCCACGGCCGAGCCTCCCTTGGGGCCCAGGACCGTGATGAACGGGCAGTGCTGACGGCTCAAAGCTTCCTTGGACTCCGCGGCGTTGACAAAGCCCACGGGTATTCCCACCACAAGGGCCGGCCGCGGGGCCCCGGCCTCTAACAATTCCAAAAGGCGCAAAAGCGCAGTGGGGGCATTGCCGATGGCCACGATCCCCCCGGCCAGCCGGGGCAGGGCCCGCTCCAGACCCGCGGCCGTCCGGGTGGTCCCCTGCCGGGCCGCGTCCGCGGCCACCTCCGGGGCATCCAGAATACAAAAAGGCTCCACTCCCAGGCGGCGCAGCCGGCCCGTGGAAATACCCGCCAGCAACATGCGGGTGTCGGTGGCTAAAGAGCAGCCCCGGCGCAGAGCCTCCACCCCCGCGGTGACGGCCTGGGGATGCACCTTCACCGCTTTGTGAAAATCCACGTCCCCGGTGGTGTGGATCATCCGCCGCACCACCGGCCAGACCCCGGGGGGAAAATCATGGGCTCCCACCAGAGCGTCGATGCGGCGGAAACTCTCCACCTCGATCTCCTTGGGCAGCCGCGGTTGCCAGGTCATGTGTGTGTTCCTTTCTTCTACCAGGGGCCGGAACCCTTACTGGGGGAAAAGGGAAAAAGGGGAAGAGGGAAAGAGGAAAGGAAAGAGACGCTTGCATAGAATAAGCAAAGAAACCTTTTCCCCTTTTACCCTTTTACCCTTTTACCCCAGATCCCCATCATGCGAGTTTCTCACCCTGCAACTTATAATCAAAGCACCTATCCACCAAATTCCTGGCCGCCTCCGGGTTGCTCAGAAAGTGCAGGTGCACGTAGCTGGCCAGGATGTTGTTCCGGCAATAGCCCTCAGGAGCAGTCTCCCGCCCCTGCCTGGCGGTGACTTGGTATAGTTTGGGCAATTCCTCAGCCCCGCTGATGATTTCCGAATAATGGAACTCGTGGCCCCGGGCCCAGGTGCCCGCCGGTCCCAACAACCCCGGGGCCATGAGGGTGATCTCCCGGTAGCCCAGGGCCTTGAGCCGGGGCAGCATGCGCACCTTGAGGGGCAGCACCCCGGCCATGGGATGGCGCCGGCCCTCCAGGTCCTCAATCTCCCGGGAGAGGTACATCAACCCCCCGCATTCGGCATAAATGGGAAGTCCACGGTCCGCCTGGACCGCCATACTGCGGATCATCCCGGTATTGGCCGCCAACTGTCCGGCATACAATTCGGGGTAGCCGCCGCCCAGATAAAGCCCATGGAGATTCCCGGGCAACTCCGGGTCCTTCAGGGGGGAAAAGGGCACCAGTTCCGCGCCGTATTGGGCCAATAGCTCCAGGTTTTCCTGGTAATAAAAACAAAAGGCCTGATCCCGGGCCACCCCAAGGCGCACGTTGGGGGGGCTGGCGGCGACCGGAGGTTCCTCGGCTACCGGCGGCACCGGCAGCACCGGCAGCGACGCCAGGAGCCCTTCCAGGTCCAGATGCTCTTCCATCACCCCGGCCAGATGCTCCAGGCGCTTTTCCTCCAGGGGATGGTCCTCCGCGGTGAAGAGGCCCAGATGTCTTTCCGGGATAGCCAGCTCCCCGTCCCGGGGCAGACCGCCGAGGCATTTGATGCCCTCAAGCTGACCCAGGGCCTGCGTTAAATATTGCAAATGCCCAACCCCGCCGACGCGATTAAAGACTACCCCAGCCAGGGCCAGCTCCGGGTCGAAGGTGGCAAAACCGTGGACCAGGGCCGCGGCGCTCCGGGCCATGGAGCGGGCGTCCACCACCAAGAGGACCGGCAGCCCCAGCCACTTGGCCATTTGGGCGGTGGACCCGGCTTCGCTCAAGCCGTCATAGCCGTCAAAGAGCCCCATCACCCCCTCCACCACCGCCACCTGGGCATCTCCGGCATAGCGGCGGAAGAGGGACAGGTTATCATCTTGGCTTAGCATCCACCCGTCCAGGTTGCAGGAAACCCGGCCCGCGGCCCGGGTGTGGTGCCCGGGGTCGATAAAATCCGGCCCCACCTTGAAGGGCTGCACCGCCAGACCCCGCCGCCTGAAGGCCGCGATCAGCCCCAGGGTGATGGTGGTCTTCCCCACCCCGCTTTGGGTTCCGGCGATTACCAAGCCTCGGATTTGCTGCGTCATGTTTTAAAAAGTTCCAAGTTCCAAGTCGTTGTAGGGTGCGTCTCACGCACCATCACGGCCCCTCGGTAATTACGGAAGCTTAATTGGCGCGTAAGACGCGCCCTACAGTTTGCTGACCCATGACCCTGAAAATAGGTTTAACTCCTATCAGAGGGAGCTTATCCCCCCCTTTGACAAAGGGGGGTTAGGGGGGATTTGTAAGCGCCTGAAATCCCCCTAAATCCCCCTTTTTCAAAGGGGGACTTTAAATGCCCCTGGTTTTATTACGAGGCCCTGAATTCCTGGTTGCAAGTAACTGTTCAACAACCCAACTCCTGGCCCCTGGCCCCTGACCCCTGGCCCCTAATCCCTGCTTTTCCAGGCTTCCGGGTGAAGAAATTGCGCCAACTGCTCCACCGCGGCCGCGGACCGGGGGCCGGGCCGGGAAAATAGACTTTCCTCCACCACCAACACCCGCCGCTCCTTGACCGCCCGCAGTTCTTGAAAGTACGGGCGGGTGTAAATATCTTCCGGGCTGCGGTTCATGGGCCCCTGCTGGATGACGTAAACCTCCGGCTGGGCCTGGATCAGGGCCTCCAGGCCGAAGGGGGCCAGTTTCTGGGAGTTCTCCACGATATTGACCCCCCCGGCCCGGGTGATGATGTCGTTGACCATGGAGCCCCGGCCCGCGGCCAGGAGGTTATGGTAGCGCACCTCAAAGAAGACCCGCACGGGCCGGGTCCCTTGCAGACGCCGGGCTATCTGCTCCAGACGGCCTTCCAGGCCGCGGTTTAAGGCGGCCGCGGCCTCCTCCCGGCCGGTGAGGACCCCCAGGCGTCGGATCATGCTGAACAGCCCCGGGAAATCATGGGGCGCGAACATGGCCACCGGCACCCCTTCCGCCTCCAGCTTTTTTAAGGCCGGAATGCCCTTGGGCACCCCCCCCTGGACCACCAAATCCGGTTTCAGGCCCAGAATCATCTCCACATTGGGCTGGAGATGGGTGCCCACCGTGGGAACATTTTTCAGTGTCTCATCCCCCTGGATGCGGGCCACCACCCGGTCCCCCAGCCCCAAAGCCTGCATGACCTCCGTGAGTCCTCCATATAAGGAGACCAGGCGCTGGGGCGGGGCCGCCAGGGAGATCTCCCGGCCCCGGTCATCTTTTATATGCACCCCCGCCCCTGGGTCTGGGCCCCATGCCATGGAGAAAGAAATTAGCAAGCCAAACAGCAAAAGCTTTGAGAAGGATTTTCTAATTCTCCCCCTCCCCACGGGGGGAGGGGGTTGGGGGGAGGGGGGCGACTTTGCCGGGTAGCCGTTACCGGCCCCAAGACGCCACCCCCACCCCAGCCCTCCCCCCTCAAGGGCATAAGCGCTAACTTAGTGCTTGATATATTTATTTAACCCATTATAATCGTCACCCAAGGAGGTGACGATGAAAAAGTTGATTTTTCCAGAAGAGG
>JBFLXM010000032.1:0-72178 GCA_040757175.1 Thermodesulfobacteriota bacterium
AGGATATTACGAAAACCGCACTTGTTCACAAGCTAATTTGTCAAGGAAAAAAACGCCTCCGGGAGAATTTTTTTCAAATGATGTTTACCGGTTGTCATGCAATTTCCTAACCGGACAGTGCTGGGTTGAACACCGCCTTTTCCGACTTGCTGTAGAAAAAGATGCTGTCGTGGCAGCGGGAGAAGCGCCTAGTCGCGTGGCCCTTGGGTTGTGAGCGCTCCCAGATGATTTCATTGCGGAAGTTCTTGGGGCTAAAGATGGCGTCCAGGACCAGCTTGATATAGTGGCTGGCGGTGGGGTCGCAGTGCAGAAAGAGGCTGCCGGTGGATTTCAGGACCCGGTGCATTTCCACCAGCCGCACCGCCATCATGGATAGGTAGGCCAGCATATTGCTGGGGCGCAAAACTTGGCGCAGGGCCTTGAGCAATTCGGCCAAATCCGGCGGCCCGGCCAGGACGGCCTCATCAAAAGCTTCTTCAGATTCCGGCCCCCATTTCCAGGTGTCCTCAAACGCGGTGATTTGGGCCGCGGATTTTTCCCCGGAAGGCTCTTTGAACAGCATATTGTAAGTGGCGTTGGAGTTGAAGGGCGGGTCCAGATAGATCAGGTCGATGCTGCCCACAGGGATATGCTCACGGAGGACCTTCAGGTTATCGCTGAAATAAAGCTTGTTCTGCCAATCCTCCATCACCGCCTCCTAAGGCTGGATCATTTTACCATTATAATACTGAACGTTTTGAAAAAACTATTTTTTCGCAATTCTCTTCTCGTTCCCAAGCTGAGCTTGGGAACGCACTTGCAGGCCAAGCTGAGCTTGGCGTCCATTTCCGTTCCCAAGTACAACTTGGGAACGAGAATTAGGCTGGCTAATCTTCTGACGGGTTTTAGCACCTTTCCCGGTTGCCCCCGATCTTTAGGCCGCGTCGGGGACATGAGGCTTTTTTTTCGGTCTGCCTCCCTTTTTGCCGTTCGCCCGGGAAGCAGCGGTCTTAGCCGCCGAGGTTGACCGTCCTCCTGTCTTCCCCAACTGCGCAGCCATCCACTTCCGCGAGCCGAGAAAACCCTCCAGAAGGCCGGGCAAGTAGAGGTCGGCGTCAAGGTCAGGAAAGTGAAGGCCGAAGCCTGACGGGGAAATCTCGATTTTGGCAAGCTGTTCCGGTTTGGCTTCTTCAAGCCCTTGCGCGTCGTGCGGTTTGAACGCGATTGACAAGCCCGTGCTCAGGTCGATTACCAGGCGACCGATGCGGCGGTCATAGCGCGCCGCTACCGCGGCCGGGGTTTTGGCCAGTCGCGCCGCGGCCCGCTTGTTCGCCGCTTCGATTTCGTTTTTAGGGCGATCCATGAATCCTGCTCCATTCGGCGCATAAAGGCGCGCTTCTTTCCGCTAAAGCCGCCTTGATCTTTGAAATCTCACCCGCCGGAAAATTGTAGTTCTCCCGTAATTCCGGCGGACCTTCGGGGCAATTGAGCTTGAAGACGGCTTCACAGTCCTTGCCTATGACATGCACGTGGGCCGGTCGGTGATCGTTCGGGTAAATCACCACCCGCAGACCGCCAATCCTATCAACTGTTACCATCTTATCATAAACCAAAGCGCTTAGGTTAATATTTTTTTAGTCTGCTGAAGGCGGGATGCGCTTCGCTTTCCCGCCCTACCCCGCTGCTCACTGCTTACTGCTCACTGCTCACTCTCATCACCACTCATAAAACCCCATCTTGGTCAGGACTTCGGCCCGATCCTCGTGGAGGAGGGCCATGTCTTCCAGGCGCACGCCCCCCCAGCCGGTGAGGTAGATGCCGGGTTCCACGGTAACGATATTGCCGGCCTGGAGGGTGGTAGCCCGGTCCTTATGGGGGCTGAGGCTGGGGGCTTCGTGCACGGCCAAGCCCAGGCCGTGGCCCAGGGAATGGCCGAAGGCCTGGCCGTAGCCCGCGGCCGCGATCACCTCCCGGGCCAGGGCGTCCCCGGCTTGGCTGTCCATTCCGGCCCGAAGCTTTTCTTCCGCCCGTTCCTGGGCCCGGCGCACCAGGACGTAAATTTTCCGGAACTGCTCATCCGGAGTGCCAAGAATGAAGGTGCGGGTCAAGTCCGCGCAATAGCCCGCCACCCGGCCCCCCAGATCGATGATGATGGGTTCACCCGTTTGCAGCCGGTAATCCCCGGGTTGGTGATGGGGCCGGGCGCTGTTGGGGCCTGCGGCCACAATGGGGGGGAAGGCCAGGCCCTCTGCGCCCTTATCCCGGAGGCGACGCTCGATCTCCCAGGCCACCTGGCCCTCAGTCCGGCCCGGGGCCAAATCCTGAACCACTTCTAACAGCACTTCTTCGGTGAGGGCCAGGGCCTGCCGCATGGCGGCCACTTCCTCCGGCCCTTTAATTTCCCGGAGGCCCTCCACCGTCCCCTCCAGCGACTGCCAGTCCACCTCAAGGCCGGTTGCCGCCACGGCCTGGGTGAGGCGCTGATGTTGCCGATAGCTGAGGTAGGTTGCCTCAAACCCCAGGGAGCGCACCTCCAGGTCCTTCAGAACTCCGGCCAAAGTGGTCCCCAAGGATTGGCTGTATACCAGCACTTCCAAGTCCGGGGCTTCCTGCCGGGCCCATTCCTGGTAGCGGAAATCGGTGAGCAGGAAGGCCTTGTCCCGGGTGATCAGGAGCATGCCGCAGGATTCGCTGAGGCTGTCATCCCGGGCGGTAAAGCCGCTCAGGTAACGGCGGTTTTCAGGACCAACCACCAGCAGGGCGTCATATTCCGGAGGCAATCGGTTCCTCAAGGCCGCCAGCCGCAAAACCGGGAGTGAGGGTTTCATGGCCTGAATTCTGCGAAAATTGCCAGGGAAAAGCAAGGAAAGAAAAGAGAAGAAATATGAAGTTTTCATTAAAGAAATTTCATCCAAGGGTCGAAAAGTTTTTTGGGAACTACTAAGGGGGAGGGGTATGCCAGGGCTGACCTGTCCATTCCTCCACTGGGGAATGGATAGAAGTTGCGGTGTACAAAGAAATGCATTTCCTAAAAGGCGCCTATTGCCCAATCCTTGCGGATAGAGAGTGCATTGGCACAGGTTGAGGTCAGTCTTCCTTTGAAAAGATTAGGTTAGAGAGCATGGATAAAAATATTGATTTCCGCATGAAAGTTTTGGTGGCGGATGACTTCGCCACCATGCGCAAGATAGTCCGGAATATTCTCAAGCAGATCGGCTTCGATAACATTGTGGAGGCCGAAGATGGTCAGGCAGCAGTGCAGGTCTTGAAAAATGAAAATATCGGGCTGGTGGTGACGGACTGGAATATGCCCAATATGAGCGGCCTGGAATTGTTGAAAAAGATACGCAGCGATCCGAAAACCGCGCACCTCCCGGTGCTGATGGTCACCGCCGAGGGCCTCAAAGAAAATGTGGTGGAAGCGGTGAAAGCCGGAGTCAACAATTACGTGGTAAAGCCCTTCACCGCGGAAATACTCCAGGAAAAGCTGGAACAAATTTTTAAAAAGTTAGCCGGTTGACCGGACGGCAGGCCCCAATAAGAAGCGATTAGGAGGCGATATTTGACAGACCAAGCCCCGAAGAATCAAGAACTTCGCGAAGGCTTAGAAGGATTGGCCCTCAAGGTGGTAATGCTGGAGGAGGGGGACCTCCCCGGCCTGGGGGCTTTTCTGACCCATCTCGAAAAAATCCAGGAGATTCTGCCTCCGGATCGTTCCCCGGAAGTAACTTTGCTGTTTCAACAGTTGGAGGACGTAGGAAACAAGCTGATCCTTCAGGAGATCTCTCCTGTGGCCCAAGCCCAGGAACTGCTGAGCCAGGGGGTCAGTCTGCTATTGACCTGGGCCCGGGAGAGCGCTTTTCCCGGGGAAAGCGAACCCTGGAAGACCTATATCCGCGCGGCCCAAGAGCTGGGATTGGTGAAATCGGAGGAAGGTCCCCCAAAAACGGAATCGGCAGAATCGGCACATGAACCGGAACCGGAACCGGCCTTGGAATCCCAGATCTGGGAAGATCCAGAGCTGGTGGCCAATTTTATCGCCGAAGCCAGGGAACACCTGGAGGGGATCGAAAGCGGCCTGGTGCACCTGGAGCAGGCTCCCACGGATTTGCAGGCCATCAACGCGGTTTTCCGCCCCTTCCATACTGTCAAGGGAGTGGCAGGATTCCTAAATCTTCCCCAGATCCAAGAGCTAAGCCATGAAGTGGAGTCTCTTCTGGATGAAGCCCGAAGTGGCCGCCTGCAAATCACTGCACCGGTAATCGACCTCATCCTGGTGGGGGTGGACCGGCTTAAAGAGATGCTGGACGATCTCCAAGAGGCCCTGTCAGACCATCGGTCGCTGCAGAAGTTCGACCTACAGGACATTAAGGACCTGGTCAAGCAACTGCAGCAGCCGGGCCCCACGGAAGAAGCTCCCAAACGCCAATTAGGGGAGATCTTGGTTTCCCAAGGGGAAATCACCGGTTCTGACCTGGACCAGGCCCTGGAGCAACAGAAGGCTCAGGAGAAGACGCCGCCTCTGGGCGAGATCCTGGTCAAGGAAGGAAAGGTCTCCCCCAAAAAGGTGGCCCGGGCTCTGGTGGATCAGTTGACGGAAGAAAAGCGGGTTCCCGAGACCGCGGCTCCTCCCCCGGCTGCGGAAGGGAAGGCGGCCGCGGATGCCCAAATGGCCGCCACCATTAAGATTGATCTAGCCAAGGTGGACAACCTGGTGAACCTGATGGGAGAGCTGGTGATTGCCCAGAGCCAGGTGCGGCAGAATCCGAATCTCTCGGCCATTTCCGATCAAAAACTGGAACGGGATTTGGCGCAGATGTCACGGATCACCTCAGAATTGCAGATGATTTCCATGTCCATGCGCATGGTCCCCATCGGCCAGACCTTGCGGAAGATGGTGCGGCTGGTGCGGGATCTGTCCCGGAAATCCAGAAAAACGGTGGAATTGCACCTGGAAGGGGAAGATACCGAGATCGACCGCAATATGGTGGAGGCCATTTACGACCCTCTGGTGCATCTGGTGCGCAACGCGGTGGATCACGGCTTGGAGTCGCCCAAGGAACGCCAGGCCGTGGGAAAACCCCAGGAAGGCCATGTCTGGTTGCGGGCCTATCACAAGGGGGGAAACGTAGTCATCGATATCGAAGAAGACGGCCGGGGCCTGGACCGGGACCGCATTCTCGCCAAAGCCCAAGAACGGGGTCTGATTCAATCCGGGGAGCAGCTCACCCCGACGCAGATCGATTACCTCATCTTTGAACCCGGATTCAGCACCGCCGAAACGATCACCGATATCTCCGGCCGGGGCGTGGGTATGGATGTGGTGCGCCTTACCATCGAAAGACTCCAGGGCAAGATCGAAATCCACACCCGGCCCCAGCAGGGCACCCGTTTTACTTTGCGCATGCCCCTGACCATGGCCATTATCGACGGTCTGGTGGTGAAGGTGGGCAAGGAACGCTACATCCTGCCGGCAGTGGCGGTACGGGAGACTTTGCGGCCGGCGGCGTCAGACTACTTTACGGTCCAGGGCCAGGGGGAGATCATCAAAGTCCGCAGCCAACTCATTCCTTTGGTCCGGCTGCATCGGCTGTTCAGGACTGGAAACGGCGATCTGCCTCCCACCGAGGCCCTGGTGATGGTAGTGGAGCACGAAGGCAAGCAGCAGGGACTCCTGGTGGATGACATTCTGGGCAAGCAGGAAGTAGTGATTAAATCTCTGGGAGATTCTTTTCAGAAGATCAAGGGCCTGGCGGGCGGCACCATCCTGGGAGACGGACGGGTGGGGTTGATCCTGGATCTGGCCGGCATCTTCGCCTTGGGACAGGCTTGAGGGGCTTAAAGATACGGGAGCGAAGCTCACGTAACTTGAATATAGAAATTTGCGGCCAAATATTCCGGAGCGGAGCTTTAGGGGCCAGGCTTTTAAGCCTCGAAGGAGTGACCGACGGGAAGGAGAATGCCGAAAAACGCACGGAAGTCAATCGACGCTAAGGACCAGACGTTTGCTCTTGACTGGTATTGCCCAGAGATTGGAGGGAAACGGGGGGCCTCGAGATGACACAGGGAAAAGTTGTTCCGGGGCTTTAGGGAGGTTCAAGCATGAAATGGCAGAATGTGACTATTGGTAAAAAAATCGGATTGGGCCTGGGCCTGACTTTGGTATTACTGGCCCTGCTTGGACTTACGAGTTACTTGGGCGTAGGCCAATTGGTCAAGGATGCCGATCAGGTGATCCAGGGCAACAGGCTGGATGGGTTGCTGGCTCAAAAGGAGGTGGACCATCTCAAGTGGGCCGATAAACTCCTGGCTTATGTGGCCAGTGGGAAAACCACAAAATTCGACCTGCAAACGGATGAGCACAAATGCGCTTTAGGGGAATGGTATTACGGCGAAGGCCGTAAGGCCGCGGAAAAAACGGTTCCGGGGCTGGCCTTGGTGCTGAAAGAGTTAGAAGAGCCGCACCGCCTCTTCCACCAATCCGCCCTAGAAATCAAAAACGCAGAACAACCATTGGCCATTTTTGAAAGTAAGGCACGGCCCAACCTGGAAAAGGTGCAGGCCTTGCTCCAAAAAGCCCGCCAGGTGGTGAAAAGCCATATCTTAGGGGAAGACGCGTTAGCGGCCAGGGCCATCAGCACCCGGCGCAACATTATGGTGATCGGCCTGGCGTCCCTGGTTTTTGGCCTAATCATAGCCTTCTTCATGTCCCGGGGGGTTTCCAGGGCCTTGACGGCCATAACCCAGCATTTGGAGGAAGCTGCGGAACAGGTGGCCTCTGCCTCCGACCAGGTTGCCTCCTCCAGCCAAGCCCTGGCCCAGGGGGCTTCCGAGCAAGCTGCTTCCCTGGAGGAGACTAGCTCGTCCCTGGAAGAGATCGCCGCCACGGTGAAGCAGAACACTCAACATGCGGAAGAGTGCAACCGTCTGGTGATCCTGACCAACGAAAAGACCAGAGACGTGCATAAATCCATCCGGGCCACCAAGACGTCCATGGAAACCATTGCCAATTCCGGAGACAGCATTAAGAAAATCATCAAGAACATCGATGAGATCGCCTTCCAAACCAATTTGTTGGCCCTAAATGCCGCGGTGGAGGCGGCCCGGGCCGGGCAGGCGGGAGCAGGTTTCGCGGTGGTGGCGGATGAGGTGCGCAACCTGGCCCAAAGGGCTGCGGACGCAGCCAAGACCACCGACGACCTGATCGGGGAAACCGCCAGGCACATCGAGATCGGCAATAACCAGATCCAGGAAACCTTGACCAAATTCTATGACATGGGCGAATCCGCCAAAAAGGTCAACAGCCTGGTGGGGGAAATTGCCAACGCCAGTATAGAACAGGCCCGGGAAATCGAGGTGATCAACCGGGCCACCCGGGAAATGGACCGGATAGTCCAGCAAAATGCAGCCAGCGCCGAGGAGAGCGCCAGCGCCTCCCAAGAGCTCACCGCCCAATCCCATCAGATGAAGGGCATTGTGAACGATCTCATGGCCATGGTGGCCGGAGGCAGCAATGGACGGAGCCAGGAAAGAAACGGCAGGCACATCTTAGGGGAGCCCCTGACCCTGGTGCGGCAGGCTGTCGGTAGCCCCTCCAGGGACAACAATATCCTGATCCACGACTCCCCCTCCGGGGAAGTACACCCGGCCCAGGTCATCCCTCTGGAAGGGGATAATTTTAAGAAAATATAAGGGACCGGCCCTGAGGGAATCCCTGAAGAATAAAATTTGGAGGCTGCATATGCGCTTACATATCCGTTACAAGATTTTAGCGGAGTTCGCACTGGTTATCCTGGTGTTCATGGGCTTGATTTTCCTGTGGGTGCTGCCGACCATGAAAAAGGCGATTTTCAAGGAAAAGCAGACCCAGATCCAGTTTATGACTCAATCGGTTTTCAGCCTGATGGAGCAATTTCATGCCCGGGAGCAAAAAGGGGAGTTTACCCGGGAGGAAGCCCAGGCAAGATGCCTGGACCGGATCAAAACCTTGCGATACGGCCCGGAGAATAAGGACTATTTCTGGGTCAATGACTTCGGTCCCAAGATGTTGATGCATCCATACGCCACGCATTTGAACGGCAAGGATCTCAACGATTTCAAAGACCCCAAGGGCAAGCACCTGTTCGTGGAGTTTGTCAAGACCTGCAAAGACAAGGGTGAGGGGTTCGTGGATTACATGTGGCAGTGGAAAGACAACAAGGACCTCATCGTCCCCAAGATTTCCTTTGTCAAGGGCTTTACTCCCTGGGGCTGGATTGTGGGCACCGGAGTATATGTCAATGACGTGGACGAGCAGATTGCCGGCTTGAGGAACAACCTGTTGCTGGTGATTATTCCGGTGGTCTTGCTCCTGACGATGATGCTCTACCTGCCCCTGCGCAGCCTGGGGCGCCTGGGGGAAGTGACCCAGCAGATGCAGCGGGCTTCGGAAGAGGTGTACAGCGCCTCCTCAGAGGTGGCCGCCACTTCCCAGACCTTATCCCAGGGAGCCTCCGAGCAGGCCGCCAGTCTGGAGCAGACCTCCGCGTCCCTGGAAGAGCTGACGGCCATGACCCGGCAAAACGCGGATAATGCCCGGGAGGCCAACCAGATGATGCGGGATACCACCCAGGTGGTGAAAAAAGCCAATGAGACCATGGCGGCCACCCAGAAGGCCATGGATGCGGTGTCCCAGGCAGGGTCGGAGATTGCCAAGATCATCAAGACCATTGATGAGATTTCCTTCCAGACCAACCTGTTGTCCCTGAACGCGGCGGTGGAAGCGGCCCGGGCCGGGGAGGCGGGGAAGGGTTTTGCCGTGGTGGCGGAAGAGGTCCGCTCCCTGGCGCAAAGAGCCGCCACCGCCGCCAAGACTACCTCGCAATTGATCGAGGGGACGGTGACCCGCATTGCCGAAGGTGCGGGCCTGGTGAAACAGGCCGAGGCCGCGTTCCAAGAGTTGAGCAAGGGAGCGCAAAGGGTGGCCCAGTTGGTGGACGAGATCACCGCAGCCAGCCAGGAGCAAGCCCACGGCTTGGATCAGATCTCCCAGTCCATGTCCCATATGGATCAGGTGGTGCAGAGCACCGCAGCCAGCGCTGAGGAAGCCGCAGCCACCAGCCGGGAGCTCTCCTCCCAAAGCCGTAACATGCAAACAATTATGCAACAATTAGACGATTTGGTGGGGACCGCCCAGCAAAACGGCAACAAGTCTGCAGATTCTGGGGGACCTGGGGTCTATGCCGGGAAACGGACTCCCCAGATTGCCGGCAGGGGGGCGGAGAAAAAAAAGGCCCAGAAACCTGGGACCACAGCCGGAGCCCTGCCTCCCCCCAAAGGCAAGGCACTATCGCCGGAGCAAGTGATTCCTTTTGATGAGGAGCATTTTAAGGAATTCTAGGACAGCCGCCGATATTCTAATTGTAAACATTACCCCTTGGGGCGAACCTATCCCGGGGTGGCTGAGCCGAAGGCCGGCGACCCCGTGATTGATGCAGATTATGCAGGAGGTATAAACCCGTGTCTCAAGCAGCAAGGCAGATCCAACAAGATGTCAACGCCCTCCAAGAGAAAGAGGGAAAATATCTCACCTTTACCCTGGCCCAAGAGGATTATGGCCTGGAGATTTTGAAGGTCAGGGAAATCATCGGCATGATGGATATCACCGCGGTGCCCCAAACCCCGGAATACGTCAAAGGGGTGATCAATCTCCGGGGCCGGGTGATCCCGGTCATTGACCTGCGGCTCAAGTTTGGACTGGAAGCTGCAGAATATGGAGAACGCACCTGCATCATCGTGGTGGAGGTGCAAAGTGAGATGGGGCCGGTACAAATGGGAGTGGTGGTGGATTCGGTCTCAGAAGTCTTGAACATCAATGGGGACGACATCGAACCTGCCCCCTCTTTCGGTACCCGCTTGAAGAACCAGTACATCCTGGGCATCGCCAAGGCCAAGGGGACTATCAAGATCCTTTTGGATATCGATCGGGTGTTGACCAGCGAAGAAATGACCGGGCTTGAGGGCCTGGGGGGATAAGAGGTTGGTAAGGATGTAATGGTCGTCACCTTTGCCAGGGGAAAAACCCGGCAAACCAGAGGAGAACCGGCGGGCGGCGCCCCCGGTCTCGGTATGGTAATGCCGGAGATCACCGATGCTGAATTTAACCAGTTGAGCCAACTGGTTTACCAGCATGCCGGCATTCATCTGCCACCCCAGAAAAAGGAGCTGGTGCGTTCTCGGTTGACCAAATTTCTCAGGAATCGAAAGCTTACCAGCTTCCATGAGTATTACCGGCAGGTGCTGGATGATACCTCCGGGCTTGAGCTCATCGATCTCCTGGATGCCATCTCCACCAACATGACGGCATTTTGGAGGGAACCTAAGCACTTCGAATTCTTGGGCCAGGAACTGCTGCCGGCACTGCGGCAAAAGTGTAACCGGACGCCGCAGTGGCGTTTCTGGAGCGCCGGGTGTTCCAGCGGCGAAGAGCCTTACACCATGGCCATGGTCCTCTTAAACGCCATAACTGACAAGGATATGTCCGGGGTCAAGATCTATGCCTCGGATATCAATACTCAAGTACTGAACCAGGCCCAACGGGGCATCTACCCTTTGAGCCGGGTGGAACCTTTGTCCCCGGAATGGCGGCGGCGTTTTTTTCAAAAAGGGGTCAACCAGTTTGAAGGGTACGTCCGGGTGAAGCCGGAAGTGAAACAAATGGTGGAATTCTTCCGCTTGAACCTGATGGAGCCTTTCCCCTTTAAAGAGGGTTTCGACGTCATCTTTTGCCGCAATGTGATGATTTATTTTGAAAAAAGTACGCAGACAGAGCTGGTCAGAAAATTTCATCACTGTCTGAAACCTGGCGGTTATCTTTTTATTGGACATTCGGAGAGCTTGTGCAACATCAGCCATCAGTTTGCGTACGTCAAACCGACCATCTATCGGAAATAGGGGCCCGGAGAATGCAACTTGTGGTGGGCGTCGCCGATATGAAGATCGGCAACCAGGCGGAACAAGTGATTATTACCCATGCCCTGGGGTCGTGCATCGGCGTGGCGATCTATGATCCCCACGTCAGAGTGGGCGGTCTCCTCCATTATATGCTGCCGGAGTCCTCCTTGGATGAAGAAAAAAGCCGGGAGAACCCTTTCATGTTTGCGGACACCGGCATTCCCAGACTCTTCAAGGAATGCTACCGCCTGGGCGCTTTGAAGCAGCGGATGCTGGTGAAGGTGGCCGGGGGCAGTCAAGTCCTGGGGGGACCCGAGCATTTCAATATCGGCCGGCGGAATTATGCGGCCTTACGGAAGATCTTTTTAAAGAACAATGTCCTTATTGGCAAGGAAGATGTGGGTGGGACTAAAGCCAGGACGATGTATCTGGAGATCGCCACAGGCAAGGTGTGGGTAAAAATCATCGGTCAAACTCAGACCATTATCGAGTTATAGGAGAACAGGGCCATGAGTCTTGTGCCGCAAGTCCTTAGGTCATTGAAGAATCTACCGCCATTCCCGATGGTGGCCCAACGGACCTTGGTTCTGCTCAATAAACCGGAGGTGAGCATCCAGGAACTGGTGGAGGTGGTGAAATTCGACCCCGCCATTACCGCCAACATCCTGCGCATCAGCAATTCCGCTTACTTCGGTTTGCGGCGGGAGATTCATTCGCTGCACCAGGCCCTGCTCCTGCTGGGCACCCAAGAACTTTTGAAGATCATTATCGCCAGCGGGGCCACCCGCCTTTTCTCCGCACCCACTCCTGGCTATTTTACCGAACGCCAGGGCTTATGGCGGCACTCCGTGAGCTGCGCCTTGATGGTGGACGTGCTCTCCCGGGAGCTCTCCTTGCCGGATCAAGCTACGGGATTTACCGCGGGGCTGATGCACGACATCGGTAAAATTGTGCTGAGCCTCTTTGTGGAGCAGAAATTCCATGAAATCATGGAGGTGGTGGAACAGCAGGGCGTCTCCTTCCAGGCTGCGGAAAAGATCATCCTGGGAGTAGACCACGCCGAAATGGGGGGAGAGATGGCCCGCATGTGGGATTTTCCCGACCGCCTGCGCCTGGCCATCACCTATCATCACCTGGATAAACCTGAAGCCTATACCGACGATCTGATCCTGCTTGTTTACCTGGCCGACATCCTTTGTTTGATGTTCGGCCAGGATCTGGGGTCAGACGGCCTGGCTTATACCGGCTATCCCGAAGTGCTGCGCCACTTTCATTTGCGCGAGCGGAACTTGCAAAAAGTCTTATTGCAATTCGGCAGCGCCTGGGATGAAGCGCAAATTCTCTTCGGCCTTATGGGACAACAAGATGGCGTACAACGTGCTAATCGTGGATGATTCGGCCACCATGCGGGCCTTGATCCGCAAGGTGCTGGTAATTTCCGGCTTCGATATCGGGGAGTATTTTGAAGGGGCCAATGGTCTCGAAGCCCTGGAAATCCTGGAGCAGAACTGGGTGGACATTATCCTCTCCGACCTGCACATGCCGGAAATGGATGGCGCCGGTCTGGTGCAGGAGTTAAAGAAACACGAAATGTGGCGCAACATCCCGGTGGTTCTCATCACCACCGAGGCCCGGCCGGAGGTCATCAAACCCTTCATGAATCTCGGGGTCCAGGATTATATCCAGAAACCTTTTCGTCCGGAACTCATCAGGCAGAAGCTATCCGGACTCTTAGGGGAGGCCCGTACAACGGATGCTAGCGAAATTGAAAGCTGCGACTTTTGAGGTATTAGAGACCATGTTTTACCTCTTTCCCGAAAGTTTGGAAGGAGGTGAGACACTGCGCTCCCGGGGACCGTTTCTTCGCTCCTCGGTGACCATAGCCGGCCCTCAAGCCATTCGCATCGGCTTGCAGGTCCCCCAAAGCTTGGCCTGCAAAATGGCCGCCAATTTTCTCGGCGCTACCGAAGCGGAAATATCCCAGACGGAAATGGAAGACATACTCAAAGAGACCACCAACATGATAGCCGGCTCTTTCCTCAGCAAGTTAGAGGCCTCAGCAGCTTTTAAACTGCAAACACCTTTGATCCAGGTGCTCGGTGCTAAAGATAAAAATAAAAAAGAGCCGGAAAAAAGTCTGCGCTTTGAGGTGGACGAAGAAGTGATGGAACTATTTGTGGAGAAGGGGTAGCAGGGTATGGGCAAAACTAAAGTTCTGGTGGTGGATGATTCCGCCATCGTCCGCAAGATCTTCACCGATCTAATCTCCCGGGAGCCTGATCTGGAAGTGGTGGGAGTCGCCCCCGACCCATATGTGGCCCGGGACAAGATCGTCCAATCCCGCCCGGACGTGGTGACTTTAGATATCGAAATGCCCCGCATGGACGGCCTCACTTTTTTGAAGAAGCTGATGCATTACTTCCCCCTGCCGGTGATCATCGTCTCCTCCCTGACCCCCAAGGGCAGCCAGATGGCCCTGGAAGCCATGGATTTGGGGGCGGTGGAAGTTCTGGCCAAGCCGGGAAGCGCCTATACCGTGGGCGACCTGGGGGTTCAACTGATAGAAAAGATCCGGGCCGCGGCCCAGATCAGGTATCTCAAAAGCTTCAATAAGGACAATAACTCGGGGCCACCCACCGACACTATCGCGCCCCTGACCCAAACTTCCCAGAAGATCATTGCCATCGGCGCCTCCACCGGGGGCACGGAGGCCATCAAAGATGTCCTCCTGCGCCTCCCCTCAAACAGCCCGGGGCTGGTGATCGTGCAACATATGCCCCCCAAATTCACCTCGGCCTTCGCGTCCCGCCTTGACGGGATGTGTGCCTTGGAAGTTAAGGAGGCCCAGGACGGGGACTCGGTGCTGACCGGCCGGGCCCTGATCGCTCCCGGCGCTTACCATATGTTGCTCCGGCGGAGCGGCGCCCGTTATTATGTCCAGGTGAAGGACGGCCCCTTGGTGCACCATCAGCGCCCCAGTGTGGACGTACTCTTCAATTCCACGGCCCAGACTGCAGGAGCCAATGCCATCGGCGTCATTCTCACCGGCATGGGCGCGGACGGCGCGGAGGGCATGCTGGCCATGAAAGAAAAGGGCGCGTATACCATTGCCCAGGATGAGTCCTCCTGCGTGGTCTTCGGCATGCCCAAAGAAGCCATCAAGAAAGGAGCGGTGCATAAGGTCCTGCCCCTGCTCCGTATCCCCGAAGAAATCCGCCGCCACCTCTCTTAAACGTAACTGCGGGTAGGATAAATGTTTTTTCCTCCAGGCCCTGCCTCTCCCGGAAGGATTCCTTATTGACAAGACCGTGATTGGACAGTAACTTAAGTATGGCGAGACGGGTGGCGGCTTAATTCCGGCCCCGGCTCCGCCCACTTCATCAAGCCCCATTACCGGGATTAATAATTTGCTGAAACTGATAGCCTTTGATTGCGACGGGGTGCTATTCGACTCCCGCCAAGCCAATATTGCCTTCTATAATGCCATCCTGGAACAGTTCGGGCAGCCGCGCCTGAGCCCTGCAGCCACGGATTTCGTGCACAGCCACACCGTTATCCAATCCCTGGAATACCTCTTCCAGGGCTATCCCCATCTGGACGCGGTCTGGCAGTATACCCGCAGCCTGGATTACCACCAGTTCATCCCCATGATGGTGGAAGAGCCCCACTTAAGGGAGTTTCTCCAGTTCCTGCGCCCCACTTTTGCCAGGGCACTGGCCACCAACCGCACCACCACCACCAAAGCGGTGCTGCAATACCACCGTTTGGAGGATCAATTCGACCTGGTGGTCTCGGCCCAGGATGTGACGCATCCTAAACCGCATCCTGAGTCTTTCTGGCGCATCCTGGATCATTTCGGCCTGAAACCCCGGCAAGCCATCTTCTTCGGTGACTCCCGGGTGGACGAAGAGTTCGCCAAAAATGCCGGGGTACCCCTGGTGGCTTACCGCAACCCGGAGCTCCATGCTGACTTCTTCCTGGATTCCTTTGCCGGCGCTCCGGCCTTGATCACCGACCTGGTGTCAGGAAAAATCGGCCTGCCGGAGGGGCCGTAGGTCTTTGGTCTTCGCCTAAATAAGGATAAAAAAATCATTGGCTTAACGGGCAAGGCGGAAAAGGAGGACGGCCATGGAAAAATATCAATGTAACATCTGCGGCTACATTTACGATCCCGAACTGGGAGACCCGGACAACAATATCCCCCCCAATACTCCCTTTGAGAACCTGCCGGCGGATTGGGTCTGTCCCATCTGCGGGGCTGCCAAAGACCAGTTCTCCCCGGTGGATTAATACGGTTTTCCGTTTTCCGTTTTCCGTTGGAAAGGCGTTGGCTCAATAGGCAGGGAGAATTAAGATAAACCTGTTTATCGTGTGGTTAAATAATATCAAGGCATGGGAATATGGCCTTCATGGCTCTGAACAACCAAGACAAAAGCCGGCAGAATAACGCCCTGAAAAAACCCTTTTGGCGGGAATATGGCGAAGCTCTGTTCATCGCCCTGGTGCTGGCCCTGGTCATCCGGGCCTTCGTGGTCCAGGCCTTCTCCATTCCCTCCGGCTCCATGATCCCCACCCTCCTGGTGGGGGATTACCTGTTGGTGAACAAATTCAGTTACGGCATCCGCAACCCCTTCTCCAACAAGGTCTTGGTCCCCACCTGGAAACCCCAGCGGGGGGACGTGGCGGTCTTCATCTTCCCCCAGGACCCTTCCAAAGACTATATCAAGAGGCTTATCGGGCTGCCGGGAGACCGAGTGCAGATCATCAACAAGAAAGTCTTGATCAACGGCCAACCTTATGAGGTTCCCCAGGCCCGTTTTGCCGATAAAGAACTCATTCCCGCCAACCAATCCCCCCGGGACAACTTCGGGCCGGTGGTGGTGCCCAAAGACTCCTATTTCTTCATGGGGGACAACCGGGACCAGAGTTATGACAGCCGGTTCTGGGGCTTCGTGCCCATGGACGATCTCCGGGGCAAGGCTGTGGTTATTTACTTTTCCTGGGAGGGTTCGGACCACCAACCCCTCTACCTGGCCTTCCTGGGCGGCCTCAAGGGCTTGATCACCCACCAGGCCTGGGATGCCGGCTATTTCAAGGTGCGCTGGGGCCGCATCGGCAAGTTGATCCATTAAAAGCAGTTTTCGGTTTTTTTTGAACACTTCCTTTTTCTGCATCGACAGGATAAAAGATTGTTATTGGAGTTTATTCAACAAAAATTAGGAAGTGCCCCTATTTTAAGAAGGTACTAATGCCCATCCCCCGCCTGACCGTTATTACTCTTGGGGTCACTGACTTAGCGAAGGCCACCAGGTTCTACGAGACTATCTTCGGGATTGGCCCTTACCCGGGGTATGAAGGGGTCTCGTTTTTCGAGCTCCCCGGCGTCTGGCTGACGCTCTATCCGGTCGATAAGTTGGCCGCAGACATCTCGCCGCAATTGTCTCCCGACGGCAGTGGTTTCAGTGGCATAACCCTGGCGTACAACGCCCGCAGCAAGGACGAAGTCATTGCCATTTTCGAGGAAGTCAGGGCTGCGGGCGCGTCTATCGTTAAACCCCCGCAAGACACTTTCTGGGGTGGCTTTAGCGGCTACTTCGCCGACCTGGATGGCTATTACTGGGAAGTGGTTTGGGGGCCGATGTTTGACTTTGCGCCTGACGGGTCTTTACGCTTTAAAAAGTAGCGGGAAGAATGCCATCGGCCCACCGTGATAAACCATTGTGGCCAGGTTTATCCCTCCCCGCCATGAAGTTCAGAAATACACTTATACATATGCCTTTTGTCTTTTCCAACCGAAAACGGCAAACCAAAAATCGAAATCACCTATGGACCTTGCCACTATTGATGTTTTTATTGGCGGCCGCCTGTGGCCCTGCCTCTGCCCCTATAATTGTCTTTTGTTCCCCGGATTCGCCCCGGATGCGCCAGGCCATCGCCGGGCTGGAAGCGTCTTTGGGGCAGGGCCGGCTGGAAGTGGTCTGCATCCCGGAGTTCGGCGGCCAGGGAGACGAGGAGTTGCGCCGCCTGCGGAGCCGCAACCCCCGGCTGCTGGTAGTCCTGGGCACCCCGGCCCTGATCCGGGTGGCCCCGGTGGAAAAACGGACGCCCGTGGTCTTCGCGTTGGTGGCCAATCCCTATTTCACCGGCGCCGCGTATGAACCGGAGCATCCGGAGATTCACCAGGGAAATATCACCGGCGTCTTCTCCCCGCCGCCCCTGGACACGGCTTTGGAGCAGGGGGCCGCGCTCTTGGGCGCGGGTTCCTGGGGCCTGCTCTACGACCCCAATGACGGGGTGGCGGTGGAGCTCCAAAAGCGCTTCCGGCAAGAGGCCCCGGGCTATGGCCTGAAGCCCTTGACTGCCGCCAGCGCCGCGGCCGCCACGGATCGCCAGGGACTGGAGAAGCTGCTGGCCCAGGGGGCCAGGGTGATTTATCTCCCCCCCACTCCCGGCGCGGCCCGGTATGCCCCCCTGCTGCTGGAGTGGGGCAGGAAACAAAAGGTGATGGTGGTGAGCAGCCACCCGGAGTTTCACCAGGGCGCGATTCTCTGGGTGGCCCTGGATTACCGCCGCCTGGGGGAGGAGGCCGGGGCCCTGGCTCGGCGGGTCCTGAACGGGGAGGCCCCGGACAAAATTCCCATTGCGGAAAAGGCCCCCCTTAAGGTACAAGTGGACGAGCGGCTGCTCCGGAAATGGAGCGGGTATCCTGCAGCCCGAAAATAAATGATTTCTCACGCAAAGACGCCAAGGCGCAAAGACGCAAGAATTTTTCTTTCCTCGTTCCCAAGCTGCGCTTGGGAACGCACTTGGACCCGAAGCTTGGCTTCGGAACATAACCGAATGAGAACCCGGTATAAGATTAACGATGCAGGTCAAATATATTTCATCACTTGCACTATTGTTGAATGGATTCCAGTATACCCATAATCAAATTCAAGAATAGGAACTTTGAACCTGGAACCTGGAACTTCTCTCTGGAGGACTTGCATGACCCTTGCTCCCAAGTTGGACCCCGCGGTCTGGCAGCCGGAAATCGAGATAATCCCCTACCGGCTGGATAACGGCCTGCAATTATTCGTGCTCCCCGACCACCGGGTGCCCATGGTCTCTTTGCAGCTCCACTACCACGTGGGCTCCCGGTTTGAGCTCCAGGGCATCACCGGCATCAGCCACCTCTTCGAGCACCTGATGTTCCGGGGGTCGGAGACCCTGGGCCCCGAGGAATTCTCCCGCATCCTCCAGGCCAAGGGCGGGGAGATCAACGCCTTCACCACCCGGGACCACACCTCCTACTTCGAAAACCTGCCCGCGGAGCACCTGGAACTGGGTCTGCAATTGGAGGCCGACCGCCTGGCCAACCTGAAGCTGAACGATGAGAACTTCCAGACCGAACGCCAGGTGGTCATCAGCGAGCGGAAGCTGCGCTCCGTGGACAGTCCCTTCGGCCTGGTCCTGGAGCAGCTCTTTGCCGGGGCCTTCACCCAGCACCCCTACCAGTGGCCGGTGATCGGCTGGGACCAGGACCTCAAGCGCATGAGCCTGCGGGAATGCCTGTCCTATTACCAGACCTATTATCACCCCGGCAACCTGACGGTGGTCGTCGCCGGGGACGCGGAGCCGGACGCGGCCCGGGACCTGGTGGACCGATACCTGGGGAAGCTCCCCAGCCCGGGGCCCCCCCGCCCTCTCATCGTCCAGGAGCCCCCCCAGCGGGGGGAGCGCCGCGCGGTCCTCAAGAAGGTGTCCCAGGTGGAGGCCCTGTTCGCGGGGTTTCATATCGTGGGCATGGATCATCCGGACATCTATCCCCTCTCTCTTTTGGCCATCATCCTCTCCGGGGGCAAATCCTCCCGCTTCTACCAGGAGTTCGTGCGGCCGGGCCGGGCGGTGGAGATGGAGGCGGAGATCGCGCCGCCCCCCTGGACCAGCGAAGACCCGGACCTGATGGTCATGACCGCCATTGCCGCGCCCGGGCAACCTCTGCCCCAACTGGAAGAAGACCTGTGGGCCGCGCTGGCCCGTCTCCAGAAAGACGGCGCACAGCCGGGGGAACTGGCCCGGGCCCAGAAACTTCTCCGGGCCCAGGCCGCCCGGGGCTTGTCCCAGAATTTCTACCGGGGCCTGCTGGTGGGCCTCTTCCACCTGAAGACCGGGGACGCCGGCCGGGTCAACCAACTGCTTAAACTCTACGAGGCGGTCACCCTGGAAGACGTGCAGCGGGTGGCCCAACAGTACCTCCGGGAAGACAACCGCACCGTCGTCACCCTGAAACCGGTCTCTCCGGAAGAGAGCCAGGCTTTGGGGGAGATGGTTTGAGACGAGTTCCGAGTTCCAGGTTCCCAGTTCCAAGTTAAACTTCGAACTCGAACCTGGAATCTGGAACTTGGAACTTGCAACTTTAAAAAGGATTAACCACATGGCGGAGTATATTCCAGAGATTCATCAAGCAGTCTTGCCTGGAGGGATGCGTCTTTTAGGGGTGGAGTACGACCGGGTCCCCTGGCTGAGCCTCACTTTTATGGCCAAACGGGGGGCGGAGGCCGATCCTCCGGCCAAGGGGGGAGTGGCGGATTGGACCGCGGAGTTTCTCACCCTGGGCACCCGCAAACGGACCCAGTTGCAGTTGGCCACGGACATCGAGGCCCGGGGCGCGGCCCTGTCCGCCCGGGGCGGCTGGGATGCCACCCTGGTAAGCCTGGAAGGGCTGGCCGAGGATCTCCCGGAACTCATGGCCACCCTGGCGGAGGTGGTGCAGACCCCTGCGTTTCCGGCAGAAGAGTTTCCCCTGCTGCAGGACCGGCGGGCCGCGGAGTTGGCCCATCTCCTGGATGACCCCCGGGAATTGGCCAACCGCCGCTTTACCCGTCTCTTTTTCGGGGACGCGGCCTATGGCCATCCGGTGACCGGGGACCTGGAGACCCTGGAGGCCATCGGCCTGGAGGACCTGAAGAAATTCTACCACCGGGAATTCACCCCCGGGGACTCCACCCTGGTGGTGGTGGGCATGGCGCCATTTGCCCGGATGCAAGAGGAAGCCGGAAAACTCTGGGGGGGCTGGCAGGGCGGCGGCCCGGCCAGCGCCCCTTACACCCAGGCTCCGGAGCGGCTCTGCTCCCCCGGCGTCTACCTCCTGGACCGCCCGGACCTGACCCAGAGCGAGATCCGGCTGGGGCACCTGGGCCTGCCCCGGTCCCATCCGGATTACTTTCCCTTAAGGCTGGTGAACTATATTTTGGGTGAAGGGGGGTTTTCCTCCCGGCTGATGACCCGCATCCGCTCGGATTTGGGGTGCACTTACGGCATTCGCAGCACCTTCCACTTCCGCCGGGCCCCCGGTCCTTTTGTGATCTCCACCTTCACCCCCGGGGCCCAGACCGCGCTGGTGGTCAAGGAGATCAAGGCGGTGGTGCAAGAGGTCATGGAAAACGGCATTACTGAACAGGAACTGGCCGAAGCACAAAGTTACTATGTGGGGCACTTCCCCTTGGGTCTGGAGACCCCCCGGCACCTGGGCAGCCGGGTGGTGTCCATGGATCTTTATAACCTGGGGTGGGATTATCTGCGGCGCTACCGGGAACGGATCCAGGAAGTTACCCTGAGTGCGGCCCAGGAAGCGGCCCGGAAGCATCTGCAACCGGACGCTTTGGTGGCGCTGGTGGTGGGGCCTGCGGCCCAATGCGCCAAAGACCTGGAAGGCTTGGGGCCCTTGGAGATGATTAGCTGAAATTAGGTCTATATTTTTTAGTTGACAAATCTTTTGCGATGTTATGAGATAGGAAAGATATTGTGAAAAAAAGGATAAGCCCTTTGGGGACCATTTAACAAGGGAGGAGAGTTTTCATGCATAAAACCCCGTTGTTGGATCAACTGGAGTCCGGTCCGTGGCCCAGCTTCATTACAGACTTGAAGCGGGTTGCCGCCCGGAAAAAATCCGCCGCGGATTTGTTAGGAGTGTTGGAACGGTCCTACAAGGACAAGATCACCCACTGGAAGCACGGCGGCATCGTCGGCGTCCTGGGGTACGGCTCCGGCATCATCGGCCGCTACACCGATCTGCCCGAAGAATTTCCCGGCGTGGAGCATTTCCACACGGTGCGCGTCAACCAGCCCTCCGGCTGGTTTTATACCACCCAGGCCCTGCGGGAACTGTGCGAGATCTGGGATGAGCACGGCAGCAGCATTTTAAACGTGCACGGCTCCACCGGGGACATGATCTTCCTGGGCACCACCACCGATCAGTTGGAACCCTGTTTCGCCAAGCTGACCGCCAAGGGCTGGGACCTGGGCGGCTCCGGTTCGGCCATGCGCAGCCCCTCTTGCTGCGTGGGCATGGCCCGCTGCGAATGGTCCTGCTATGACACCATGGACCTGTGCTACCAGGCTACCCAGAACTTCCAGTTCGAGATGCACCGCCCGTCCTTCCCCTATAAATTCAAGATCAAATGCTCCGGCTGCCCCAACGACTGTGTGGCTGCCGTGGCCCGGGCGGACATGAGCGTCATCGGCGTCTGGAAAGACGACATCCGCATCGACCAGGCTGCAGTGAAGGCCTATGCCGGTGGCGAACTGAAGCCCCGGGGCGGCGCCACCAAGTACGCCAAGATAGATGTCAAGGCCGACGTCACCGACCTCTGCCCCACCGCCTGCATGAGCTATGACGGCAGCAAGCTGAGCATCGACAACAAGAACTGCAACCATTGCATGCACTGCATCAGCCTGATGCCCCAGGCCCTGCGCCCCGGCACCGAGACCGGCGCCACCCTGCTCCTGGGCTCCCACGCCCCCATCCTGGAAGGCGCGCAGATGAGCTGGGTCATCGTGCCTTTCATGGCCATGGAGCCGCCTTATGATGATTTCATGGAACTGGTCACCAACATCACCGAGTGGTGGTCGGAAAACGGCAAAAACCGGGAGCGCGTGGGCGAACTCATGCTGCGCCTGGGCATGCGGGCCTTCTTCCAAGGTGTAGGACTGGAACCCCCGGCGCAGACCGTCAGAACTCCCCGGGCCAACCCCTTCTTCTTCTGGCACCAGGAAGACTTTGACGCTGAGGCCGCGGGCCGCAAGTACATTAAATAATCAGGCTGTGCTTCCCACAGCTCCATGATCCGGCCCCGTGCCGATTGCCTAAGTAAGGAGGAATAAGGAAAATGGCTGAGCGTATTACTGATATCGGTCCCCCGAAATATGACAAGTTCTTGCCGCCCGTCATCAAAGACAACTACGGCAAGTGGAAATACCACGAAATTCTGGAACCCGGCGTGCTGATGCATGTCTCGGAATCCGGGGCGAAAATCTTTTCCGTGCGGGGTGGCTCCGGCCGCCTGGTAACCACCGATTTCATCAAAGACGTCTGCGATATCGCCGACAAGTTCTGTGACGGTTATCTGCGGTTTACCAGCCGGAATAACGTGGAGTTCCTGCTCACCGACCAGAGCAAGATCGCCGGCGTGAAAGACGCTTGCAAAAAGATGGGCATCCCCATCGGCGCCACCGGCCACTCGGTGAGCAACATCGTCCACACCCAGGGCTGGGTGCACTGCCACACCCCGGCCATCGACGCCTCCGGGATCGTCAAGGCGGTGATGGACGACTTGTTCGATTACTTCGGCAGCCACCAACTGCCGGCCCAGGTGAGGATCGCCCTGGCTTGCTGCCTCAACATGTGCGGCGCGGTGCACTGCTCCGACATCGCCATCCTGGGGATTCACCGCACGGCCCCCAAAGTGGCCCACGAAAAACTGCGCCACCTTTGCGAAATTCCCACCACCATCGCTTCTTGCCCCACCGGCGCCATCCGGCCCCATCCGGACAAGAACATCAAGAGCGTGGTGATCAACGAGCCCCGTTGCATGTACTGCGGCAACTGCTACACCATGTGCCCGGCCCTGCCGGTGTTCGACTCCGAGAAAGGCGGCGTGGCCCTGCTGGTGGGCGGCAAGGTCTCCAACTCCAAGAGCCCGCCCATCTTCTCCAAGCTGGCGGTGCCTTATCTGCCCAACAATCCGCCCCGGTGGCCGGAAGTGGTCCAGGCCATCCGCAAGATCCTCACCAAGTACGCGGAAGGCGCCAACAAGTGGGAGCGCGTGGGCGAGTGGGTTAACCGCATCGGTTGGGAGAAGTTCTTCGAGGTTTGCGAGATTCCTTTCGTCTTCCAGCACATTGACGACTACCGGTGGGCCTATGACACCTACCGGACGTCGATGCATTTTAAATTCTAAGCAGGTGAGATAAATGGCACTATCCAAAGCAGAGTTGGTGGAATTCATCTATGAAATGGTGGCCAAGGCCCAGGGCAAGAAAAACCTGAAGGCCATGGACGTCCAAAAAGCCGTACTCAAAGAGCATCCTGACCAGCCCAAGAACGACATCAAGTTCGCCATCAAGGATCTCATTGACGGCGGCCGTTGCGTCTACACCTACTTCGGCGGGAGCTACATCGAAATCCCCCACGAGGAAGGCGCCGCCAAGAACATCTGATGTCTCGGTCCTGTCCCCGACTGCTGCTGGCAGCTCTCCGGGGCGGGGCCGGCAAGACCACCTTGACCCTGGGGCTCCTGGCCGCTTGGCGGGACCAGGGGCGACGACTGGTGCCTTTTAAAAAGGGACCGGACTATATCGACCCCGCCTGGCACGCCCTGGCGGCCGGATGCCCCAGCCATAATCTGGACCCCTTCCTCATGGAGGGGGACCAGATTTTGGCTTTGGTGGCCCGCTACGCCCAAGCCGCAGACGGCATCCTGATTGAAGGCAACCGGGGGCTGTACGACGGCCTGGACGCCGAAGGCACCTCCAGTACCGCGGAACTTGCCAAAGCACTGGCCACGCCGGTGGTGCTGGTGGTGGACTGCACCATGCGCACCCGCACCACTGCGGCGCTGGTGCTCGGCTGTCAGCACTTCGATCCCCTTACTCCCATCCGGGGCGTCATCCTCAACCAAATCGCCCGTCCCCGCCACGAAGCCCTGATCCGCAACGCCATCGAGCATTATTGCGGCCTGCCGGTGCTGGGGGCGTTGCCCCGGCTGAAGTGCGCGGTCTTTCCGGAGCGGCACATGGGCCTGGTGCCGCCCCAGGAGCACGCCAAGGCCCTGAAGGCGGTGGACACCGCCCGGGACCTGGCCCAGCGTTATCTGGACCTGGAGGGCCTCTGGCAGGTGGCCACCCAAGCCCCGCCGCTGCCCGAAGCGCAGATTTCCGAGCCGTTGCCGGTTAGCGGAGAACCGGTGACCATCGGCATTATCCGGGATTCCGCCTTCCAGTTCTATTATCCGGAGAACCTGGAGGCCCTGGAGCAAGAGGGGGCCAGATTGGTGGAGATCAGCGCCCTGGAGGACCCTCTCCTCCCTGGGCAGATGGATGCCCTCTATATCGGCGGCGGCTTCCCGGAGACCCATGCCCGGCAGCTCTCGGAAAATCTGAGCTTCCGGAATGCCCTTAAAGCCGCGGCCCGGGCCGGCCTCCCCATTTACGCGGAATGCGGCGGCCTCATGTACCTGGGGGAGGCCATCGTCACCCAGGAGGGAAAATTTCCCATGGTGGGCATCTTTCCCTATGAATTCATCATGGATAAAAGGCCCCAGGGGCACGGTTACACCATCCTGGAGGTGGCCCGGGATAATCCTTTCTTTTCCACGGGGACCGTCCTCAAAGGCCATGAATTCCATTATTCCCGGATCCAACCGGAGCCGGGCCCCCAGGAGAACCTGGTCTTTACGGTCAACCGGGGCGCGGGCCTGGGGGGGCAGCGGGAAGGTTTGGTGTATCAAAACGTCCTGGCCACTTACACCCATCTCCATGCCCTGGGTTCGCCCCACTGGGCCCCCGCCCTGGTGCGCCGGGCCCGGGAATACCGCCGGGCCGCGCACCTCCCTGAAGCAAATCACCAACAAGGGGGGCATGAGGCCCCGGCGGCCCCTGACTCAAACCGGGTGACGATTTTTTCCTAACCTTCCAGCCAGGTTTCCTGGCCGCAATTTTATCCACCGGCAGGGTTAGAATTTCTCGGCCCCTGGCCCCCAAAAGGGCACTTGACCGAACCAGCCCGGCAGAATAAAATGAAAATGGATCTGCGTGCGGCCTGGCAAGCGGCCGTATGGCCATCAAACCGGTGGAAGGTCCCCGGCCCTGGACCCGGGCCGCAAACTTGGCGCGGCTGGCAGGGCTTTTGGTAACGGGCCGCAGCCGCCGGATTTTTTCCCCGCCTGAATTGCACCAATTTCGGCTGGATGATTTTCTTAAAGGAGGAAAAGGTTAATGGCTTGGCGTGTGGAAGTGGACACGGATAAATGCACCGGTGACGAAGAATGTGTTAATGTTTGCCCCGTGGGTGTTTTCGAGATGAAGGATGATAAAGCCGAGGTGGTCAACGAAGAAGAATGCCTGGGCTGCGAAAGCTGCATCGAGGTGTGCCCCTCCGCTGCACTTACCGTGACCGAAACTTAAAAGGCTTACTGAGTCGACGAGGGCAGGAACCTCCGGTCCCTGCCCTCCCCTTTTTTCCAACCCCGATTAAGCTGGAGTGTCAGGCCCTTCCCTCCATTTCCTCCTGGCAGGATTGGCATTCCTTCCGGGGGGTCAACTCCTCGGGGGTGGCCGGCCGCACTAAGATTACCCGCACTTCATAGTGCAGGTCATGTCCGGCCAGGGGATGGTTCATATCCAAAATGACCCGGTCGCCGTCCACTTCCTTGACGGTCAGGGGATATTCCGGCGGAAAAGGCAGATTGGCGGGCACCATTTTCTGGCCGGGACTGAGGTCCATCTCCGGCGGAAAGGATTTGCGGCTCCACTCCTGGGTGAAGTCAGGGTCGTAGGCGCCAAAGGCCTCGGCCGCAGGAATGATAAACTCCAGGGAGTCGTTCTCTGGTAAGCCCCAGAGACGCCGTTCCAGGCCCGGGAGAAGCTCCCCGCAGCCGGCCACAAAGGTGAGTAATTCCGGTTCCTGGGCCGTCCCCCGGAGCCATTCCCCGTCATCCAGGCGCACCCGGTACTCCAGTTCCACATATTGATCCTGGGCAATGATTGCCATCTTTTTCTCCTTGAAGAGTGTGTTATAATTGTCACCAAAGGGTGTCATTCTGTCAAGCGACCCTCAGCCATGGATATGATTCGCAAGGCCCTGATTAAAGAAGTTCCGGAAATCTGGCGGATGCTCCACGATTTCGCCGATCATGACGTCTTGCCGCGCACCATGGCGGACCTGTACAGCCAGGTGCGGGAATATTTCATATTCCGGGAAGACCAGGGCCCCATCATCGGCGTGGCCGCGCTCCACGTCTTTTGGGAGGACCTGGGGGAAATCCGCTCCGTGGCGGTGATGCCGGATTTTCAACAAAAAGGCGTTGGCTCCCGCCTGGTGCAAAAATGCATTGCGGAAGCAGAATCCCTGGGGTTGCAAAAGGTCTTCGCCCTCACCACCCGGCCCCAATTTTTTCAACGCCTGGGTTTCCGCCAGGTTCCCAATGATGATCTCCCCAAGATTATCTGGAGCGAGTGTAAGGACTGCCTCAAGTTCCCGGATAAATGCAACGAAATCCCCATGATTTTGGAATTGAGGGCATGAGCTGAAAAATTTAATCTTTAAATAATTTATTAATGAATTAAGCTTATTAAGTGGAAATAACTGCGACCATCCCTTGCCCTGACTATAAATCGGGCATAAAATTAAATGAGGAAAGCGAGCGGCATATTTTAAATGACATCCGGATTATCGTCGCAGTTGCAATACTGAGGTGAGAATTATGCGACCTAAAGTCACTATTGACTATACCATTCATATTTGGCAGGAAGGCAGTCAGTTTATTGCCCACGCCATGCCCCTGGATGTCATGAGCTCGGGTCCCACCCCGGATGTGGCCAGAAAGGCCTTGGACGAAGCCGTCAGGCTCTTCCTCCTTACCCTGGAGGATATGGGTACTACGGCCGTAATCCTTCAGGAATGCGGCTATCAATTGGATCAGGGAAGTTGGAAAAGCCCTTCTTGGGTTGCAACCGAAAGGCACTCCGCAGTGGTCGGTATTTAAATATCTGACCAGGATTGCTCCGGTCCATTGGAAGCTCCTGGAAAAGTTATTCCTGAACGCAGGATTTAAATTTGCCCGGCAGGAAGGTAATCATCGATCTTACATAAAACCCGGCATTTCCAGGCCCATCGTAATTCCCACTTATGACGAAGTCCCGGTTTCCATCATTAAAAACAATCTTAAAACTGCGGGAATTTCGAGAGAAGAATACCTGGCGTTATTAAAAGACGCTTCATAAATAATCTACTAGACAGCCAGACCAAATCTGGTTCTTTGGTGATAACTAACAGATATGCTTGACTTAATCCTGAAAAAGATTTTCGGCAGCAAAAACGAGCGGGAGCTGAAGCGCCTGGCCCCGGTGGTGGACCGCATCACCGCACTGGAGCCGGAGCTGCGCCGGCTCTCCGACGCCGACTTGCAACGCTACACCCCCAGGTTTAAAGAGCGCCTCGACCAAGGGGAGGAATTGGATGATTTGCTCCCCGAGGCCTTTGCGGTGGCCCGGGAGGCCTCCCTGCGGGTACTGGGCATGCGCCCCTTTGACGTGCAGATGATCGGCGGCATGGTCCTCCATGAGGGCAAAATCGCGGAGATGAAAACGGGTGAAGGGAAAACCCTGGTGGCGGTGATGCCTGCGTATCTCAACGCCCTGAGCGGCGACGGGGTGCACATCGTCACCGTCAATGACTACCTGGCCCGCCGGGACACCCGCTGGATGGGGGCCGTTTACCAGTTCCTGGGCCTCACCGTGGACACCATCGTCCACGGTCTGGACGACGACCAGCGCCGCCGGGCCTACGCCGCGGACATTACCTACGGCACCAACAACGAGTTCGGCTTCGACTACCTCCGGGACAACATGAAATTTTCCCTGGATGACTACGTGCAGCGGGGCTTCAACTACGCCATCGTCGACGAAGTGGACTCCATCCTCGTGGACGAGGCCCGCACCCCCCTGATCATCTCCGGACCCGCGGAGGAATCCACCCAGCTTTATTATATTCTCAACCGGGTGGCCAACCAGCTTAAAACTGAGCAGGATTACACCATAGATGAAAAAGCCCGCTCGGTCCTCATCACCGAGGACGGGGTGGCCCATGCCGAGAAACTGCTGAACGTGGACAACCTCTATGATCCCCGGAACATCGAGGTTTTGCACCACATGCAGGCGGCTCTGAAGGCCCAGAACCTCTTCAAGCGGGACGTGGACTACATCGTTAAAGAAGGCCAGGTGATCATTGTCGATGAATTCACCGGCCGCCTCATGCCCGGGCGGCGGTACTCCGACGGCCTCCACCAGGCCCTGGAGGCCAAGGAAGGGGTGAAGATCGAAAACGAGAACCAGACCCTGGCCACCATCACCTTCCAGAACTACTTCCGCATGTACCAGAAGCTGGCGGGCATGACCGGCACCGCGGACACGGAAGCCGAGGAATTCAAAAAGATCTACAACCTGGAAGTGATGATCATTCCCACCCACAAGAAGATGATCCGCACGGATTATCCGGACGTCATCTATCAGACCAAGGATGAGAAATTCCACGCGGTGGTGGAAGAGATCAGGGACTGCCACCAGCGGGGGCAGCCGGTGCTGGTGGGCACCACCTCCATTGAGAATTCCGAGCACCTAAGCCGCCTCCTGAAGCGGGAAGGCATCAAGCACGAAGTGCTGAATGCCAAGCACCATGAGAAAGAGGCGGAAATCGTGGCCAAGGCCGGGCAGATGGGGATGTTGACCATTGCCACCAACATGGCGGGCCGGGGCACGGACATCGTCCTGGGGGAAGGGGTGGTGGAGCGGGGGGGCCTCCATATCCTGGGCACGGAGCGCCATGAGTCCCGGCGCATCGACAACCAGCTCCGGGGCCGTTCCGGACGCCAGGGCGATCCCGGCACTTCCCGTTTCTACCTCTCCCTGGAAGACGATCTGCTGCGCATCTTCGGCTCCGACCGCATCAAGGGCCTCATGGGCCGCTTGGGCATGGGCGACGGCGAACCCATTGAGCACCGCATGGTCTCCAATGCCATCGAAAAGGCGCAAAAGCGGGTGGAAGGCCACAACTTCGACATCCGCAAACACCTCCTGGAATATGACAACGTCATGAACAAGCAGCGGGAGGTGATCTACGCCCAGCGGCGCCAGATCCTCTCCGGGGAGGGCCTCAAGGAAGACATCCTGGAGATGGCCCTGGAACTGGTGGAGGACCTGGTGGCGGATTATACCGGCCAACGGGTTCAGGAGGAATGGGACCTGAAGGGCCTGGAAGACGCGTTCCGGCGCCAGTTCGGCTTCCGGGTCCCCCTCAAGGAAGAGATGGACGGGGACCTGCAGGAATTCCTGGTGGAGCAGGTGGAACAGCGCTTCGCGGCCCGGGAAGAGGAGATCGGCCCGGAACTCTTTGCCCACCTCCAGCAAATGGTGATGCTCCAGGTGGTGGACAACCACTGGAAAGACCACCTCCTGGGCATGGACCACCTCCGGGACGGCATCAACCTCCGGGGCTACGCCCAACAGGACCCCTTAAGGGAATACCAGCGGGAAGGCTACGACGCGTTCATGGACCTGATCCACCGCATCAAGGCGGACAGCGTGGGCACCCTTTTTCACTTACAGGTGCGGCCCCACCAGGAAACCCCGGTGGAAGAGGAGAGACGCAAGGCCCAACGCCTCTCTTTCAGCCACGGGGACGGCAGCGCCCCCCAGCAGCCCCAGGAGCGCCAGCAAAAGAAGGTGGGCCGCAACGACCCCTGTCCCTGCGGCAGCGGCAAGAAGTATAAGAAATGCCATGGTAAATAAACAGACTTAACCACAGAGGCACAAAGAGCACAGAGAAACACAGAGAGATATTTTTAGCCTTGGCGGCCAGGCCGCCAAGGCAAATTTTTTCTCTGTGGCCCTTTGTGCTCTCTGTGTCTTTGTGGTAAATTTTTATTTTTTCTTAAAGAGGCTGACATGCTTATTCCAGGATTTCGCTTTGCCGCGGCCATGGCCGGCATCAAGAAGGCCGGTGTTTGGGACCTGGCCTTAATGGCCGCAGAAAAACCGGTGGCCGCGGCCGCGGTCTACACCCGGAACCGGGTGAAGGCCGCGCCGGTGCTCCTGACCCGGCAGCGCCTCCGGTCCGGCCGGGCCCAGGCCATTTTGGTGAACGCGGGCAACGCCAACGCCTGCACCGGAGACCAGGGCATGGACGCGGCCCGGGAGACCACCGGCATAGCCGCGGAATTGCTGGGGATACCCCCGGGCCTGGTCCTCCCGGCCTCCACCGGGGTCATCGGCCAGCCCCTGCCGGCGGCGAAAATCAAGGCCGCGCTCCCGGATTTGGTGGCCAATCTGAAGGCGGAGGGTTTGCCGGACGCGGCCCGGGCCATCATGACCACGGACACCCGGCCCAAGACCGCATCTTTTCAAGGAATAATCGGCGGCCGGGCATTCACCCTGGCGGGCATCGCCAAGGGCGCGGGCATGATCCACCCGGATCTGGCCACCCTCCTGGTCTTTATCTTCACCGACGCGGCCGCCGCGCCGGCGGTCCTGAAAACCTTGCTGCGCCAGGCCAGTGCCAAAAGCTTCAACCGCATCACCGTGGATGGGGACACCTCCACCAATGACACCATCTTGTGGCTGGCCAGCGGCCAGGCGGGGAACCCCCTAATTGCCGGGGCCGGGCCGGAGATGGCGGTCCTGGGCGCAGGGTTGAACCAGGTGATGGGTGACCTGGCCCGGCAGGTGGTGGCCGACGGCGAAGGGGCCCGGCATATCTTCCGGGTGGAGGTTAAGGGCGCGGCCACAGCCGGCGACGCCAAAAAGGCCGCGGCCACCGTGGCGCTGTCCCCCCTGGTGAAGACGGCCATGGCCGGGGAAGACGTCAATTGGGGCCGCATCATGGCCGCGTTGGGGCGCTCCGGGGCCCGGTTCGATCCGGCGCGGGTGGACATCGCCTTCGGGGTTTGTCAGGTGGTAAAAAGCGGCCTGGGGCTGGGGGCCGCAGCCGAAGCCCGGGCCCAGCAGGTGATCAAGTCCGGGGCCTTTACCCTGCATATCGACCTTCAGGCCGGGGCCTTCACCGACTACTACGACACCTGCGACTACACCGAGGACTATATCCGCATCAACGCCGATTACCGGAGTTGAGCGGCGCTTTCGAGATCATCAGGCGCGCCTGACCAGGACGATGGCAGGCGCGCTTTAATGCCTCCAAATCCTGAGTTGTCACCCGCGCTGGCAATGCTTATTCTTAGGGTTCAAAAGAACTCAGGACGATAACCTGATGCGAAGATTTGTTTCTTTCCTTATCGCTGGTCTGTGCCTCCAGCTTTTTCCCGTACTTTCTTATGCGGATTTATTCCAGAAGTATGCCAAAATAATTTGGATCGACCAGGAAAACCAGGTGGGGGGAGCCTACGGGCGGGGGAGAAAGCTGTTGGAATTCCCCATCTTGACCGGTGACGATGAAACCCCGACGCCTCCGGGAACTTACGTCATTAAAAAGAAGGAACCCCATTATTATTCCCGTAAATACAAGGTGCCCATGCCCTACTCCCTCTTTTTCGATTTAAAGGGAATGCGGGCCATTCACGAAGGAGACGTGCCCGAACCTAACGAAAAAGGAGACTGGGCCACTCACGGCTGCATCCACGTGGAAAGGCCTTACATGAAATGGTTGTACGATTGGGCGGAGCAAGGCAAGACCGTGGTGGTAGTCAAAGGACGGCGAGTGTGGGAAGAGGAGGGGAAGAAGGAAGGAGTCGAAAACAGGGAAGGAAAGGAGAGCGTAGGATCAGAACCTGAAGCCGCAGCCGAGCACGAGTCCGAACCCGAAGCCGCACCCGAGTCCGAGTCCGAAGACTGATTCCCTCTACCGGCAGTTCATCGAGGGCCCAGATGCTGAATGATCATCTCCGCGATCACCCGGTTGCCCCGTTGATTATAGTGGCCGTTCAGCAGGAAGATGTCGGTCTTTTCATTAAGATATTTCCCGGCGTCCATGATGATCATCTTCTTGATAAAGGGGGGGTACTGTCCGGTGGAGATTTTCTCCCGCAGGGAATCCACAAATCTGCTGTCCCGGGGATCGAAGGAATTGGCCTTGAAGACCATGAGCTGCACCCCAGAAAAGTCGAGGCCGCAATTAAGAAGCACCTCCAGGAAGGCCTCCACTTCACCTTTTTCCAGTTTATAGCGGCCTTCTTCCACCTGCTTATAATCCCTTATCTTAAAAAGATAATTAAAATTACTGCTGATCACGTTGGCCGCGCTCCAGAGATATTTTCCGGGATAGTATTGTCTGATCTCCCGGTTCTGTTTAACCAGCTCTTCATACTTTTCCCGGGGCATGGTGGTCAGTTGATTGCCATTATTTAAGAAGCTCAGATTTTCCTCATAATCATTGTTGCAGTACTGGATTATGAGATATTGCAACCGCTCCCTGTTGACCTTTTTGAGCAACATCATTTCCCGGGCCGTGCCATAGGAAGAACAGGAGCAATTGAGAACGGTCAGGCCCGTCCTGGCCTCAATGATCTTGGCAAAAGTTTCGTTCTGCCGCGCGCCCCAGCCCATGGCGTAGGAATCCCCCACCACCACCATCTGGGGGGAATCCAGGGCCTCTTCGCTGTCTCTCACTCCCAGGCTGTTGATGGTGTATGGGGTGGAAAATTCGTAGTCGGAGAAAAGACAGGTGCCGGGCTTTAAGGTATATCCCAGCAGGGGGTCAAATCTGGCGCATTCCGGCAAGTATTGAATACTATTCATATCAAAATTAAAATATATTCTCCGGGATATTTTGGTGATGAGACCCGGCAGTATCTTATGGACCCCCGGATATTTTACGGTAATAAAGAAAAACAGCTCTACTATCCCTAATAAAAAAATAATAATGACTAGGTTGATGAGAATACCTTTACCCAGTTTAGACATGCCGGCCCATCCTGAAAAAATCGACGCTCCCCCGGGGCAGGGTGGGCAACCGCGTTTGGTCAGCCGCCATCGCCAAAGCCGGAGAATGCTGCCTGCGGGCAGTGAAACCGAGTCCCCTAATTCACCCATGGGCCCGCCTAATCCCACCGGGGACCCTAGCTATTTTACTTGGTGCGGCCGGTGGGGCCAAGGGAAAACCAGGGTCTGAACTTGCATCGGCGCGGATAAGTTCTTAACATCATGTCAATCACTGGAATAATCACGCAACCCGAGTACGCCATTAACCAGGGGAGGAAAAGAAATGCCTTATAAGTCCGCCGCGGCCAAATTGAAGGAGGCCTTGCGCCTGCGCACCGAACCCCTGGGGATCGCTTATCTTAAGGACCTGGCCGCGTTGCCCAAATGTCGGCGGCCCTCCCAGGTCTTCGGGAAAAAGGTGACCATCTGCCAGGGAGTCACCATGGCCCGGGTTTACGGCTGGTCCGTGGGCCTGACCCGGGAGGATCTGATCTGCGTCCCCGGCATGCTGGCCTTCGGGTTTACCCCGGCCGCGGATCCGATTCTGGAATTGGCCCAACTCTTCTGCGAGGTGGGATTCAACCGGGAGATGGGGCCGGCTCTGAAAGAGGTGGAGTCCCTGCCCCGCTTCGCGCCGGAAGAGATCGCCGCCATTTATCTCTCTCCCCTGGAGCGCCTGGCCTTGGAACCGGAGGTCGTGGCCGTCTGGGGCAATCCGGCCCAGATGATGCGCCTCATTCAGGCGGCCAACTTCAGCCTGGGAGAACAAGCCAGCGGCGATTTCAGCGGCAAGGTGGAATGCGCCTCTTATCTTCTGGGCCCTTATAGAACCGGCAAGGTAATCGTGACCATTCCCGGCATGGGGGACCGCATCTTTTCCATGACCCAGGATGATGAAATGGTGACCAGCTTCCCGGCAGCCCTCTTGGAGCCCATTCTTGAGGGCCTCCAGGAAGCCGGCCGGAAAATCGGCGCCCGCTATCCCGTCACCGTGTACCAGAATTTTACCCCGGCCTTCCCTCCACCCTATGAAGAGCGGGCCAAAAAGTGGGGGATTATTTAAGGGTGAGCAGTAAACAGTGAACTTTTAAGTCAGGGAGATCGCCTTGTCCGCTCGGTCCAACATCTCCTTCCGTCCCATTGCTCTGCGGGTGCTCGAAGAGCGCTATCTGCGGCGGGACCCCCAGGGGCGGGTGATGGAAAATCCGGAGGAGCTGTTCCGCCGCGTGGCCCGGGGGGTGGCCGCGGCGGAGGCCCGCTATGGCGGGACCGGGGCGGTGGCCCGCCAGACCGAGGCTTTCTATGAAGCCCTGGCCTCTTTGAAATTCCTCCCCAATACTCCCACCTTGATGAATGCGGACATCCCGGAAGGACAACTGGCCGCCTGCTTCGTCATTCCCGTGCAGGACGATATGCGCAGCATCCTGGAGGGAGTGCGGGACATGGCCCTCATCCACCAGACGGGCGGCGGCACCGGGTTCAGCTTCACCCATCTGCGGCCCCGGGGAGACCAGGTGCGCACCACCGGCCGGGTGGCCTCCGGCCCCCTGGGGTTTATGCGCATCTACGACGTCACCACGGAGGTGGTCAAGCAGGGGGGACGCCGCCGGGGCGCCAATATGGGCATTCTCAACGTGGACCACCCCGATATCCTGGAGTTCATCAAGGTCAAGGCCGACCTGGGCATGCTCACCAATTTCAACCTGTCGGTGGCGGTCACCGATACCTTTATGGACCGGGTGGAAACAGATGGCACCTACCCCCTCGTCAACCCCCGCACCGGCCAGGAGGTTAAGCGGCTGCCGGCCCGGGAGGTCTTCGATCTCCTCTGCCGCTACGCCCTCAAGACCGGCGACCCGGGCCTAATTTTTCTGGATGCCATCAACCGGGTCAACCCCACCCCGGATTTGGGTCCCATGGAGGCTACCAATCCCTGCGGAGAACAGCCCCTGCTCCCCTATGAATCCTGCAACCTGGGGTCCATCAATCTGGCCCGGCTGGTGCGAAATGGCGATCTGGATTGGGAGGAACTGGATCACCTGACCCGCCTGGGGGTCATCTTTCTGGATGACGTCATCGACCGGAGCCATTATCCCCTGCCCCAGATTACCGCCATCACCCGGGGCAACCGCAAGATCGGCCTGGGGGTCATGGGCCTGGCGGACATGTTCATCCAGTTGGGGATGGCCTACGATTCCCCGGAGGCCCTGGAGCTGGGAGAAAAAGTGATGGCCCGCATCCAGGCCGCGGCCGTGGCCCAATCCGAGGCCCTGGCCCGGGAACGGGGACCCTTCCCCAACTTCCCCGGCAGCCGCTGGCACCATGAGGGCCGCCCCCCCCGGCGCAACGCCACCGTCACCACTGTGGCCCCCACCGGCACCATCAGCATCATTGCCGGCACCTCCAGCGGCATCGAGCCCCTCTTCGCGGTGGCTTACCGCCGCCGGGCCCTGGAAGGGGAGGAATTTAACGAAGTTCATCCATTATTTTTGCAAAAATTGCGGACCCTGGGCCTCAAGGAAGAAGAGTGGCTCCCCCAGGTCCTGGGAACCGGGCGGGTGCGCCCCCTCACTGCTTTTCCGGAGGAAATGCACCGCCTCTTTCCCACCACCTTTGAGGTGAGTGTGGACCACCAGGTGCAGATGCAGGCCGCGTTTCAACGGCACGTGGAAAACGCGGTGTCCAAGACCATCAATCTGGCCCCGGAGACTACCGTGGAGGAGGTGGCCCGGGCCTTCAAACTGGCTCACCAACTGGGGCTGAAGGGCATCACCGTCTACCGCTACGGCTCCAAGCCCGGCCAGGTGCTGAGCCTACCCCCCCAGGCGGAGGCCCTGACTCTGGCCCACGAGTTCGCGGAAGAATGCCGGCAGTGCTCGGTGTAGAAAGAAACTCCTGAGGAGGAGAGGCTAAGGGCCATAAGCCGTTAACGCTGGATGAAACCATTTTTTAGACGTATTGTCATTTCCATTGCGATTTTTATGAGAATAATTCAAATTATCAATAATAGGCCCTTAGAGATTTAACTAAGCAGGTGTAAAAAAATGAAAAAGTCATTTACTATGGTCGTAGAACGTGATCCCGAAAGTAATTGGCTGGTGGGAGAAGTAGTGGAACTCCCCGGCTGCTATACCCAAGCGCCGGATTTGCCCACGCTGGTTGCCAATATGCAAGAAGCAATCCGCGGCTATCTGCGGACGATCGAGTTGAAGGAACCAACGGCTGCCTTTGTGGGCACCTGGCAGGTTGAGGTGGCTATTTGACGAAACTACGCTTGGTTCCTTATCGGGACTTGCGCAAAATAGTTGAGAAAGTGGGCTTCCACTGGGTAAGACGTGAGGGAAGTCACAATATATGCAGCATTGGTTGACCGGCGCTACCGACCCGGAGTGCCGGCGGGACCGCCCCGCAGGGCTTTCGTGGGCGGCTGGTATTGGCCGGCAGGTTTTGCTCCCTGCTGGCGTCCTTTCTTCTGGGTTTGGGGGTTCCGGATTTTCTTCTGTATCTGCTGCTGCTGCCGCCCCTTCTTTTGCTGGTCCGTGGTGAAGGACTTATCGGCTTGGTGGGGGCTATCGCCATAGCGGCCCTGGGATTGCGTCCCCTGGGCCCCTGAGATTCCCGGCAAGCCCAAAACTACTGCCAGCACCACTGCCAGCAGTCCCTTAATAGATACCCTGGCCCCGGTTTTCTGCATTTGCCGAGATTCCCCCTGGCTAGATTACTTTGTGCAAAGGATACTCCACGATGCCCTGGGCCCCAATTCGGATGAGGCGGGGGATGAGAACCCGCACCTCGGATTGGTTCACCACCACTTCCACGGAGAACCAGTCCGTCTCGTATAGAGAGGCGATGGTGGGGGCCAGGAGGCTGGGGAGGAGGTCGACGATCTCTTTCAATTGCTTCTCCGGGATATTCATTTTCAGGCCCACCATCTTTTCCGCCCGGAGGGCCCCCAGGAGCAGCACCGCGATATTCTCCATCTTCTCCCGCTTGACGGGATTGTTTTGCCAGACCTGGGGGTTGGCGATAAACTGCGTATTGCTCTGGAAGAGTTCGTGGATGATCTTCAGGCCGTGGGCTTTAATGGTGCTGCCGGTCTCCGTCACTTCCACCACCGCGTCCACCAGCCCCGCGGCTACCTTGGCTTCCGTGGCTCCCCAGGAAAATTCCACCTTCACCGGGATTTGCCGCTGTGCGAAAAAGCGGCGGGTGTAGTTCACCAGTTCGGTGGCGATCTTTTTGTCGGCCAGGTCTCTAATAGACCGCACCTCGGAGTCCGCGGGCACCGCCACCACCCAGCGCACCGGGTTCTGGCTGGACTTGGAGTACATGAGATCGGCCACCACTTCCACCTGGGAGTCGTTTTCCATGGTCCAATCCAGGCCCGTGAGGCCGCAATCCAGGGTGCCGTCGGCCACATAGCGGCTCATCTCCTGGGCCCGGCACATGGAGCAGGTGATCTCCGGGTCGTCGATGTCCGGGAAATAGCTGCGCCCGTTGACCTTGATGTGCCAGCCGGAACGGCGGAAAAGTTCGATGGTGGCCTTTTCCAGGCTGCCCTTGGGAATACCCAGTCGTAATTTATCCACCCCTGTATACCTCCTGGGGATCAAAGATCGGGGCACCTTCCGGCCGCCAGCCCTCGTTTTCCCGGCGGCGGTAAAAACAACTGCGGTAGCCGGTATGGCAGGCAGCCCCGCCCACCTGCTCCACCTTCAGGAGCACCGTATCCGCATCGCAATCAAGGTAGATGGCCTTGACCCGCTGCACATGGCCGGAGGTTTCCCCCTTATGCCAGATTTTGCCCCGGGTGCGGCTGTAGTAATGGGCCTCTCCGGTCTTTAAGGTCAGATCCCAGGCCCCGGGGTCCATGAAAGCCAGCATCAATACCTCCCCCGAAGCCGCATCCTGAACAATGGCGGGGATCAACCCCCCCATTTTGGCGAAATCCAATTCTTCTTTTGAGTTCATATCTCGAAAAATTACCCTTTTTCATTTTAATCTGCAAGGTTGGATGCTAAATTTTAGGCAGCGGGAGGGAAATATGGGAAAGGTCATCCCTTACGGCGATCTGGCCCGGCAGCACCGCCTCAATTTATTGGCGCATAAACGCCGGGAATATCGGGAACGGGAAGACTACCTGGCCGGCCTCAGAAAATTGCTTTTTCAAGTGGAGGGCCAGATGCGCCAGGCGGAGATGCGGCAGTTGCAAGTCTTCCATGACTTAGCCGAGAGCCTCAAAATTACCCTGGAGTTTCCCAGCCTGGGGGATCGGGTGGCCCTGGAGGAGTTTTTCGCCACCGACCCCTTCCTGCAGATTCTCAAGGAATTTCTGGCGGAGCGCCTCAGCCCCGATGAATGTCTGCAAAGCATCACGGATCTGCGCCAGAAATTGACTGCCCCGGAGGGAGAGGGGGCATAAAAAAAACTGGCCGGGTGGGGGAGGAACCCGGCCAGTCGGTGAAAGGAGAAAATGGTATATGAACTTTGATTAAGGGGGGGATGTGGGTACCTTAATAAGGGTCATATACTCGCTTTATTAAATATGCAGCAACCGTGCCAAACTGCGACTACTTAATATATTCTGCAATAACAATATGTTATCCAGCAATTAAGCCCGTAGCGAATCCTTTTCAGTTCAATATTTTTTACCGTAGCCAGGTGGATAATTTTTCTTCGTAGCTTAATTGATTAATATTACTACCAATAACAAGTTTACAATTATTTTTCCCCAAAAAAAAACTGGCCAGGAGGGGGAGGGACCCGGCCAGTCTCTAGTAGGAGAAATTGGTACATGAACTCCGATTAAGGGGGGGATGTGGGTACCTTAATTAGGGTCACATACTCACCAATTAAGAATGCAATAACCCTGCCAAAGAGATGAAATTAAAAATACCATTGATTACAGCATGTTGCCTTTTACTAACTTTGACCTCAGTCGTGCTCGGTTCAATATTTTTTACTAGAACTTCCCCCAATAGACAAATTTCTGTAATCACAGTTTGGCGGGGGGCTACGGGAAGGGACCGGATTCCCCCTCCTCCTGCCTCAGCAGGTGCCTCAACGGCTCAGAAGCAGGTGGCCTGGGGGCCGGACTTCCACCTGGAAGCCCGGTAGAATCAAGAGGGTAGCGTAATCCTCCACCACCAGGGCCGGCCCGGAGAAAGTTTCTCCGGGTTGCAGTTCCCGGCGTTCATAAAAAGGCAGGGTGGCCGGGCCCTCCGGCAGCCACACCGTGCCCTCAGGCGGCAGGAAAGAGCGGCGGGAGGAGGGGGAGGTCATCCCGGGCAGGGCCGCCGTGGACGCGGGAGCCTGGAAGTTTAGGCGCAGGCTCAGGACTTCCACTTCCCGGTGGGGAAAATCATGACCATAGAGGTGCCGGTGGCGGCCATGGAAGGTGGGCAGGAAATCCGGGCGGCAAGGCACGGTCAGGGTGTCGCTCTGGCCCCGGTAGCGCAACTCCAGCTCTCCGGACATGGTCAGCCCTGCAACCGGCAACCCTTCCCGTTCCATCTCCGCCAACCCTTTCATTTTAAGAGACTGGACCTCCTGCTTAAGTCTGTCCCAGGTCAGCTTGGGGCCGGATAAGAGCAGGGTCCGGGTCCAATCCCGTCGGAATCCCGCCAGAGCCATGCCCAGGGCGGAAAGCACCCCGGCCTGGGCCGGGACCAGGATGCGGCGCAGGTCCAACTCCAGGGCCAACTCACATACTTGCAAACCGGCAGCCCCCCCGAAACAGCAGAGGGTGAAATCCCGGGGGTCAAAGCCCCGCTCCAGGCTCACGGCCCGCAGGGCCTTGGCCATGTGGCTGTTGGCCACCCGGATGATGCCCAGGGCCAACTCTTCCGGGGCCACCCCAAAAACGGACCCCAGCCGGGTCAGGGCCCGGGCCGTGGCCTCAGGGTCGAGGGGCATGCGGCCGCCCAAAAAGTTTTCCGGCCGCAGTCTGCCCAAAAAAAGATGGGCGTCGGTTACCGTGACTTCGTCCCCCCGGCCGTAACAGACCGGCCCGGGGTCGGCTCCCGCACTCCGGGGCCCCACCCGCAGCGCCCCGCCCCGGTCCTGAAAGGCAATGGAGCCGCCCCCCGCGCCCACGGTATGGATGTCCATCACCGGAATACCCAGGGGGTAGCCCTCCAGGAGATATTCCCGGGTAAAGGGAATCTCCCCGGCCAGGAGGGCCACGTCCGTGGAAGTCCCCCCCATGTCCAGGGTGAGGAGATTGGGTATGCCCAGTTCCTGCCCCAGGCGCCAGGCCCCATAGACCCCCCCGGCGGGACCCGAAAGGATGGTCTGCAGCCCCCAGGCCCCGGCCTGGGACGCGGGCAGAAAACCGCCGTTCGACTGCTGGATGAAAAGCGACACCCCGGGCAGCCGCCGGGACCAGTCCGCCAGATATTGTTGGATTACCGGCCCCAGATAGGCGTTCAAGACCGTGGCCGCGCTGCGTTCATACTCCCGGACTTCCGGCAAGATGCAGTTGGAGAGGGACAAAGGGATTCCCAAGTCCGCCAGGGCCGCGGCCAGGCGCTCTTCATGACGCGGGTAGGCATAGGCGTGGAGCAGGCAGACGGCCACGGCTTCCGGGGCCAGTTCCCGGACCCGGGCCTTTACCCGGGAGATTTCTGCATTAGTCAAAGAGATGAGCGCCGCGCCGTCAGCCCCCAGGCGCTCCTGAACCCCCAGAACCCGCTCCCGGGGCAGGATCTCCGGGGGCTTTTCCACCATCAGGTTGAAGAGCTCCGGCCGGGTCTGGCGGCCGATGAACAAAACATCCTCAAACCCGGCGGTGGTGAGCAGGGCCACCCTGGCCCCTTTTCTCTCCAAAAAGGCGTTGGTGCCCCGGGTGGTGCCGTGGACCACCTCCACCCCGGCCAGGCCCTGGGGCCGCATCTCCGCCACCCCTGAGAGAATGGCTTGCAAGGGGTCTACCGGCGTGGAAGGCACTTTATGCACCCACCCCTCCCCTTCCTCCAGGAAGACGAAGTCAGTGAAGGTGCCGCCGCTGTCAATGCCGAGTCGCATAATTTTTAAGTGAGCGATGAGCGGATGTAGGGTGGGCACGGCCCACCAGCAGACTGCATTCTTAAAAAGGTGGGCCATGCCCACCCTACATCAATCTTTGAACCTTGACCTTTTCAAGTCAGTAATTATTATAATTGCAACTAAGTTGATTTTGGGATATTTCCTTGCCATGAGCGATCTTTGTGATTTTCCCCAGTTGTTGGCCGGGCAGGGAGTGAAGGCCACGGCCTTGCGCCTGGCCGTCCTGGAAGTCTTGGGGGCTGCGCCCCGGGCCTTGCGGGCCCAGGAAATCATGGAGGCGATCCGGGCCCGCCGCCGGGTGAATAAGGTGACCGTTTACCGCATCCTGGACGATTTCACCCGCCGGGGCATTCTCCGGCGTCTGGCCGTGGAGGACCGGGCCTCCCTCTATGAGCTGGCCTGCGAACACCACCCGCCCCACCCCCATTTCCAGTGCCGGGAGTGCGGCCAGGTGCAGTGCCTGGAGCCCGCGCCCCTGGAGCGCATGTGGGCGGAACTTAAAGGCCCCCTGGGCAATCGCGCCGATCGCATCGAGGTCCGGGTAGCCGGGGTGTGCCATAAGTGCCGGGAGACGAGTTGATGGAGGCAACCGGGTTGCTGAAAAGAAGGTTTTCGGTTTTCGGTTTTCGGTTTTCGGTTCGGGACAAAGCTATCTCCCCCAAGTTTTCCCGATTTATATGCAGTCTGGCTATCTCGGGTCTGTGTTGGCTGCTGCTGCCGGGCATCGCCTGGGGCGGCGCGCCGGCAGGCAAAATCCCGGTGGCGGCCACCATTCTCCCCCTGGCGGACTTCTGCCGCCACCTGGGGGGGGAGCAGGTAGAGGTGCAGGTGCTGGTGCCTCCCGGGGCCAGCCCCCACGTCTTTGAACCTCCCCCATCGGTGATGGCCCGGGCCGCCCGGGCCCGGGTCTTCGTATATACCGGCGCCGGGCTGGAGCCCTGGGCCGAAAAACTGCTGCGCTCCCTTAGACCCGGCAACCTGGAGGTGGTGGAGGCCGTCCGGGGCCTCCACCTGCTCCGGGACGTGGATAATGATCAGCACGGCGAAGCTGAACATGGGAAGCATGAGGGCCATGACCACCACCATGCCGGGGGCAACCCCCACGTCTGGCTGGACCCGGTGTTGGCCCAGTCCATCTGCCGGCAGATCGCCGCGGCTTTGATGAAAGTGGACCCGGAGCACCGGGCCGCCTATGAGGCCCATCTCCAAAGTTACCTAAAGGAACTGGAGGCGCTGCACCAGGAGATTACCCGGCGGGTGAGTGGGTGGCGGCAAAAGGATTTTGTCTGTTTTCATCCCGCGTACACCTATTTCGCCAAGAGATACGGCTTGCGGCAGGTGGGGGTGATCGAGCTCTCCCCGGGACGGGAGCCTACCCCCCGGCATCTTCAAGAGATCGTGGCCGCCATCAAAAAATTCGGCATCAAAGTGGTGTTCGCCGAGCCGCAGTTGAATCCCCGGGTGGCGGAAGTGATCGCCCGGGAAGCCGGGGCCAAGGTCCTGCTCCTGGACCCCATGGGCGGCAGGCCGCCCTATGGCGATGATTATCTGAAATTGATGCGCTATAACCTGGCCATCCTGGAAGAAGCCATGAAATGAGGGTTCCGTGGCGCAATTAGCAGTGGACATTCATGACCTCCTGGTCTCCTATAACGGCGTGCCCGCGCTGGAGGAGATCAATTTGGAGATCGAGACCGGCAAATACGTGGGGGTCCTGGGCCCCAACGGCGCGGGCAAGAGCACCCTGCTGAAGGTGATCCTGGGCCTGATCCCGCCCACCCGGGGCCGGGTCCTGGTGTTCGGGGAAGCCCCCCAAAAATTGCGGCGCCGGGGGGAAGTGCTGGGATATCTCCCCCAGCGGCCCCTGGGAAACCCCCATTTCCCGGTGACGGTGCTGGACATGGTGCTCATGGGCCGCTACGGCCGGGTGGGCCTCCTGCGCCGGCCCGGGTCTCAGGATCGGGAGATCGCCAGGAAAAACCTGGAGCGGGTGGGCATCCCCCATCTGGCGAAGAGGGCCATCGGCGAGATCTCCGGAGGGGAGCAGCAGCGGGTCTTTATCGCCCGGGCCCTATGCGTAGAGCCCCGGCTCCTGGTCTTGGACGAGCCCACCGTCTCCTTAGACGCCTGCGCCCAGGACGATGTTTTTGAACTGGTAAACAGGCTCAAGGAAGAGTTGAACCTCACGGTGCTCATGGTCTCCCACGACATCGGCGGCGTGGCCCGCCACGTGGACGACATCGTCTGTATCAACCGCCGCATCCATGTGCATCAGGCCCCCCCCATCGGCCGCCTGGGTCTGGAGAGCGCGTTCGGCTGCAGCGTGGAGTACCTCTTCCACGGAGAGATTCCGCACCGGGTGGTGAAGGTGCAAGATGACTGAACTGCTGTCCCTGGGCTTCCTGCAGCGGGCGCTGTTGGCGGGGATTATGGTGAGCCTGCTGTGCGGGGTGCTCTCCGTCTTCGTGATCCTGCGGCGCATGGCCTTCATCGGCGTGGGCATCTCCCATTCCGCGTTCGGGGGGGTGGCCCTGGGCTTTCTGCTGGCCGTTGATCCCCTGTGGACCGGGGTCGGCTTTTCGGTGTTGGTGGCCCTGGCTATTGAGTGGGCCCAAACCCACAGCCGGGTGGAGGAGGATACCGCCATCGGCATCTTTTTCGCGGCCTCCATGGCCCTGGGGCTGGTTTTTCTCCACCTCTCCCGGACCTATAACGTGGACGTCTTCGGCTTTCTCTTCGGCAACATCCTGGCCATCGGCCCCCAACAGGTGATGGAAATTTTTTATGTTACCGCCGCGGTCCTGGCCATCACCCTGGCCTTTTACAAAGAACTGGTTTTTATAAGCTTTGATGAAGAAATGGCCTGGGTCAGCGGGGTGCCGGTCCGGGCTTTGCGCTATCTGTTCCTGGTGATGCTGGCCCTGGTGGTCATCATCTCCATCTACCTGGTGGGCATCGTCCTGGTCTCGGCCCTGCTGGTGATCCCCGGGGCCACCGCCCAGAACCTGACCGGGCATATCCGCAGCATGATCATCGCCTCCACCGCGGTGGCCGTGGGCTGCGTGGCCGGCGGGCTCTGGCTCTCCTACCTCCTGGATTTTCCCTCCGGGGCCACCATCGTGCTGCTGCTGGCGCTGCTCTACCTCCTAACCACCGCCGCGCCCTGGGTCCGTTCCCACCTGGTGAAGGCTTGACCCGGGCCTTTTCCCGGCACCGATATTGTCAACCTCATTATCAGTGATTAGCTTTTTGACAAATCTAATTTTTGTTAAAGGTGTATAAGGAGGAGGACTGTGAAATATCGCGCGCTAATAGCCTTAATGGCTTTCCTGCTATTACTCGTTTGGGGATGCGGAGGACCCACGCCGGAGAAGGCCAAGGCCACCCTGGTCAACGCCCAGGGCCAGAAGGTGGGCGAAGCCCAATTAGTGGAGACCCCCCATGGCGTCAAAATCACCCTCAAGGTGGAAAATCTGCCCCCGGGAGTGCATGCCTTCCATATCCATGAAAAAGGGGATTGCCATTGCCCGGATTTTATGAGCAGTGGGGGCCACTTCAATCCCTTCGGTAAAAAGCATGGCCTGAAAAATCAGGAGGGACCCCACGCCGGCGACCTTCCCAACCTGGTGGTGGGAGAGGACGGCAAAGAGACTCTGGAGGTCATAGCCTCCCGGGTGACCCTGAAGCCGGGGAAGAATTCCCTGCTGCAACCCGGGGGCACCTCTCTGATGATCCATGCCAACCCCGATGATTACCTGACCGATCCCGCGGGCAATGCCGGACCCCGCATCGCTTGCGGGACGATTATTAAGCAGTAAAAGAGACGACGGGGGAAGATTAAGACAAGGGCGGGATAGACATGGCGACATAAATAATTGCGCCTCTCCAAATATCTTCGAATAAGAGAATAATCTCCTTATCCTCTTATTCCCTCCCCCTTGAGGTGGGAGGGTTAGGGTGGGGGTGGCGTCTTTGGGGCCGGGTGAGCGCTAAAAATCGCCACCCTCCCCCCAACCCCCTCCTCCCCTCACAGGGAGGGGGAGATTGTCAGTCCAGTCCCCGGGAATATAATTAGAATATCGAAAATAAATGACGCTGCCTGTAAGAGCTCTCCGGGGGCACAACAAGGGCTCCTCCTATAACGTGCGCCCGGAAAATGATATAGTTTTTTTCGTTTCCCAAGAACCTATGGAGAAGCAGCCCCCCATACCCCGGGAAACCGCCACCACCTCCCGCCAGGCCATCAGGGAGGTGCTCCTGGATCAACCCCGCTCCGCCCTGGAAATCTCCCAACTCCTCGCCCTCCCCGAAAAGGAAGTGCTGGCTCACCTAAACCACCTCGCCCGGGCCCCGGGGCCGGGCCTCCATTTCCAAATAACCCCGGCGGCCTGCAAATCCTGCGGTTTTATCTTTCGGAAACGGGAACGCCTCACCAGCCCCTCCCGCTGCCCGGTTTGCCGCCACGAATCCATCCGCCGCCCGCGCTTTGCCTTGGCAAAGAAAAAATAAAGACTTACCACGGAGACACAGGGGACACAGGGATTCACAGAGGATAAAAAATTGAGGTCCGGCGGTTCACCGCCGGACCTCAAATATTTTCTCTGTGGCCCTCTGTGCTCTCTGTGCCTCTGTGGTGAATCTTTTTATTCCACGGTTACGCTCTTGGCCAAGTTGCGGGGCTGATCCACGTCGGTGCCCCGGAGGTCGGCGATATGGTAGGCCAGGAGCTGCAGGGGCGCCACCAGGACGATGGGAGATAGTTCCAGGGGCACCGAGGGCACGGTGATGACGCTTTCCACCCGTTCCTGCACCAGGTAGTTATCGCTTTCGGTGAGGGCTATGAGGCGGCCGCCCCGGGCCGCCACTTCCTCGATATTGCCCTGGACCTTCTCCAGGACCGGGCTGCGGGTGGCCAGCACCACCACCGGCATTTTCTCATCAATCAGGGCGATGGGGCCGTGCTTCATCTCCCCCGCGGCATAACCCTCCGCGTGGATATAGGAGATTTCCTTGAGCTTCAGGGCCCCTTCCAGGGCTATGGGGTAATGGAGGCTGCGGCCCAGATAAAGGAAATTATGGGCGTGCATGTAGCGCCGGGCCAGTTCCCGAATTTCATGATCCTGGTCCAAGGTCTCCTGGACCCAGGTGGGAAGTTTCAGCAGTTCCACCAGGCGCTGCCGCACCTCAAAGCGATTGAGCCGTCCCAACTTCCGGGCCAGGAACAGGGCAATGAGATACAGGGCCACCAGTTGGGTGGTAAAGGCCTTGGTGGAGGCCACGCCGATTTCCGGGCCCGCGTGGGTGTACAAAACACTCCCCGCGTCCCGGGCGATGCTGGAGCCCACCGCGTTAACGATGGCCAGGGTTTTGGCCCCCAATGCCTTGCCCGCGGAAAGGCCCGCCCGGGTATCCGCGGTTTCCCCGGATTGGGAGATGGGAATTAACAGAGTTTCTGCATCCACCAAGGGCTGGCGGTAGCGGAACTCGGAGCCCAGGTCCACCTCCACGGGCAGGCGGCAGAGACTTTCTATGAGCTGTTTGCCCACCATGGCCGCATGGTAGGAGGTGCCGCAGGCCACCAGAAAGACCTTCTTCAGGCCCTGGATATCCTCGGGGGTCAGGGAAATCTCCTCCAGCATCACCTCCCCCAGGTCCGGGTCGATGCGGCCCCGGAAGGTGTCGATGAGGGCCCGGGGCTGCTCGAAGATTTCCTTCTTCATGAAGTGCTTGTAGCCCGCCTTTTCCGCCATGGCCGGGCTCCAGTCGATCCGGTTGACCGGCCGCTCCAGCTTTTCCCCTTCCTGGTCCAGGAGAAGGTACTCTCCGTCCCGCACCACCACCAGGTCGTGGTCTTCCAGAAAGATCACCCGCCGGGTATAAGGGAGGATGGCCGGGATATCCGAGGCCAGAAAAAATTCTCCCTCTCCCAGACCCAGGATCAGGGGGCTTTCTTTGCGCGCGGCCACCAGCATGCGGGGCTCTTGGGCATTAACGATCACCAGGGCGTACGAGCCCCTGATCTCCATGAGGGTCAGGCGCACCGCGTCCAGGTAATCCGCCCCTTGGTGCAGGTGCTTGACAATCAGATGGGAGACGATCTCCGTGTCCGTCTCCGAGGCGAAGCGGTGGCCTTCCTTGATCAATTGTTCCTTTATTTCCAGATAGTTTTCGATGATGCCGTTATGGACCACCGCGATCTCCTCCACCTGGTGGGGATGGGCGTTGGTCTCGGAGGGGCGGCCGTGGGTGGCCCAGCGGGTGTGGCCGATGCCTACCTGGCCGAATAAAGGCTCCTGGTTCAGCCGGTTTTCCAGCTCCCGGAGCTTCCCCAGGCTGCGGCGGAGGGCCAGGCCGTGGGGGCCGATGACCGCCATGCCCGCGGAATCGTAACCCCGGTATTCCAGGCGCTTAAGGCCGTCCAGGATGATGGGCATGGCCTCCTGGGGCCCCAGATAACCGATAATGCCGCACATAGTCGCCTCTCCTGAAGTGGTCAGTGGCCAGTGGTCAGTAGTCAGTAAAAAATAGGCTGCAATCTTTACTGACCACTGGCCACTGATCACTGCTCACTGTCTATTCTTCCTTCTTCTTGCCGATGAGCCGCCGCTCCAGGTTTACCTGCCGGGCCCGGGAGATGCCCAGCTTGCCCGGAGGCACGTCCTTGGTGATGGTGGAGCCCGCGCCCACGTAGGCCCCGGCCCCGATGGTCACCGGGGCCACCAAGGAAGTATTGCTGCCGATGAAGGCCCCCTCTTCAATGGTGGTCTTATGCTTCCTGACGCCGTCGTAGTTGCAGGTAATGGTGCCCGCGCCCACGTTGGTGCCGGCCCCCACCTCCGCGTCCCCCAGATAGGTGAGATGCCCGGCCTTCACCCCTTCGTGGAGCACCGATTTTTTCACCTCCACGAAGTTGCCCACATGCACCTTGGACCGGAGGTCGGCGCCAGGCCGCAGATGCGCAAAAGGACCCATATCAGACCCGGGCCCCAGGCGGCTCTGGTTGATGACGCAGCCCATCTTGATATGGACCCCGTTTTCCAGAGTCGAGTCCACGATCTTCACGGTGGGCTCAATGATACAGTTTTCGCCGATAACTGTTTTTCCCTGGAGATAGACGTTGGGATAGATCACCGTATCCCGGCCAATGGTCACCAGGGACTCGATATAGGTGGATTCGGGGTCTACCAAGGTGACCCCTTGGTCCATGTGCCGGGCGTTGATTTTCCGTTTCACGGTCTGGGTGGCCGCGGCCAGCTCGGCCCGGCTGTTGATGCCCATGAGGCTGTCCACGTCCGGGTCGATGAGGGCCTCCACGGCCCGACCCTGCGCCTTAGCGATGTGAATCAGGTCGGTGAGATAGATTTCCCCGGTGACCGGGCTCTTGGGGATTTTATCCAGCGCTTGCCGGAGAAATGGGGCGTCAAAGCTGTAAGCCCCGGTGTTGATCTCCCGGATGGATAGAATCTCTGGGCGGTCCTTAGAATCCTTGGACTGAAGCACCGCTCTCACCCGGCCCGCCTCATCCCGCACCACCCGGCCGTAGTGCAGGCCGTCCGGCAGCACCACGGTCTGAATGGTCACCGCGGCCTGGTGGTTTTTATGCAACCGCCGGAGTGCGCCGATGCTCTCCCCGGAGATCAAGGGCGCGTCGCCGCAGAGGACCATAACTTCTTGAGTTTCTTCAGGGACCGCAGCCATGGCCACCTGCACCGCGTGGCCGGTCCCCAACTGCGGCTCCTGGACCACGAAGCGCACCGGGTAATTCTTCAGGGCCTCCTGGACCTTCTCAGCGTGATAACCCACCACCACCAGGATATCGTCAATTCCCAAATCGATAAGGGTATCCAGGAGGTAGGCGATCATGGGCCGGCCCAGGATTTGATGCAGGACCTTGGGCTGGCTGGATTTCATGCGGGTCCCCTGCCCCGCGGCCAGGATGACGGCGGTGATTTTGTCGGTCAACATCTCCATCCTTTATTTTTATGCACTCATTGTGCCATATTATTAGCCGGAAACGCTCCATAGGGACTGGAACTCCGCTAACGCGCATATTATTAAAGTTTGAATGAGAGCGGATACACCTCATATAAATATGCATGAGCAAGTGAGAAAGGATCAATAAATGCGAGTTCACGCCTGTCGGTTTCGGCCTGTATGTAAGGTATTACAACAGCACCTCCATCAATAACAGAAATATTGTCTGGCAACGACTCGAAGCCAACCAATAGCTTTTTGGCATGAATTATTCTGTTCAAAGCATCCCAAAGCTCGGAAACCACCTCTCCTTTTTTAGTCGGCTTCCATTTCCAGCGTTTCTGAGAGAGTATAAATTTTGGTCTATTTTTAACAGATTCTAGTATGCGACGTGCATTAAGGGCATATGCACTTATTACCTCAATCATTCATGCAGAAGCTTCTTCTAAAAAACCAGAATTATTTTTTGGAAACTGCGTACTTGCAAGACTCCACAGGACCACTGCTTCTTCGGCCGCTCTACGTGCTGAATGCTTTGTAATTGCTTCCATTCTGTACTCCTGCGCCCACTACATTAGTAAATCTTAAGTAGGGTGCGTCTCACGCACCATTATTTTTTCTCATTCACCAAAACCAATATCCTTTATTTCTTCCTCATTAATGCCGCCCCAATCGGACGGATATATTCCCTTACCTACGAATCGATGAAAAGTTGAATAAGGCCATTCTATCACTCGATTCACATAACCATGTTTCACGGGATTCCAATGAATATAATCCAGGTGCCTTTGTAAATCCAGTTCATCCCGGATGCAATGCTCCCAGAACCTTCTTTGCCAAAATGGACCCTCACCGCGATTACCGCGAGAACTGCTAACTGGCACCCTCATCCCTTCAAGAGAACCGCAACGCTTGCTTACGATTCGTTTAATAACAGCCCACCGGGAACCATAATTGTCGTCATTTTCCGGCAAAGTCCAGATGGTATGAAGATGATCCGGCAATAACACCCAGGCTTCGATGGTGAAGGGCAAAGATTGGCGGACCTCTTGAATCCCCTCCCGCATGGCTGCCCGGACCTGATCGTGTGTCAGTATGGGTTGGCGGCCAAAGGTGACCACGGTAAAGAAATAGGTGCCGCCTTTTAATTTGGTTCGCCGATATTCAGGCATATTTATTGGTGCGTAAGACGCACCCTACAAGGACCCACTTCCCAAGCGCAGCTTGGGAACCAGGGGAAATATCATCCCCATTCAGAGCGAATATTTTGCTGATATTCCAGGCTGTTTCCCCTTTTCCAGAGACCTCTGGTACTTTCCAACAATCGTTGATAGGTCTTTTGTCGTTGCTCTTCCTTCAAAAAATCAATCCCTTGACGGATAGCCGCAGCCACTGAAATCTTGTGAACTCTGCAATAGGCGTCAAGCCACTCTTTATCCGCTTCCGGGATGGTGAAAGTAATCCGTTTAGCAGACATACCCCAAAATCCTTTTTCTCACACTGATACAGAAAACATATAAGAAAAAAGGCAATTTGTAAAAATGAAAAGGCAAGCCCGGATTTCCAGGCTTGCCTTTTTGTTTTATCGGTTAAACGTCGGTTTGGTTACCGGCCGGCCACCTTGGCGCGGATCAGGGAGCGGCGCAGCGCGGCTTCGGCCCGGGCCCAGTCGACGTCTGCGGTCTTGCCCGCAGCCAGGCGCTTTTCCGCCCGCTCCCGGGCCCGTTTGGCCCGCTCCACGTCGATCATATGGCCCAGTTCCGCGGATTCGGCGACAATGGTCACCTTGGCGCCGGTGACTTCGGCGAAGCCGCCCGAGACCGCCAGGTATTCCGTCTTGCCGCCGAGCTTATAGTACATCTCGCCGATGTCCAGGGCGCTCAGGAAGGGGATGTGGCCCACCAGGACGCCGAACTGGCCCTCCACGCCCGGGCACACCACCACATCCGCGTCGGTGGCAAGCACCTTGCGGTCGGGAGTCACCACCTCCAACAGGAGTTGTTTCTCTGCCATGGTTTTGGGCCTCCTGCCTTAGGCCGCGGCCAGCCGTTCGGCCTTGGCCACCGCTTCTTCGATGCCGCCCACCATATAGAAGGCCTGCTCCGGCAGATCGTCGTGTTTGCCTTCGATGATCTCCTTGAAGCCCCGCACCGTATCCGGCACGGAGACGAACTTGCCTTCCTGGCCGGTGAACTGGGATGCCACGAAGAAGGGCTGGGACAGGAAGCGCTGAATCTTCCGGGCCCGGGCCACGGTGAGTTTGTCTTCGTCGGAGAGTTCGTCGATGCCCAGGATGGCAATGATGTCCTGGAGGTCCTTATACTTCTGGAGGATCTGCTGCACGTTCCGGGCGACGTAGTAATGCTCTTCACCCAACACCTGGGGGTCCAGGATGCGGGACGTGGAGTCCAGGGGGTCCACCGAAGGGTAGATGCCCAGCTCCGTAAGCGCCCGGGAGAGCACCACGGTGCCGTCCAGGTGGGCGAAGGTGGCGGCCGGCGCCGGGTCGGTCAAGTCGTCCGCGGGCACGTAGATGCACTGTACGGAAGTAACCGAACCCTTCTTGGTGGAGGTGATGCGTTCCTGCAATTCACCCAAGTCCGTACCCAGGGTGGGCTGGTAACCTACCGCGGAGGGCATGCGGCCCAGAAGCGCGGATACTTCGGAACCCGCCTGGGTGAAACGGAAGATGTTGTCGATGAAGAGCAGGGTGTCCTGACCCTCTTCATCCCGGAAGTATTCCGCGGCGGTGAGCGCGGTCAAGGCCACCCGGGCCCGGGCCCCGGGGGGCTCGGTCATCTGCCCGTAGATCAAGGCGGCCTTGGGGAGTACCCCGGAGTGTTTCATTTCCAGGTAGAGGTCGTTGCCCTCACGGGTGCGCTCGCCCACGCCGGCGAATACCGAGATACCGCCGTGGTGCATGGCGATGTTGTGGATCATTTCCATCATGACCACGGTCTTGCCCACGCCGGCGCCGCCGAACATGCCCATCTTGCCGCCCCGGGGGAAAGGCACCAGGAGGTCGATAACCTTAACGCCGGTCTCCAGCACCTTGACGCTGGTGTCCTGGTCGACGAATGGGGGCGCCGGGCGGTGAATGGGGTAGTAGGTCTTGGCCACCACCGGTCCCAGGCCGTCCACCGGGCGGCCCACCACGTTGAGCACCCGGCCCAGGGCCTCGGCGCCCACCGGCACCATGATGGGGTTGCCGGTATCTTTGACGGGCATGCCCCGGACCAGACCGTCGGTGGTGTCCATGGCGATGGTGCGCACCATGTTGTTCCCCAGATGCTGGGCCACTTCCACCACCAGGTTGTCTTCCATGTCGTCAATAGCCGGGTTGCTGATGAGCAAACCGTTTTTGATGGCCGGCAGTTTTCCTTCCTCAAATTCCACGTCCACTACCGGACCGATAACGCGGGCGATTCTGCCGATATTCATATTCCTTAAATCCTCCTCATCCGGGCGGCTTAGCCTTTGAGGGCCTCAGCCCCGCCCACGATATCCATCAATTCTTTGGTAATGGCCGCCTGCCGGGCCTTATTCATCACCAGGGTGAGATTGGTGATCATTTCCTTACAGTTGCTCTGGGCGTTGTCCATGGCGGTCATCCGGGCCGCGTGCTCGCTGGCGGAGTTTTCCAGAAAACCATGGTACACCTGCACGTTGATATATTTGGGCAGCAAAAACTCCAGGAACTGCTCCATGGGCGGCTCGAAGAGATACTCCATGGTGGGACCGGCTTCCACGGCCTCCTCCGGCTGGATGGGCAGGAGCTGCACCAGATTGGGTTTTTGCACCGCCATGTTGATGAAGGTGGCGTAGATCAGGTGCACTTCCTGCACCTCCCCGGAGAGGAAGACGCTCATGATCTCCCGGGCCACCGTCACCGCGTTGGAGAAGTCGAACTTATTCCAGACATCCACGTATTGGGCGGCCATCTCTATCTTACGGCGCCGGAAAAAGTCCCGGCCCTTGCGCCCCACGCAGATGAGGGAAACGTCGATACCCGCGGCCTCTTTCTCACGCATGAATTTCACCGCGGTATTGATCAGGTTGACGTTAAAACTGCCGCACAGACCCCGATCGGCGGTCATCAACACCAGACCCACCCTGGTCACCGGCTCCGTTTTCTGGAAGAAGGGGTGGCTCTCGGGCTCCACCCGGCTGGCCATGTTGCCCAACATCAGGTTAAATGCCTGGGCATAGGGCCGGAACCCTTCCATGCGCTGTTGGGCGCCACGGAGCTTGGCGGCGGAGACCATGTTCATGGCCTTGGTGATCTGCTGGGTCTTTTTGACCGCCGAGATTTTGTTTCTGATATCTCGTAGTGTCGCCATCTTTAGCCCCTGGTCTTACGATGCGCTGGTTTCAGGCTGGAAGACGGATTTGAACTCTTCCAGGGCAGCCTTCATTTGGGCATCGAGGTCCGGGGTAAACTCTTTGACATCCTTGATGCTGGCCAGGATGTCGGCATATTTGGATTCCAGGAAGGAATAGAGCTGCTTTTCGTAAGATTGCAGCACGTCCACCGGATATGCGTCCAGGAAGCCCCGGGTGCCGGCGTAGAGGATGGCGATTTCCTTCTCCATGGGCAGCGGCTCATACTGGGGCTGCTTCAGGACTTCCACCAGCCGGATGCCCCGGTTGAGCTGCTGCTGGGTGGATTTGTCCAGCTCGGAGCCGAACTGGGCGAACGCGGCCAGTTCCCGGTACTGGGCCAGATCCAGGCGCAGCGACCCGGCTACCTGTTTCATGGCCTTCACCTGGGCGGCGCCGCCGACCCGGGATACGGAGAGACCCACGTTGATGGCGGGCCGGACGCCGGAGAAGAACAACCCCGGTTCCAGATACACCTGGCCATCGGTGATGGAAATCACGTTAGTGGGAATGTAGGCGGACACGTCGCCCTGCTGGGTCTCGATGATGGGCAGAGCCGTCAGGGAGCCGCCTCCCAGGGCGTCGTTCAATTTCGCGGCCCGCTCCAGCAACCGGGAATGGTTGTAGAAAATGTCACCGGGATAGGCCTCACGACCTGGAGGACGGCGGAGCAGCAGGGAGATCTGCCGGTAGGCCTGGGCCTGCTTGGTGAGGTCGTCATAAATGATCAGGGCGTGGCGCCCGGTGTCCCGGTAGTATTCACCCATGGCGCAACCGGCGAACGCGGCTACGTACTGCAAGGGCGCGGGCTCGGAGGCCGAGGCGTTGACCACGATGGTGTGCTTCATGGCGCCGTGGCGCTCCAGGGCGTCCACCACCTGGGCCACGGTGGATTTTTTCTGGCCCACGGCCACATAAATGCAGAGAACGCCGGAGTCTTTCTGGTTGATGATGGCGTCCACGCAGAGCGCGGTCTTGCCGATTTGGCGGTCGCCGATGACCAGTTCCCGCTGGCCCCGGCCCACCGGGGTCATGGCGTCGATGGCCTTGTAGCCGGTGTACATGGGCTCATTCACTGGCTGGCGTTCGATGACGCCGGGGGCCTTGACCTCGATGCGCCGGAATTCTTTGGCCTCGATGGGGCCCTTGCCGTCCAGGGGGGCGCCCACCGGGTCGACGACCCGGCCGAGGACCGCGTCCCCTACGGGCACCTGGGCGATACGGCCGGTGCGTTTGACGATGTCCCCTTCCTTGATGTGGGTATCTTCACCCAGGATGGCGACACCAACGTTGTCTTCTTCCAGGTTGAGGGCGATGCCGAACATGCCTCCGGGGAATTCCAGAAGCTCCATGGCCATGCACTTTTCCACGCCGTGGACCCGGGCGATGCCGTCACCCACGGACAGGACGGTGCCGGTTTCGGCTACCTCCACCTTTTTCTCATAATCCCGGATTTGGGAGCGAATAATTTGGCTGATTTCCTCGGCTCTGATTTCCATTCTATAAGACCTCGCCTTTTATTAATGATTCCCTTAAGGAAAAGAGCTGCGTGCGCACGCTGCCGTCCAGCACCAGGTCTCCCACCCGGGCCAGGACCCCGCCGATGATCCCGGGGTCTTCCTCCACTTCCATCACCACGGTGGTGCCGGTGAGTTTCTCCAGGGTCTGGCGCAACCGCTCCCGGGCGCCTTCATCCAGGGGGATGGCGGCCTTCACCTGGGCCCGGCTCACCTTCTCCAGTTCATCCGTCAGTTGCTGATAGGCCTGGGAGACTCCGGCCACGGCCCCCAACCGATGTTTGTCGAACAGCAGTTTCAGCAGATTGCCCAACAGGGGGGACATCTGTAAAAGTTTGATCATCTTGAGGAGGAGTTTCCGGCGGTCCTCCCGTCCATAAACAGGATTGAGCAGGGCGTCCTTGAGTTCCGGCTCCCGCTCCAGGAGAAGGGCGAAGCCTTGCAGCCCTTCCCCGTAGGCTTTGTAATTGCCGTCTTCCTTACCCAAGGTGAGCAAGGCCTTAGCATAGCGTCGGGGTACGGTCATGTCGATCAATGGGCTTCCACCACCTTCTGTAAATATTCCTCCACCAACTGCAACTGGTCGGCGTAGGTGACTTTCTCTTTAAGGAGATCTTCGGCCAATTTTGTGGAGAGGTCGGCGATTTCCTTTTTCAGATCCTGGGTCGCCTTCTTGGTCTCCTGCTCAATGGTCATGGCCGCCATCTCTTTGATGCGGGCCGCCACCATTTCCGCCTTCTCCACGATCTTGGCCTTCTCCAGTTCGCCTTCGGAGATGTATTGCCGGATAATCCTCTCCCGCTCCCCGGCAACCTGGGCCAGCTTGGCTTCCGCTTCCGCCAGGGCCTGGGCCGCGGCCGCTTTCTGGGCCTCCAGCTCCTCCAGCGATTGGGCGATATCCTGGGAACGTTTGGCGAAGAAGTTCTTGGCGGGTTTGGCCACCAGTTTGATGAGGATGCCGGCAAAGACCAGGAAGTTTACCGTCCGCAGAATAAGGTCCGTAACTTTGGCCGGATCAATGGCTCCGTGAGCGGCCTCGCTGGCTCCCGCCACCCCGGCCAGGAGCAGCGCCGGGCCGAGCAGCAGTGACCCCAATCCCGCAATTCGTTTTGCCAGGTTCATGAGAGCTCCCTCCCCAAAATCTTGGCGGCCATCACCTGGGCAAAGGATTGGGCCTGAGTTTTTAAGGATTTCCTGGCCTTATCAATGTCTCCCTTGATCTTCTTCTCCACCCGGGTCCATTCCGCGTCCACTTCCTGCTTCACCTTCTCCAGCAGAGAAGCTTCAGCCTGGGCCCCCTCCTGGCGCAGGCCCTCCTTCTGGCCTAAACCCTCGCGTCGGGCCGCGGCCAGGTTTTCCTGGATCTCGCCGGCAATACCTTGACCCTGCGCGGCGAGTTGGGCCACTGCGGTTTCATACGCCTGCAACCGGGCCTGACGTTCTTTGAGGCTTTTACGGATGGGCCTGAACAGGACCAGGTTCAGAAGATAGACCAAAACCAAGAAATTGATGATTTGTGCGCCTAAAGTCCAGTCAAGATCAATCATCCTGGGCTGCCACCTTGTTATTTATTATTATTTCAAAGCCTTTGCGGATTTAGCGGAAGCAGAATACATGTGTAACTTTTCACGAATTCAACTTTTAACCTATTTTCACCCCACTGTCAAAAATTTTTTTCAAAAAAAATTATCCCCCGAAAAGGAAGCGGCGCATACGGATATTCAAGAGAAATCCCACCCCCAGAAAGGTGGTGATCAGGGAGGAACCGCCGTAACTGAAAAAGGGCAGGGGAATGCCCACCACCGGCAGCAAGCCGGTGACCATCCCCAGGTTAATGAAAAACTGCCAGAAGAGCAGGGAGGACACCCCCAGGGCCAGGAGATGGCCGAAATTTTCCTTGCAATCCCGGGCGATCTGCAGGCCCCAGAGAGTCAGTCCGGTGAACAGGAGGAGCAGGAGCACCGAGCCGATAAAGCCCCACTCCTCGGCAAAGACCGAGAACACGAAATCCGTGTGCTGTTCCGGGAGAAACTGAAGCTGGCTCTGGGTGCCATGGAGGAATCCCTTGCCCCAGAACTGGCCGGAGCCCACCGCGATCTTGGACTGAATGATGTGGTAGCCCGCGCCCAGGGGGTCATGCTCGGGATTGAGAAAAGTCAGCACCCGTTGGCGTTGGTAGTCTTTCAAGAAATGCCAAATCACCGGGGAGAGCAACACCAGGGACAGGGTGCCCCCCAACAGGGTGCGCCAGTTGACGCCCACAAAAAGAATCATGGACATGGCCGTCAGCAGGACCAGGAGGCCGGAGCCCAAATCCGGCTGCTTGACGATCATTAGGACGGGAATCATCACCAGGCTCACCGGGACCAGAAGGTCCCTGAAGCCCAGCGGCGAAGTAGGCAGACCCCGATGGAAATAGCGGGCCATCACCAGGACGATGGAAATTTTGGCCAGCTCCGCGGGCTGGAAAGAAAGGGGGCCCAGGGGCAGCCAGCGCCTGGAGCCGGAGACCATCTTCCCCCCGAACATTACCGCCAGCAACAATATCACGGTCAGGATGTATAAGGGGTAGGCCAGCTTCTCCAGATGGCGATAATCATAAAGCAGGGTCAGGCACATGAGGGTCATCCCCACCGCCAGCCAATAGATCTGCTTGAGATAAACAGGGGTGCTGCCCGGAGGGGTGCGGTTGAACCCGGCGCTGTAGAGATTGATGATGCCCATGGCGGCGATAATCGCCACCAGGACCAGGAGGAGCCAATCAAAGTTTTGGAGCAATCTGCGGTCGAACATTTAAAGAACGTTTTCCGTTTTGCGTTTTCCGTTTTCCGTTAAGTATATCGTAACGAAATAGTCCCGGGCAAGGCGCTGGAGCTCCCAGCGGGCCCCGGTCCGGGAAAATATTTTTCTCAGGTCGGATTCGGAGTACAAGAACAGCTCGCAGCGCCGCTGATAGCGCAGCCGCCGCTGCCAGGCCAGGAAGCCCCCGGCCGCGGGGAAGCTGAAGAAGGCCTTCTCCCGGGTGGCCTGGAGCACCTTGGCAATCACCGCCCCGGGCTCCCGCACGTAGTCCATGAAGCCCATGATGACAGCAAAATCAAAGGTTTCCGCAAGGGGATAGGTCAAAAAATCCGCGAGTTCAAAGCGGCAGCGGTCGGCCACCCCTGAGAGCTCCGCCCGGGCCCGGGCCAACTCCAGCATCCCCGGGGCAAAGTCCAGGCCCAGAACGAAGCCCGCGCCCCTCTGGGCCAGGGCCACGGCGTAGTGCCCGGGGCCGCAGCCCACGTCCAGCACCTTTTTCCCGGCGATGGGCGTGCAACCTGCCAGGGTCGCCTCATACCGCAGTTTCATGCTGCGGCGCCATAAGGTATTGATGAGCCGGTTCAGCCAGGTGTTCCGGGTCCCATAGATGGCGTCGAAGTCCCGAGCATAAGACTCAAAAAACTCCGAGGTGCGGTCTGCGGCTGCCGGCATGGGTAATACCGTTTTTCGTTTTTCGTTAAAAAATATCTTATCAATAAGTTACATTACAAGCTTGTTTGTTTTAGACGTGAATTTGGCATTAATCCTCTATCGAGTTCCCGAAGTCCGCCAGGAAACGGGCAAAGCTGGTAATGGGAAAATCTTTGAGAATCCGGCGGATTTTCCCCTCCATGCTCTTGAGCCCCACGTAAGATTTGAACCGCCGCCTGAAATTCATGGGCAGGCGGGGATGGTCCGGGTCAATTTCCCGGGGATGGGCGTAAAAGACCGCGGGCCGGCCTTCTTGCAGCACCCGCCGGGTCATCAGCCGCACCAGGACATAAGGAAAGAGGCGGAGATAGCCGCCGCCGAAAAGACATATGGGCCTGCCGCCAACCGCCGTCACGGTGATGGGAAACTCCACCAGGGGTCCGGAGGGGGTCCTGATCCGATAAGGGCCATAGCGGTTCTGCCGCAGGCCCCCGTGCCCCCGGGCCGCGGGAAAAACGGAGGAATCGTACCCATAACCGGCCTTTACCAGCTCCTCAAAAAACCAGGGGGTGTCCTGGGTGACGGAGAACCCCGCGCCGCGATAGCCCCGGACCGGCAGGCCGCTGATATCCTCCAACAGCAGCCGGGCCCGGCGGGCGTCTTCATAAAACTCAGCCGGGCTCTGGTCATAAACCAGCCGGTGCCCGTAACCATGGGAGGCCACTTCGTGGCCCTGGGCCGCGGCTTCCCGCACCAGATGGGGAAAACGTTCCGCCACCCAGCCCAGGAAAAAGCAGGTAACCCCCACCCCTGCCGCCGCCAACAGGTCCAGGAACCGCCGGAAGTTGGCCTCCACCCGGCTGGGGAGCCGGTCCCAATCGTCTAAGGCCGGTGCCCCAACGTCCAGGATGTGAAACCAGTCCTCCACGTCCACGGTGAAGATAACGGGGATCATGAATAGGGGTCAGGGGTCAGGGGCCAGGGAGGTCCCGATACGGATGAGACCCGAAGCCTATACTTTCAGTTTTCGGCATACTGCACTACTGCCTCTTGCAAAACTTTATCTCGAAAATAACGGCTCAAACATTGAGGGGTGTTGAGATCTACTTTTCTGCCAAGAATTGCCGATAACTCATCTTCCATGGTGAAAAATGATAAGCCGGGGATATGATCGGGGTCGAATTCCACCAGCACGTCGATATCGCTATCTGCACGGAAATCCGGGCGCAGGACAGACCCAAAGACCGCCAATTTCTTGATATGATACCTCCGGCAAAATTCGGCAATCTTTTCTTCGGGAAAGGGAACCTGAAGCTTCGATTTCTCGCTGGTCTGTTTCATAATTAAGCGGTTTTTTACTGACCCCTGATCCCTGACCCCTGACCCCTGGCCCCTGACCCCTTCTCTACGCCTCCACCCGATGGCTCAACGCCTCTTTCAAGGTCTGCTGGTCGGTGTATTTGATGTCTCCCCCCATGGGCAGGCCGTAGGCGATGCGGCTCACCTTCACGCCCAGGGGCTTCAACTCCTGGCCCAGGTACGTGGTAGTGGCTTCCCCTTCCAGGCTGGGGTTGAGGGCCAGGATCACCTCCTGGATGCCCTCCGACCGGACCCGCTCCAGGAGTTCCCGGAGGCGCAGATCATCCGGCCCCACCCCTTCCAGGGGAGAAAGCAGGCCCCCCAGGACATGGTACTGGCCCCGAAACCACCCCACCTTCTCCAGGGCCAGCAGATCCCCGGGGTCCGCCACCACCAGGAGTTGGCCGGTGCGCCGCTCCGGATCGGCGCACAAGGGGCAGAGGTCCGCGTCCGCAAACGCGAAGCAGCGGCGGCAGAGGCGGATTTTTTCTTTTAATTCCAGCAACGCCTGGGACAGTTCTCCCACTTCCCCCCGGGGGGCCCGGAGCAGGTACATGGCCATCCGGGCCGCGGTCTTTTCGCCGATTCCCGGCCATTTGCTCAAAGCAGCGATGACGCGTCGCAACGCCGCGGGATATGCGCCTTTGGACATCAATTTTCCTTAATTTATTTTAAGTTAAAGGGGTAATCGAAATCGGGGTCAATAGAATCCCAAGGAATTGGTGGGCAGTGCCCACCCTACATTTCTGACCCCTGATCCCTGGCCCCTGCCCCCTACGTTAAAACATTCCCGGTATCTGCAAGCCGCCGGTCAGCTTCGCCATTTCCTGGGCCATCATTTCCCGGGCCCGGTTCAGGGCTTCGTTGACCGCGGCCAGGATCAGGTCCTGGAGCATGTCCACGTCTTCGGGATTGGCCACTTCCGGGTCGATGCGCAGGCTCACCAGTTCCAGGCGGCCGTTGACCACGGCTTCCACCATGCCGCCGCCGGCTTGGGCGCTCACCGTGCGGTTGCCCACCTCCGCCTGCATTTCCGCCATCTTGGATTGCAGTTTCTGGGCCTGTTTCATCAGGCCCGCCAGGTTCTTCACTGGGGTTCCTCCTTCCCGCCAGGGCCGGCCCATTGTCCCCCGAAAATCTCTAAAGCCTGCTGCTTGAGGGTTTCCAGGTCCACCGGCTTTTTGGCGGCAGCCGGGGCTTTCCCGGCCTTCTTGGCCTCCTGGGCCTTGACTTCCAGGGAATACTCAGGGCCGAAAAAGGCCCGGGCCAGTTCCTGCAAGCGGGCCTCGTGGCGCGGCCCCGCGGCGTTCCAGGAACGCCCCGCCTCCACCTGCAGGCGATGGTCGGCCATGCCCAACAGGCGGCACTTGGAAATCTTGCCGTAGAGGGGGCCGTCGCCGTGCTCCTGGACATAGTTTAAGAATTGCTGCCACCTGGCTTCCAGATCCCCTTCAGCCCCGGAGACCGGCGGGGTGGGGGGCGAAGATGCGGGGACGTCTGGGTGGGGTGCCGGGGGATCGGGCGCCGGGGAGGCCGCGGCTGCGGTTACCGGCGCCACGGCTGCCTCAGGGGCCGGGGCCACCTTTCGTCGGGCCCCGGGACCCAGGCGCTTTTCCAGGTCCTCCAGGCGGGCCAGCCAGACGCTCACCGGCTGCAGCGGCTCCAGGTGGATCAGACGGAGGAGGAGCACCTCCAGGGCCAGCCGGGGCTGGGGAGCCCGCTTCAGCTCCTCTTCCCCCTGGAGCAGCACGCTGAGCAGGTTCTGGAGATGGACCGGGGGAGTCTGGCTGGCAAGTTGGGCGATCTCTTCAAACTCCTGGTCGGCCACGGCCACCAGGTGCCGGGCCTCGGGGTGCAGCCCGGCCAGGAGCAGGTGCCGGGCGTATAAAGTCAAATCCTGGTAAAAGCGCTGCAAATCGTGGCCCTGGTTATAAAGGTCGTCGATCAACTCCAGGAGCGCCGGTCCCTCGCGCTGGATAATAGCCTGCAAAGCCTTGAGAAGGGACCCCCGCTCCGTGACCCCCAGGATGCGGGCGATTTCCCCGGCCGTGATCTTCTCGCCCCCAAAAGTCACCACCTGGTCCAGGAACCCCTGGGCGTCCCGGAGGCCCCCTTCTGCCTCCCGGGCGATCAGGGCCAGGCCCTCGGGGTCGATCTGCCAGCCTTCCTGGCGGGCCAGCTTCTCCAACTGCCCCTGGATCAGGGCCGTGGGAATGCGCCGGAAATCGTAGCGCTGGCAGCGGGAGAGGATGGTGGCCGGCACCTTGTGGGGCTCGGTGGTGGCCAGGACAAAGACCGCGTGGGCCGGGGGCTCTTCCAGGGTCTTCAACAGGGCGTTGAAGGCCTCCTTGGTGAGCATGTGCACTTCGTCGATGATATAGACCTTGTATTGGCCGTGGGTGGGGAGATACTTGATCTTCTCCCGGAGGTCCCGGACCTCGTCGATGCCCCGGTTGGAGGCGCCGTCGATTTCCAGGACGTCCAGGGAGGAGCCGCCGGTGATCTCCCGGCAGGCCTGGCACTGGTTGCAGGGGTGGGGGGTGGGCCCTTCCTGGCAGTTCAGGGCCTTGGCCAGGATGCGGGCCACCGAGGTCTTGCCCACGCCCCGGGGGCCGCTGAACAAAAAGGCATGGGCGATGCGGCCCTGGGTGATGGCGTTTTGCAGGGTGCGGGTGATGGGCTCCTGGCCCACCACTTCCTCAAAGTTTTGGGGACGCCATTTCCGGGCCAGGACTTGGTAGGTCATGAAAGGATCGTTTTTCGTATTCCGTTTTTCGTTTTGCGTATTAAAACAATAACATATCTTGAGCGAAATTTGTTGGATCTTCTTCGAAATATCTCAAGCGGGCAAAAGTGATTTTTTACGAAAAACGCAAAACGAAAAACGCAAAACCGCCTTTAGTGGCGGAGAGAGAGGGATTCGAACCCTCGGAGCACTTATTAGGCACTCACACGATTTCCAATCGTGCCCCTTCAGCCTCTCGGGCATCTCTCCGCAAGGATGAACTTGGATTATCACACGGCGGCACAGGCGTCTCGCCTGCGCAGTATGGTGGGCCATGCCCACCCTACAACTGCTCTGAAAATGTCCTTCGTAGGGCGCGTCTCACGCGCCATAATGGTGCGTAGGACGCACCCTACAACAATTTTCATCCTTCTGGGTGTTCCCTTGGAACATGAATTGCTCGTTCCCAAGCTTGGCTTGGGAACGGTGATTATCCGTCCAAGCTTTGCTTGGACACCTTATATTATATACCCGGCTTTAATCCGCTTAACCAGAAAATTGACAATAAAGGGTTGGAGCGCACCAAAATGGCGGGCCAGGCCCGCCCCACACCGCTGTCCACAAATAACTAAGCAGCGGGCGAGGACGCCCGCCCTACGCCCCCGGCTCCTGCCTCCTATTTCTCCGGTTTGGGCACCAGGACCTCGTAATCCTTCCTCTTCTCCGGCGGCAGGTCGTTATATTCCTCTTCGGTGATAATACAATCCAGGGGGAGGGAGCCCATGTCCTCCCGGTAGGTGTTCTTCTCCCCCAGGTAGATTTCGCAATTTTTATTGATATAGGTGAGTCCCATGCGGACCTCCGGTGGTTTCCGGTCTTTTACTGATCACTGACCACTGACCACTGATCACTGTATTTATGGCGGAGGGGGTGGGATTCGAACCCACGCCATAAGCATCATTTATTCTTAAAATCCAATAGCTTGGCTTTCTTATTTTTTGTCTTGGGGCTACTTTGGGGATAGTCGGGGCGATCCCAGTAAGATTTCAACTTCTCGGTGCAAACTTCTAGATAGCGCGCAGTGGTGCGTGGGTCTTTGTGTCCCATCATTTCCTGGATGATTTTCAGGTCCACCCCGGCATTAATGGCCTGGGAACCTCCCGAATGCTTGGTTCCTTGATAAAGGCTGATCTTAATCCCTGCTCTGGCGGTAGCACGTCTCCAATAGTCTTGAACTGTATTTTCCTTGAGGGGTTCCCCCCGATAGGTAAAGACATAACCGCTCAAGGCCCGGGTGGGAATAGCTTCCATGGCTGCTCTTACTTCCGGATGTATGGGCAGGGTCCGAATATCCCGGGTCTTAGTATGTTCCCGGAATACCCCTTCGTCCATGGCTGCATCAATTCTAACCAGATTGCGCTCGAAATTTATCCGGTCCCATTTAAGGGCTCTGGCCTCGTTGGGCCGGCAAGCTTGTCTCATCAAGAAGAGGAAGAGAGCCCGGTAAACCGGATCATGTACTTCGGCCAGGATGAGCGCCTGGTCTTCCTCATCGATCCACTTGATTGGGGGAATGACAAATTTTATTACCGGGAACTCAGGAAAGCGTTGAATGTCCCCAGCGCGCAGAGCATCCCGGAGGATTTTATGAAGCAAGCCAAAGATATTTTTTTTTGTTTTGGCGCTCAAACTCCGGGGTAGCTGGCGGCGAAATTTTTCAAGCTGCCCGTCTTCAATTTCCCTGATATTCATGCCGCCAAAAAATGGCAGCAAGTGATTGCGGGCATAAGACTCCGCCCCTTTTAAATACGATCTGGAAATGCCCTCAGGCAAATCAATTTCCTCGGCCCGCCAGGCAAACCAGGTCCGTACATAATTTTCAAATTTCAGCTTATTCAGGTCCCGGCGCACATAATTCTTGGGGTCGAAACGGAACTTCCCTTTGCTTTTCTGATCCCGGTCGATCTCGTGACGGATGTGGGTCAACAAGCGGTCAGCCTGTTCCCATGAACTTAAGGAGTAGCCATCTTCGTCGGAATAGAGTTTGTGCTGCTTTTTCCAATAGAAATCAATATAGTATCGGGTGGGGATGGTTTTGCAGGCGGGACAGGTTAAAGGCTCTCCCTGGAAACGTCCCTTACACTGCGGACATTTCTCCTTGGTGCGAATGATCCCGAGCATGGAAAGATTATAGGGAAGAGGGTGTTCCAAGTGCAACCTTTTTCGTCAAAAGTCCTAACTTAGGTTGAGAGTTGAGGGTCTATTTGGGGGGTCTTTTCCTTGAGTAAGGGGTTACCTCCCACCCCCCCTGCGGTGCAGGTTTTTGCCCAGCCGATAGGTGTAACTCTCTTACAACGCAGACTAATCGCGATTAATCAAATACGGAAAAGAGTTATGGAAAAGAGGGATAAATGAGGTGGTGTTAACGAGGAGCGCTTAAGAGTTGCGGAGAAAGATTCAGGTCGATTATACCCAGTTTATGGAGGATTTTTTCTCGAGCCAGGAGATATATCGGCGCTGCCGATAGATAAGCGCCTGAGGCTCCTTCCTCGGCCAGGTGTAATCTGACCGGGGTCCACCACCAGGCGGCCAAGGCCAGAAGCAGCTCTGTCCCAAGCCGGGCGACTGGATCCATCAGAAGGCTTAAGCCCAGGAATATCCCAAGCACCGCGGCCCCCATAGAGCCGGGAGGACCACTTACCACTATAAGCATCACACCCAGGCCTACGACGACCGGCATAGACCAACCGTCGAGCTTATTAAGCAGGGCCAGCCGCGCTCTGATATATGGCAAGTATGGGAATGGTAAAAACATATCGAACTTTCTGTTAACAGAGCGAAGATCAGATGTCAAGACATTTTATCATTTATTATAATTTATTGAGAAAAGGTCGCATAAGGCTAAAAAAAAAGAGGATCGATTTTACAAGCCTATCGGCTATTGTTATTTATAGAAGTCAGGAGGCAGCTTCCATAGCAACTCCAGGCTTTCTCCGGTTTATTTGTTGTAAATGCCAGAAAATGCCAGGAGTACCCTCTCCGGAAGCTTCATTTTTCTCTCCAGCTTTTTTACTTAATTTTATCCAATGCTTACATGATCACAATTTAGCTGATTTGCCTATCCTCGCTTTTTCATGCTTTTACCTTATTGCTTACGGACAAGGGGGTGCTATATCCGTTGTAGGTGACAAATTTTCATTTTCATCAGTTTTTGCTCACGCTTACCCCTTAATAAACGGATATGAGGGTGCAAATCCCGGCAACGGATATGGGGTTTCTCGATCTACTGATGATCCCAGCCTATGCCTGAAAAAGGAACCGGCTCAAAGGCTCCGGAGACCAGCAACCCCAATACCTACAATTCCACCGGGTCAACACCAGCCCGTTTATGCCTATGCGGTATCCACCCGCACGGCCGAGGACGCCTTGAGGATACAGCTGGGGTGGAGTTTGATTAGATTGTTCGATGGATTTGGCAGGCTGATCTGCTGAAATGATTGGGGGCACGGGAAAATTCTAAATATGTACAGAGTCTTATTTCTATCTATGATAAGCATAACATAACCAAAAAGCCTGATGATGAAGTGCGCAGATAGAGCAGCTATTCAACTATGAGCGCAGACGAAAACTGGTGTCATCGAAACTATCCCCTCCGGATGGTCATTTTGTGAAAACGGGGAGATTGTTCATCCTCTCCTCTCCTTATTTTTGTCCAACGTACGCATAAACCTCGGCGAGCCTGCCTTAGTGTTCTATGCGCTGCTTCGATGTTGCCTTACCTTCTTATCGCCTGCAAAGCGTACTTGGCCAGTTGTTTGTGCAGGTCGGACTCTTTCGGATCATCAACAAGAGCCTGTAATGCAGGGATGGCTTCGCTTGCCTTATGGCCGATGAGTTCGAGTGTCATTATCGCGTTCGCACCCATTTCTCCGGCAGGACCACTGCCTTGAGCCGTTGATCTGATGACCTTGACGAGAGATGGAACTGCGGGTGCACCGATCCTGACGAGTGCTTCATGCGCACCCTGCGAGATGTTAGACCCGAGTTCGCCAACAGTCTGGGAGATCATCTCGTTGGAGGCATGCTGAATTCGGTAGTTGACGTTCTGGGCAGTGATTGAGTCGAAGGCGTCTTCAATCTGCGCGTCTACTTTCTTCCAGGCTATCGATTTCTTCCCCGTACGTGACGAGGCAGAGGTTTCACTTTGTGCAAACAAACGTTTCAGCCATGCGAACATTTTAGATTCCCCCTTTTGAAAGGCTTAGCCTTTCATTTTCAAGAACTGACTCACGCAAGGTTTATGAACATCGACAATGGTCTCTTTGCCAAAGACAGTTGTCTTGACCGCCTTAGTGTCACTTGCGCGACAGTAGTATTCTCCGCAAAGGCGGCATTTCCTTGCGCCATGGCTGTCACTGCCACAGACCTTACATGGTGCGGCATCTAATGCGGCGAATTCGGAGAAGTTGCCCCTGCGTGACCCTGGTTCACTTGAGTCCCGGGAGTCCGCAAAAAGAAATTTGATCCACCGAAGCATTTTAGTCTCTCCTTTCCTTCTTCGAACGTCAGGGGTGAGCAGATGGTGAGCCGCACAGAGAGTCATCGCTTGACTACACAGGCTTTAAGGGCGCGTCGTCTACATGGCTTTTTTCGGCTACTTCTTCCATGCAATTTTCCGTATAACACCATTGTAACCCCATACGATATCAAGATCATCTTCATGTTCCAGTTCCCGAAGAACTCTCGTATATTCTGACTGGATTTCGCTGGCACACCCTGGCAGCACTTCTTTCAAGTAATCTTTACAATGTCAGAATATGTGATTTATCCAATACTTCCTCTTCATTGCTGGGAGCGATTCTGCCATGCCACAAAAATGCGGCCCTCAATTGGCTTAGATTTCTCCGATAGGTCGCCGGGCTCGGGGATGAAAAAACGGTTTTTGTCAGCTATCTCTAATACAAGGCGGCGAGCGCGAAATTGCGCTTCAAGCTTTGCACGAGTGTATTTCCTCTCCCAAAAGTACATGACATCGCCTTCCTCGAATCTTAGATGAGGATTGACAATCCAATTTTGAAACATGCCGACGGCGTTTGCAATATCTCTAACCTCATTTATCCCTGGAACCTTTCCTGCGACGTTCGGATCGGTCGGCATTTTTTCCGCCTCCGAGACGATGACCGGTTCTGGTGGGGAGAAATACCCGACCTCCCTTTCAAAGAGTGAGCATAATAGTTCTAGTTGCTTCAGGAGCGATAATTCCAGCTGGGCCATATTTCTGAATACATTGTAAAATTGCCCATCGCCTTCAATCTGTTGTCTCATCTTCTGAATATCGAGGATGGCCTTATCGATCAAATGAATCGCTACGCGGGCATGTTTAAAGTACACAAGTATATGGCGAGGATTATGGCCTTCCCTGAAATTATTATAGGCGAAATCGAACTCCTGCTTAGTGAAACGACCAACCTTTTTATGGAAAAGCACAATCATCGCGTCGCATTCAAGTATCTCGGCGTTGAATCTAGCTTGCACACCGTCCGGTCCAAAAATGAGCAGAAGCTCCTCCCATCGAACTACCTCCAGAAAGAAGCCCTTATCGATGACTGTCGAGTTCTTTCTCTGAATTACGCGTTCGACCAGATCACGTTCCCCCGCAAGTTCGTTGGACGATGCCAGAAATAATCGCTTCTTAAGAATCATCGGCTTTTCTCCTCTTCATAGCTACGCCTGGTCAGAGAAACCTGCCGCAATGGCCGGAATCTGCGGCAAGTTGTTTTCTTCGAGGAAGAAGCGAAGCAGACTCCGTCTTCCAGACCATGCAGTTGGGAATTTCTGTCTGAAGTAGCGCACATTTCGATCTAAAGTGTCCAGTCGCTCATCCCAATTTGTTGGGTGATCCAGATGGTATGCAGCCCCATGCTTGCGATGGGGGTAGACGAAGCTCAGTCCGTTAAGATGCAGGCGGTAGGCAAGTTCCAGGTCTTCTTCGCCCCAGCCGAGGAAGCTCTCATCCCATCCACCGACATCCTCAACTTCATGGCGTTCGATACTTGTGCAGTGGCTTGCACAAAGAACCCAGATATTCGTTTTTTTCCCTCGTAGTCTTCTGGGAAGCGGCCGTGTGTCGATGCCGCAGTGTTTTGTTACAAACGGACCAAGTCTTGGAAGGTCCTGGGAAATGACCAGCGGTGCGAGGAGGCCAATCGACGCTGTGTGATCTTGCTCTGGGATGCTGTAGACAGGATATTTGACGACCACCTTACGATGTCTCGCGTGTAGATGGATCGCCGCTCGGATGATGCGAGGCTCAGGGACTATATCACCGTCGAGATAAAGGGTCACTTGTCCATGAGCGACTTGATGCCCAAGGTTTCGTGCCATGGCTCGACGACCTGGTTCGCCCTCGCCCAGACGGATGTAACGTGCGCCGAATGTTTCGACAATAGGGGCGATGTCTTCGGCGGAGGCGTCATCAACGCAAATGATTTCCAGTCCAGCGCATTCGGACGCGCGGAGAGCGCGCAAAATCCACGGTAAGACTCGCTGGTTGTTGTGGCATGGAATGATGACTGAGATTGAATGCATGCACATCACCTGTGCGGGTTTGTCAGGGCAGCTAACAATCCGAGTCTATCGATGACGGCATATTAACACAAGTTTCTTTGAAAGAACAATTTTTCCCTGAATTCCAGGAGATAGCATAATCCCACAATCCATCAGTCAGTCGATTTTGGCAATGCCTTTTGGGGGCTTAAATTAGGGCCGTCAGTAGATGATAACTTGCCAATTGTTGGAATTATCGACGGGGAGACAAGAAATCCTGGTATGATCACCTTATAGAAACCTCACACTCCACTTTCGCAATTTCAATCGTCAGAAACTCTTAAAAATATAAGTCTTTTTTTTCATCATAAAATATGATTTCACCAAACGGTGAAAATATCATAATTAGTGAAAATGAGATTGACAGGAATAGATTTTCACTATAGATTTAATTTTCAGCAAATGGTGAAAAGGTTGTTTTAAATGAAATTATCTGAACGGGAACTATTCGAACTGGTAGAAGAGGCTCTTTCTTCCTGCCTGGCAAAGGTCCCTTTCCTCAAGATACGAGATATCGAACAGGAGTCCGCTCAAGAAGCTGCCAGGCCGGATTTTTTAATCACCCTGGAGGTCCCGGCAGGCACCCAAACTTTTGTAGTTGAAGTTAAAAACGCCGGTCAGCCACGAGTGGCTAGGGATGCGGTAAATCAACTCCTGCGATTTTCCCAAGCATTTCCCCAAGCTTTTCCTGTCTTCATTGCTCCTTACATTTCTCCAAAAGCAGCGGAAATCTGTGAACAGGCAGGAGTCGGATACCTAGACTTTTCCGGCAACTGCCGCCTTTGCTTTCAGGAGGTCTATATTGAAAAAACGGGCAACCCCAATATTTTTTCCGAGAAGAGAGACCTGCGTTCGCTCTATTCTCCAAAAGCGGAAAACGTTCTGCGTGTACTCCTGACAACTCCCCTAAAGGCTTGGAAAATTCAGGAACTGGCCGATGAGGCCGGGGTGAGTGTTGGCCAGGTTGCCAAGGTAAAAAACCTCCTGCTCAACCGTGAGTGCCTCAGCGAAGCCGATGGTATGGTCCTGTCCAAACCGGAAGAGCTTCTGTCTGAGTGGGCCAAGAATTATAATTTCCGCAAAAACCGGGTGAGAGACTTTTATTCTCTGAAAAGTGTCTCGGAAATAGAATTCGCTTTGGCCAACTTATGCAAATCAGAGAAGTTGACCTATGCCCTGACGTCCTTCTCCGGAGCAGCCAGGCTGGCTCCTGCGGTGCGTTATCAGCGCGTTTTTGCCTATTTGGAAGAGACGGAAAAGGATGTGGCCGGCTTACTTAACTTGAAAGAAGTGCCCAGCGGCGCCAATATCAGCCTGTTGACCCCCTATGATGAAGGGATTTTTTACGGCAGTAAAGATATTAACGGTATCCGTATCGCTTCCCCCATTCAGATTTATCTTGATCTGAAAACTTACCGCGGCCGGGGTGAGGAAGCAGCCGACATGCTTCTTGAGCAGGTGATCAGGAAAAGATGGCAACAAGAACAGATTACAATGAAATTGCTGTAAAAGCAGCCCGGTCGGTGTTACTTGAACTTGCCCACCTCTTGGGGGAATACCGTGAAGATATGGTACTGGTGGGAGGGTGGGTTCCGGAATTTATCTTCGCTAACAAGGTCAAGCCACACTGCGGCAGCATAGACGTGGATCTCGCCCTGGATCACCGCAAGCTCCAGGAGCAAGGATACAAGTCTATTCAGAAACTCCTCCTGAGCAGGGGATATGAGCAAGGAAAGCAACCATACATATTTCACAGACGGGTTTTCGTAGAAGACCAGGAGATTATTGTTCAGGTAGATTTGTTAGCCGGAGAATATGAAGGAACCGGGAAAAGTCACCGCACTCAAAGGATGCAAGATGTCCTGGCCCGCAAAGCCAGAGGATGCGATTTGGCTTTTGATATGGTTATGGAAGTGCCGATTGAGGGAGAACTTCCAGGGGGCGGCAAGGACTCTGTAACTATCCGGGTGGCTACGATAGTGCCATTTCTAATTATGAAAGGCATGGCTTTAGAGGACCGCTTGAAAGAAAAGGATTCCTGGGACATTTATTACAGCATAACAAACTATCCCGGTGGACTCGATGGTCTGGTTGAAGTATTCAGACCTTATCTGAAACATGGATTGGTCCGGGAGGGATTGGAAAAAATTGCCAAGAAATTCGCAACGGAAAAAGATATAGGTCCGAAATTTGTCGCTGATTTTGAAGAGATCACCGACCCGGAAGAACGTGAAATCTTGCAGCGTGACGCTTATGAGCGGGTGAACTACCTTCTGACAAAATTGGGTATCGTATGACGCAAAACTGAAAGAGGTGTTCCGAGGCTCCCTCAGAGTAAAGTATTCACCTGCCATATTTCTCCACGAGGGGGGCTTATCGAAGGAGTAGCATAAGTTGCAGGTATGGAGATGGAACGATTTTAGATTCCTGACAATCCCAGCATCATAGTAGCATCATAGGGGATGATTTTTGCCTTGACGGTCCTGGACTGCCTCAAGCGATCACTTAAGGTAGTGCTCCGTGATATCGGCGCGCTCATGGCCCATTTCTGACGAGACCTGGGAGAGGGCCTCGTTATAAGTCAGGCCGACGGCTTGGACCTCCTGGAACCTTGCTTGGGCGTAGTTCCAGCGGAACCCGTGGGACCCGTGATAATCATCTCCGAGCAGCTGGCAGACCTGGCGGATCTGCTCCCGGTAAGCCATGCGATCAACGTCGTTGCCAATCCCCCAATGTTGTCCCGGCGCCAAGGACAATACGCACTCGGCGACCGCCTGGTAAGTGAGAAGGGGGACCATAATATCTCTTTCTTTACCGCCTTTGCCGTCAACGGCCAGCCAGCCTTTCTCCTGGCCTGTGATGGGGTCAGGCCGAATCCCTTGGAGGTCTTCAAGGGTAAACCTAACCTCGTCTATCCTGGCGCCGCCCTGGCATTGGCAGGCGGCGATGAGTTGGTAACGTTCTGGCTGAATGGCCGCAACAATCTTTGCCGGCGCCGCATAAGCCCGGGAGCCCTCAAACCGGGCCAAGTGCAGCGCCTCGGCGCGCGCGTCAGCTATATCCGGGCTAAAATTATATCCGCGGCCGGTGTGCTTGAGCTCAGCATAACGGGAAAGGGCCGCTTCCAGTTTTTCACAGGCTGCGGCATATAGCTGGATGGTAGCGTGGGCGGCCTCCTGGCCGATTTTCGACTGCAGAAAGGCCACGACATGGCGACCTTCCAGGTTTTCGATGTTTTTGA
>JBFLXM010000033.1:0-4738 GCA_040757175.1 Thermodesulfobacteriota bacterium
ACCTATGAAAACCGTGGCTGAAAAGATAAAGGAGTTGAGAGACAAAGAGGCCCAGGTGAAGGGCATGGGTGGGGCGAAGGCGGTGGAGAAGCAGCATGCTGCCGGCAAGCTCACGGCCCGGGAGCGGTTGGACCTCTTTTTTGATGCCGGGACGTTTCGGGAGACAGATATCTTTGTCACCCACCGCTGCGTCAATTTCGGCATGGAGAAGGTGGAAATCCCCGCGGACGGCGTGGTCACCGGCTTCGGGAAAGTCAACGGCCGCACCGTGTTCGCGTTTGCCCAGGATTTTACCAGTCGCGCCGGATCGCTGGGGGAAATGCATTCCAAAAAGATCTGCAAGGTCATGGACCTGGCGCTGAAGGCCGGCTGCCCCTTCGTGGGCTTCAACGACTCCGGCGGCGCCCGCATCCAGGAAGGGGTGGATTCTTTGGCCGCGTACGGCCAGATTTTTTATAGAAATGCCATCGCCTCCGGGGTCATCCCCCAGATTTCGGCCATCATGGGCCCCACCGCGGGGGGCGCGGTCTACTCCCCGGCCATGACGGATTTTGTCTTCATGGTGAAAAACACCTCCTACATGTTCATCACCGGGCCGGACGTGATCAAGAGCGTCACCGGCGAGGAGATCAGCTTCGAGGACCTGGGCGGAGCCATGGCCCACAACCAGAAGTCCGGGGTGGCCCAGTTCGCGTGCGAGTCGGACGCGGACGCCATCGACCAGATCAAAAAGCTCCTGAGCTTTCTCCCCAGCAACAACATGGAAGACCCGCCCCTGGCGCCCTGCGCCGACCCCGCCAACCGGCAGGACGCGGCCCTGGACGCGATTGTCCCGGACAGCCCCCGGGCCTCCTATGACATGCACGACGTGATTAAGGCCATCGTCGACGACGGGGATTTCTTCGAGCCCCACCACTACTTCGCCCGGAACATCATCACCGGGTTCGCGCGCCTGGGCGGCCGGCCGGTGGGCATCATCGCCAACCAGCCCCAGGTCCTGGCCGGGTGCCTGGACGTGGACGCGGCGGACAAGGCCTGCCGCTTCATCCGCTTTTGCGACGCGTTCAACGTGCCGTTACTCACCATCGCCGACGTGCCCGGGTATCTGCCCGGGAGCGACCAGGAGTGGCGGGGCATCATCCGCCACGGGGCCAAACTTTTGTGGTGCTACTCCGAGGCCACGGTGCCCAAGCTGACGCTCATCACCCGCAAGGACTACGGCGGCTCGTATCTGGCCATGTGCTCCCGGGACCTGGGCGCGGACATGGTCCTGGCCTGGCCCACCGCGGAGATCGCGGTCATGGGCGCGTCCGGCGCGGCCAACGTCATCTTCCGGAAAGAGATCGCGGCCGCAGAAGACCCCGCGGCCAAGCGCCAGGAGATCATCGATAACTACGAGAACCTGCTCTACAACCCCTATATCGCTGCGTCCCGGGGTTTCGTGGACCAGGTGATTACGCCTCAGGAGACCCGGCCCCGGCTGATCGAGGCGCTGGAAGCCCTGTGTACCAAGCGGGAGACCCTGCCGGCCAAGAAGCACGGGAACATTCCTGTTTAGAGAGTTCCAAGTTCCAAGTTCCTGGTTCCAAGTTATCCATTGCCACCGCCACTCAAAACTTGGAACTTGGAACTTGGAACTGATTAAGGAGAGGCACACATGGCCATAAAACCAACTATCATGGCGGCCATCAGCGGAGCGATTTCCGCTTATTTAGCCGATGAGGAAGCCGCGTGCCAGGCCGCGGCCTTAAGCGCCGCGATCCCAATCCCCGGTCCGCCCCCCAACCTCTGGGGGCTGGCGGGGCGCAGCGAGGCCATGCAGCTTAGGATGCTGATGCAGCGGCGTTCTTTGAGATAAAGAAGTTCCAAGTTTCTGGTTCCAAGTTCCAAGTTTCGGGCTGACATTGACAACTTGGAACCTGGAACCTGGAACTTGGAACTGAAACTAATAACTGACGCAGAAAGTTCACCTAAGGAGCAAATATATGGCTGGAAAGAACCCCATCAGATTCACCGACACCACCTTCCGGGACGGCCACCAGAGTCTTTTGGCCACCCGCATGCGCTCGGAAGACATCATCCCCTTCATGGAACGCATGGACCAGATGGGCTACTGGGCCATCGAGGTTTGGGGGGGCGCCACCTTCGACACCACCCACCGCTTCCTGGGGGACGACCCCTGGGAGCGCATCCGCACCATCAAGGGGATTCTGAAGAAGACCCCCACCATGATGCTGCTTAGGGGCCAGAACCTGGTGGGCTACCGCAACTACGCGGACGACGTCACCTACCGCTTCGTGCGCTACGCCGCGGAAGCCGGGGTGGATATCTTCCGGGTCTTTGACGCGCTGAACGACCAGCGCAACTGGGAAGTGTCGGTGAAGGCCCTGATGGACGCCAAGAAGCAGGGCCTGATGGCCCATTTCCAGGCCGCGGTCTGCTACTCGCTGACGCAGCGGCGCATGGGCGGCCCCATCTTTAATCTCAAGTATTACGTGGACTTCGCCAAGAAGAGCGAAGACATGGGCGCGGACAGCTTCGTCCTCAAGGACATGGCGGGCATGGTCTCCCCCAACGACGCCTACGCCATCATCAAGGCGCTCAAAGAGACCATCAAGATCCCGGTGGAGTTCCACACCCACTACACCTCCGGCCAGGGCTCCATGAGCTATCTGAAGGCCATCGAGGCGGGGGTGGACGTCCTGGACACCTGCCTTAGCCCCTTTGCCCTGCGCACCTCCCAGCCCGCGATCGAGCCCCTGATCGTCAGCGTGGAGCAGACGGAGCGGGAAACGGACATGGACCTGGCGAAGCTCATCGAGATCGGCCAGGACCTGGAAAAGGTGGCGGTGAAGTACCGGGACCTCCTGGACACCTCGAAGATGGCCCAGATCGACACCGGGGTGCTGCTGCACCAGATCCCCGGGGGCATGTACTCCAACCTGGTGAACCAGTTGAAAGAGGCCAACGCACTGGACCGGATACTGGAAGTGATGGCGGAGCTGCCCCAGACCCGCAAAGACCTGGGCTACCCGCCGCTCGTCACCCCCACCTCCCAGATCGTGGGCATCCAGGGGGTGATGAACGTGCTCTTCGGGCGTTACAAGATGGTGCCCGCGGAGGTCAAGGGCCTGGCCTACGGCCTCTACGGCAAGACGCCGGCGCCCATGGACACCAAGGTCCAGAAGATTATCCTCAAGGGCTATGAGCGGGGGGAAAAGCCCACCACCAAGCGCCCCGGGGAAATCCTGGAGCCCGAATGGGACAAGGCCGTGGCCGACACCCAGGGCCTGGCCAAGCACGACGGGGACGTCCTCATCTACGCGCTCTATCCCACCACCGGCGCCCGTTTCCTGAAGTGGAAGTACGGCCTGGAGCCCGTGCCCGACGAGGTGAAGGCCAAGACCCTGGAGCAGGTGAAGCTGGAGGACGATGTTTATCTGACCATCAAGGCCAAGAAGCTCTTCGCCAAGGTGAAGGAATACCTCGATTCCCTGGACCAGGCGGCTCCGGAGAAAGGCCCGGGCCTGCGCACGTTCAACGTCTTCGTGGACGGGGCCTATTATGAGGTGGAGGTGGAGTGCACCGCCGGCGCGCCGGTGCTCACCGGCATTACGCCCGGAATGATGGCTGCGCCTGGTGGCGCAGGCTTTCAGCCTGCGCAGGCGGCGCCCCGGCCGGCCGCGCCGGCCCCGGCCCCTAAGCCCGCGGCCGCCGCGGCGCCCGCGGAAGCGGCCCTGGCCACCGGCGACGTGCCTTTGCGCGCGCCCATGCCGGGGATGATCATCAGCTACGCGGTGAAGGTGGGGGACCAAGTGGCCACCGGCGACCTGGTCTGCATCCTGGAGGCCATGAAGATGCAAAACAGCCTGCCCGCGCCAGCAAGCGGCACCATCAAGGCCATCAACTTCGAACCCGGCGCCTCCGTCGCCAAAGACGCCATCATCCTGGTCATCGGCAAGTAGAAAAAAGAGAAGACACGGCAGGGGCGGGCTTAAAACCCGTCCCTGCCCTTTCCTTATTTGGTAAAAAATAAGTAAGACTCCGATTAAGGAGGCGGTCATGGTCAAAGTTTTGTTGGAGCGGGAAATCAAAGGCGAGAATGTGGGCGAGATTATCCGCCTGATGCGGAATTTAAGGGTTTTGGCCATGCAGCAGTTGGGGTATGTCTCCGGCGAAACCCTGCATGATGTGGATAATCCCAATTATTATCTGGTGATCAGTTCCTGGGAAACCCTGGAGCATTGGCAGGATTGGTTCAACAATCCGGAACGCCGGAAAATGCAGGAGAAGATAGACAGTTACCTGGGATCACCGACGCGCATCCGCATCTTTACCTACTAAATTCAAGGGCAATACCTGGTCTATCTTTTGATTCCGATTGCCTGCCTAAGAATTTGGGCAGCGGCTGCATGCTTTCCAATCTCCGGCTTCTGGCCAAAATATCTAATAAATATAGATTATTAACCAGGCCGGCAGAAAAGGACCTCCCATGAAAATACACGAATATCAGGCCAAAGAATTGCTCCGGAAGTTTCAGGTGCCGGTGCCCGAGGGCGCGGTGGCCGACACCAACCGCGAGGCCCGCCAGGTGGCCGAAGAGCTGGCGGCAGGCCCCTTTGTGGTCAAGGCCCAGATCCACGCCGGGGGCCGGGGCAAGGGCGGCGGCATCAAAGTCGCGGCCACCCCGGAGGAAGTGGAAAAGCTGGCGGACCAGATCCTGGGCATGACGCTGGTC
>JBFLXM010000034.1:0-69106 GCA_040757175.1 Thermodesulfobacteriota bacterium
CCGCTCCCGGGCCGTGAGCTTGCCGGCAGCATGCTGCTTCTCCACCGCCTTCGCCCCACCCATGCCCTTCACCTGGGCCTCTTTGTCTCTCAACTCCTTTATCTTTTCAGCCACGGTTTTCATAGGTGACTCCTTTTCAACATATGCCATCGCCCCCTGCATTTTCCCGTTAGAATTTATTGTATTATCGAACCTGGAGCGGCCTGGGGCGAGCGTAAGAGAATAGAAAAGATTATTTTCTTTTTCCGCCAATGTCAACCAGCTAATGTGAAATTTTTCCCTTTTCCGGCCCGGCTTTCGCTCCTATAATGTGATGCAGAAGCAACATCAGGACAGCAGCTTATGACACTTCCCCGCTAAGGGAGAACAGAAATGACCAGGCCCCCTGATCCGCCCTCCAAGACGCATCGCACCTTTGTGAGAGTCCGCTTCGGCGACACCGACCCTTACGGCATCGTCTATTTTGTCAGCTACTTCCGCTACTGCCATCGGGCCATCGAAGAGTTTTTGCGAGCCTGCGGCCTCAAGCCCGAGGAGACCTTCAAAAACGTCCAGGAGGGCTTCGGTCTGCCCATTGTCGAGGCCTGGGGCCGCTTCCGGCGGCCGTCTCGGTATGGGGATTTGCTCCGCATCGAAACCAGCATTCAGGAGATACGGTCCAAGGCCATCATCTTCCGCTTTGAATTTTATCCGGAGAAAGGCGCAGAGCTAATGGCGGAAGGCACGGCCAACCTGCTGGCCATCGACCGCACCTGGAAGGTCAGGGACCTGCCGGAGCGAATCAGGGAGTCCTTAAAACGTATTGAAAATTAATCGGTTGTGGCCCTCTTCTGCCCGCCCCACTTGCGGATGATGCAGTTGATACTTAGTATATTGGCTGTATGGACCGAGAAATTGAGTCCATCCTGGCCGCGGTCACCGCTCTTCCCCAGGGGCGGCGGTTGCTATTGTTTCTGGATTACGACGGCACCCTGGTGGAGATCGCGCCCCGGCCGGAACTGGCCCGGCCTGCGCCCCAACTGATCCAGGTTCTGACCCGCTTGATCTCCCTCTTGAGCCAGGCCGTGGTGGTGGTTTCCGGCCGTCCCCTGGCCGACCTCCAGGAATTATTGCCTATCCCCGGCCTTAATTATTTGGGCTGCCATGGGGCCCAAGGCCTGCTGGGCGGCAGGCCATGGAACCTGGAAGTACCCGGGGGAAGCAAGGAGGAGCAAGAAGAACTAGCGAAGCAGTTGACCCGCAACCTGACCGGCTTGGAAGGCTGGTGGCTAGAAATAAAACCTTCGGGCTTCGCCCTCCATTACCGGCAGGCCCAGCCAGAGGAGGAAAGGAGGATCATGGCGGTTCTCGAACCCTGGCTGCGTCAGGTCGTCCAAGGTGGGCGCCACCAGGTCCTCCGGGGGAAAAAAGTAGTGGAGATTCTCCCTCAGGGAGTGAGTAAGGGCGCAGCTATCCGGAAGATTCTCGTATTGCCCCAATTTTCCGGGTTATTCCCGGTATATCTGGGGGACGATGTAACCGACGAGACTGCTTTCCAAGCCCTGCAGGGCCGCGGCCTGACCGTCAAGGTAGGTGATACTGCTGCGGCCAGCGCGGCCCCGTTGTCGTTAGCCAATCCTGAAAAAGTACGGCAATTTTTGGCTCTCTTAGCCGAACACCTGGAGGACGGCCGGTGATTGATTCAACTCAACCAACCCAAGACCCTTTTTGGTTCCGGGAATGTTTTTTGATGCCCATGCCCATCGGCAGAAAAGCGGTGAACCTCAGGGAGTTGTTGGAGGCCATCCGGTATCTGGACGAGTCGGTGCTCTATTACCATCTGATTCAATCGCGCTTGGCCCCCGGTCCCCCGGCGGTGGAATACCCTAATGACCTGGCCTATTGGGCCGCCAACGCCCTGCAAGACAGCAAACTGGCGGAGAAGCTCAGTTCCTTCGACCCCTTTGAGTACGAAAATATGGGCGAGGTTCGACAAGCAGTAGTGGACATCCTGGAGGAATATCTCTGGGATCTGCCCTATATTCCCTGGGCCAGATCGGGTTTTGAACTCCATTTTTGCCAGGCCTCCACGGTAGTGATCCGTTCCGAAATCAGCGCCCAGACCCTCGAAGACCTGTGTATCGCCCTTGGTAAAGTGGGAGTGGATTCCCTGTACTACCACTTCTTCGAGGCCCGCTGGCGCCTGGGGGTGCTCAAGGCCGATGACTTTTCCTTCTGGATCGAAAATAACTTTGGTTTGCCGGAGCTGGTGAGGGCGATCAGAGACCTGGATATTTACTTTTACAGCTTGAAGGAGATTCGGGAGACCCTATTAGGCGTGATTAATCGGTATATGGGAGAAATCTGTGATCAGCCTGCATGATTACGAGGCGATGGTGGGTCCCGAGGTAATCGGCCAGCTCCACCGCCTGGCAGAGCGGTTGGGGCCCCGGCGTTTTGTCCACATCAATTCCACCCGCAGCGGCGGCGGGGTGGCGGAGATTCTTTCCCGGGCCGTACCCCTGCTGCACCAGTTGGGCCTGGAAACCGATTGGGAGGTGATCCACGGCGACCAGGATTTCTTTGAGGTTACCAAGGCCTTTCATAACGCCTTACAGGGCTTTAAGGTTAACATCTCCCCGGAGATGCTGGACCATTACCGGGAGATCAACCGGGAAAATGCCCGGCGGTTCAACTGGGAGGCCGATTTTGTCCTGGTGCACGACCCCCAGCCGGCCTACCTGATTGAAGAGATGCGGGACCGGGCCAAACATTGGATCTGGCGCTGCCACATTGACGTGTCCCGGCCCCATCTCCAGGTCTGGAGATTCCTGCGGGAAATAGTGAGCCAATACGACGCTTCGGTCTTTTCCATGTCCCAATTCGCCCAAAATCTGCCGCACCCCCAATATCTGATCCGGCCTTCCATCGACCCCTTCAGCGACAAGAACCGGGACCTGACGCCCGAAGAAATTCAGGCGGTTTTAGACCGTCTGGAAATCGACCGGGATAAGCCCATCATCTTGCAGGTGTCCCGCTTCGATTCCTTCAAGGACCCGGTGGGCGTAATCCAGGCCTTCCGCCTGGTGCGGCGGCATACCCCCTGTAAGCTGGTATTGGCCGGCGGCGAAGCCACCGATGACCCGGAAGGGCCCCGGATTTTTGCCGAGGTTATGGAAGCGGCCAAGGGGGAGCCGGATATCCAGATTCTGCTCCTGCCGCCGGATGCCCACCACGAGGTTAACGCTCTACAGCGGGCCGCGGACATCATCGTCCAGAAATCCACCCGGGAGGGCTTCGGACTGACGGTGACCGAAGCCATGTGGAAAGGAAAGCCGGTGATCGGCGGGGCTGTCGGCGGCATCATCCTCCAGTTGCAGGACTATAATACCGGTTTTCTGGTCCATTCTCCGGAAGGCTGCGCCTTTCGTATCCGCTATCTCTTGCATCGTCCGGAAATGGCCCGGCGCATGGGCCAGCTCGCCCGGGAATTCGTGCGCCAGCACTTTCTCATCACCCGGCATATCCGGGACTACCTGACCCTGGTGACCCTCGTGGACAATCCGGGCAGCCGGATCATTGAACTTTAGAAATATATGACCTGGAATAGAGAACGCTTGAAGGAATTGGTTAAAGAAAAGCTGCAGGATTACCAGATAATCCTGGTCTCCAACCGGGAGCCCTACATGCATGTCTATCGGGAGGGGGAAATAGAAATCATCATGCCCGCCAGCGGTATGGCCATCGCCCTGGACTCCCTGATGCAGACCTGCGGCGGCACCTGGGTGGCCGCGGGCAACGGTGAGGCCGATTTGGAGGCTTGCGACGGACAGGATGCGGTCATGGTGCCTCCCCAGGACCCCAAGTATAAGCTGCGCCGCTTGTGGCTCACCCGGGAAGAAGAAGACGGTTACTACTACGGTTTTGCCAACGGCGCGCTTTGGCCCCTTTGCCACATTGTCTATAGCCGGCCCCATTTTCTCACCAATCAATGGGAGATATATCAGGCGGTCAACCGCAAATTTGCCGACGCGGTTTTAGCGGAGGTGGATGACAAGCGGACCATCGTCTTCATCCAAGACTACCACTTCGCCTTGCTCCCCCGCATGCTCAAAGAAGCCGACCCCCGCCTGATCGTCTGCCAGTTCTGGCATATCCCCTGGCCTAATTTTGAGGCCTTCCGCATCTGTCCCTGGGGCAAGGAAATCCTGGAGGGGCTTTTGGGCAACGACCTTCTGGGCTTCCACTTGCAGTACCATTGCAATAACTTTTTCGACACCGTGGACCGGACCCTGGAAGCCCGGGTCGATATGGAGAAGTTTGCTATTTTCCGCAAGGAAAAGGCCACCTGGGTCAAGCCCTTCCCCATCAGCATCGATTTTGAGCGGTTTGCGGACCTGGCCCGGGCTCCGGAAACCGAAACCCGCATGGCCGACTTTCGCCATCGTTACTATCTGGAAGGGATCAAGGTCGGGTTAGGCGTGGATCGTCTGGACTACACCAAAGGGATTCCCGAACGCCTGGAAGCCCTGGATATCTTTTTCCAGAAATACCCCCAGTATCAGAGACGCTTTACTTTCCTCCAGTTGGGGCCCCAATCCCGGGTGCATATTCCCGAATATAAGGCCCTCAACGCCAGGGTGGATTCCCTGGAAGAAGAACTCAATAGCAAATACCGCACCGGCCGTTGGAAACCGGTGCTCGTACTTAAGAGTCACCTATCCCATGAGGAAATCGCGCCTTTTTACCGGCTGGCGGATGTCATGGTCGTCAGTTCTCTCCATGACGGCATGAACCTGGTGGCCAAGGAATATGCGGCCAGCCGGGTGGATAACAACGGCGCTTTAGTCCTGAGCAGCTTTACCGGGGCAGGCCGGGAATTATCCTGCGCCTATGCCATTAATCCCTATCATCCCGAAGACATTGCCGACGCCGTCTTTCAGGCCCTGGAAGCCTCCCCCCAAGAGCGGACCGCGCGCATGGGGGCCATGCGCTCCTGGATTGAGGAGCACAATATTTACTACTGGGCGGGCAGATATCTTCGGGCCCTGATGCATCTGCCGGGGGAGGATTAAGGGGCCCCCCACCCGGTTTGTCCAATCCCGCACCGGGATTTCAGCCATCAAGCCGGTATGGGGGAACGAGGGGTTGGCCCGCTGGCGGCCTTGTTGGCTTTTCCCCATGCCGGCCGGTGACCCGGCAGAGAGCGAAATCACGGAGCCGATTCTTGGGGAGGATCAGCGGGAGACTTCCAAGCCCTGGTGGGGGAACATGGTTGTTAGCCCCCTAGCAGCAGATTAACAATCGGGGCCAAGCTCTTGCCATTTTTGATGACGCCGAAGTAGAAGTTGTCCCCATAAAAGGTGATGTTGGCGCCGGGAGCGGAATAGATATCGATCATGACTTGGTCAACTTCCTGGGAAGTCGGCTGATAGAGATATCCGGGCATGCCGAAGGTATTTGCATAAAACCCCCCGAGCCATTGGCCGCCGAGCCAGATGCCATCCTTATCGAACTCATCCAGGTAAATCTCAGTCCCGCCGATTGGACCGGTATTTGCCACCTCGATGAAAAAAGAACAATAATAGCGGCGCTTTTTAGCTGGCAATTTCATGACATTGGTGCTGGCGACATTCTGCTGGGAGGAGCCCGCAATTTTGAGACGGTTATGGGAGGAGAACACCCGGGGCACGGTCGCGGGTTCCACCGATACCTGGGCCGCATGGTTGCGGCTCCAGTCCCGGGCCCAGCCGGAAGGGTCCAGATTTTTCAAATTGGGATTCTTTATCAGATTGGGGCCTAAGGAGGCTTGCCGCCGCGCCAGGGCCTGCTGCATGGTCTGGGCCGGAATATGATTGGTGGCGACGTAGGCGACGATCTTCTCCAGATCGGCCGCGTTGTACTGGTACTCAGCCGGGGGGCCGGTGACCACTTCATGCATCATCAGCACCAACCACATCCTATTGCTGATGGCCGCGTTGATCCAGGCAATGGCCTCATCCGGCGTGGTGGTGGCGCTCACCTCCCGGCAGACGATGCCGTAGCGGTCACATGCAAAGCCGTTTATTCCCAAACCTCCCCGGCTGTTTTCATAATAGCGGGTAGTGTAATCCAGAACCCGGGCATCGAACTCGTTATAAGGGAACACCAGGGTCTTGGCGTTGAAGCCGTGGTCGGCCAAGATTCTCTGGGATTCTCCCAGTTCATAGTCCAACTGCGCGTCGGTGAGGGTGGTTAAGTGGGGATGGGTCATGGTGTGACTGCCGATCTCCCAGCCGGCCTGCTGGAATTCCAAAAGCTGCGGCCAGGTCACCGCCCATGGCGCCGAGAACACCAGGTATTCCACCACGGGGAAAATGCATCCCACCACCCCGTATTTTTTGAAAATAGGCAAGGCGTTGTCGTAGACGTTCTTGTAGCCGTCGTCAAAGTTGAAGCTCACCATCCCCACCCAGGCAGGCTTCGCCTGGATAGGATACGGCGTTAAGAAGAAGGCTGTGATTAATAAAATTAAAAAATTCTTTTTGATCTTCATCATCCTCTTGGTGAGCAAGTTTGAAAAATATTCAAGGCAAAATCAAGCTTAAAACTCGAGCAGCTCCGGGGCCTGATGGTATTGGCCGCCGGCCCTGCCCCTTTCCGGTTGCTTGCCCCCGGCGCTGCCGTCTGTCTTCAGGTGGGTAAAAGCGGCATCCCGCCTTCCAATACCAAGTCGCAATCAAACGACAAGGGGCGGGCCCAGGTGTCCGCCTCATGAGGGCGCAGACGCGGGTGCGCCCTGACAATTCCGTGCCTTTAGATTGCGACTATCTATAAGTTATTATCGGCAAATTGGCCTCGCAAATATATTTAAATAAAATGGTTCATCCGGCCTTCCCGGAGGGCGAATCCCGGGGCGGGCCTGGAGTGGAATCTTCTCCAGAAGGGGCCTTCACTTTTCTGCACCACCAGCTCCGGGGGGTCCTCCCGGTAATGGCCACTCCCCGGAAGATACTCAATGATACCAGGCGCGGCGGCAACCCAGGGTGCAAAGTGCCCCTCATAAATTTGGGAAAAAAGCCTTTACCTGACCCCTCCCCCACAGATACACTTATAAAATTATCAAAGCGCCAATTAAAGAAAGTATTTAAGTTATTATATGTTCTAAAATGGTGGGGGAATTAATGCGGAGAATGCTCAACCTGCAGGTCGCTGGGGGATTGCTGCTTCTATTCCTGATGGTGTCCGGCCTGCCGGGCGGGGGTAAGGCCGCGGAACCGGTGACCGTTTGGGCCGGTCTCCCCTCGGAAGCGGAGGTGGCCCTCACCTTCGATGACGGCCCCTCCCCCCTTTATACCCCGCAAATTCTGGATTTATTGGCAAAGTACCAGGCCCATGCCACCTTCTTTGTCCTGGGCTGCAAGGTGGAGAAATATCCCCGCCTGGTTAAAAAGATGCTGCGCCAGGGCCATGAAGTGGGCAACCATAGTTACAGCCACCCCCGCCTCACCAAGACGGCTCAAGAGGTCCGGGAAAAGGAACTGGAAACCACCCGACTGGACCTGGATCTGCTGGGCTGCCCCCAGAAGCATCTGCTGATTCGCCCGCCTTACAGCGCCTTCGATGACCGTCTCGTCTCTTACGCGGCGCACACCGGCCGGCAAATAGTTCTGGGGAGCATCGACTCCGGGGATTGGCGGGGCCTGGGCAGCCGGGCCATCGAGAAAAACGTCCTCTCCCAGGTGCGCAACGGTTCCATCATCTACTTTCACGACAGTGATGAAAAGGACCAGGCGGACCGCAGCCCCACGGTGGAGGCCCTCAAGACCATTCTTCCGGTCCTCCGCCACCGGGGCTATAAAATGGTGACCATTGACGAGGTGATGGAGGAGAACCATCACTGAATCCTGGGCCAACCAGGTTTATCTTCCACTTTCCAACCTGCCAACAACCCTTCGCCCTCCCCAGAACCTCATCCTCCCTTCTTCACCACCAGCACCGGGCAGGGGGACTGGCCGATAACCCGTTCGGTGACGCTGCCCATCAGCAGCCTTTTGAAGCCGGTGCGGCCGTGGCTGCCCACCACGATCAGGTCCACTTCGTTTCTGAGGGCCACCTGGATGATACCGTCATCCGCTGGCTGCCCCTGGGGCACCACGCCCTGGAAGGGCACTCCGGCTTGATTGGCCGCGGCCAGCATCTGCTGGACAATCTCCTCCGCCCGGGGAATCTCACCCTCTTCCGTGGCCACGGACACCCCCAACAGCTTGCTCTCCCGCCGCCCGGCCAGGGCCAGCGCCTCCTGGAACGCGGCCTGGCTGCACGGGGAGCCGTCGCTGGCGATCATGATCCGGTCAAAAGCCACGGTCGCGTTCAGGGGAATCACCAGGACGTTAAAGGGACTGTGGCCGATGACCCTGGCAGTGACGCTGCCCATGAGGAGCCGGGCCAAACCGGTGTAGCCGTAGCGGCCCATGAGGATCAGGTCCGGTTGGATCTCCTCCGCCTCCTGGAGGATGGAGCCGAACACGGAGAAGCTGCGGGTCAGCCGCGTCTCCAGGGCCACTCCGGTTTTCCCGGCCTCGGCCTTGGTAGCCGCCAATTCCTTCCGGGCCTCTTCCGCGACCAGGGCCATCAGGTCCGGGGCCGCAACTTCAAATTCCGGGATAATCTGCACCACCCGGAGGAGATAGACCTGGCCGCCGCCAAGCTGAGCCAGGCGCAGGGCTGCCGCCAACGCGGCCCGGCTGTTTTCCGAGCCATCGGTGCAGACCAGCAACTTTTTCGGGGTGTCAGGACTGGTAGGTGGCGCCATTTGCGTTCTCCCTTGGGTGTTTTCAGTTTTCCGTTTCCCGTTTCCCGCAAAAAAATAGCTCTCAAGTTCCAATGGGTTCTAGGTTTGCAGCCTTTGGAACTGAAGATAGTGATCTATTTTCTAAATTCAATGTCATACCGAGATGCAATCAAACGGCGCAGATTTGTAGGGGGGGGCACCCATGTGTGCCCCCTGGACGTTCCCAAAAACCCAATCCTCCGATCCAGAAAAATCATTACGATCATAAAATTAACGCCGTGGTATTTGCGGCCGCTGGGGTGGACACATGGGTCCGTCCCTACGAGAGACTTTTCGTAAGCAGGAAAAAGGAGCCTGTTAATTACTGACCACTGGCCACTGGCCACTGATCACTGCTTCCTGACCCCTGACCCCTGCCCCCTGCCCCCCTCACTCCCCTCCTCTTCCGGCCGCTCGTAGTGGCCGGCCAGGAAGCGTTCGGCCAGGAGGGAGATCTTGGAGTCGTCGGACATGAGCATGTCCATCTGGCGCACGTAGGCCATGAGGCGGCCCAGGATATCCAGCCTCTCTTCGGTTTCCGCCATGGGGCGCTTGCGGAAACGGGCCCGGACCAAGTCCTTGAAGACCTCTATCTCAAATCCCGCCCTTTCCAGGACCATGGCGATGAGTTTGGCCCGGCGCACCCGCCGGGGTTCATCCGCAGCCCCGCCTTTAAACGCGAAATTGATGAAATTGTCTGCCGCCGCCACCCCGCAAAAACTGTCCACGGTGGCGAAATGAAAGCCCAGGCGGCAACTGTAGTTCACGTAATTGGCGGCGACGATGGCATAGGTCTTATCCCAAAACCTCTCCGGGGGCCGGATGGCGGTCTGGGCCAGGACGTGGAGAAAGCCGCCCACGGACACGGGTACCGGCCCGGCCCAGGTGATGCCCGGGTGGCTGATACCACGCCACAGAGCCCGCATGGGCACGGAGACGATGCTCTCCGGGGGCACCGGGGTTTCGTGGGTGGCCAGGCCGCCCCCCAGGTCCATGAGGTGAAGATTAAGGGGCAAGGGGGTATCCAGCTTCAGGAGCCGGAGCGCGGGATAGCGCCCTTCTTCCAATCCGTCCATGAGGCCGAACATGCCCTGGATGGCCTTCTCATGGGCAAAGCGGGTGATATCCCGATAGCTGCGGCAGTTCTCGGGGCGGAATTCGGGGCTGCGGCGATCAACCAGGGTGAGGAGCGTCACCAAGTCCATCACGGCCCGGAGTTTTTCCTCGACAGAGGATTGCCGCAGGGGGGGCGAATTCCCAGCCTGAGGGCCCGGCAACTCCTCCAGCCGCTCCCGCAGGGCCTCCTTAAGCCTGGTCCGGGCCTTCTCCAACTCCTGCCAGCGCCCCCCGGACAGGCGCTGCAACGCGGCCACCAAGTCGGCCAGATACCGGTCCAGGGAGTCCGTGCGGCTGCGGAGAAACTGCAAGTCAAACCCGTCGCCGGCCGCGAGCTTTTCCTCCAATTGCCCCATCAGGGCCAGAGATTCATTATTGGCGGCCAGCACCTGCTGGAAGCCCTGGAAAATCTCTTTCAGGCCGGGTTCCGGCGGCGGGGGTTTCTTTTTTCTCCGGAAGAAGCTGAACAATCCCATAAAAAATGCCTGGCTAAAATTTACCCCGAGTCGGCAGCGGATGGGTGAAAATTTAACTCTTTTTTAAAATTTTTCCCCAAATTTTGCAGATCCGAAAGTTACTTTATCAATTTCCACGCCAAAGGGAATGGCCGCCAAGTCCTTGTGGGGGAGCGCCCCTGCCCCCGGATCCAATCATTCGGGCACCGGCAAGCGTTTATTTCTTTTACGAACTGTCAAGTTTGCTGACAGTGTCTGCCGCAAAAGTCACATAGGCATTAACCGGAGACTTAATTTTCCATTGTTTATTCATCAGTTAGTCCCCTGTCCCTTCCCTTCCGAACCTGGCACGGGCATTGATAGAGATTAATGTGACGGATATTATTGACCGAGGGCAACCGACTTGCTGGGAAAAAAACCGGAACTTATTTGGCCGGCAAGACCCGATGCCTGGAGAACCGGCTCTGATGGCGGCTTTTTGCCCCGGCTTGGGCCGTCTTCAATCAAGGGCTTGACGGTGCAGGCGGCAGGGAACGTTTAGGGACCGCGCCTGGACTTAAGATAAATCTCACCATGGATATGGAGGTGAAAAAAAGTGAAAAAAATTTGGGTAATTATCTTTAACTGTTTTTTATTGATGCTGCCGACCCTGGCCTGGGCCGCGGATCCGGGTGAAAAGACGGCGGATTTCGCCACCAAGCAGGTAAAGGTGGACGGTCTCAACGCCGTCAATCACTTTTTCGCCGCGTCCTACAACTCCAGTAAGATGACGTTCGCCATCCTCGTTACGGTGATCATGGGTGTAGTGGGAGGCATCATCGCCTTCGTCACCGACCGGATCCTGAAAATCATCGGCATGGACGTCAGCAAGATTGAGCACCACGAATAGCAGGCTCAGGGGAGGATTTGCACATGTTTGACATTTTCAATGTATATCTGCCCATCGCTCAACAGGAATTCAACGGCCTCATCCTGGTGGCCATCGGCTTTGCCGTGGGAGTGTTGGGCGGTTTCTTCGGGGTGGGGGGCGCCTGGGTGGTGACCCCGGCCTTAAATATCTTCGGCTTTCCCATGGCCTACGCCATCGGCACGGACCTGGCCCACATCTTCGGCAAATCCATCGTGGCCACCGCCAAGCACCGGAAGATGGGCAACGTGGACATGAAACTGGGCATCTGGTCCATCATCGGCTCGGTCATCGGCGTGGAAGCCGGGGCCCAGGTGATTATGTGGCTGAGTACCATGAAAATCGCCGGGGGCGATACCCTGGCCGGACCGGTGGTGCGTTACTCTTACATGATCCTGCTCTTCGGCCTGGGCATTTACATGCTCTATGACTACGCCACCAAGGATAAGCGGGCGGCGGCCAAGGCGGCCACGGCCAGTATGGGCATGGCGGCGCCGAAAAAGGCCTGGAATTTGCCGCCGATGATGCACTTCCCCGCTTCCGGGATTACCATCTCTTTCTGGACGGTGATGGGGGTATTTTTCTTCACCGGCTTCCTTTCCGGCTTCCTGGGCGTGGGCGGCGGCTTCATCCGCATGCCCGCGCTCATCTACCTCATCGGCTGCCCCACGGCCATTGCCGTGGGCACCGACCTATTCTCCGTGCTCTTCGCCGGGGCCTACGGCTGCTGGACTTACGGCATGAAAGGCGTGGTGGATATCGTCGCCGCCATCTATATGCTGGTGGGGGCCTCCATCGGCGCCCAGATCGGCGTCACCGCGGTGAAATATATCCGGGGTTACGGCATCCGTCTGCTCTTCGCCATTATGATCATCCTGGCCGGGGCCTCCGTGTCCTTAAAGCAGGCCGGGTTGAACACCGCGGCCGCCTGGGTGGTGATGGGCGCGGCCATGAGCATGTGCGCCATTATCATGGCCAAACTCTGGGCCGGCTTTAAAAAGGAAAAAGCCGAAAAGATGATGATGGCCCACCAATAAGGAGGAGGCTACTCCATGAAGATACTTGTACCCGTCGATGGTTCGGCCTACTCCCTGAAGGCCTTGGAAAACGCGGTTAATCTGGCTAAATCCAACCCCCCGTCCACCATCATCCTGGTGGCCGCGGCCATGGAAATCGCCGAATTGGGGGAGGGAAGATACATTTATGAAAAGATGAAGGCCCAGGCGGAGACCGCCCTGGCCAAAGCCAAGGAAGCGGCCCAGGCCAAGGGCGTCACCCCCGAGGCGATCCTGGCCTCGGGCCCCTCCCCCGCGGAGGAAATCGTCGAGGTCGCCAAAAAGGAAAAAGCCGACCTCATCGTTATCGGCAGCCGGGGGCTGGGCGCCAAGACCCGCTCCTTTATCGGCAGCACGGCTTCCAAGGTAGTGACCTATTCCCCTTGCTCCGTGCTGGTGGTGAAAGTGCAGGAAGATTAACCTTTAATCTCCCGCAAGTTGGCAGAACCGAGGCGGCCCCCAGGGCCGCCTCGGTTCTGCCGCCGCCATGGTCTTATTCTCCACTGCTAGGGGTTACCCGATAATCCACCCTTGAGCCCCGGCCGTTGTTTTTTCCCCGCCCCCCAACAAACTTGACCAGTTAGGGGAAAATACGCTAAAATTTAGAAAAAATCGGGACTTGGGTTAAAGGTTACGGTAAGGTCCCTATTCCATGGCTCTTTGCTCCCCTTAGAGGGATAAGAACCTAAAATGCGACGCTTCCCTTTTTTGGTTTCCCAGCACGCCTTGGCCTTAATTCTGGGGGTCAATTTACTCCTCCTGGGAATCAGCATCTACTTGGGAGTCAAGTCTGCCAACCAGATGCGGCAGATCGTCAAAGAAGACTTTAATCAGCAGCAATTGGTGCTGGCTCAACATACCGCGGGTTTGCTGGAACAAGACCTCAATTTTCTGAAACGGGAATTGAGCACCCTTAATTTTTCTCCCACCATCCAATACCTGGAGCCGCTCACCTGGGCCAACCGCATGCGGGCCACCCTCTCCAGCGTCCGGGAGGACGGAGTGGTGGAGATCCGCCGCATCGATGCGGAGGGGACCCGGGCTTACCTGGTGGATGCCAGGGGCTTGGACCATGTCATCACCGGTTCCTTCCAAAATTCCCCTTATCTGGAATGGGCCCGCCTCCCCGAAAACAAGGGCCTGGTTTATGTGGGGCCCATATCCACCCAGGTTCCCAACTTTATGGGGCGCCTGATCATGATTATGGCCACGCCCACTTACGAGGAATCGGTGGATGAGAGCCATCCCCACCCTTCCGGAGCCATGTCCGGGGTCCTGCTCTTTTATATTGACGCCCATCATTTAGCCAGTAAATTCACCCGCCAGATCAAGAGCGGCAAGACCGGCTACGCCTGGATCATGGATAACCAGGGGACCTTTCTCAGCCATCCGGAGCGGGACTTTATCGGTAAGAACGCCTTCAGCGTGCGTAAAGAACGCATGCCGGCCATCTCCTTCGACGCCATCAACGAGATCCAGCGGGAGAAAATGCTCACCGGCCAGGAAGGCTCAGGCTCGTATATTTCCGGGTGGCACGGAGGCATGGCCGGGGAAATCCAAAAACTTATCGCTTATTCCCCGGTGCGTCTCACCGAACCCATTTTAGGAAAAGACCCCAAAACTCTTCCTTCCTGGTCGGTGGCGGTGGTGGCCCCGGCCAGCGAAGTGGAGGGGGTGGTGCATTCCCTTTATCTGCGCCAGTTTTTCCTGCAGGTGATCATCGGCTTTTTTGTCCTCTCGGGCACCATCGTCATGCTCAACTTCCGCTACGAGCGGCAGTTCTCCGCCTCCTTGGAAGAAGAAGTCACCCGCCAGAAGGAAAAGCTGCAAAAGACCGAAGCCCGGTACCAGGCCCTGGTGGAAAACGCCGCGGATCTCATCTATACCGTGGACGAAAAAGGCCACATCCTGTCCATCAACCGCTTTGCCGCCAATCTCTTTGCCATGGCCCTGCCGGTAAAGCCCGCGGGTGAGGTCAACCCCCGGGAATTTTTGGACCGCCACCTATACGACATTTTCAGCCGGAAATCAGCGGATTTCCACCTGGAATGGCTCCAGGAAGTGAAGGTGACCGGGCGCACCCGTAACAAACGCCATCAGGTGGCCATCGGCGACCAGGAGTTCTGGTTCTCCACCAGCATTGTGGGCTTAAGGGACGAGCAAGGCCAGATCTTCGCCTATGAAATCATTTCCCGGAATATTACCGGCCGCAAGGCCATCGAAGACCGCCTGGTAAACATGGAGAAACTGGCCTCCGTGGGCACCCTGGCCGCGGGCGTGGCCCATGAAATCAATAATCCCGTGGCCGTAATCCTGGGGTTCACCGAGCACCTCCTGGATCAGACCGCCGACTCCCCGGAAGTCCATGAAACCTTAAAAGTAATCGAGGAAGAAGGGCTGAAGTGCAAGAAAATCGTGGAAAATCTTCTTACCTTTGCCCGGACCCCGGAAAAAACCGAAACCACCGCGGAGATCAACAGCATCCTGGAACAGATGCTGACGGTGGTGCAAAATACCCTGCTGACCAAGAAAATCCGCCTGGAAAGCAGCCTGGCCCCGTCTCTGCCCCGGGTCAAAGGCGATCCCCGGGAACTGCAGCAGGTGTTTATCAATCTCATCAACAATGCCATGGACGCCATGAAGGGAGGGGGCTTGCTGCGGGTGGACACCCGGCTGTCCCCCGACGGCAGGCGAGTATCCATCGAATTCACCGACACCGGCAACGGCATCCCCCGGGAAAGCCAGGCCAAGATTTTCGATCCCTTTTTCACCACCAAAAAGGTGGGGGAAGGCACCGGTCTGGGACTGTCCGTAAGTTACGGCATTATTACCAAATTTGGGGGCAACATCATCTTCACCAGTTTTCCGGCGGCGGAATACCCGGAAAAGCACGGCACCACTTTCACCGTTTATCTGCCGGTGGCTACGGCAATGGAGGCGGAGTCAACCGCCACCGCTAAAGAAGGTGAAAGCTCCAACCCCATAAAGGACTTTATCTACTAAGACACCAGGCCAGGAGGAACACATGGCGGAGCAGTTATTAGTGGTGGACGATGAACCCAACATGCTCAGGTTGCTGAAAACCATTCTCATGGACAAGACCGGTTATGAGGTGACTACCACCAACAACCCTCTGGAGGTGAGCAAGCTGCTCCAGGAGAAGAGGTACGACCTGGTGGTCTCCGACCTGAAAATGCCCCTGGTGGATGGCATGGATCTGATCGATATCATTAAGAAAATAGATCCACAGTTGCCCATTATCATCATTACCGCTTACGGGACCCTGGAGACCGCGGAGGAAGCCGTGCAAAAGGGGGCTTATGACTTCATCACCAAGCCTTTCCGCAAAGAAACCATCCTCATCACCATCAGACGGGCCCTGGAATGGCAAAGGATGCAAAAGGAACTGGCCGCCCTGAAGAAGCAGTGAGCAGTGAGCTGTAAGCAGTGAGCAGTTTGGGATAGGGGCCAGGGGCCAGGGCGGCCCTGGGCCACCGACGTTCAGAGTTTATGGCACCTCCATTTAATTAAAAATTTTATCAGCAATGCTCAACCATAGTAGGCTCTACCGTTATAGCACCAAAAATATACCTTCAATAGTGAGCGCCCACTGCTTACTGCTCACTGCTTACTGCTTACTGTTATGATGTTTAGGTTCCTGCGCCGTTTCCTGAAGGAAGAAGTCGACGAACAGACCCGGCTTAAGCTAAAATTCGAGCATTTCCGCCGGCTCCTGGATAACAACACCCAGGCCCTGGAGATCATGGCGGACATGGAGGAAAAGCTCACCGGCGACTTCCTTTTCGACACCGCCTATCTCCAGAGCCAGGTGGAGCGGCTGGGTGAGAGTGTCGCCCATATCGTCACCGAACTCAATCTCCTGACCGGGAACCGCTACCCGGAATTACGGTCCCTCTGCCAGCAGACCCGGGACGAAATCCTCCGGGAACTCGGCGCCGCCCCGGACATCCCCGCCACCGCCTATGTGCTCCCCCTTTCCGCCTTGACCCAGGAGATGGCCCTCAGTGTGGGGGCCAAAATGGCCAACCTGGGGGAAATGGGCAACCGGCTCCACCTGTTGGTGCCCGAAGGGTTTGCCGTTACCGCCGCGGCCTACAAACGCTTCCTGGAGGCTTCCGGCCTGGAGGAGGAGTTGGCGCAGCGTTTGGCCCAGGCCCCCATTGACGACCTGGAGAGCCTGGAGGCCATCAGCCGGGAAATCCAGACCCTGGTGCGCCAGGCGCCTCTGCCCCCGGATCTGGAAGAGGCCCTGGTGGAGGCCGGAAAAGCCTTGCAATACCGGGGTCTGGCGGTGCGCTCCAGCGCCGTAGGCGAAGACACGGAGTTTTCCTTTGCCGGCCAGTTTGCCACCCTCCTCAACGTGGACGCCGAAGACCTGCCAACGCACTACAAAGAGATAGTAGCCAGCAAATTCACCTCCCGGGCCATCTTTTATTGGAAATACCAGCACTTCTCCGCGGAAGAATTGCCCATGGCCGTGGGCTGTCTGGCCATGGTCCCGGCCCGGGCCAGCGGGGTGATGTTCTCCCTGGACCCCCACGCCCCGGAGAGCGACACCGTGCTCATCAGCGCGGTCTGGGGCCTGGGGAAATACGCGGTGGACGGGGCCATCACCCCCGACCTCTACCGGGTTTCCCGGGCCCCGGGCCTGCAAATAACGGAACAGAGAGTGGCGGAAAAACCCGTGGCCTTAATCCCACGCCCGGAAGAAGGCACCCAGGAGGTGGCCCTGGACCCGGATCAGGCCCGATCCCCTTGCCTGAGCCCGGAGCAGATCCAGCAGTTGGCGGCCATCGCCCTGAAACTGGAAAAACATTTCGGCCACCCCCAGGATATTGAATGGGCCCTGGACGAAAGCGGGGAAATTTATCTCCTCCAGTCCCGGCCCTTGCGGATCAGCGCCCCCAGTTTTGCCGCGGCAGAAAGGGAAAGCACCTGGGAACCGGTGCCTCCCCTGCTCCGGTTCGGTATCCGGGCCGTGGGGGGCGCGGCTGCGGGCCGGGTTTTTTTGTATTTGCGGGATGAAGAGGTGGCCAACATTCCCCCGGGCGCGGTGGTGGTGGCCCGGCAGCCCTCGGCCAAGCTGGTTTTGGTCATGGACCGGATCGCCGCCATTCTCACGGAGGTGGGCAGCCCCACGGATCACATGTCCATCCTGGCCCGGGAATTCCGGGTCCCCACCCTGGTGGAAGTGGGCGGGGCCACCCGGGTGCTCCATACCGGGCAAGTGGTCACCGTGGACGCGGACGCGGCCCGGGTCTACCCCGGCTTGGTCCCGGAACTCCTGGAAGGCCGGCCGCGGCCCGATATGGAACTGCAGCGGAATCCCGTTTTTGAAAAACTGCGCCGCATCCTGAAAAAAGCCACCCCCCTGAATCTCCTGGACCCGGAGAGCCCTGAATTCGAGGCCGGCCGGTGCCGTACCCTCCACGACATCACCCGCTTCGCCCATGAAAAGGCCATGGACGCCATGTTCGCCCTGGACGTGGACCAGTCCCTGCGGCCCGGGGTCTGCTCCCGGCTGAAAACCGGCCTCCCCCTGACCCTCTTCATCCTGGACCTGGGGGGCGGCCTGCGAGTCCCGGGCCAACCCTGGGTCACGGAAGACGATATTCTCTCCCGGCCCTTTCGGGCCCTGCTCCGGGGTTTCCACCATCCCCAAATCAGGTGGGCCGGACAGGTGGCCCCGGACTTGAAAGGCTTCATCTCGGTATTCGCCAACACCATGTACGACCTGGGCAAGGCGGAAAAGGGCCTGGGCGATAAAAGTTTCGCGGTCATCTCCGACCGCTACCTTAATTTCAACTCCCGGCTGGGCTACCATTTCGCCATCCTGGACGCGTATCTCTCGGAAGAGAAAAACGACAACTATATCAGTTTTCAGTTTAAGGGAGGGGCCGCCGGGGTGGAGCGCCGGGAACGCCGGGCCCGGCTGCTCAGCGAAATCCTGGACTACCTGGGATTTAAGGTGCAGGTGACGGGGGACATGGTCCGGGCCCGGATGGTCAAATACTCTCTGCTGGAGACGGAGCAGGCCCTGGAACTGGCCGGGCTCCTGTCCGCGTTCGCCCGGCAGTTGGACCTGGCCTTAACCAGCGACACGGTCGTGGAGCGCTGCTTCCAGGCCTTCAAGGACGCGGATTACAGCCTCAGCTTCCTCCGCCCCGAGCCCAGCGCTACTTCATAACCGGGATAGGGTTTGCTACCAAGTCGCCAGTAAAAGGCACGGAACTGTAAGGGCGCACCCGTTTGTGCGCCCTCATTAGGGCGGACACCTGGGTCCGCCCCTACAAGAAAATCGTCGTTGGATTGCGACTTGAGACCTCTGCGAAAGTCTCATTTGCTGGTTTTTTTATCAAAATGTGGAGCAGGCGCCCTCGCCTGCTACTAATTAAGGGGTGGACAGCCGGGGGCGGCTGTTCCACATGAGACTTTCGCAGAGGTCTCGACTTGGTATGATTGAAAGAGGGGCGGGAGCGGGAGACCCCGCCCCTACCAGTTTGACGGCAACTTGGCGCCAGAGAAATTTATTCGAGTAATAACGGTAACTGAGAAGAAATTGACGGTGTCAGATTGGGCTTCTGGCCGGAAAGCGTCAGCGTCCCGGTGGTGGGAGCATTCCCAAGACTATATAAGGAGCTCTTGAGGATGTGGCCCGGGGGGTAGGTCCCCTGGGGGAAGGGGTCGGAATACGAATTAAGCGATGGATCATTGTGGGGGATCTGGTATATGGGTTCCACGAGCCAAAAAGAGCCGTTGAAGGTAGCTTGATCGATGCTCAGCCGCATCACCAAGGCTTGCTTCCCGTAGCTATTAACGTTGGTCATCGTCACGGTGGCAACTATAGTGCCTGACACCAAGACTCCTCCCCCGGAAAAGACAGCCATTCCGCCTCCCGGCGCACTCGGCACCTGCCCCACCACTTCATAATAGGTCCCGCCCATCTTGCTGATGCCGGCCTTCACGGTAAAATCGACGCCTTCTTGGTCATCATGACCAGTCCAGGTAACTTCCCCCAGATATTGCGAGGCTTCCACGCTGGAAACCCTAAGTCCCATGGTTATTAACGCTGCTGCCACCAAGCAGACCAAAAATAATTTTACCTTCATCTCTGCCTCCTGTGCGCCTTAAAGGCTCTTAAGTAGTTCCACCCGCCCCAGGAACTTCTGCCTTGTCCTGCGAAATCGTTTCTTGCAGCATTACCCCCAAGACTCGTCACCTGGATGCTATATCCTAATATGACCACCATCTCTTGTACAGAATTTTGTCAGGACCTGATCCGGGGGGAGAATAAGCGCCGAGGAAACCCGGAGAATCCGGTTTCACCGTCGCTTCCCAAGCCCCACTCCCCACTCCCTGGAAACTTTCAGGGGCCCCGGACCTCCAGCCTAGGGAAAAAAAAGGGCGACCCCTGGGGCCACCCTTGGCGTTAAACGACTGGAGAGCTGCTCACGGCAAAGTAGCCAGCCCTCCTTTAATCAAGCAGCAATAATTGCTGGGGTGCAAGGCTCGAAGTTAGGGGAATGGGAGACCCTGCGAGGGCCAGGGTGCCGGCAGTATATCTTTGATCAAACGTCTTCCCAGTCGTATCGTAGTCAAGGCCGATATCGTAAAAGGTGCCGCTCAAGTCCGTCTTATTTATAGTGATGTGCATCACCCCGCTGTCGTGGCTGCTGCCCGAGTGCTGCTGGGACTCGCTGCAGGTGAAAACCAGAGTGTTCCCCATCATGAATCCCGAGCCAGATATGACAAAAGGGCCATCGGTGTCGGAGGTGACATAACCCTGGAAAAGGTAAAATTCGTCGCCGACCTTGCTGATGCCGCCGGTAATGGTGAAGGTGTCGCCTGGATTAACACCGGTTACAGTGGTTGCGGTGATGGTCGAGGTCCAAGTGGTCTTTCCCAGGTAATTGACGGAAGCGCCCAGGGCATTGGCAATGCTCAGCCCGAGGATAAGCAACGCGGTTAGAGCCAGTACACAAATTCTCCGTTTCATCTCATTTCTCCTTTGTTAATGCTGCTGAATTCTTCCTTGCGCCAAGGGTGGTCGGGCTCTGGGCATAACCAGAACGGCTTCCCCCTTGCCGGCTAGGGTATCTTAACAGATCGACTCAGTGATGTTAACCTGAAATTCTAAGAGTCGTTTTTCGGAAAAATATCGGGCACTTCCTATTTATGTGGGGAATACCTGATAGGCCCGAGGAAAAAAGGAAAGACCGGAAGTGCACTTATTTCTCTCCCCCTGCCCTGCTTCTCGTCCCCAGGGGTTGTCGAAGCAGTGGGAGATGCGACTCCGCTTCACCCATGAACCATTTGAATTGTCGGCAAGGCAGGTTTTCCAGCCTGCGCCAATTAAAAAGGGCGACCCGTGGGGTCGCCCTGGCATTAAACGACGGTAGATCCACTAATGGCAAAGCCGCCGGGCCGCCTCCTTTAATCCAGCAGCAATAATTGCTGGGGAGCGAGGCCGGCGCCCAGGGGAATGGGCGACCCGGTGCGGGTCAGGGTGGCGGCGGTAAATCTTTCCCGGAACGTCCTGGTACTCGTATTGAAGTCATGGCCTATATCGTAAAAGGTGCCATCCTGGCTGGTTTTATCCATGCTAGCGCGTACCACCCCGCCGTCGCGCCAGTATTGTTGGGTTGATCCGGTGGTGTGATTCTGAGACATGCACATGGTGAAAATCAGAGTGTTCCCCGTCTGGAATCCCGATCCGGACAAGACGATCGGATCATCGGCTGCGAAAGTGACGTAGCCCTGGAACAGATAGAATTCGTCGCCAACTTTGCTGACCCCACCGGTGATAGTGAAGGTCTGGCCAATCATAGAGGGGGTGGTGTGATCGGTAATAGTCGCGAGCCAGGTAGTCTTCCCCAGATAGTTAACCAGAGTAGCGTCCAGGGGACTGGCAATACTCAGCCCTAGAATGAACAAAACGGCAAAGGTCAAAACAGAAATTTTCTTTTTCATCTCCTTTCTCCTTCTGCTTCATTCTCCAGCGCCAACTTCTTCCGCAGGTCCGGATGGTTTATCCCTAAACCAGCCGGCCCCGACCTCGCCATCTTGAATCATTATAACATATCGACCAGGTCTTCTACCCTGGAAAGATCAAGGAAGTTTTAGATAACCATGAAGGATTGTATGCGTGTGGGAATGGTTAAGAAAAGGGGGGGGTAAATGCGCTCCCGGCCTCCGGTTCGGGTCTACCCTTTCACCACCAGCACCGGGCAGGGCGCGTGGCCGATCACCCTTTCGGTGACGCGGCCCATGAGAAGCCTTTTTAAGCCGGTGCGGCCGTGGGAGCCCATGACTATCAGGCTGGATTTTTCTTTCTGGGCCAGATCGACGATGGCCTTATAGGGTGTGCCCTCCAAGACCAGGCCGGTGGCGGCAATGTTCCGGGATAGGGCCTGCCCGGCAATCCCTTCCACATAGGCCAGGAGCCGGTTCCGCCAGTCCGCGGTTACCGGCGGCTCCCCGTAAATCTGGGGGGAGAACTCCATAACCGCCAAGACCTGGAGCCCGCTGCCGTAGGCCTGGGCCAAATTCAGGGCCCGGGCCGTGGCCGCTTCACTGGCTGGGGAGGCGTCGGTGGCCAGAAGGATCTTCTCCCAACCCACCTGGGCCTGGGGCGGCACCACCAGCACATCCTTTGGAGTATAGCCGATCACCCGCCGGGTGACGCTCCCCAGCAGGGCCCGCTCGATGAAGCTGTGCCCCTTGGCCCCCATGACAATGAGGTCCCGGCTTTCCGCTGCGGCCCTCTCGACGATGCGCTCGTGGGGCTCCCCGATATCACACACCGTCTTGATCTGGGCCCCGGCCGCGTCCGCCATCTCCTGGGCTTTCGTGAGCGCGGTGTGGCAAGGCTCCGTCATCACCGTGTGGGGTTCGGACACTCCCACCAGCCGCAGGTCCCCTTGATAGACCGGGGCCACGGAGACCACGGAAATCAAGCCGTCCACCAGGCGGAAGGCCTGTTCCAAGGCGTGGAAGCTCGTTTCCGAGCCGTCCAGGGCCACGAGAATGCGGTTGAATTTGCCGGATGGTCTCATTGATAATGTCCCTAAGCCGGGCCCGCACTCCGCAGGCGGGGAGTGCAGAGGTAACTCCTTTACCTTTGGTTATGATAATGGCAGGTTTTAAGGAGTTCCATCTTAAACCCCTCACCCCCGCTGGGGGGAGAGGGGTTTAAGGAAGAAGGAAAGGTGAGATATTTAATAGCTCTTATCTAAAACCAGAGCCGCTTCGGCTGCGGTTTCCGCCCGCTTGGCCTTCCACATGCTCCCCAGAATGATGAGCGCGCCGATCCCTAAGGCGATGCACATGATAATGAAGCTGGCACCCATCAGTATGGAGATGGTGGACTCCTGCAGGGAGATGACCCCCAACTGCTTCAGATACTTGGGAACCGCCAGGCCCCGGCTCACGGCGACGATGATCATGATGGTGCCCATGACGATCTTGATCATGTGTTCTTTCACGTAGGTGGTGCCAATGGCGCCCAGTTGCACCCCCAACAGGGACCCGGCCAGGATGATGAGGGTGAGGCGGATATCCACCATGCCGTTGATGGCCCATTTAACGGTGCCCCCAAAACCCATGACAAAGGCGATGACCAGTTCCGTGGCCGAAGCCACCAGGCCCGAGACGCCCAGGACGTAGATCATACCGGGGACCCCGATGAAGCCGCCCACTGCAATGGTGGCCGCCAGCATGCCGGTGGCGAAACCGATGGGGATGGTGAACCACATGGAGATATACACATCCGCGGTCTTGAAGTGTACCATGGGGGGCAGATTAATCTTCTGCAGCCACACAGCCAGGGAGGTTACTTTCTCCTCGCCCCCGGACTTGGCGGTTTTATAGGCGTCATAAAAGACGTAACCGCCGACGATGACCAGGATGACTACAAAGGACAGGCTGACGTAGAGATTGGAACCGGCTTCGCCCCAGTGTTTCAGGATCCACTCCTGGATCATGATCCCCACCCAGACCCCGATACCGGCGGATGAGGCCATAATGAGACCCAGTTTGATGTCCACCTGGCCGTATTTCCACCTCTTGTACGCTCCCACCATGGCCTTGGGGAATTTATGGCACATATTGCTGGCCACGGCCACGGCTCCGGGTACTCCCAGGCTCATCATCCCGGGGGTCAACACAAAGGCCCCTCCGGAGCCGATAAAACCGCTCACCAGCCCGCCGATGAAACCGACAATAAACAAGAAGGTAATGGTCATTAAATTCAGATCAATGAATTTGACAGCTTCCGGTGCGATATCTTGCATGGGATATTCCTCCTAAGCTTGCGAATATTAGGTGTCGATACGCAGCTCGGGACGGGGCCGCTTCCTGGCCACCGGCCGCTTGGCCGCCGTCGGTCTGGGCGCAACTCTCTTGGGCGCTTGAATTCCCAGGGCTTCCCACAGATAGTTGGAAAAAGCGCCGTGCACAAACGAGAAGACAAAAACCGTAGCTATAGGCAACGCCGCGTACCAGGCCCCTTTGGTGAAATATTGCATCACCGTGTCCGTATTCATAAACACCGCGGCGTATAGAACTGCCGTGCCCAGGCCGAACCCCACGGTTTTGCCCATCAGTCCGATCCCCCTGCTGTCAGATTCTCGAGCCATCTTTTTCTCTCCTTGGTATCCAGATATGCTGAAAACGGGGAGGTTAATCACCCCGTTAACTTCCGCTTCTTTGACTCCGCCCTGGGTGATGACGAATTCAATCCTCTTGATCTGCCGGTTGACTTCAGCCACCGCTTTGCCCAGGTCCCCGAATTTCACCACCTGCTCAAAACCGATTCCTTTTTTCGCCAACACCTTCTTGAGGTCTTCCCCGGCCGTTTTGGCCCGTTGGGCGAACTTCTCCCGGAGGTGATACTTGTAAGGGGAAAAAAACCTGCTTTTTTGTCCCAGCGCGGGGTTGACATTCAGGCCGATGAGGTCGTAGCCCAGCCGCTCCGCCAGGTTCACGGCATAATCGACGGCCTCCTCATCCAGGGTGTCCCCCCGGCCCACCACCAGGATTTTCCGGGGAACCTCGGGTTTGCCGGAGGTTTCCTGGGCCGGCCGCAGGCTTTCCAGGTCCGGGCCGCTCCCCTGACGCCGGTCCACCGCTGCCTGGCCCTCTTCCTTGCCATGAATTTTCTTCATGAAACCCAGCATGGCTTGCGCATCCTTGAGGAAATCTTTTTTTGCTTCCTGGGGAGAGGCCCTCAATGGGCCCCCAGCCCTTCGGTTTTATGATATACAAGAACCCTGCCAAATATATAACTATATGAATTATCAGCAAATTATCCAGAATTGCCGGTTATCCCCGCCTCAAAACCTGTTGCATTGTGCAATAGCTCACAAGCACATTTCCTAATCTTCTTGGTTTTCAAGGTATTAGCCGCTGTTGCAGACCCAAGCAACGCAAATTGCAAAATGCAACAGGTCTCCCCAGATCCTTTCCTGGTAGAAAAAAGTTAAAGAAAATCATAAAATTAATCTGCCGGCAGGAGCACGGCCGACATTGCCCTGACCCGAGTTTTCCTTTATACTCAGGCTGGGGTATGATAATCATCAACCCCAGAAAGGTTTAAGACCATGATCTTTTTCCGTAAAGGCGAGGAAGAGAGGTCCAAGACGGGACAGGAGTTGGCGGACCTGCGCCACGCCATCCATAAGGCCCAACTGCCCCCTGAGGTCCTGGCCGTAGCTCTGAAGGAGCTGGAGCGGGTGGAAAAGACCGATCCCGCGGTGGCCGAGTACTCCATCGGTCTGAATTATCTGGATTACCTGATCTCTCTTCCCTGGAACCGCTTTACCGAGGACAACCTGGACCTGAAACGCGCCGAACGCCTCCTGGAAACCGCGCATTACGGGCTCCAGCACGTCAAGGAACGGATTCTGGAATACCTGGCGGTGCGCACCCTCTGCAGCCTCCAGAGCGCCCGGGTGCTGGTGGTGGATGATGAAGAAATCGCCCGCACCAACCTGGAGTACATTCTCCGGAAAGAGGGGCACCAGGTCAACGGCGCGTCCAATGGCGCCGAAGCCCTGGACATGATCAAGGCCCAGGATTACGACCTGATCCTCACCGACCTGAAGATGGAGAAGATGGACGGCCTGCAGCTCCTGGAGTCCGCCAAGCAGATGGCGCCCCACACGGAAATCATCATGGTCACCGGCTACGCCACGGTCACTTCCGCGGTGGACGCCTTAAAAAAAGGAGCGGCCCATTACCTCTCCAAGCCCATCAAGCTGGACGAGTTGCGGGACACGGTCAGGGAGATCATCGACAAAAAAAGGCACGTGCAGATGAGCCGGGGCCCCATTCTCTGCTTCGCCGGGCCGCCGGGCACCGGCAAGACCTCCATCGGCCGGTCCATTGCCGAGGCCCTAGAGCGCAAGTTCGTGCGCGTCTCCCTGGCGGGCCTGCGGGATGAAGCGGAACTCCGGGGCCACCGCCGCACCTATGTGGGGGCCATGCCCGGCCGCATCATCAGTGAAATCCGCCGCATCGGCCTGAAAAACCCGGTCTTTATGCTGGATGAAATCGATAAAATCGGCCAGGACTTCCGGGGCGACCCGGCCTCGGTGCTCCTGGAGATCCTGGACCCCGAACAAAACAGCAACTTTGTGGATCATTACGTGGACGTGCCCTTCGACCTCTCCGGGGTGATGTTCATCACCACCGCCAACGTGGTGGAAAACCTGCCCCACCCCCTCTTGGACCGCCTGGAAGTCATCAACTTCCCCGGCTACACGGAAGCCGAAAAGAAAAACATCGCCCGCAAGTACCTGATCCCCCGGCAGTTGCGGGAACACGGCCTATCCCATCTGACTCCGGATTTCACCGGCCCGGCCATCGGCAAGATCATCCACGACTACACCCGGGAAGCGGGCCTGCGCAATCTGGACCGGGAGATCGCCACCGTCTGCCGCAAACTGGCCCGGGTCTGCCTCCAGAGCAAGGGCGAGGCCTGCGCCCTCACCGTGGACGAGGTCCTGGTGGAGAAACTCCTGGGCCCCCGCAAGTTCACCCATGAAGTGGCAGAGGCGGGCAACCGCGTCGGGGTCACCACCGGCCTGGTGTGGACCGAGTTCGGCGGCGAACTCATCTTTGTGGAGGCCTCCCAGATGCGGGGGCACCAGCAATTGATCCTCACCGGCTCTTTGGGCAACGTGCTCCAGGAATCGGCCCAGACCGCGCTCAGCTTCGTCCGCAGCCACGCCGAGCAATTCGGGCTCGATCCCAACTTCTTCATGGACAAAGACATCCATATCCACCTGCCCGCGGGGGCCATCCCCAAGGACGGCCCATCCTCGGGAGTGACCATCGCCCTGGCCCTCATCTCTTTGCTCACCGGCCGCCCCGCGCGCCGGGACGTGGCCCTGTCCGGGGAGCTGACCCTGTCCGGCCGCATCCTGCCGGTGAGCGGCATCCGGGAGAAGATCCTGTCCGCGCAGCGGGCCGGCGTCCAAATAGTGGTCTTCCCTAAACAGAACGAAGTGGACCTCAACAACCTGGAACCGGAAGTGAAGGAAGGCCTGGAAATCGTCCTGGCCGAGGAGATCAAACCCCTGCTGGATTTGGTGCTGCTGCCGCAATGAAGGAATATTTGGAAGTAACCAACACCCAAGAACAGGCTAAATGGAGGCAATCAATGAAAGTCAATGGTCGTGCTCTGGTAAGCGTGTTGGCAATGGTCATCACCTTTGTCCTTGGTATGGGCTTGCAGGCGAACGCGGCCCAGTACCTGGGCCAAGTTACCTGGGCCTGGCATAAAACCCAGGACGAACAAGGTCCCACGAATAAATTTGAAACCTACACCGTGGGAATATTCTTTCTCGGGGGTTCATATTATGAATTAGTGGGAGGCAGTACTGAAACGGAGACTACCGGGGCCCAATATGGTGGCGGGACCGCGGTGTTAGTGGGCAATAATTTAATCATGACTATCACCGGGGCCAAGGACCGGGGAGATGGGACACAGGAGACGGTAATCTTTAAGGGCCAGGTCGACAAAACGAGTTTCAACGGCACCGGCTGGGCCATTAAAAAGCGCTTCAATGCCTCCCTCCCAGGTTTTATCGATAAGTATGCTGCGGGAACTCTTTCCATTTTGGGTAGTCCCATCCCCTTAAAACCGGCGTCCATGGCTCCCATGCAGTTGCTGTTGGACAATTAAGTAGTTCGCATTTTCATAATTATACTATCAGGTTTCCAAACTCATGCTTGGGAGCCAGATAGAAGGGCGAATATTTTAGGGGGAGGAGGTAAGGGCCTGCGGCCCCCGGCCCCCTCCCCCGATCCCTAACATAAACAATGAAGGCGGGGCCGGGTGGCCCCTGCGTTTACCATTTTTCTTAATGGCGCAGGCGTCTCGCCTGTGCCCACTGGAGATTGCCGGAATGGCCAGAATGCGCTCTCCCGGCAGCGACTACCGGGAACGCTCCCTGAAGATGCACGGCATGGTGTGCGCTAAATGCGGCCGGGAGTTTAATCACCGGAACCGGCAGCTCTTAACGGTGCACCATAAGGACGGCAACTCCCGGAATAATCCCCCGGACGGCTCCAATTGGGAGAACCTCTGCGTTTACTGCCACGAAGACGAACACAGCCGGGGACTTCTGGGGCATTACCTGGGCGGCGACGACTAGCAATGGAGGGTGGGCATGACCCACCAATAATGGAGGGGCGCGCCCTTTTCTCGTTCCCAAGCTGTGCTTGGGAACGCCTTGGCAGCCAAGCTGAGCTTGGCGACCATTTTCGTTCCCAAGTGCAACTTGGGAACGAGTGAACGTTTATCCAAATAGGGACAAGACTTTATTTCCTGACAAAAAAGAGATTCTTCACTCCGTTTCGCTCCGTTCAGAATGACATGCAGTGAGCTTTGAAAAAGCCCTGCCTTGTCATTATGACCGGAGCCGAGAATCTCGCGTCTTAATACTCTCATCCCCCATTCAAGTCCAGCCGCTTCAACTTCCGCCACAGCGACACCCGGTCTATCCCCAGCACTTCCGCGGCCCTGGTTTTGTTGCCGTTCATCTGCTTGAGGACGTAGGTGATGTATTCCTGTTCGTTTTCTTCCAGGGTGAGGAATTCCTTTTTCGGGCGGCGCTGCACCAGGAAGCCGGGTTGCTGGAAGTCCTTGGGGAGGTGGGCCACCTCGATGGTGGGCCCCGCGGCCAGGGTCACCGCCCGCTCCATGATATTTTCCAGTTCCCGGATATTGCCGGGGAACTGGTAATCCATGAGGAGATCCATCACCGCCTCGTCGATCCCGTCGATCTGTTTGCCCTGAGCCCCGGCGAATTTCTGGAGGAAGTGCCGGCAGAGCAGGGGGATGTCGTCCCGGCGCTCCGCTAAGGTGGGCACGGACAGGGTGACCACGTTGATGCGGTAGTAGAGGTCCTGGCGGAAGGCCCCCCGTTCCACCTCTCCCTTCAGATCTTTATTGGTGGCGGCCAGGATGCGGATATCCACCGGGATTTCCATGGTGCCCCCCACCCGGATCAGGGTCTTTTCCTGGAGGACCCGGAGCAGCTTCACCTGCATGGTCAGCGGCATGTCGCCGATTTCATCCAGTAAAATGCTGCCTCCGGGCGCGGATTCCAGGAGCCCCTTCTTGACGCCCCGGGCGCCGGTGAAGGCCTCCCGTTCATGGCCGAAGAGTTCATTGGCCAGCAGCTCTTCGCTGAAGGCCCCGCAGTTGATGGCCAGAAACCGCTTTTCCCCCCTGGGGCTCAGGTGATGGATGGCCTTGGCCACCAGTTCCTTGCCGGTGCCGGTTTCCCCCAGGATGAGGACGGTGGCGTCAGTGGGCGCAATCTGCTGGATGGTGCTTTTCAAGGCCTCGATCTGGGGAGTCTTGCCGATGAGCAGGGGGATGCCTTTCTGGCTCTGCACCTGGCGCTTCAGGTCCACCACTTCCTGGCGGAGCCACCTCTTTTCCAGGGCCTTACGCACCAGGATGCGCACTTCCTCGATCTTATAGGGCTTGGAGAGGTAATGATAGGCCCCTTTCTGCATGGCTTCCACCGCGGAAGACACGGTGGCGTAGCCGGTGATCATGATCACCTCGGTATCCGGGGAAAGTTCCTTGGTGCGTTCCAGCACCTGGAGGCCGTCCACCTGTTGCATGCGCAGGTCGGTCATCACCAGGTCGAACTCCCCCTTCTCCAACTCCTGGAAGGCCAGTTGCCCGGATTCCACGGCCACGGTGTCGTAGCCTTCCTTGCGCAACACGTGGTCCAGGTTTTCCCGGGCGATGAGTTCGTCTTCGACGATGAGGATCCGGGCGCGCTTCATGGGGCTGGCCTCTTTTCTTTGCTCAGAGTCTGGAAAGGCAGGCGGATGATGAAACGGGTCCCTTCCCCTTCCTTGCTTTCCACGGTAATGGAGCCGTTATGCTGCTGGATAATACCATAAACAATGGACAGTCCTAAACCCGTGCCCGCGCCGATCTCTTTGGTGGTAAAGAAGGGGTCGAAGACCCGGTCGATCTCTTCCTTGGGGATACCCACGCCGGTATCTTCCACGGTGATCACCGCTTCCTGGCCTCCGGGGTCCAAGTAGGCGGCAATTTTGATCTCCCCGGGAGGCTCCTTGATGGCCTGCACCGCGTTCATCAGCAGATTCAAGAAGACTTCCTGCAGGCGTTGGGCGTCTATCTGCAAGATCAGGTCCCAGGGGATCTGTTGGACGATGTCGATGCCCGGAGGCACCTGGCTGGAAATCAGCCTGACGGAGCGGTTGATCACATCTTCCAGGGGAATGGGCTTGAGCTCGAAATCCCGGACCCGGGAGAATTCTAGCAGCCCTTTGACGATATCCCGGGCCCGGATGACCTCCTGCTCCACATTGGTCAGCATGCGTCTCAGGAAATCCAGGTCGCCGTGACCCAATTCCTCCAGGACGATCTGGCAGGAAGTGGAGATGTTATTCAGGGGATTGTTCAACTGGTGGGCAATGCCCGCGGTCAGCACCCCCAGGGAGGACATTTTCTTGGCCTGCACCAGTTGGTCCTGGCGCTTTTCCAGCTCCGCCACCATGCGGTTAAAGGCTTCCACCACCCGCTGCGTCTCATCCCGGGTATCCAGCACCGGCAGGGGCCGGAAATTACCCTGGGCAATGCGTAGGGTGGTGCCTTCGATCACCCTTAAGGGACGGATGATTTTGCGGCTGACAATGAAGACGAAAAAGCCCATAAATCCCAGAAAAACCACCATGGAAGTAAGCAACTGGGTCTTTAAGGTAATGATGATCTCCAGGATGCGCAGCCGCTCAAATTTCACCAAATGCAGGGACAGATCCACCAGGGTCTTGCCCCGCTCCCGCAATTGCTCTTCCACCCGGGAGCGGGAGGCGCCGCTATGCGGCAACTCTTCCATAAGCCGGCTGTAAGCCAGAAATTCTTCCCGGAAACGGGGAAACTGGGGGGCAATCTTAAGGGTCTTCACCTCCGGCGCGATCTTCTCCAGGGTCTCCAGGCCCAACTGGATGTAGCGCCGGTTCTCCTCCAGGTCATCGGCGGAGCCGTAAAGGAGATAGTTCTTCTCATAACGGCGGATTTCCAGGATGGTGTTGCTCAGGTCGTCGGCGATCTCCACAAAGTGCTGCTTGGTCTCGATCTGCGCCAAATAATGGTAGGAAAGGCCGCCGATGAAGCCGATGGCCAGGATGCAGGCAATCAGGCCCACCATCACCTTCTGCCGGATATTCAGGTGCAGTTTGCCCCATATGGTCATTAACGACTACCTCTAAGATGACGAAGATAGGCCGGCAACACCCAGCAACTTTTCACCCCACTAGAGTATCTTACCATTCATCAATAATTTAAGGCCAAGAATTTCCTTGCCTTTTGGCCTAGCCCCCCGAACCCTCAGAATTACACCTGGAGCTTGCCGCAGATCATCCCTGCTGGGTGGTTGGTGCTGCCGCAGCCCAGTCACCAACCCCGACCTTCTTCTTTCTCTAAATATATTAAACCACATTTGACCCGCCGATGCAATTTGCAACATGCGAAATTATCAAGAAAAAATGCCTTGACAAGCTTGTGATTAATTTTACATACTATCACGGATAACAATCGTGGCATCTTAACGACTTTTTAGGGAGGGCAAAACGGCATGGAAATTTATCTTCCCATTGCCGGCATGAGCATCAATTTTTTTCTGGTCCTCGGCATCGGCGGTCTGGTGGGGTTCCTCTCCGGCCTGTTTGGAGTAGGAGGGGGATTCTTGCTCACCCCCCTGATGATGATGATCGGCATTCCCCCGGCGGTGGCCGCCGCCTCGGACTCCAACCAGATCGTGGCCGCCGCCAGTTCCGGGGCCTTTGCCCACTGGCGCCTGGGCAATGTGGACTTTAAAATGGGCCTGGTTATCCTGGCCGGAGGCATCTTCGGCGGCACCATCGGTGTGCAATTGGTCAAGGTCCTCAGGGCCGCGGGCAACTTTGAGTTCGTGATGAAGGTGGTCTACGTGCTCATGCTGGGCCTGGTGGGCGGGGCCATGTTCATGGAGAGCCTGCGCACCATTCTCCGCAGCCGCAAACAAGAAGCCGCAGAGGTGGCAGCGGTCTCCGAGCCCAAGCTCGGCAAGCTCTTCGCCAAAATGCCTTTAAAGATGAATTTCCACCGCTCCGGGCTGCACACCTCAGCCATCTTCCCCTTTTCCATCGGCACCATCGTGGGCATTATGGCCGCCCTTTTGGGGGTCGGCGGCGGATTCATCATGGTCCCGGCCATGATCTATATCATCGGCATGCCCACCATCGCCGCCATCGGCACGGACCTTTTCCAGATCGTGCTCACTTCCGCCAACGTCACCTTGCAGCAGGCCTTCGTCAACAAGACCGTGGACCTGCTCCTGGCCCTGATTCTCCTGTTCGGCTCCACCATCGGCGCCCAGTTCGGGGCCATAGCCGGCAAGCGCCTCAAAGGGGAACAGATTCGCATCCTCCTGGCCGTCATTGTTTTGGCCTTAACCGTTAAATTGTTCCTGGACCTGGTCATCACCCCCACGGACCTGGTGAGCCTGGCCCCGGCCAAAGGCGGAGGGCACTAAAATGAAGCGTATCCTGCCGCTGTTTCTAGTTCTGGGCCTGGGATTTTTCTGGACCGCGCCGGCCGCCGCCATTACTCCGGAAGCCAAACAGAAGGTGGTGACCGCGGCCTCCAAAAACCTCATTGAAATCGGTCTCTCTTATAGCGGGGATCAGGTCCACTTTTTCGGGGTCAATCCCGTGCCGGGAACCGACCTGATCATTAAGCTCACCGCGGAGAAAGACGAAGAGATCAAGTTCTCCGTCAAGGGCAGGGTGGGCCCGTTCTGGATGACGGTGAAGCAGTACGACGTCACCGGCGCTCCGTTTATGTATAAGATCCATGCCAGCAAACCCGTCAAGGAGATCGTCTCCCCAGCAGTAGCCCAGGAACTGGAATTGGGTTACCCGGCCATCCGCCACAAGATGAAGATGCATCTTAGCCGGGGCGAGGCCGCGCCGGACGACGCAGATAAGGTCTTCCAAGGCATGCTCAAGATCAAAGAACGGGCCAATCTCTATAATATCGTGGAAGACCCGGCCCGCCTCCAGGTGGCGGAGGGCAAACTCTTCAAGCACTATTTCCGCTTCCCCCCCGCAGCCACCGAAGGCCGTTACCAGGTGGAGTCATACTGTTTCTCCAAGGGGGAGTTGGTGGGGTACGGCAAGGACATCATCGAAATCAAAAAAGTGGGTCTGGAGAACTGGCTGACTCAAACCTCCCAGAACAAACCGATATTCTTCGGCATCCTGGCGGTATGCATCGCCGTGGGCGCGGGTTTGCTGGTGGGAGTCATCTTCGGGAAAGGAGGGCACCATTGATGGCTGGCGAAAAAGCAAAGTCGATTGCCGTGGCGGTGGATGGCTCAGCCCCCGCGTGGGAGGCCATGCGCCGGGCCCTGAACATGGCCCGGCTGTTGGAATTGCCCCTGGATGTCCTCTATGTGGTGCAACTGCGCAAAGCCGGTTATTTCGCCTTCATTGACCGGCACCTGAAAGAGGACCAGGAAGCCTATGGCCAGAAAGTGCTCCAAGAGGCGGGGGAGCGCGGCCAAAAGGCCGGCGTGGAAGTCCATACCCATATGCTGGAAAGCGAAAAGGACATCTCCGAGGCCATCATTGCTTTTCTGGAAGAGGCCCGGGGCATCAAATTCCTGGTTCTGGGCAGCCATGGCCACGGCTTTGTCGGCCGCCACATCCTGGGCTCCGTCGCGGAGCGGGTGATCCGGGAGGTGGCCCACCGGGGCCTGCCCGTGCCGGTGTTGATCGTGCCCGCCAGCCCCCAGGAAGAGTAGTCCATTTTTGAGGAGCGGCCCCAACGTCTGAGGCGCTCCTTTTTCTCCATTTCTCCAAGGCAACCCCGGGGGTTGCCTTTTTCCTTTTCTACCTTCTCTTTCCAGACCCTTGCGCTTCCTTTAGGGGATAATTATTTTTTTCCAGAGATGAACTTGCTTCTCGGGGCGGCGCGGTGCCCAGGCTTTTTGCTTGCCTTTTCACCTGCGTCTTGCCGATAAGCGGCACCATAATTTCCAGTTACGGAGACCCGGCTATGAAACTTACCTCCACGGCCTTTACCGATGGCGGCAAGATCCCCGTGCCCTACGCCATGCCCGGGGCGGGGGGGAAGAATGTGTCCCTCCCCCTTACCTGGTCGGACCCGCCGCCGGGAACTAAATCCTTTGCCCTCTCTGTGGTCGACCCCCACCCCGTGGCCCGCAACTGGGTGCACTGGCTGGTGATCAACCTTCCTGTCGGCGTCCAGGCCCTGGCCGAAGGCGCGTCCCGGGGGAAAATGCCTGCCGCCGCACTGGAATTGCAGAACTCCTTCGGGGACCCGGGCTATGGCGGACCCCAACCTCCCAGGGGCAGCGGCGACCATCCCTATGTGGCCACCATCTATGCCCTGAACGTCCCCCACCTGGACCTGGGCAGCCACACCAGCCTGGCCGCGTTCCAGCAGGCCCTGGAAGGGAAGGTCCTGGCCTCGGCCTCCATCACCGGTTACTTCGGCCGCTGAGGGGAAAGATTAAGAGATTAACCACAGAGGCACAGAGAGCACAGAGAATCACCAAGGAAAAAGAAATACTTATGCCTTGGCTTCGCCAAGGCATAAGTATTTGATTTGCTCTGTGAACCTCTGTGTCCTCTGCGCCTCTGTGGTGAAATCTTTTATCTTTCGATTCCCCTCTCCCGGCCCCGTATCCCTTGCAAATTCCGGTTTACATCAGTCTCCAGATAATTTATAAAAAGTCGATAAGCATTGGAAATCGTGAACACCGTGAGCTTGAAGATGGAAAAGTCCTTGCCCTCGGGGATGCCTGGCTGTCTAAAGAAAAGGCGTCTTTTGAACGAAAAAGAATTAAGCCCGGATTTATGCCGGGAATATGGGGAAAATTTCCTGGCCCTGGAATGGTGGGAAGACGCCCTGGAGTTCTTTCAGAAAGGCAATTACCAGGAGGGCCTGGAAAAGATTAAAGCCCATTGTCTGGAGAGCGGCGACGCTTTTCTTTTGGGCCGGCTGGGAAAAAATTGGGACCCGGACCTCTGGCGCCAAGTGGCCGGAAAGGCCCTGGCCTTGGGCAAGGTGCACTTCGCCCGCCGGGCCCTGGAGATGGCCGGGGACACCGAAAAGGCCGCGGCCTTAAGCAGCCAGCCGGCAGGAGAGCAAACGCTCCATTAAGCCGATCATCATGGCCACGCTGGATTATTACCGGATTTTAGGGATTTCTCCCCGGGCTACCTGGGAGGAAATCCAGCAGCGTTACCGGGCTCTGGCCTGGCAGTACCACCCTGATCACAACCCGGATGATCCGGAGGCCGTGGCTCAATTCCGCCGCCTGGTGGAAGCTTACGACGCCCTGCGGCAAGCCAAGTCCAAACCCCGCCGGGCCGCGGCCCAATCCTACGTGCGGCCCCGGTTCCGGAACAAGAGACAGGTTTTTGAGGAAGTTTTCGGAATCGAGCGGGGCGGCGCCTTTTTGCAGCAATCTCCAGGGGCTGATTTCCGTTATGATCTGCAGGTTCCTTTTCTGTCGGCCATGCGGGGCCTGGAAACCGACATCCAGGTGCCCCGGAACCTGAGTTGCCGCCGTTGCCGGGGGACCGGCCTGGCCCCCGGCGGCAGCTTCGAGGATTGCCCTGACTGCCAGGGACGGGGCCGTAAGGGTGGGCCGGGGCTCCTCCGGTTCGGCCCCCTCTGCGAAAGCTGCCAGGGTCGAGGCAAAACCACGGTCCAGGCCTGTCCCCATTGCGGGGGGCAGGGCCGCGTCTGGGAGATGTGCCGTTACCATCTGCGGATTCCCCCCGGCATCGAGGACGGCGCGCGGCTGTGCATCGCCGGGGAAGGCGGCCCGGGTTTCCGTAACGGGCCCCCGGGCAATCTGGAGATCATCATCCACGTGGAGCCCCACCTCTTCTTCAGCCGGGTGGGTAATGATCTCCATTGCCGGCTGCAAGTCTCTTTTGCCCAGGCAGCCCTGGGCGGGATGGTGCAAGTTCCCACCTTGGACGGCTTCCGGGACCTGAACCTGCCCCGGGGCACCCAGAGCGGCAAAGTCTTCCGCTTCCCCGGCGCCGGGGCCCCCGGGGGACCCCGGCAGCACCCGGGCGACCAGATAGTGGAAGTGGTGGTCACCACCCCCTCTGATCTCAGTCCGGGTCAGAAGGCAATTTTGGAGGAATTTGCCAGTTTGGGACAGCAGCAATTAACTGGGGCCTGATATGAGTAATTTCACTCACTTGGATGAGCACGGCCAGTTGCGCATGGTGGACGTAGGGGACAAACCCGACACCGAGCGCCAGGCCACCGCCAGTTGCCGCGTCCTCGTGGGCTCCAAGGTTTTCCCCCTGTTGGTGTCCGGCCGTCTGCCCAAAGGGGATGTCTGGGCCGCAGCCCGGATAGCCGGCATCATGGCCGCCAAGAACACGGCCCAACTCATCCCCCTGTGCCACACCCTCCCTTTAACCGGCATCAGCATTGATTTCGCCCCGGACCCGGAGCACCAGGCAGTGACCGTCCAGGCCCGGGTGCGCACCTGCGCCCGCACCGGGGTGGAGATGGAGGCCCTCACGGCCGCGGCCGCGGCGGCCCTGACCATCTACGATATGTGCAAGGCCGTGGACCGGGGGCTGGTTATCCAGGACCTGCAATTGGAGGAAAAGAGCGGCGGCGCCAGCGGAGTCTACCGGCGCTTGCAGACCTCGAAAAATTTGGTAGAATGTGACGAGGTTGGAGTCAGGTAATGGAACCGGACCGAATTGAATTTTTCCGCCAGCTTTTACAGCAGCGTTTGGCAGACCTGTTGGGTGAAGCCGACAAGACCCGGACGGACATGACCGGCGCGGCTTCCCCTTTCCCCGATCCCGCGGATCGGGCCACCCTGGAAACCGACCGCAATTTCACCCTGCGCATCCGGGACCGGGAGCGCAAGCTGATCACCAAAATCCGGGAAGCCATGGAGCGCATTGAGAACGGCACTTACGGCTACTGCGAGATCTGCGGCGGCGACATCAGCGAGAAGCGCCTCATCGCCCGGCCCGTGACCACCATGTGCATCGCCTGCAAATCCCGGCAGGAGGCCCAGGAACGGGCCCGGGGACAGTAGAGACCGTTTTTAGTTTTCGGTTTTCAGTTTTCGGTTTCTGTTGCTAAAATTCATACCGTCCTCCAATTATTCAGATAGCTTCTTTCATTTCATCAATTGTACCTCTTCCCTTGCCATGCCAATAAACTTAATCGTTAATTTATTGACTGAACAATCTTCTCTTAACCGAAAACCGAAAACCGAAAACCGTCCTTTATGACTCATCCCCTGGACCTGAAGGAATTCACCCTGGAGGAGTTGGAGCAGCTCATGGCCGCCTGGGGCCAGCCCCGGTTCCGGGCCCGCCAGGTGCTGAAGTGGCTCTACAAAGGGGTGGCGGATTTTCAGGAGATGACGGATATCGCCCGGCCCTTCCGGGAGGAACTGGCCCGCCAGGCCCATATCAGCCGCCTGGAGATAGTGAACCAACAACTGGCCGCGGACGGCGTCCGCAAACTGCTCCTGGGACTGGAAGACGGCCAGCGCCTCGAAGCGGTGCTCATCCCCGAAGCCGATCATGCCACCCTTTGCGTCTCCAGCCAGGTGGGGTGCGCCCAGGGCTGCCGTTTCTGCCTCACCGCGCAGCGGGGCTTTATCCGCAATCTCACGGCCGGAGAGATCGTCAACCAGATACTGGCCGCCCGGACCCTGCTGCCCCCGGGACTGCCCCTCACCAACCTGGTCTTCATGGGCATGGGCGAGCCCCTGGCCAATTTCCCGGCAGTGGCCCGGGCCTTGAAGATCATCACCGCACCCTGGGGCCTTAATTTCTCACCCCGGCGGATCACCGTGTCCACCGTGGGTCTGGCCCCCCTCATCCCCCGCCTGGCACAAGAGGCCAAGTTCAACCTCACCATTTCCCTGAACGCCCCGGATGACGCGTTGCGCAGCCAACTCATGCCGGTGAACCGCCGCTATCCCCTGGAGACGCTGCTCCAGGCCTGCCGGGACTTTCCCCTGCCCCGGCACCGCCGCCTCACCTTTGCCTACGTGCTCCTCAAAGACGTCAACGACTCTCCGGCCCAAGCCCGGCAACTGGCGAAATTGCTCAGGGGCCTGCGGGTGAAGATCAACCTCATCCCCTTCAACCCCCACGCCCGCCTGCCCTACGCACCGCCGCCGGCAGAGCGTGTTTTGGAATTCCAGGAAATCCTGCGGGAGAAAAACTACGCGGTATTCATCAGGGAGAGCCGGGGCCAGGAGATCGCCGCGGCCTGCGGGCATTTGGTGGGCGGGGAGGAGGGAGGTTTGCAGAGGGAGCGGCAGGGGACAGTAATCAGTAATCAGTAATCAGGGGTCAGGGGCCAGGGGTCAGCTTTATGTAGGGTGCGTTTCACGCACCATTTTAGGCGCGTACTTTGAGTGAATTCTGCAAGGATAGGAAAAACTGTTATTTAATTAAGAGATAAAAAAAATTGACATCCTCTAATTTGTTTTTGTATCAATTTTTTTGTAGGACCCAAAAGCCATGCAATAATTCATTGTGAATTCTCCCGGAGGGGAAAATGGAATCAAAGGATTTTGGGGAAAAAATAAAGAAATGCCCTTCATGCGCAGAGACTATAAAGTTAGAAGCATTAAAATGTCGTTTTTGCGGACATGAATTTGACCCATCTGAAGTTGATCGAGAAGTAAGATTTATACAAGAAATGGAGGCCCAAGGAAAAAAGAAATGCCCTACTTGCGGGGAATGGGATGTTCACAAAGCATATATTGAGGATGGATCTTGGGGTGATTGGTGTCCTCATTGTAAAAAATCAACTACGGCTCATATATCTCAAACAACTCAACAGAAAAAGAAAACCTCAATTTTCTTTACAATTGCAATATGTTCATTTATAATTGGCTTATTTACACCTAGAATATTAGCTTCTATTCCGCTTTTAGTAGCGACAATATTTGGTTTTATATCGTTTATAAGGGGAGAGTCATTAAAGTGGGTTGGAGGAGCAATTGGTATTTTGAGCATCATTACTTTAATCACTGTACAAACTGAATTAAATAATATTGGAACTAAATTAAAAAATATCAGTTCTGATACGTCAAAATCGTTTGGAAAAGAAGATGTTTCTTACTTAAACAATCTTAAGATAGAAAAAATAGATTATAAAATAGGATATAGTAGGGATCATGCAACATTCGCAGCAAGAGTTAAAAATAATGGAAATAAAATTGTAACACAACTAAAAGCTAATGTTGAGGTATATGATAAGAATGAACGGGTTGTTCATTCAGCAACAATTCATGATTTTGGAGACATTTTCCCAGGATCAGTAAAGGAGATTTCAACTTTTTCAAGGGTCCCACGGGATGGAAAATCGTGCAGGATATTTTTGACAGAAGCCCGCGTTAAGGACATTAACTAAAGATATAACATTTTTATTTTGTTAGCAATTTTGTCCTGGTTACCAAGCTGAGCTTGGGAACCTCCTTTGGACGCCAAGTTGAACTTGGCGGGCAAATAGGTTCCAGGCCAGCTTGGAAACGAGTCAACGAGGCGGGCGGGGACGCCCGCCCCTACGAATCCCTGCATTTCCCCTTCAACCCCGTATCCGTGGCTTTTAACTTTGAACCTTGAACCTTGAACTTTGAACGCCTCTACAACCCTGCCGCCACCCTTTCCAGCCCCGGAAATTCCCCCGGCCTTTCCGCCAGCCGCGCCTTTAATGAGGCCACGGCTGCCGGAATATAACGGGCGAAATAGGCCTTTTTCTTCACCTTGGTCAGAAAACCGAAGGCCCCCAGAATCTGCAGGTTGCGACTGAGGGCCAGATAGCGGTATTGCCGGCGGAAAGCCGTCTCGTCCACCCCCACCCGTTTTTGCAACTCCTGCAGATAATAGTCCAGGAACTCTTCCTGCCACTGGGGGGCCAGCCCCGCATAGGGGTCGATGAGCAGGGCCGCGACATCGTAACCCAAGGGGCCCAGCCGCGCCCCCTGGAAATCGATGACCCGCAGGCGCCCGTCTTTGACCATCAGGTTCCGGGACTGATAATCCCGGTGAAGAAAATAAAGGCCGTGGGTGGCAACCGCCCCCTTGATGAGCCGGTCAAAATCCTCCGCCAGCTCAATAGCAGCCATCTTCAGGCCCAGATATCCCTGGAGAAAAGCCAGGACAAAATAGAGACATTCCCGCTCCCGCAAAAACGGCCCGTCTAATACCGGGGTATCAAAGCACCAGGCAGGGGCAAAACCCTTCAGTCCGTCAACCTGCATCTGCACCAGGATATCCACAGCCTGGCGGTACCAGAAGCGGATTTGGGTGTCCGCGGTTTGCGTCTTTAAGACCATCTCCAGGCTGACATCCCCCAGGTCCTCCAGGAGCATCCAGCCCTCTTCCCGGCAGTAGTGGTAAATCTCCGGTACCGGCGTCCCTTGCCCCTGCAGATGGCGGCCGATCTGAAAATAGGAATCATTCTCATTGACCTCCCGGCCGGGTGCGTACGGGTGCCACAGGAGGACCTTGGTGGGAGAGCCCGGCAGCCGGAAAAAGCTCCGGTCCGAGCCGTCCCCGGCCAGGGGCTGGGCCCCGGCCAAGGAGACCCCCTGCTCCCCCACGGCGATATCCAGACGCCTGGTTATCAGGAACCCGGTCACGATCCCTTAACTCCCTACATAATCCACGGCCACCGCGGACTGCCGGACGGACATCATATATTTGACCACCTGTTGATGCTCATGGTGGATCTGATAGGCGTTCAGGTCCTCCAGAGAATCGAACTTGGCCACCAGGGCCAGGTCATAGGACCGGTCGGTATGCAAAACGTCCGCGCCCACTTCCAAGTGGCGCAACTGGGGGACCTTCCCCTCCAGGGAGGCCAATACCGCCCTGGCCTTCTCCACGCTCTCCGGACTGCGGTCATGCAACTTGAACAGCACGATGTGGGTGATCACCTCAGGGTCTCCTTAGCAGATGATTTTATCAATATGGTGACGTTTGCTCCCATTACCCCCTCACCCCACCACTCTCCCCCCGCTGGGAGGAGAGGGAATTTTGTTCTATCTGCTCACTGCTTACTGTTCACTTTCATTTCCCATGACGATCCGGTCCCGGGCCGCCTGGTTAACCCGGGCCCCGGGGGCCACCAGGCAGCCTTCCAGGCGCACTCCCGGGCCGATCCAGGCCCCCTCCCCGATCACGGTATTTTGCATAGACGCGCCCCTGCCTACCCGGGCCCCGGCTCCCAGGCAGACGCAGCCATTACAGGTTACTTCCGGCTCCAAAATCACTCCCGGTCCCAACAGAGGGTCGGATAAGCGCGGCAGGAAGCGGGCCAGTCCCGGACCCGCGCCGTTCAGCAGGCGGCAATGGGCCTGCAGATACCCTTCCAGACTCCCCAGGTCCTGCCAGAAATGCCCGGACACCACCAGGGTATCTATCTGTTCCCCTGCGGCCAGGGCCTGCCGCCAGGCGGCCACCAGGTCATAATAACCCTGGGGAGGCAGATAATCGAGCATCTTCGGTCCCACCACCTGCACGCCGGTGTAGGCCAGGGGCGGCCCCACCGCGGCCTCGGGACGGTCACCGATGCCCCTTAACCGCCTCAGTTCGTCAGTCCAGACGTTATTAAATCGCGGAAAATCATGGAGCACCAGGGTGGTAATAGATTCCTGCCGGTGTCCCCGATAGATGGCCGCCAGGTCCAGGTCGGTGAGGATGTCGCCGTTCACCGCCAGAAAAGGCCCGCCCCGGAGAATCCCCCCCAACTGCCGCAAGCCGCCGCCAGTGCCCAGGAGTTCCGGCTCCGGGCTGACGCTGAGGTTAAAGGACCAGGGCCGTCCGGCCAGGAACCGCTGCACCTGTTCCCCCAGGTGATGGGTGTTCACCGCCACCTGCAGGAACCCGGCCGCCTCCACCTGCTCCAGGAGCACCCCCAGCAGGGGCCGGTTCAGAATGGGCAGCAGGACCTTGGGCACCAACTCCGTGAGGGGCCGCAGCCTGGTCCCCAGGCCCGCGGCCAGTATTGCCGCTTTCATCTAGACTCCCGTGCTGTGGGAAAAAGGGAGTTAATAGTGAGCAGTAAGCAGTGAGCAGTGAGCAGTGAGCAGTAAAAAAACCGATTTCACCAAACTGCTCCTTATCTAACTGTTACGAAAAGTTCTGGTTATAGTTTAATTTAGTAAATTATATCAATGTCATACGCAAAACCATGAATAGCCTTGGCTGACATAATACCATGTTCGCATTGTAGGGGCGGGTTTTAAACCCGCCCCTACAAGTGATATCAATATGTTAGCCTGTTAGTTTGTTTCATTTCAAAGCGAACATGGTATAATATCTTTTCATATTTTTGAGAGAGCCAATGGCTCATGAGCGACTGTTCTGATAGTTGCTTTGCCCCTTCTTCCTCCCTCTCCCCCCGGCGGGGGGGAGGGTTGGGGTGAGGGGGGGAGCTTTTCAGGGTTTACGGGTGAGCCGCAAGCCCACGGACAACTGTTATGAAAAGTCTTCTGTAGGGTGGGCACTGCCCACCATAACTCCGCTTTTCATGATTTACGGGTGAGCCAGTGGCTCATGAACAACTGTCCTGAAAAGTTCTAAGCGGTGGCACAGGCTTTCCAGCCTGTGCGGATTACCGAGGCGGGCGAGACGCCCGCCCTACGGCTTTTCATAATTTATGGGTGAGCCAACGGCTCATGAACAATGCTCACTTCTTACTGCTCACTTTTTACTGCTCACTTTTTATACCCGAATTTCCGCAAGATCTCGTGGCGCCAGGCGCGGCCCGCGTCGTCTTCCACGCCTTTGGGGGAGAGGCCGTCCACCACGCCCAGGATACCCCGGCCTTGCCCGGTTTGGGCCAGGATGACCTCCACCGGATTGGCGGTGGCGCAGAAGATGCGGCAGACCTCGGGGCAGAGTTTGATGGCGTTCAGGACATTGATGGGAAACGCGTCTTTGAGCAGGATATTGAATGTGTGGCCCGCGGCCAGACGCCGGGCGTTTTCCGTAGCCGTGACCATCAGTTCCGGGTCGTTCCCCTCCACCCGGATGAGGCAGTCGCCGGAAGACTCGGAAAAGGCCAGGCCGAACTTGCTGCCCGGCGTGGTGCCCACCATAATTTCATAGAGGTCTTCCACGGTCTTGATGAAATGGCTCTGGCCCAAAATGAGGTTGGCGCCCTCGGGAATCACCAATTTTTCCACCAGGAGTTCCATACCCTCCCCCCTTAATTCCCTGACCGGAAAATCTTTCCGATCCCTGATTTTTGTGGTATTATAGGCGTGTTAGGGGGATGGTGACAAGCCTTTTCCGAGGATACCGGGGAGTCCCGCCGCGCCTGTCTCTTTGAGGTTTGCGAGTTGAGAAAAATTTTTTACCTATTGACCGTCTGTCTGCTGCTGGGGGGGCTGCTCCCCCGGGCAGCGGCGGCCGGGGAGATCAAGATCGGCCTTTACCTGCCCATGACCGGACCGGCCGCGGCCATGGGCCAGATGGTTTGGGAAGGGGTGCAAGTGGCCCACCGGCTTAAGCCCCGGGTCTTGGGGCAGAAGGTCAAGCTGGCCCTGGTGGACACCCGGAGCGACAAGATCGAGGCGGCCAACGCGGTGAGCCGCCTCCTTGAAAAAGAAAAGGTGGCGGCCATCATTGGCGAGGTCATCAGTTCCGACACCCTGGCCGGTTCTCCCATCGCCGAACGCGCCGGCATTGCCAATATCGCGCCCACGGCCACCAATCCCCTGGTCACCCAGAATAAGAAGTACGCCTTCCGGGCCTGTTTTGTGGACGATCTCCAGGGCCGGGTGGCCGCCCGCTTCGCCCGGGAGAACCTGAAGGCCGGCAAGGCCGCGCTCCTCATCGACCAGGCCCAGGACTACTGCGTGGCCCTGGCCAATTACTTCCGGAAGGAGTTTGAGCGCCGGGGGGGCCAGATTGTGGCCGTGAGTTACATCCAGACCGGGGACCAGGATTTTTCCGCCCAGATCGGGGCCTTGAAGGCGAAAAATCCGGACCTGATCTATGCCCCCAATTATTATGCGGAAAGTGCTCTGCTGGCCAAGCAGCTCCGGGATTTGGGGGTGCAGGCCCCCATCCTCACCGGGGACGGGGCCCAGGTGCCGGAACTCTTGAGCATCGGCGGAAAAGCGGTGGAGGGCATGTATTTCACCGCCCATTTCCACCGCCAGGCTGCGGCCACGCCCCTGGCCCAGAAATTCTTGCAGGCTTACGAAGGGGAGTATAAAAAAGAGCTGGACGCGTTCACGGCCCTGGCCGGGGATTCCTATTTCCTGCTGCTTAACGCCATGGAGAAGGCGGGCGGTACCAATGGCCCCAAAGTCGCCCAGGCCCTGGCCGCAACCCGGGATTTCCCCGGAGTCACCGGCAAGATCACCATGGGCCCGGACCACAACCCCATCAAAGGCGTGGTGGTGCTGAAGGTGGAAAAGGGGAAGTTTGCTTATCAGACGACCATAAATCCGTAAAAGTGGAAGATAGCGGCTTGGCCCACAATTTAGAGATAGATCAGGAACGTATCAGAGAATTCTGCCAGCGCTGGAAGATTGCCGAATTCTCCTTGTTCGGTTCCGTGCTGCGGGAGGATTTCAACCCGGAAAGCGATGTGGACGTACTCGTCAGTTTTGAGCCTGACGTCCCCTGGAGTTTATTTGACTGGATGGATATGATTGACGAGTTAAAAACCATCTTTGGCCGCGACGTGGACCTGGTGGAAACCTCCGGATTACGAAACCCTTTCCGGCGCAAGGAAATCATGGCCCACCGCCAGGTGATCTATGCGGCCTGAGCAGAAAGGATCTGGCTTATTTATGGGACATGCTGGACGCAGCCAAGGCCATTCAAGAATTTGCAGAGGGCAAGACCTTTCACCATTATCTGAATGAACGCATGTTGCGCGGCGCGGTTGAGCGTCATCTGGAGATCATCGGCGAGGCGGCCAACAGGGTTTCTAAGGAGTTTATAGAGGCACATCCTGAGATTCCCTGGCATCGAATTATTGCCCAGCGCCATGTTATCGCCCATGAATATGGCGAGATTAAACATGAATATCTGGAAAGTGGTTATTATCCATATCCCAAAATTAATTAGAAATTTGGAGAATAAATTCCCCTCTCTCTAAATTGGGAACACCGTGAAAATCAAAGTGATTATCCACGAAACGGAGGATGGTGGTTATTGGGCCGAGGTGCCTGCCATTCCCGGCTGCGCCACCCAAGGAGAGACATTCGAAGAGTTATTGAAAAATCTGTACGAAGCCGTGGAGGGTTGCCTTTCGATAGCCTTTTAATACCGACTTGCAGCAAAAACGGTCTTTCCCTGTAGGGGCGAACCTTGTGTTCGCCCGATGGCTCCAGGGCGAACACAAGGTTCGCCCCTACGGTTGAATATCTTTTTAACTGGAACTGGGTGTAAAAAGTTAGAATCATATGAAGCAACCCCAAATAGATATTCCGCTGGACAAGATCGAAGCCTTCTGCCGCAAGTGGAAGATCAAGGAATTTGCCCTGTTCGGGTCGGTCTTGAGAGAAGATTTCCGCCCCGACAGCGACGTGGACGTGCTGGTGACTTTCGAGGCGGATGGAGGCTTAACTTTCGACAACCGGGAGGAGATGCTGGAAGAGATTGAGATGATATTTGGGCGGAAAATTGATCTTATAGAGCGGAAGCTCGTGGAACGGAGCGAAAATTACATCCGCCGCCGCCATATTCTGCAATCCTTGGAACCGATCTATGTGGCGGGATGACGCGTATCTCCTGGACATGCTCTTGGCAGCCCGAAGAATTCAGAAATATGCTCAGGGATATGATTTCAAAAGATTTGAAGATAATGAGCTTTTGAAGGACGCAGTCATGCGTCGTATCCAGATAATTGGGGAGGCGGCCCGAAAGGTCTCTACAGAATTTAAAGAAGTTCATCCCGAAATTCCTTGGTCAGACATTATCGGCATGCGTCACCGGTTGGTTCACGATTATTTCCAGATAATTACCGAAAAAGTCTGGGAGACGGTGGTCAAAGATATTCCTGCTCTAATTTCTCAAATAGAGCCTCTGGTGCCACCAGAAAACAATTAACGCTTAATAAAAACAAACTACGCCCTTGAAACAGACAGGTCTATTCAATATGGAAGCACGAGCCGTCAACATCAACATTGAAGATGAAATCCGTAAATCGTACCTGGAATACGCCCTGAGCGTGATTATCGGCCGGGCCTTGCCGGACGTGCGGGACGGGCTGAAACCCGTGCACCGCCGCATCCTCTTCGCCATGAGCGAGGCGGGCAACGACTGGAACCGGCCCTACCGCAAGAGCGCCCGTATCGTCGGTGACGTCATCGGTAAGTACCACCCCCACGGCGACACCGCGGTCTACGACGCCATCGTGCGCATGGCCCAGGACTTCTCCCTGCGCTATCCCTTGGTGGACGGCCAGGGCAACTTCGGGTCCGTGGACGGGGACGCGCCCGCGGCCATGCGTTACACCGAGGTGCGCCTCACCCGCCTGGCCCACGAGCTGCTCCAGGACCTGGACAAGGACACCGTGGATTTCGTGGGCAACTACGACGGCTCCCTGAAAGAGCCCCTGGTCATGCCCACCCGCCTCCCCAACCTCCTGGTCAACGGCGCCTCGGGCATTGCCGTGGGCATGGCCACCAACATCCCCCCCCACAGCCTGGGAGAGGTGTGCGACGCCCTGCTGGCGGTCCTGGAGAACCCGGAGATCACCATCGAAGAGTTGTTACAAGTATTGCCGGGGCCTGACTTCCCCACGGGGGGCTTCATTTACGGGGCCGAGGGCATCACCGAGGCCTACCGCACCGGCCGGGGCCTGATCCGCCTCCGGGCCAAGGTGGCCGTGGAAAAGAAGGCGGGCCGGGAGTCCCTGGTCATCCGGGAGCTGCCGTACCAGGTGAACAAGGCCCGGCTCATCGAGCGCATTGCCGAACTGGTGAAGGAAAAGAAGGTGGAGGGCATCGCCGACATCCGAGACGAATCGGACCGGGAAGGCATGCGGGTCAACATCCTGCTTAAAAAAGACGAGGCCTCCCAGGCCATCCTCAACCAGCTCTATCTGCACACCCAGATGCAGGTGACCTTCGGCATCAACCTGGTGGCCATCGTCCACAACCGCCCCGAGCTTCTCAACTTGAAGGACCTGCTGCGCCACTTCCTGGAACACCGCCGGGAAGTCATCGTGCGGCGCACCCGCTTTGAACTGAAAAACGCGGAGGCCCGGGCCCACATCCTGGCCGGGTTGCTCATCGCCTTGGACCACCTGGACGCGGTCATCAGCCTGATCAGGGCCGCGGCCACTCCCGCCGCGGCCAAAGAGCAGTTGATGGCCGGGATGTTTATTCTGGCGCCCCTCCCCGCCCTGAGCCTGGAAGAAAGCCGGGCCCAGTATTCACTGTCCGACATCCAGGCCCAGGAAATTTTGAATATGCGCTTGCAGCGCCTCACCGGCCTGGAGCGCCAGAAGATCGTGCACGAGGCCCAGGAGGTGGAGGCCGCGATTGCCCGCTTCCGGCAAATCCTGGCGGAAGAGGCCCAGGTCAAGGCCCTCATCGCCCAGGAATTAAAAGAGTTAAAGGAGCGCTACGGCGACGGCCGCCGCACGGAGATCATCCCCCAGGCCCAGGAGTTCACCGCCGAGGACCTCATTGCCGAAGAGGAAATGGTGGTCACCGTCAGCCACCGGGGCTACATCAAGCGCACGCCTTTGAACATTTACCGCAGCCAGCGCCGGGGGGGCAAAGGCCGCATGGGCATGGTCACCCGGGAAAACGACTTTGTCTCCCAGGTTTACGTGGCCTCCACCCACAGCTTTTTCCTGGTCTTTACCACCCAAGGCCGGGTCTTTTGGCTGAAGGTCCACGAGATACCCGTGGGTATGCCCCACGCCCAGGGCAAGGCCATCGTCAACCTCCTGCAGTTGGGGATGGATGAAAAGGTGGCCACCGTCCTGCCCATCCGGGAGTTCGTGGAGGGGCCGTCCCTGGTCATGGCCACCCGCCGGGGAGTGGTGAAAAAGACCGACATCATGAACTTCCAGCGGCCCCGGAGCGGCGGCCTCATCGCCCTTGGCTTGAATGAGGGGGATGAACTGGTGGGCGCGGCCCTGGCCGAAGCCCACCAGGAGATCCTCATCGAAACCCGGCTGGGCAAGGTCATCCGCTTTCCCTCCGCCGAAGTCCGGGATATGGGCCGGGGCGCCCGGGGAGTGAAGGGCATCGGCGTGGCCCCGGAGGACAAGGTGGTGGGCATGGAAGTGCTCCAGGAAGGCGGCACCATCCTCACCGTCACCGAGCGGGGTTTTGGGAAACGCACCAGCCCGGAAAAATATCCGGGCCAGCACCGGGGCGGCCAGGGCCGCCTGGGAATCCGCATCACTACCCGGAACGGCCCGGTGATGGGCATCCTCCAGGTCCAGGAGGACGACGAAGTCATGCTGGTTACCAACGGCGGCAAGATCCTGCGCCTGGCGGTCAAGGGCATCTCGAAGATCGGCCGGGTCACCCAGGGGGTCAAGCTGATGGACGCGGAACCCGAAGAACGGGTGGTGAGCCTGGCCAAGGTGGCGGAACAGGGAGATAACGGCGACAACGAAGAGGCTGACCTTGGAATCACCTGACGTGCAAACCGTGGCGGTAATCGGCGCCGGCGCCTGGGGCACCACCCTGGCCCAGGTCCTGGCGGACAAGGGGGTGGCGGTGCGCGTCTGGGTCCGGGAGCCGGAGGTCTTGGCCGCCCTGGCCCGGGACCGGATCAATCACACCTTTCTGCCGGGGGTGCGGTTGTCTCCCCGGATCATCTTTACCCAGGAATTTGCGGTGGCCCTCCAGGGGGTGCGGGTGGCCCTGATGGCCGTTCCTTCCCACTGTTTCCGGGAAGTGCTCCGGGAACTGCGCCCCCACCTGCCCCCGGAAACGGTGCTGCTGAGCGCCACCAAGGGCATGGAAATCGAGTCCCTCCTGACCATGGAAGGGGTGGTACGGGAGGAACTGGGCGCGGCCGTGCCCTATGCGGTCCTCTCCGGCCCCAGTTTCGCCCGGGAGGTAATACAAAAAATCCCCACCGCGGTGACCATCGCCAGCCGCCGCCGGGAAGTGGCACATAACCTGCAGCGTCTTTTTTCCACTCCTTATTTCCGGGTTTATACCAGTTTCGAAGTCACCGGCGCGGAGCTGGGCGGAGCCCTGAAGAACGTCTTCGCCATCGGCACCGGCATCCTGGAGGGCATGGGCCTGGGGGCCAACTCCCGGGCCGCGGTGATCACCCGGGGCCTGGCGGAAATGACCCGGCTGGGAGCCCGCCTGGGGGCCAATCCCATGACCCTCATGGGCCTGGCGGGCCTGGGGGACCTGGTCCTCACCTGCACCAGCTCCCAGAGCCGTAATTTCCAGGTGGGGGTGAAGCTGGGAAAAGGCCTGCCCCTCCCGGAGATCCTGGGGGGCATGGCCGAAGTGGCCGAAGGTGTGAAAACCACCCGGGCCGTCCATCTCCTGGCCCAGCGCCTGGGGGTGGAGATGCCCCTGGTGGATGCGGTGTACAGAATCATTTATGACGGCTTGACTCCCCGGGAGGCCATCAAAAAATTGATGACCCGGGAACTCAAAGACGAACTGGAGGCCATGACCGAAACCTGGTAAGGTGGAAGAAGAGGCAGAGCCGCGGCCGCCATTGGCGTCCTCTTTTCCACCTGCCGGCCGCCAAAAGGAAAAAAATGCCATCCACGAAAGAAAAAAAGGCCCTCTTTGTAGTCAATGACCGGATAGATACCCGTATCCCCTGTCTGGGGGAACCCCGGGTGGATTCTCCCCTCAAGTCCATCCCCATGGTCACCCGGGACGGCCGGGTGCTGGAAAAGACCTTTGTCCAAGACACTGACCAGGTGCTGGTGGACGACACCCGGGAGTATCTAACCCGGCTCAAACCCGGGGAAGAGCCCCTCTTCTTTGAAATGGCCGGCCCCCGGGCCAAGATCTATTTCGATCCCTCCAAGGTGCACTGCGCCATCGCCACCTGCGGGGGTTTGTGCCCCGGCACCAACGACGTCATCCGGGCCATTGTCCTGGAACTGCATTACCTCTACAGGGTCCGGCACATCTACGGCGTGCGTTATGGTTTCCAGGGCTTCATCCCCAAGTACGGCCACGACCTGATGGAATTGAAACCGGAGACCGTGGCGGACATCCACACCTTCGGGGGCACGATCCTCTCCTCCTCCAGGGGGCACCAGGACATCTGCGAGATCGTGGACGCCTTGGACCGGGATAACATCCGCATCCTCTTCCTCATCGGCGGTGACGGCACCTTACGGGCCGCGGACCAGATCTGCGGGGAGATTAACTCCCGGGAGCTGCGCATCGCGGTGATCGTCATTCCCAAGACCATTGACAACGACATTGCCTTCGTGTCCCGCTCCTTCGGCTTCGACACCGCGGTGCAGACGGCCACCGACGCCATCCGGGCCGCGCACACCGAGGCCCTGGGCGCGCCCCACGGCATCGGCCTGGTGAAGCTCATGGGGCGCTATTCCGGGTTCATCGCCGCCAATGCCTGTTTGGCCCTCCGGGAGGTCAATTTCGTCCTGGTGCCGGAAGCGGATTTTGACCTGGAAGGGGAATATGGCCTGATGAAATCCCTGGAGGAGCGCCTCAAGCATCGGGACCATGCGGTCATCGTGGTGGCGGAGGGCGCGGGCCAGAAATTTTTTAACGCCGAAACCCTCCCCCGGGATCCCTCCGGCAATGTCAAACCCGGGGACATCGGCGTGTTCTTATGCGAGCAGATTAAGGATTACTTCCAGCGCCGGGAAATGGAGATCAATCTCAAATATATCGACCCCAGCTACTTGATCCGCAGCATGCCGGCCAACTATAATGACAGCATTTATTGCGGCTTTCTGGGCCAGAACGCGGCGCACGCGGGCATGGCCGGCAAAACCGCGCTGCTGGTCAGCCGCTGGCACGGCCACTACGTGCATATTCCCATTAAGGCCGCGGTGGGCCAACGTAAGGAACTGGAACTGGATTCCCCCTTATGGCGCAGCGTCCTGGAATCCACCGGCCAGCAATCCCTGAAAAATTTTTAAGCCCATGAGCCGCCACCCTGTGTTCCAATGCCAGCAATGCGGCGACTGTTGCGCCGGGCGGGGGGGCATCTTTGTCCGGCCCGAGGAAGTGGCGGCCATGGCCGCGTTCCTGGAGATGGACGAAGGGGAGTTTTCCCGCCGCTACGTGGAGCCTTCCTCCCTGGGGAACCGCCTGGCCATCGCCGCGGGCGTCTGCGTCTTTATGGAAGACAACCGCTGCCGGGTGCATCCGGTGAAGCCCTTCATCTGCCTTCAGTGGCCTTTTCTCCCGGCCCTGCTGGTGGACGCGGAGGAGTTCGAAGGCGCCAAGGGCGCCTGCCCAGGCATAAACCCGGATTGCCGCCATGAGGATTTTGTGGAGGCGGCGTTAAAGTTGAATGAATCTTAGGCAATTGTAGGGTGGGCCTGGCCCACCATTTATCTGCTCGTGCTACTAGGGACTGATATCAAACCATGCGAAAAAAAACTTTTGCTTTTCTCTTGGCTCTTTTTGTTGCGGCCTTCCTTCTCCCGCCATTTTTATTCGCCACCGATAAGGAACAGGAAGCCCAGGTCCAGGAACTGTTCTCCCAGGGCGTGGACGCACTCAATCAGGGCAATGCCAACCTGGCCCTGGAGAAATTCACCGCCGCTCTAAAACTGGACCCGGAGCTGCCGGAGGCCTACATCAACCGGGGCATCGCCCTGAGGAGGCTGGAACAGTACGTGGAGGCGGTGGAGGATTTCGACCAGGCCCTGAAGCTGGCTCCCCAGTCCCCGGAGGCCCTTTATAACCGGGGCCTGGCCTACAGCCTCTCGGGCCTCTATGACAAAGCCCTGGCGGACTACACCCAAGCCCTGAAATACGCGCCCCAGGACTGGCAGATTTTTTATAACCGGGGCAACACCTACCTGGACCAGGGTAAATCCGGGGAGGCCCTGAATGACTATAACCAGGCCCTAAAAATCAACCCCCAGGCTCCGGAGGCGTACCTCAACCGGGGCCTGGCTTTTCTGGATCTGAAAAAACCCGAACAGGCCCTGGCAGACGCCAATAAGGTGCTGGAACTCAATCCCCATTTCGCCCGGGCCAATTACGTTAAAGCCCAGGCCCTGGAGCAGTCGGGCCGGAAGCCGGAGGCCATGGCCGCTTACCGCCGCTTCCTGGAAACCGGCCACCCCGAAAAAGACCGGGACCTGATGCAAAAAGCCCTGGACCAACTCCAGAAACTGGAAGGAAAAAGCAGTGAGCAGTGAGCAGTGGTCAGTGAGCAGTGGTTAGTGGTTAGTATTATAGGGCGGCCCGCGGCCGCCCGCCAGCGGCACAGGCTTTCCAGCCTGTGCGTATTACCGTGGTGGGCGAGACGCCCTCCCCTACGCGATTCTTAATAAATTTTTAGTGAATCGGTGGGCAGTGCCCACCCTACATTTTTGGAAGGGAAATATCGTGGTTAGTGGTTGGCGGTCAGGAAAATCCCGTAAGAGATGGCCCTGACCCCTGACCCCTGACCCCCGGCCACTATGTCTTTCTACCTCACTACTCCCATCTATTACGTCAACGCCGAGCCCCACCTGGGCCATGCCTACACCACCGTGGTGGGCGACGCCCTGGCCCGCTTCCACCGGCTCCTGGGGGAAGAGACCCGTTTCCAGACCGGCACGGACGAGCACGGGGAAAAGGTGATGGAGGCCGCGGTGAAAGCGGGCCTGCCCGTCAAGGAATTCGCGGACCGCATCAGCGCCCTGTTCCGCCAGACCTGGGACGAGCTGGATATCAGCTACGATAACTATGTGCGCACCACCGCGCCCGAACATGTGCAGGTCGTACAAAATTTCCTGCAAAAGGTCCACGACTCCGGCGACATCTACTTCGGCGATTACGGCGGCCTCTATTGCTTCGGCTGCGAGGCCTTTTACCTGGAGCGGGACCTGGTGGACGGCAAATGCCCGGATCACCAGGTGGAGCCCACCTATATCAAGGAAGAGAATTATTTCTTCCGCATGAGCCGCTACCAGGATTGGCTCATCGACCACATCAAGCAGCATCCCCAGTGGATCAGGCCGGAGCGCTACCGCAACGAGGCCCTGGCCTTCCTCAAGGAGCCCCTGGAGGATCTTTGTATTTCCCGGCCCCGGAGCCGGGTGGAATGGGGCATCCCCTTGCCCTTTGACGAGCGTTATGTCACCTACGTCTGGTTCGACGCGCTCCTCAATTATCTCACCGGCCTGGGGTATCCCCAGGGGGAGAATTTCGGCCGCTTCTGGCCGGGGCAACACCTCATCGCCAAAGATATCCTGAAACCCCACGGCATCTATTGGCCCACCATGCTCCAGGCCGGGGGGGTGGAACCCTTCCAACACCTCAACGTCCACGGCTACTGGCAGATGCCCCAGGGCAAGATGTCCAAGAGCCTGGGAAACGTGGTGGAGCCCCGCTATCTGGCGGCCACTTACGGCATCGACCAGATCCGGTATTTCTTTCTCCGGGAAATGGTCTTCGGGCTGGACGCCCATTTCAGCGAGGAGGCCCTGAGGACCAGGATCAACGCCGACCTGGCCAACGACCTGGGCAACCTCTTGGCCCGCAGCCTGGGCATGGCCTTTAAGTACCGTCAGGGCGTGGTGCCGCCTCCCGGAGTGCCGGAAGACCTGGATAAGGAAGTGGCCCTCCTGGCCCAGGCAGTGGCCGGGGACTTTCTGGAACTCTTTCCGAACCTGGAGTTTCCCAAGGCCCTGGCCCGGCTCTGGGAATACATCAACCATCTCAACCGCTATATCGTCGCCTGTGCGCCCTGGGAACTGGCCAAGGACCCCCAGGGGGCAGGCCGCCTGGATACGGTTCTCTATCATCTCCTGGAGGGCCTGCGTTGGCTGGCCGCGCTCTTGCGGCCGGTGATGCCTAAGAGCGCCCTGAAAATGAGCGAGCAATTGGGGTTGGGACTCACCCTCTGGGACTTGCCCCTGCGCCAGGTCTTGAAATGGGGCCGGCTGCTCCCCGGCAGCACGCTTAAAAAAGGTCCGGCCTTATTTCCGAGAATTGAGGGGGAGGAGAAATGAGTTTTTGGGGGAGGGGTTAAGGGCCCGTAGGGCGGGCGTCCCCGCCCGCCCGCATCCCTAACCCTCTTCCCCAAACCCCATCCCAACCCCATTAAGTTTACAAGGGATGGTGACGAATGGCTGCCAGAATGCGGGGGTATTGGGTGGTGATCCTGGGAGCGGCCCTGCTCCTGGCGGGCTGCGGTGGGCCGCCGCCCCGGCGGCCAGCGGCCGTTCCCCAGCCGCCGGCCCCCCCGGTCTTCCGCACCCCCCAGGAGTATGCCTTGAACCAGGCCATCAGCAGTTTCCACGGCGCACCCTATCGCTCCGGCGGGACCAACCCCGCCGGGGTGGATTGCTCCGGATTGGTCCAGGCCTCGTTTCACCAGGCGGGCGTTAATCTCCCCCGCACCGTGTCCCAGCAGTATGGCCAGGGGCAGCCCGTGGGCTTAAGCGAATTGCGGTTCGGAGACGTGGTCTTCTTTAACCGCTACTGCCAGACCGCCCGGTCCCGCAAATTCTTCGCCGCGGGGATGCTCAATCCGGCTTACGCCGAGCAGGTCTGCCACAACGGCATCTATCTGAGCCAGGGCCGTTTCATTCACGCCTCCCCCAAGGGGGTGTTCGTCAGCCGCCTGGACGCGGAAGTCTGGCGCGTCTCTTTCATGGGGGCGCGGCGCTATTTACCCAACGGCCCGCCTGACCATTGATTCTTTTGATGTTCTTAATGCCATATTGATTAGGAAGCGGCATAATTATTTATCGGAGAAATAATCCTGCGAGGAGATCAACATGACAAAACCACGGCAAACCGGCTGGAGCATCGGCCTGATGTTGATTATCTTGGCCGCCTGGACCGTTCCGGGCGCAACCTTGGATATTCCCTTAAACGGCAAATCCTGGGCCCTTTGGGGTACCGCCCGGGAGACCAGCCGCCTGGGCCGGGAACAGACCGTGGCCCGGGAAAATTATTGCCCCACCGGCGGTTGCGTCATCCGCCTGGACCGGGTCAGCGTCAAACCCCCTCGAGCCAGGGCCGGAGAAAACCTGCTGTTGACCACTTCCTATACCCTCCTCACCCCGGAGAAGATCGCCATCCCGGTGACCATCACCCGGGAGATCTTCTTCCAGGGGAAATCCCTGGGCAGGACCAAGTCCACGGATACCCGCACCCTCAACGGCAGCTTCGACCAGGAGATCAACTTCCAACTGCCCGCCAACGCCGCGCCGGGGACCTATTCCCTGATGACCACCGTCAGCAGCGGCTTCGGCCAGTCCCAGAAAAGCGCGGAGTTTCAGGTGGAGTAAAAGATTCACCACAGAGGCACTAAGGACACAGAGATTCACAGAGAATTACTTAAGGCTGTGGCGCTATAGCGCCACAGCCTTAATTTTTTCCCTCTGTGTAACTCTGTGCTCTCTGTGCCTCTGTGGTGAAGTATTTTATCACCCGCACAATCGCACTGCGGGGCCCAGGGGCCGCAGTTGGCCGGGGCCTTCCGCCCGGCCCACCACCAGGCGGATGCGGCCGCAGCCCCGGGTGAAAAGAAAGTGCCAGGCGTCCTCCACGGTGAAGAAACCCTGATCCGGGGCCACCACTTCCACCCGGTCCGCAGTGTAGCCCAGGCCCTGAATCGCGGCAGGCGCGTCGAACTCCTCCGGCATGCCGGGGGTGCTCACCAGATAAACAATCAGACCGTCTTTCATAAATCCCTCCTTTGGAAAAATGGGTTGGTACGCGGTAAGCAGTGAGCATTAATACCAATTCGCAGTCAAACGGCGGCACAGGCGTCTCGCCCGTGAAGGCGCAGGAAAAAGCCTGCGGCTACCATAATTGTTCTTTGAATGGGCAACTTAGTATAAAAACCTACCACACCCACTTTTTTCACTGCTCACTGCTCACTGCTTACTGCTTACTGCTTACTGCTTACTCCCCCTGGCGCCCGCCGCGTTTTGGACAAAAAAACCCCGGGTCTCTAAAGACCCAGGGATGGCACCCAGCTTTCTTGATCCCGGGGGGGCCGGGGTCCAAGACCCCGGACCGGCCCTTAAGTCCCTGCCACGGGGACGCGGGCCTTAACAGATGGGCAGGTCTTCTGACTTCCGGATCATCCTCATCCCTGCGCCTTCCCGTTTCCCTTAAAGAAACAGTGGCTTATCGCAGGTTTCGTCCCCGGCTACAGCGGCGGGACCGTGCCGGCTTCCAACCGGCTTCCCTATTAAACCCCCATGGGGGTGCCCATCTTCTCTATGCTTACAGAATAAGGGGAAGCCCTATCTCTGTCAAGGCAAAATATTCCCCTCCTCTGCCGGACTGACGGCCCGGGGCACCGGTCCAAAAAAAAACGGGGCTTCGAGCCCCGCTGTTTTTCCATTAGGCCATTCCCCGGCTTAGCGTGTCCTCCGATAAGGATCAGCCGGAGCTTCGGTAGGTTCGGGACGATCCACCGCGGCCCGATAGGCTTTTTTGCCCATACCCACCAACCGGCTACGCTGAAAGACCAGGGGGGTATAACCGTTGCGCACGGTTTCGCCCCCTTCGTAATCCATGGAGTGGGTCAGATAGAAATAAAACACATAGCGCCCGCCCACGTAATCCCCCTCTTCTTTGATTTGCGGCGGGCCCATGATGCCTTCAACCTCGCCCATACTCATTCCCGGCCGCACATCCTGGAGATGGATATAGGAGGTCCACATCGCCTTTTCGAATCGCGGGTAGAGCATAGTGTCGCAGCCGGTGAGCAGCATTCCCAGCGCCAGGATGATTTGCAGCCAAGCCATGAATATCCCCCCTGGATCAATCCCCAATATAGTCACCGATGCGGATACAGTCAACAAAAAGGACGGCAGGGTCTGGAATGTCGGCAGGTTTTTCCGCATTACCCCCGCAAATGGGGGCCAATAAAATGTGGAAGGCTTAGAAGAGCATGGGCGCTGGGCTAGGTCAGGGTACCGGGACCGGATGGTTGTCGGCGGGTGGTGGCGATGCCCCTGGCGGTGCGGGACCGCCCCGGGGCCGGATCCCTCAGGGTTGCGGGTGTAGGGATTTGGACACCAGTGAAAATATTGACATTATCCTGGCAGAATTCTCGGGTTGACTTGCCAGCCCCGGTACCGGAAAGGAAAACCCGGGCCTTGCCTGCACCGGCAGCAGACGTCAGGACAATATTTTCCTAGTAATTTCTGCCCGGAGCGGCAAATATTTCCTGCTGCCAGAGGTAACCCTGCCAAAAAATTGACACTTCTTTTTAGATCGGGTTTTCCAGGTGCTCCTCATAAGGCACCGGATCGCTGGTGGTCCGCTCCCGGTAAAAATGCTTCAAACGCTTGCGGATGCTGGTTCCTTCGTGGCCCATCTGGGACAGGATATGTTCCGTCAGGGGAGTTAAATCCTCATGGGCCATGATCATGGTGCGTTTATTCCGCTTCATCCCCGTCCCTCCAAGTTAATTTTCTTCTAATTAGCTTCAATTATGATGCCAAGTCCCAAAACATCTTTAGAAGAATGGAGAAGAACCTTGTTGCAGACCTAACTTAAATGGAAGTCTCTTGGAAGGAAAGGGCAGAGTGTGTCAGGGCGCACACTGGGTGCGCCCTGACCACAGGAATCTAGGCCAGGTCCAGAAAACGGCCCATAAAGAGACGGAAGAGGCGGCCCATGCTCTCTTCTTTGGCCATGGCGGTGGCCATCATCCCCTGCGGGTCCGCACCGCTGCCATCCAAGGCCCAGGGGCCGTCGTGCTCCAGCCATTGCCGCACATCTCCGGCTCCGGCGTGGTTGTCGTACTGGAGGCCCACCACCCGGGGATTGCCTGCCGGACCCAGCGCCTCCACCGGCGCGGCGGCAGAATGCGCCAGAATCTCCACCCCCGGGGGCAAGGGCGGCAGCACCCCCTGGCCGTGCCATTTAAAGAGATCCAACCGGGGGGGCAAGCCTTGGAACGCCGGGTGGGCCTGGCCCGCCCCGGTCAGCTCCCCGGTGATGAAACCCACGGACTTTTTCGGGAGAGGCCCCACCCGGCAACCCAGTACAAGCCCCAGAAGTTGATGGCCCAGGCAGAACCCGAGATAGGCCTTACCCCCCGTGATTATTTCCCGAATTGCGGCTTTGAGGGGTCGCAGATAAGGGAACTCCTCCTCTTCATCCACGTTGGGGGAGCCCCCCAGGACGATCAGGCCCGTAAATGCGTCCAGCTGCGGCAGGGGTTCATGCCAGGCTGCCAAAATCTGGTAACCCGCCTTGGCCTCCGCCAGGGCCGCCAGCAGGTGGGCGCCCGGCCCCTCCCAATCCATGTGCTGGACGATCAAAAAGTTCTTTTCCGGCACTACCACTCTCCTTCCAAAGTAAACGACTAGACAGCCGGGTTCAGAATAAATCTGCGCCCCGACCTTCTTCCGGTCTGCCTCCCGGTATGCTAAATTGTCCCGTATTAAAGGAAGATTTGCCCATGCCCTTAATTCTTGCAGAAACGGGCGGCCTCCCCCTATACCGCTCGCCTCTCCTGGCTGCTTTTCCACAGGTGGTCCACGGCTTTTTTGGCCGCCAGGGGGGAGTGAGTCCGGAGCCCTTTCACAGTCTTAATCTGAGTTTTGCGGTGGGAGACCAGCGCTCCCTGGTGGTCCATAACCGCGACCTGGTGCAGCAGTCCCTGGGCCTGACTGCGCTGGTGAGCGCCACCCAGGTGCACGGCTGCCGGGAATCCCTGGTCACCAAACCCAATGCCGCCCCGGAGGAGGAGATTCCGGAGGCGGACATCCTCATCACCACCCAGCCGGGCTTGGGTCTCCTCATCAAGCAGGCGGACTGCCAGGCAGTGATGCTCTATGACCCGGTGCGCCGGGTGGCGGCCAACGTCCACTGCGGCTGGCGGGGCCAGGTCCGGAACGTTCTCCGGGAAACAGTAGTCCGCCTGCAGGAGACCTGCGGCTCGCGCCCCGCAGACCTGGTGGCGGCCATCAGCCCCAGCCTGGGACCTTGCTGTGCGGAATTCCGCCAATACCGCCGGGAATTCCCTCCGGAGCTGTGGTCCTACCAGGTGCGGCCCACCTACTTCGATCTCTGGGCCCTGAGCCGGGATCAGTTGACCGCCGCCGGGCTCAAGCCCCGGCACATTGACCTTGCCGGCCTCTGCACCCGCTGCCGGGGGGACCTGTTCTTCTCCTACCGCCGGGAACACCGCACCGGCCGCCAGGGCGCGGTCATCGGGCTGCGGCTGCAGGAGTGAGCAGCGAGCAGTAAGCAGTAAAAGAAAAGTCTCAGCGGACCTTTTTCACACTGCTTACTGCTCACTGCTTACTGCTCACTTTATCACTGGGGACCCTGGGGGGTCGATCCTTTGAAGAGTTTTTCCTTCACCTCGTTGACCAGCTTTTTAGCAGTCTCCGCCACCTGTTCCACCTGTTGAGGATATTTATAGCCCACAAACACGCCCACCCCGAATCCCACAATCAATAAGAACATATGTTTCATCCTCTCTCTGGCAAGATTATTTTCAGCAATTCCTTCTGCCGGCTAGCAGCCGGACCGGGATATCCGGTCTAAGGCTGCCTGGGCCAAGGGGCCCACGGCCGTGCGCCGCAATTCTCCCTGGTCGTAAAGCTGCACCGGGCCGTCATCCCCCAGCAGACCCTCCAGGGCCTCTTTCGCCTCCTGGGGACCTAATCTTCCCAGGCACCAGGCCGCCAGTCCCCGCACCTGGGGATCGGCATCCTCCAGGAAGCCCAGCAGCAGGGGCGCCGCTTCCGGCAAGGCCCGGGGGTGGACCTCCCACAACCGTCCCAGCCCCCAGAGCATGGACACCCGGGCAAAGTCTTGCTCCAGAAACCCGTAAAACATGGGCAGAATCTCTGCCACCACGGACAGTTGGTGGCGTCCGATCTCCCCCAGGGCCGCGGCGGCCAGCCAGCCGAAACTGCCGGAATCTTCGTTCAACTGGTAAAGCAGCCTGCTGATGAGTTTGCGGACCTGCTCCGGATGGGCCCCGGCCACCCACCCCAGCCCCTCCACCGCCCGCCAGTGCAGCAGGTCCCCGGGGTTGAACAGGTAGCTCGCCAGTTGGTCGGCTACCTTGGGTTCCTGTTCCGCCAAGGCTGTCAAGGCCGGAAAATCTCCGGCCTGTAACAGGGCCACGATTTGCTCCCTGAGGGCGCGGCGTCTGTTTAAGGTCGTCATGGCTGGAAAAGGCCGGGGAAAACAGATCCACTAAACGCGGCGGGCGCTGGGAGTCGATGCCGGGCAGACCATAGCCCGATGGAGGTCCTGGCAATTTATAACCGACAAGGGCCCGAAACCCCTGGCTTTCCCCTGGAAAACTCCTCTTTCGGTGATTAAAAGGGGATGTCGTCTTCCGGGACGCCCCCTTCCGGCGGGCCGAAGGACGGTTCCGGCTCTTGCAGCCGGTTGCCCGCCAGCCCCAACATCTGCATGGTATTGGCGATGATATCGGTGGTGTAATGCTTCACCCCATCCTTTTCGTAAGACCCGTACTCCAGCCGTCCCTCGATATAAACCTGTTTCCCCTTGGCGAGGTATTGACCGCAGATTTCCGCCAGCTTGCCCCAGGCCGTCACCCGGTGCCAGTCGGTGCGCTCCTGCATGTTGCCCTGGCGGTCTTTATATCTCTCGGTAGTGGCTAGTCTGAACTTGCACACCGCGGTTCCGCCGGCGGTGTAGCGCATCTCCGGGTCCGCGCCCAGATTACCTACCAGGATAACCTTATTGACCCCAGCCATGAGTCCTCCTTGGCGACCTTGCGGGTATTTTCATCCTCTATCACAGAACCATGATAAGGGGCAAGGACTAATGCGGTTTTCTGTTTTCCGTTTTCGGTTTTCGGTATCAAAAAATGGGACATAATCTAGGGTGAGCTCTGTCTGCCCAATTCTCCCAAACTTTTTTGTCTTACAGGTAATCGCTGCTGGCAGACAGCCACTTCAAACCCGGGCCCAATCCAGCAGACGCAGCTCCGGGCGCAGGCGCCCTTGATAATAAGAGAACCTGGGGCTGAAGGCCACCTCCAGGGGACCGGCCAGGGGATGGGCCGCGGCCAGGTCAAAGGCGATGGCCTCCGTCAGGCAGCCGTTTTGGGCCAGCCGCACCTTCAGGTGCCTCTCCCCCACGATCCGGGAGGCGAGGCACTCCACGCCGGCGCAGGCTAGGACCGGCTCCGGATTCCCGGGGCCAAAGGGCCGCAGGCGCTCCAGGTGATGATAAAACCGGCTGTCCAACTCCCCCAGCTCCACCTGGGCGTCCACTTTGAGGGTGGGCCGCAGCGGCTCCTGACCCACCTGGGTTAGAAATGCCTGCTCCAAACCCTCTTGCAGGGCCTCCAAATCAGCAGCCGCCACTTCGAACCCGGCCGCGTACTGATGGCCCCCATATTTCTGGAGCACTTCCCGGCAGGCATGGAGCCCCCGGAAGAGATGAAACCCCTCGACGCTCCGGCCCGAGCCCCGGCCCCGGCCATCTTTCAGGCTTACCAGGGCCACGGGCCGGTGATGCTCCTCCGCCAGCCGCGCGGCCACAATCCCTAACACCCCCGGGTGCCATCCCTCCCCGGCCAGGACCCACATCCGGCGGTCCATCATCCCCGGGGACCGCAGCAGGGTGAGGGCCTGGCGCAAAACTGTCTCCTCCAGGCCCTGGCGCTGCCGGTTGAGGTCGTTGAGGCACCGGGCCTGGGTTCTCGCCTGGGCCAGGTCATCGCTCAGGAGAAGCTCCAGGGCCCCCTTAGCCTGGCCCAGGCGCCCCGCGGCATTGAGGCGGGGCGCCAGGCGAAAGATGGCATCCCGGTAGGAAATAGGTTTTCCCTCCAGGCCCGCGGCTTCCTTCAGGGCCACCAACCCGGGGCGGCGGCTCTCCTCCAGGACCTTCAGGCCCTGGCGCACCAGGATGCGGTTTTCCCCCACCATGGGGGCCACGTCCGCGGCCGTGCCCAGGGCCACCAGGTCCAGGTAGGCCCTTAAATTAGGCTCCGGATGCTTATTGAACCAGCCCCTCTCCCGGAGATGGGCACGCACCCCCAGGGCCAGGAGCAGCGCCACCCCCACCCCTGCCAAATCCGCAAAAGGATAATCCTTGCCCCCCCGCTTGGGATTGACCACTGCCAGGGCCGGAGGCAGCTCCGGGGGCAGCTCATGGTGATCGGTGACGATCACCTCCAGGCCCTGTTCCTGGGCCCAGGCCACCTCGGCCGCGTCACTGATGCCGCAGTCCACGGTGATCAGCAACCGGGCCTGGCGGGCCAGCTCCCGCAGCGCGGGAATTTTGAGGCCGTAGCCCTCCTGGAGGCGGTCGGGAATATAAGTCAGGCAGGTAAGCCCCAATTCCTGGAGAAATTGCTGGAGCAAACAGGTGGAGGTGAGGCCGTCCACGTCGTAATCCCCGTAGACCGCCACCGTCTCCCCCTGCCTCACGGCCTCCCCCAGACGGGCCGCGGCCTTCTCCAGGTCAGGCAACGCAAAAGGGGGATGCAGACGCTCCAGGTTCGGCTCCAGAAAGGCTAGGACGTCTTCGGGCGTGATGACGCCCCGGTTTAACAAAATTCGGGCGATCAGGGAGGGCACCTCGTGACGGGTGCTCAGTTCCTTAATCAACTCCGGCTGTTCCGGATAGGTCCGCCAGACTTTTTTGCGACGCATTTTCTTAGGATTGTTAGTCGGCATTTAGTAATTATCACGCCAAGACGCGCAGGCGTAAAAACACAAGTATTTATAATGCCTTGCGTCTTTGCGTCTTTGCGCCTTGGCGTGAGGCATCATTCCACCGTTTCCCCCGGTTTCAGGGCAATCACCTCGATGCCTTCGCCCTTGATAAGCTCCCGCAGCTCTTCCGGCGTGCCGGTGAGCACCGGGAAGGTGCCGTAGTGCATGGGGATGACCCATTTCGGCTTCAGCAGCTTACAGGCCAAGGCCGCCTCCGCCGGGTTCATGACATAGTGGCTGCCGATGGGCAGCAGGGCCAGGTCGGGCTGATATAGTTCCCGGATAAGTTCCATGTCCTTGAAGACCGCGGTATCCCCGGCGTGGTAGGCGGTAAAGCCGTTGGGGAACCGGATGACAAAACCCCCGGGGTCCCCCGCGGCCAGGAGCTTCCCCCCCTCCTCCACCACGGAGGAATGCACCGCGTGGGTCATGGTCACCTGGAGACCGTGAAAAGGCACGGTGCCCCCCTTGTTCATGCCGATGGTCCGGGCCGCGCCCTGTTTGGCCAGGATGACGGAAAGCTCGTGGATGGCCAGCACCGGGGCCCCGGTCTTCTTGGCCAGGGCCACCGTTTCCCCCACGTGGTCGCCGTGGCCGTGGGTCACCAGGATGAGGTCCACCTTCCCCACCTTCTCCAGGGGGGTATTAAGCAGGGGATTGCTGAGCCAGGGGTCGATGACCACGCTCACCTTGCCGTCCGTTAATTTGAAGGCCGAGTGCCCGTAAAAGGTGACGCTCACCCCCCGGCCGATTTTTGCTGGGGACATGGCTTCCTCCCTCGTAAGAGTTCAAAGTTCAAAGTTCCAGGTTCAAGGTTATTGTAGGGTGCGTCTTACGCACCATATAATCCCGTCTGCAAAATACGGAGCCCAGTTTGGCGCGTAAGACGCGCCCTATGCTCCTTTTTCTTTAATACTGAAAACTGTAAACTAAAAACTGCAAACTGTCTTTAATGCAGTACCTCCTCCAGGGCTTCCAGGTCCTGGCGCATCCCCAGGAGGATCAGGGTATCCCCCGCCTGAATAACCGTCTCCGGAGAGGGATTGAAGAGCATCTCCCCGTCGATCCGTTTGATGGCCACCACGATCAAATTGTATTTCTGGCGGATCCCGGAGTCTTTGAGAGGCTGGCCGATCATGGAGGGGGTCTCCCCCACCCGGATCTCCTCCATGCTCCATTCCACCCCTTCGTGCATGGCCAGTTCCATGAAGGTGACTACCGTGGGGCGCAAGATGGTGTGGGCCATCTTCCGGCCCCCCATTTCATAGGGAGACTCCACTTTGTCGGCCCCAGCCTGGAGAAGTTTTTTCCCTGATCCCGGTTCCTCGCCCCGGGCGACGATAAACAGGCGGGGGTTGAGGCTGCGGGCGGTGAGGACGATATAGACGTTACTGGCGTCGGAATGCACCACGGACACCAGGCCCTGGGCCCTGTCGATGCCTGCTTCCTGGAGCACCTCTTCTTTGGTGGCGTCTCCGGAGACAAAATAATACCCTGATTCATCCAGTTGGGCTATGAGTTCCGGTTTATTCTCGATGATCACCAAGGGCACGCCCCGCTGCTTTAGTTGCCGGGCGATAATTTCGCCGAGGCGTCCGAACCCGCAGATAATATAGTGGCCGCTGATTTTTTTAATCTGTTTCAGCAATTTTCGCTTCCCCAAGGCCGCGGCGATTTCCCCCTCCACCACCACCCGGGCCAGGGAGGTGACGATGTAGAACAGGACCCCCATGCCCGCCAGGATCAGGACCATGTTATAGGCCTTTCCCAGGGGGGTCAGGGGATGCACCTCCCCGTAACCCACGGTGGTGAGGGTGGTCACCGTCATGTACAGGGCGTCAAAGAAGGGCCAGCCTTCCAGCCAGACAAACCCCAGGCTCCCCAACACCAGGATGGCCAACAGGCTGGCGATCAACTGGGCGATTTTCCGAAAAGTCAGCATACCAACCGGCTGGGCGATCCTTTGCTAATCCTGCAATATGGCCTCCGCCACATAGGCGTCCGTGATCAGCACATTGAAATAGCGGCCTTTGAGGCAGGCCCGGATGGCCTCGGTCTTTTCCAGGCCCCCGGCTACCGCCACCACATAACGGTCGGCCTGGGCCGCGCGCTCCCTTAAATCCAGGGCCCCCACGCCGATGACCCGCCGGGTCAGGGCTGCCAGTTCCGGGTCCTGGGAGTCGGTCAGGGGTTCACCCTGGGCGTCGATGGGAGTGTGATTGATCTCCCCCACCACCCCTTTGGCCGCCAGGTCTTGCGCGGTCAACCCCAGCTCTTGGGAAGCCAGGGCCCTGAAACCCGGCAGGGGGCCGGTGAGATAGCCGATCCCCAGGACCATGATGTCCACGTTCCAGATGTCCTGGTAAATCTTCAAGAGGTCCGGATTGGCCGCCAATCTCTTCTCATATTCCTCCTTGGAACTCACCGGCATGGAGGGGAGGATGAAGGCCGTGGCATCCGGATACTTGGTGCTCATCATCCCCACCAGGGCATTGGCGGTGAGCCCGGGCATGGTGAGAATGGGAGTCATGGTCAGGGGATAGAGCTTCAGACCGGTGAGGCGCTCCGCTTCCAGATAGTTGATCAGATGATACAGCGTCTTCCCGCCGGAAAGGCCGATTTTGGCCCCGGAAGGAGTAATTTCCTCCAGATAATACGCGGCCTCCCGGGCCACGGTCTTCTGGATGGAGTCCAAATCCCGCATGCCCGGGTCCACCACCCGCAACTCCCGGAGATGGGGGAAGAGCGCCTGCAGCCGGTCTTCCAGGTCGCTGCGCCGGGGAATGGCCGACTTTTCAAAGATAAAGGCCATGACCTGGGGCATGGTGGTATATTCCATTTCGTGCAGGCCCAGGCGATGGGGCTCGAAGGGGCCGTGGCGCCTCATATAATTGGCCACCCGGTTGGCCTCCTTGCGAGACTCATCGAAGGCCACGTCGGCAAACATGTCCATGGGCCCCAGGAGCTTGCCGTCGGTTAACTGGTAGCCGGCACAGATAACCCGGGGCGGCCCGTCGAAGCGGCTGGGGATCGCGTCCTTGAAGGCGCAGGGCATCAGGGGGCCGTGGTGGGAGCCCCGCATCCAGCCCTCCACCAGGTGGGGAAAGGCAAAAGGCTCCAGGACCTCCCCCACTGCCGGGAAGCCCGACTGGCAGCGGACGATCATCACCGGGTCGTCCTTGCCCACGTAACGGCCGGCGATGAGTCCCAGCCTCTGGGAAGAGGCCGCGGCCGCCACTTCGTTGTCCTTCTTGCGGTAGATGTTTTCGATGACGTACCGGCCTGTAGCCCCCACCAATACCAGGAGATCGTACATGTCCTCCGGACAGGAGAGGATCCATTCCTTGTGTTCCACCACGTCCAGCACCCGGAAGCGGAACCCCCGGTGCATGTTGGGGTCGATGACCAGGCCAATGGTGTTGAAGGGGTCGCCGAAGATGCGGAAGAGCGGCAGGTTCCAGGCCCCCGGAGAAGTCTTGTCGGCCATGAAGATGAGGATGGGCTCGCTTTTGCGTTCTGCGAAGACCATCTCCGCCACCCCGGGGCCCATACCCTTGACGTTGCCGGAGAAGGCGTCGGCCAGCATATCCTGCCCGGCCCCGTAAAGCTTCAACTTCTTGGCCAGAGCGGTGAGTTCCATGAAGGTGTCCCAGGCGAACTTATGGACCTCGGTATCATTTTCGCCCCGCTCGTGGGTCATGATCAGTTCGGCGTCATCACCCACGTTAAGCACCTGCCCGTCTATCAGGAAACCGCGGTCCACTGCCTTCTGAACGATCTCCCGGGCCAGCGCCATCATGTCCGGATGGCAGGTGCAATGGCCCACCCAACCACCTACGTCCGCTTTAATTACCGACAGGGTGATCTTCTCTGCCGTGCCCATCAGAACCCTCCTTTCTCCCCCGGCTCACCATTTTCTTTGCCAGAGACTGGATGATTATGATAATGAGAGGACCATGTGGTTTACCAAGCAACTCGCCCTGGGGCTCCTGGCCCTGTTAATGGTTGGCGGCAGCAGTTGCGTGCCTCGGCCGCTGCCGGCCCCGGTTTCAGGGATAACCCTGCAACCGGGGCGCTATGTGAAGGATTATTACCGCGCTCCCGGGTTCGAAGCCGACCGGGTCGCCTATAACCTGGAGCCTTTTGCCGTGGAAGAAACCCAGGGAACCGACCCCGACACCTTCCGCTCCCTGCTGCACACGGAAATGGCCCAGGCCTGGGAAGCCAACGGCCTGAGGCTGCAAGGACCCCAAGGGACTTGCCAGGTCTCCGGCACCGTCTGGCGGGTGCGCCTCAAAGGTGAACATTTCCGTTTCTTAACGGGCAAAATCTCTGCCCAGTTGGAGGTCTCCGGCGCCATCACCCGGGGGGGCGAAACCCTGTTTGCCTTCAGCGACCGGATCGAAGTGAGTTCCCCGGTGAATCCCGGCCCTCCGGCCCCCAAGGAACGGGAATTACTGCTGCGGCAAGCGGTTAGGGCCTTTTTGAACCACCTCCTGACCGAACTGCTGCTTCAAGGCGTGCCGGAGCCGGAAGGATAGATATTGGCAAACACCCGGACAATGAGCCGGGGCCGTTCCCGGGAAGTGGTATGAAGTTCGATTTTGCCGCCGTAGTTCCCTGATTCCCGGGAGATGTTCCGCACTTCCAGGACGTAAACCTGCCCCGGTTTTTCGGCCTTCACACTGACCGCAACCCGTTGGGGAATGCTGTTGTCAACACTGGTAATCTGCCAGGGGGCGGCAAGGTGCGAGATAAAACGCACCTCGCCCCGCAAATCCTCATCCGCCCTGCCCCGCAGCCTGACGATGTGGTTGGGTTGAATCTCGATGATGGGCTGTACATAACCCTTTACGGTCAACTCCAGCTCCGGCCGGTCTGGGTCATTGAATCTCACCTTGGTGTGCTTGATAAAATCCCGGAGCACCGAATAGGGCTTGATGGTCAGGGTGAGTTTGCCCTGGCCCCCGGGGGGAATGACCCGGTCATAATCGGCCACGGTGCAGGCGCAATCCGGGTCCACCTCCTCCACCCGTAAAGGCGCGGTGCCGTCGTTCTTGATCTGGAAGGTATAGGCCAGGGCCTTGTCTTCAAACACCTTGCCGAAATCATGGACGGTTTCCGTCACCGCCAGCCGGGGCTCGGCCCCTGCGGCCAGTCCCGCGGCCAGGACCATCACCGCCATAGAGATAACCCCAGCCGCAACAAAAAACTTCCTCTGGGCCCCGGGAGCGGGCCCCTGCCACCACAGTCTTTTCATAAATGCACGCTATCCCCTAAATTCCGCCAAAAATTTATCAAAAAGGGGCCGGACCCCGGCCGCCTTCCCTTATCTATTGAGTATATTACCATAAAGATTTGCCTGTGTTGGGCAAAAGTTTTAATATAATGCAACGGCTGTAAAGAGCTGAGGAAATGGTGGGCCGTGCCCACCCTACATCAACCTTGAACCTGGAACCTCTGCGAAAGTCTCATTTGCTGGTTTTTTATCAAAATGTGGAGCAGGCGCCCTCGCCTGCTACTAAATAAGGGGTGGACAGCCGGGGGCGGCTGTTCCACATGAGACTTTCGCAGAGGTCTCAACTATGAATTTTTAACTTTAAGACGCGGCCCCACCGCTTTAGGAAGGAACTCCCATGACCCCTTTAAGCCGCATCACCCGCAAGACCAAGGAAACCGAGGTGGAACTGGAACTGGAACTGGACGGCCGGGGCGAAGCCGACATCCAGACCGGCATTCCCTTCCTGGATCACATGCTGCACCTCTTCGCGGCCCACGGCTACTTTGATTTAAAGGTCAAGGCCCGGGGCGACCTGCACGTGGACCAGCACCACACCGTGGAAGACCTGGGCATCTGCCTGGGCCACGCTTTTAAGGAGGCCCTGCAGCAGCGCCCCGGGGTGCGCCGCTTCGGGGACGCCCGGGTGCCCATGGACGAGGCCCTGGCGATGGTAACCCTGGACCTGAGCAACCGCCCTTTTCTCCACTTCCAGGTGGCTTTCCCCCCGGGCGCCGCGGCCCTGGACCCCCAACTGGTGAAGGAGTTCTGGCGGGCGGTGAGCGTCCACGGGGGCATCACCCTGCATATCTGCGTGCCCTACGGCGAAAACACCCACCACATCATCGAGGCCATCTTCAAGGCCGCGGGCCGGGCCCTGGACCAGGCCACCCAACCGGAACCCAGGGCCAAAGGCGTGCCTTCTACTAAAGGAGTGTTGTGAGGGGGGAGGGACCAGGGGCATAAGCGCTAACTTAAGAGACAGTTATGAACTGCCAGGTTTTTTAAAACATCTAATTGTAACAGCCTCTTACGCGGGGGCTCTCTTAAATCCTGGGAGATTTGGTGCCATTTTTTCCAACAGT